>SFDM01000012.1 GCA_004558205.1 Pyramidobacter piscolens
ATTCAATGTAGGGAATAATGTCAGGCTTTTCTTGAGGAACTTTGAGAGCATTCCTTTATCTCCTAATATATGAGGGCGCAAAGGTTCGCAAAGGAAAAATTTGAAAGACTTTTAAAACCGAAAATTAATCAAAATATATGAATTCCTATCACTCTAATTCGTTTTTTTTGTTAATGACTTAGGTCTTGTTTTTCCTTTGCGTCCTTTGCGTCCTTTCTGTTCAGCCTTTGCGTTGAAATCCTTTGACTTTGATCTTCGGTTCTATATTAAGCACGTTGAATGCGAGTTAATATTAATTGGAGACCGGGGCCATTTTGCGTTTTTATCGCAAAGTAGTATTAAACGCAAATTCGTATCACTATTTCAACGGTTACTCAGCATAGAACAACAGGGAGCGGCGCGGAGAGTGGAGACTCCGCGCCGCTCCCTGTGCGTCAGGACAGGCCTATTTTGCGCCGATCCCGTTTTGGGTCAGCCAATCTCTGATTTCCGCGGGCAGGCTTCTGCCGCCCGAATAATGTACTGAGAGCCCCCGGGCGAGCGCGGCTTTCGGCGCGAGCTTGGCGATGGCCGTCAGGCTCTGGCCGAAGCGGCCGCCGCCGTGGCTGCAGAAGGGGAGGATGGTCTTTCCCGCGAAGTCGTATGACTCGAGGAACGTGGCGATGGGCATGGGGATGGACGCCCACCAGTTAGGATAGCCCAGGATGATCACGTCATACTGCCCCATGTTCCTCACGCTGCCCGCCAGTTTAGGCCGCGCCTGAGCCCTCTGGTCGCGCTGTGCCTCCCTCAGGACCCTGTGATAATCCGAGGCGTAAGGCGCGGCGCAGCGGATCTCGAAGATGTCGGCGCCGCTGATCCTCTGGATCTGTTCGGCGATGCCGCGCGTGGTGCCTCCCCAGGAGAAATAGGCGATCAGCGCCTTTGACGCGCCGGGGCGCACTGCCTCCCGATCTTCGGCGGTAACCACCAGCCCTTCCGCGGCGGCGGCGTTCCTCGCCACCCTGAAACCCGAGTTGTAGCTGTTATGCTCCGGCGGAGTGGAGCTGCGGTAGGCGCTTCTCAGGTTCTTGGCGAAGTCGTTCCAGCCGCCGCCGCGGCTGACCCGCTGCGCTCCCGATTCAGGCCCCGTGGGATTGTCCTGATCCGCCGCACCGTAAGCGCCGTAAAAGTCCCAGCACCATTCCCACACGTTGCCGTGCATGTCGTAAAGGCCCCATTTATTGGGAGCGAAGCTCCCCACGGGAACGGTAGTCTCGCGGTAAATCCCGGGCTTGGTCTCCAGCGCGTCCTGAGAGAAGTAGTTGCCTTCGATCTCGTAGGGGTAGTGGCCGTAGTAGTTGGCTTCCTCCGCGCTGATGGACGTCTGAGTGCTGAAGGGCGTCGCGGTTCCTGCGCGGCAGGCGTATTCCCATTCCGCTTCCGTGGGAAGGCGGTATCCGTCGGCGCTCCTGTTCCACGTGACCTTTGCGCCGTCGATGACGTAAACTGGCGTCAGCCCCTCCTGCCGGCTGCGGGCGTTGCAGTAGGCCAGGGCGTCGAACCAGGAAACGTTATCCACGGGGAGCCGGTCCCCCTTGAAGGCGCTGGGGTTTGCCTTCATGACCAACTGATACTCCCTTTGGGTGATCTCGTATTTGCCCATGTAGAAGCTGTGCAGCGTCACCCGATGCTGCACTTCATCCTTCGATCTCCAGCTTTCCGACTCGGGGCTGCCCATGGTGAAGGTCCCTCCCTGAATCAGGACCATGTCCTGGTTTGTCGGCGCGGCGAAGCCGGCGTGTGGCGTCAGGGTTAATAAAAACATGATGGCGGCAGGGATGATCCATTTCATCGCGTAATTCCTCCTTTTGTTTTTTACCGTTAAGAGGCGCAGAGAAAACGGCGCTGTGCGCTTCTGTATACGTAATGGTAATACTTGGACTTGACTCTAAGTCAAGCGATTTTTTTCTAAAAAAGGAAAAACGCTGCGGGGCTTGATAAAACAAACAGGAAGGAGAAGCATCCTGGCGGCTTTGCCGCCGCACTTCCCCTTCCTGCTTGTTTTTTATTGATTCAGCGCCCTTCTGCCGGCGAAAAGCTTTCCCCAGACCACGCTGGCCGCGGCGGTGATCAGCATGACCGGCAGCGTGTTGCCCAGAGGCGTGTCGACTTGCATGAACCAGCGGTAAAGTGCGAATCCCGCGGCCCAGATGACCAGGTTCCGGACGCTGGCGCGCTCGCCCGAGTGGTCGGCGGAGAGTACGAAAGCGTCGGCCAGCTGTACGGCGATCATGGGCGCGAAGACCGAACCGATTAGGTAGAGGAATTCCTCAAACTGCGACACCGGCGCGAAGATGGCCAGGCCTGTCCCCACGGCGCAGACCAATAGCGCCGCCGGTTTTTCGCGGAAGGACCTGGAGATGCTTTCCGAGCTGACCCCGGCTGAGTAGACGTCCAGGAAAGTGGTGGTGACGGTGGAGAAGATCACGATAATCAGCGCCGAAACGCCCAGCCCCGCCGAAACCATGATCTTCGCCACGTCCGATTCGCCCGTGTAGATGGCCGCCCCCATGCCGATGACGTACATCCAGCAGCTTACGAGGAAATAGACGGCGGCGCTGGCGAAAGTGGCGGCGCGCGGCTTCCGGGCGGTGCGCGTGTAATCCGAGATCAGAGGCAGCCAGGAAAGGGGCATGGCCGCGGAGAGCTCCACGGCGGAACCGAAGCTGATCCCCTCGCCGGCCACGGCATGGGGAACGCCTTTAAAGATCACGGCGCTTAAAATTAGTGTCAGCACGAACAGGGCGCTCATGGCCGCCAGGTTGATCACGCCCAGGTTTTTGATGCCCACCAGCACCCAGAGGGCGATCAGCGCGCCGATGATCAGGCACCAGGCCCAGCCGCCCTGCAGGGCGATCACCGACTGCGCCGCCTCGGCGCCGCTGGCGATCATCACGGCGGTCCAGCCCACGAGCTGGAGCACGTTTAAGGCCGAGAAGAGCAGCGATCCCTGCTGCCCAAAGGACAGCTTGACCGTCTCCATGGCGCTCAGCTCCCTGCGCGCTCCGATCAGCCCCGCGCCGTAGAGCAGGGCGCAGCCGATCAGGTGCCCCAGCAGAACGGCCGCCAAACCCTTTTCAAAACCCAGAGGCGCCAGAAGCGTCCCCGTAAGTATTTCGGCGATGGACACCGCCGCGCCGAACCAGATAAGCCCATTTGCAAAAACTGACGTTTTCCCGTTATCCATGATCGCATCTCCTCGCGAAGGTTCAGGACAGAAGAACAAAAGAGGGAGGCGCCGGATCCGGCGTCTCCCTCGGTAAAAGCGTGACTGAGGCTCCCTCCGTTGGCATTATCCAAATCAGGTTGTAGGGTCGAAGCTCATCGCTTCCTCTCAGCCTGCGCCCGCAAGCTCCCCTGTCCTTTATTCAATTTTATGACGTCTTATTCTAGCACTCCGCGGGGAACGTGCCAAGGGGCTAAAAGAGGCGTTTTCGCGGCGAGTAGGGATTGACGTTTTTCTGCGGGACTTCGGGTGCGGAAGCTGCCCAAAAGAAAAAGAGAGTTCGCGCAGCGCGCCAGGCGACCCAGACCATCAAAAGACACAGCGCCGGCGCGGGCGAGACTGTCCCGGGAAAGGTGCGGTGCAGGGCGTAGAGGGACAGGGCCCCCGCTCCCCATTTCCAGCTGTACAGAAGACTCAGGATAAGAGAGACCGCAAAATTGCGCAGCCGCGGAAATATTGCTTTCATCTTTGTCTTTCGCCTCCTATGGAAAAGCCAGAGCTTTTCGTTCCAGTTTATACATATTATACATTATTATCACGGTGACATAACAATCTCAGTAGTTTTACTGAGCGGCCTCTGACGTAATTTGCCGATGTTTTTTTAGTGATAAATGCGCATAATCAGACACATCATAGCAGAAGGGGCGGCACGGGGTGGAACCTTTTACCGCCGCTATGGAGCAAGGAACGGACAGAACAGACAGAATATGAAGAAGGAGATGGTTTTTTATGGAAGCGATCATGAAATGGAACGGCATTATCAACGGTATCGTGTGGGGCCCTTGGATGCTGACGCTGCTCGTCGGCACGGGTATTTGGTTTACCTTTATCCTCGGCTTCCCTCAGCTGCGCTTTTTCGGAATCACCTTCAAAGAAGTTCTTGGCAAGATCACGGCTAAGAAGCAGGGCGAGGGAACCGTATCCTCCTTCGCGGCCATGGCGACCGCACTTGCGGCGACCGTCGGCACAGGCAACATCGCCGGCGTGGCGACGGCTCTTCACCTGGGCGGACCTGGTGCTTTGTTCTGGATGCTTTTCTCAGCCTTCTTCGGCATGACCACCAAGTTCGTCGAAGTTATGCTGGCGGTTCGTTATCGTGAAAAAGACGCCGACGGCAACTTCCGCGGCGGCACCATGTACGTCCTTGAGCACGGATGCGGCATGAAGTGGCTCGCCGTGATCTTCGCTCTTTTCGCTCTGCTTGCGTCCTTCGGCATCGGCAACGCGGTGCAGTCCAACTCCACCGCTGAAGCTATCTCCATGGGATTCGGCGTGCCTCACGTTTACACCGCCGCCATCGTCGCCGTCCTGACCGGCCTGGTTATCTGGGGCGGCCTGACCAGAATCGCCACGATCACCGTCTACCTGGTTCCCTTCATGGCGATCCTTTACATCCTCGGCGCGGGCACCGTGGTGTTCAACAACGCCTCTCAGATCTGGCCGGCCATTGCCAACGCCGTCGAAGGCGCCTTTGGCAATCCCATGGCTCTGCCCGGCGCGCTTGCCGGCTGGGGCGTTAAAGAAGCCATCACCCGCGGCATCGCCCGCGGCGTGTTCTCCAACGAAGCCGGTCTGGGCTCCGCTCCCATGGTTCACGCGGCGGCTCAGGTTGACCATCCCGTCCGTCAGGGACTCTATGGCATCTTCGAAGTCTTCATGGACACTATCGTCATCTGCTCCCTTACGGCTCTGTCCATCCTCACCACAGGCATGCTGACCTCCGAAGTCGGTTCCAAGCTTACGGGCTCCCAGCTTTCCATGATGGCGTTCCAGAGCATCCTGGGTTCCGGCGGCACCGTGGTCTTCTCCATCTCTCTCGCGCTGTTCGCTTTCTCCACGATCCTCGGCTGGTACTACTACGGCGAGACCGCTCTGACCTATCTGTTCTCGGCCAAGACCGTTCCCGTTTTCAAGACCGTGTGGATTGTCGTCGTCTTCCTCGGCGGTTACGGCGGAGCTGCCTGGCTTAACTCTCTGTGGGATCTGGCCGACACGCTGAACGGCCTGATGGCGATCCCCAACCTTCTCGGTCTGCTTCTGATGACCAAAGAAGTACGCCGTCTGGTTCAGGATTTTGTCGACAAGCGCCGCAGCGGCGAGCTCAAGATCTAGAAAAACTGGACAAGGTTCTGCAAGCCGCCCGAAAGGGCGGCTTTTTTGATTTGAGAACTTTTTGATTTGAGTGGAAAAAAGTTGTTGAAACTGACGCGAATAGAGTATAATCGACTCAATTTCTATGCTGATTGGGGGAGATGAGAATGAAATTTACGGTTCTGGTAGACAACTATGTGACCTCGTCGCGGCTCGGGCTGCTGGGCGAATGGGGCTACTCGGCCCTGCTCGAAACCGACGCCGGATCCATGCAGATCGATACCGGAGCGACGGGCACGGTGCTGCTTCACAATATGAAGGTTTTGGGCAAGGCTCCCGCCAAGGTCGATAATCTGGCCCTGAGCCACGGCCACGACGACCACATTGGCGGCGTCAGGCTTTTCCTGGAGGCCGCGCCCCAGGTGAAGATCTGGGCTTCCCCCTGCGCGACCCGCGAGCGCTATGGCAGCGTGAAGGAGTTCACGCCCGCCACCGTTGCCGGCGGAGTGAAGATCCGTGAACTGAAAATCGCCCCCGTGTTGGGCAAAGTGCAGATTCTGCCCCGCGTTTATGCCTTCGACGTGCCCTTTGAAGGCCGCGACCCCCGTTATAAAATGGGCCCCGGCCTCTTCGAGAGGAACGAGAAGGGCGAAATCCAATCCGATACATTTGCCGACGACCTGTCGTTCCTTGTGGAAGGCGACAAAGGCTGGTCCTTGCTCTTGGGCTGCGCCCACGCCTCGCTGCCGAACATCGTCAACCGTGTGAAAGAACTCTTCGGCGTCGACAGCTTTTACGCCATTGCCGGCGGCACCCACATGAAGGGATTGCCGCCCCAGGACCTGGATCGCTGGCTGGAGCTCATGAAGACCTGGCGGGTAGCCCATTGGCGCCTGAACCACTGTTCGGGCTTTCAGGCGTCGGCGCGCCTCGCGGCGCTGTGTCCTGAAGCTGATTGGGCCGGCGTCGGAACTGTGATGGAACTCTGATGAGGTCTGGGTACGCCGCGCGTTTTTTTAGGCTGAACGTGGGGCTTCTCCTGTACGCCCTCGGCCTGGTGTTCTGCATCCACGCCAACATCGGCCTCGCCCCCTGGGACGCCTTCGCCATGGGCATCGCGAAGCAGATGAACACCACTTTCGGCATGGCGAGCATCTGGTCGAGCATCGCCATACTGTTCCTGGTAGTCTACCTCAAGGAAAAAATCGGCGTGGGCACCGTCCTCAACGGCCTGCTGATTGGGCTCTGGGCCGATTTAATCAGGAATACGAGACTGATCCCCTACATGCAAAGCCTGCCGTCGGGGGTGCTGATGCTCTGGCTTGGGCAGTTCGTGGTCAGTTTCGCCACCTATTTTTACATCACTTCAGCCATGGGATCGGGACCGCGGGATTCCCTGATGGTGGGGCTGTGCAAAAAATTTCCCCATAGGCCCGTGGGGCTGATCCGAGGCTGCATCGAAGGCGCGGTGCTCCTCATCGGCTGGGCGCTGGGGGCCAAGGTCGGCGTTGGCACGGTGATCGCCGTGGCCGGCATCGGCTTTATCATACAGATTACATTTAAAATGCTTAGCTTCGACGTGAAATCCGTGAAACATGAAAACGTCTTTGAGACGCTGAGGAATCTCTTTGGCCGGGAAACAAAGGTACAATGAAATCAGAACTGGGAGGGCTTTATAGTGAAAATACAAGTCTTGGGAACGGGCTGTTCCCGCTGCAAAGAAACCTATGACCATGTGAACGCCGCCGTGGCCGAACTGGGACTCGACGCGCTGGTTGAAAAGGTGACCGACATGAAGGAGATCATGAAGATGGGCGTCATGGGCCTACCGGGAATCGCCGTCGACGGAAAAGTCGTGCTGACCGGTTCCGTCCCGTCGGTGGAGCGGGTGAAGGCGCTGCTGGCGAAGTAAGACTAAAATGGAATGTGCGCAAACAGAGCTTCCGAAAGGACTTTCCCTTTCGGAAGCTCTGTTTTATGCTAATTATCAATAGAACAGCTGAACTTAACGTCCGGGGCCGGCCCGAGGGGCCATGCAGTCGCTCAAGACTATCTCGGGCTGTTCGGCCTGTGTAACTCGCTTGGTGGATACCCCTCGGGTCCCCTCCGTGCCCATTTTGCGTTTTTATTGCAAAATAGTATTATGCGCCTTCTGCCGTAATTTCAGGCAACAGTTATGGAGCCACTTTCAGAGCGTGATTTTGGGCGATCAGGTCGAGAAAGACCAGCGGCTCGTCCTTTTCGTTGCGCAGAGCGTGCGAGTCGCCCGCGCGCGCAATCGTGACAGAGCGCGGTCCCACGATGGTTTCCTTGCCCGTGCCGTCGGTAAAGACGCCCTCACCGGAGATGATGATGTAGGTATCTTCGTTGTTGATATGCTTATGAAGGCCAATGGAATCGCCCTTTTTCAGCGTCATCCAGCCGATTTCCTTGATGGCCTGTTCCTTCGTGGCCTGATCGCGGGTGAAGGAAAACTTGCCGTAAAGCGTCCCTACGCCGCCGGCCACTTTTTGCTTGTCCAGAACGATCAGATCTTCCGCCGCAAAGCACTGAGGGCAATTTTTCGCGTCGGCCGCGACAACTTTGAGGTCGGCGGCCATGTTCTTGGCGATGATGTCGAGGAAGAGCAGGGGAGCGTCCTTTTCATTTGCCAGAGCGTGGGACTGCCCGGGGCGGGCGATGGTGACAGCGCCGGGGCCGACGGCGGTCTGAGCGCCGCTTCCGTCGGTGAAGACGCCCTCGCCTTCGACGATCAGATAGGCGTCTTCATTGTCCTTATGGGCGTGCAGCCCGATTGAAGATCCCTTCTCAAGAGTCATCCAGCCGATTTCCTTGATAGCCTCGTCGTCGGCAGCCCTGTCTCTGGTAAACGCGAACAGCCCATGCAGCGTGCCCTTGCCGCCGGCCACGTTCTGTTTATCCAGCGCGATGAGCGACTCCGGCAGGAAGCATTGGCGATTCCTTGAGGCGCCGGCTGCCGCGCCTGAGCAGAATAACGACGCCGCCAGGCATAATGCGATAAACGAACTTTTTAACATGACAATCCCTCCCTTTGAGATTCTTACACAGCGTCCTTAGTGTACCTTAAATTGACATATATTTCAATCTATATAACGCTAAAAAATGAATTGCCATTTGGCGTAAAGGTTGTGGGATTGTCGGAGTGGACCGGTTCCTGTTTAGAGAAAACAAGCACACAAAAAAGACGAGAACTGGCCTGTCTCCGAGAGAACAGCCGGTTCTTTTTTATTCTGCGTCCGCCCTTTTCTTCCGAGGTTCCAATATGGCGCTGCGCAGAAGCCCGGCCAGGACGACGGCCTCACCTCGCGACAGGCGAAGATTCAGCAGTTCTGGAATGATATCGGGATCGACCGCGCCGATATCCTTTGCCAGGCGGTCCAGAGCCAGCCCCGTGACAGTCTGAGGCCGGTCCTCCTTGATAGGCGCTTTTTCGGGCTCAAACGCCGCAGGCTTGTCCGCCTCGCCGAGCAGATAGGCGCAGGAGACGCCGAGCAGCCGCGAGATCTGAATGAGCTCCGTGATACTGGGCGCGCGCGTGCCGTTTTCCCAAAAAGAAACAGTGTAACGAGAGACACCGATAGCGTCTCCTAATTTCTCCTGATTGATCTTGAGCGCTTTGCGGCACTCAATAAGTCTGTCGCTGAAAACACTCATAATAACTCACCTCAACAAAATTATGATGAGGTTTAGCCACAAAGGGCAAGAAGAAGTTTGGAAGCATTGTTGTGTTGACAATAATCAGCATCAAGTGCTATTATGCCTGCAAAGATGAATAATATCGTCAAAAAAATATTACTGTCGATTTTGACGCTTATTGTCGGCGATTATGGGCGTTTGCGGCGTCCCGCGGAAGGTGTGTAAAAAATTTTTCGACCTCGAAAAAAGAACCAACGGAGGCGAGACGCCGTTTATCTGGCAGAAAGCGAGGCGGGAAAATGAGCGTTCCCCTGTGTTCCATTGTCATTCCGGCCTACCGCGCCGGCAAGACCCTTGCACAAACTCTCGACAGCGTTCGCCTCTTCGCAGAAGAGCGTGGCTTCATTCCTGTTTACCGCGTCGGCAGCAGCCCTGTGCTGAGCATGGGGAAATAGGTGAAGAGCATCAGGCAGATCACCATGGCGATGAAGGGGGCGAGGATCTCCTTTGAGATGTTTTCCAGGCTTTCGCCCGAGATGGCTGAGGCGACGAACAAATTGATGCCGTAGGGGGGCGAGATGAAGCCGCAGGCCAGGTTGACGGTGATGATCAGGCCGAAGTGGATGGGGCTGACGCCGATGCTTTTCACGACGGGCAGCAGGATGGGCGTTAGGATGATGACCGCGGCGATGTTGTCCACGAAACAGCCGATGATCAGCAGGAATACGTTGATGACCAGCAGGAGCAGCATGGGCGTTCCCGTCATGGAACTGAACCAGCTGGCGATATGGGCAGGAATCTGGGCCATAGCGAGATAGCTGGCGAAAGCCATGGAGAGGCCGATCATGAACTCTGTGGCTCCGTTGATGAGCCCCGCGGAGCGCAGGCACTCGTAAAGCGCCTTCATGGTCAGCTCTTTATAGACGAACTTGCCGATAATAATGGAATAGACCACGGCGATGACGGCCGCTTCGGTGGGCGTGACGACGCCGCCGTAGATGCCGCCCAGGATGATGACGGGCACGAAGAGCGCCCACACGGCCTCTTTGAAGGCTTTCCAGACCGTGGAGAGCTTGGGGCGTTCGGTCACGCTCAC
Organism: Pyramidobacter piscolens; assembly: GCA_004558205.1. Taxonomy (GTDB): domain Bacteria; phylum Synergistota; class Synergistia; order Synergistales; family Dethiosulfovibrionaceae; genus Pyramidobacter; species Pyramidobacter piscolens_A. The sequence continues at coordinate 10,113 of SFDM01000012.1, forward strand.
ATAGCGGCGCTTCTTGGCCGTGAAATAGCACACGGTCATCAGCGCGAGGCCGATGATGATGCCCGGTATGATGCCCGCGATGAACATGTCGCCGATGGAGCACTGAGCGACCACGCTGTAGATCACGAAGGGAATGCTGGGCGGGATGATGACGCCGATAGTGCCGGCCGCCGCCGTGATGGCCGCGGCGAATCCCGCGTCGTACTTGCGTTCCTTCATGGAGGGGACCATGAAGGAGCCGATGGCCGACACCGTGGCGGGGCCTGAGCCGGAGATGGCGGCGAAGAACATGCAGGCCAGCACGGTAACCATCGCGAGGCCGCCGGTGATATAGCCTACCAGGCTGTCGGCCAGGTTGACCAGGCGCCTGGAAATGCCGCCGTTGCACATTAGAGCGCCCGCCAGGATGAAGAAGGGAATGGCCAGAAGCGGGAAGGAATCCAGCCCGGTGACGGACTTCTGGGCCAGCATGACCATGGGAATGTCGGAGGTCAGCCACATGGCGATGGCGGTGGACAGGCCCAGGGTGATGCCGATGGGGATGCTCAGCATGATCATGAAGATCAGCAGCGAAAAGATGAGGAGAGCTTCCATGGCGGCTTACCCCCTGTTTTCCCGCGCGTCGGCGGGCATTCCGTCTCGGCTGAGCTTCCAGATTTCCACGATCAGCCTGACGCACATCAGAGCGCATCCCACGGGGACCGAGGCGTAGGGCCAGGTCATGGGCATCTCCAGGGCGGCCGAGGTCTGCTCCGTCTCGTAGAGGAACATGAGCAGGTCCGTGCCGAGCCAGGCCAGCGCGAAACTGAAAAGGAACCAGACGATCAGGATGAAATACTCGAAACGCTTTCGCGCTGCGCCCTTGATCATATCGGCGAACATCTCCACGCGGAAGTGGCTGCGCTCTTTGACGGCGTAGCTGGCGCCGATCCAGGAGAGCCAGAGAAAGACGTAGCGCGCCAGCTCCTCGCTCCAGGAAAGCGAGGCCGAAAAGACGTAGCGCATGATCACCTGCAAAAAGACCAGGAGAGTCATCAGAGCCATGGTCCAGACCACAAAGTACTCTTCAAAATTATCCAGAAATTTTTTCACGGTCATCGCCGTACAAACCTCCTCGCAAAAAAGGCGCTCCCGCATGTCCTGCGGGAGCGCGGCCCTGCGTGAAACTACCTTTGAACCTTACGGGCGATGCCCATGATTTCCGCGCCGAGCTGTTTCTCGAACTGCGCGTAGACCGAAGAAGCCGCGTCGACGAAGGGCTTTTTTTCCTCGGGCGTCAGCTCGTTGGCCTGCATCCCGGCTTTGACGACGTCGGCTTTGAAGTCGCCTTCCATCTTGATCATCATCTCGCGCTGTTTCAGGATCGCGGCGCGGGCGGAATCGGCGACCAGGGCACGGAGGTCCTGGGGCAGTTTTTCCATGAACTTTTTGTTGGCGATCAGGATCTCGTAGGAGAACACGTGCCCCGTCTCCGAAACGTACTTCTGTACTTCATAGAATTTGCCGTCCACGATCATGGCGTAAGGATTTTCCTGGGCGTCCACGGTGCCCTGCTGAAGCGCCGTGTAAAGCTCGCCCCAGCTCATGGGCGTGGGGTTGGCTCCCAGCGCTTTGAAGTAGGCCAGGTGCATGGGGTTCTCCATGGTGCGGATCTTCAGGCCCTTCAGGTCCGCGGGCGTCCTGACGGGCTGGCGGCTGTTGGTGACGTGGCGGAACCCGTTCTCCTGATAGCCCAGCACCCAGAAGCCCTTTTTCATCAGATACTCGTTCAGCTTCACGCCAAGCTCGCCGTCCACGGCCGCGAAGGCCGCTTCACGGGTCGTGAAAAGGTAGGGGAGGTCCAGCACCTGAATCCTCTTTTCAAAACCCGCCAGGACCGACGTACTGGGGATCGCCAGCTGGATTGTGCCCATCTGCACGGCCTCGCAGAGCTCGCGGTCGCCGCCGAGCTGGGCGTTGGGATAGAGCTCTACTTTGATCCGGCCGCCGGACAGCTTTTCGACGGGAGCCGCAAAATATTCTCTCATGGAAACCATGGTGGGATGCGCGTCGGAACTGATGTACCCCACTTTGATCGTGTACTCCGGAGCCGCGAGGGCCGCCGCCGCACAGAAAACTGTCAATAACGCCGCGGTAAGAATCTTTTTCATCAAAAAAGCCTCCTGAATAAATTGGAAACGTGGCTGCGCAAGAAAAAAGCCCGGCGGGAAAAGGCCGACCTTTTATTGCTTTACCACTCTGAAGGAGTATTATGGCAGAAAAACGGCGATTTGTGAAGAGCGAAAACGTAATTTACCATGGCGAAGCTGTAAAAAGTTTTTTCGGTATCATGGGACTGAACTTTCGCGATTCATCGCTAGGGTGTAAAATAATGACGCTGTGAATTTGAATGATAGGGAGGAATATTCAAGATGAAATGGTTGAAAAGATTAGCGGTCCTCGTGATCGTCGCTCTGGCTGCGTGCTACGCGCTGGGAGTGTGTCCCTTTGACGGCGGCGCGGAGAAGATGGCCGCGGCTCTGCTGACGGCTGAGAAAAACGCCGCCGCGACGCCGACGCTTTCCAAGGAGTTCAAGACTACCGACGTGGAGTTTGGCTATAAAGTCCAGAACGCCTATGTGGACGCCCGCCTAAAAACGGAGAAGATCGCCGGTTACAAGGGCGCTCTGACCGCCAAGCCATTGATGGAAAAGTTCGGAGCTTCCGATCCGGCCACGGCCGTGCTCTTCGAATCGGGGCGTTTTGCCGAGGGCTCGGTTATCACTCTGAGCCGCAAGGGCATCATGCTTGAAGAGGAAGTGGGGTTCCGTTTCGGCAAGAAGATCGACAAACCCCTGAAGGACGCAGCCGAGCTGAAGGCCTGCGTCTCCGCCGTGTTCCCCGCCATCGAGGTGCCTCTGGTGGCCTTCGAGACCCTTAACGGCGTGACCGCCTTCGACATGATCGCCGCTAACGTGGGGTCCTGGGGCTATATCATTGGCACGGAAATGCCCCTGGACAATCTGGACCTGAACGCCGTGGAGATGAAGGCCACCTGCAACGGCGAAGCCTTCAACGCCGGCAAGGGCTCGGACGCTCTGGGAGACCAGTGGAAAGCCCTGCTGTGGATTGTGAACAACGTGGTCAAGCACGGGCGGACCGTGGAGCCCGGCCAGATCGTCATCTCCGGCGCCATGGGCGCCATGAAGCCCGCTAAACCTGGCTCCTACGCGGTCGATTTCGGCAGCCTGGGAACCATCAGCTTTGAAGTCAAGGCCCAGTAACCAATTTCAGTTTGCCACAAAAAAAGAGCGCCGTGAAATGTTCCACGTGGAACATTTCACGGCGCTCTTTTAAGTTCATTTCTCGGGCTGAAAAGCCAGGTCAAAAGATTACAACGCGAAGGGGCGCAAAGGCCGCAAAGGAAAAATAGACCTAAATTATCAACTAAAACGAATTGGAGTGATGGCGATTTATATGTTTTGCTTGATTTTGCGGTTCTAAAAGTCTTTCAAGGTTTTCCTTTGCGAACCTTTACGCCCTTTCTCCTCAGTATCTTTGCGTTGAAATCTTTTGACTTTAATGTTGTAGAATCACCACTCATATCAGTAGGCGGGGCGGTGGCGCTCGATAAACGTCTCAGGTGCGAAGAAGCCTTCCCCCGGCCCAACCGGAGGCGTACATAACGTACGCCTCCGGTTGGGCCGGGGGAAGGCTTCTTCGCACCTGGGACGTTTCACGAGTGACGCCGGTTGCCCGGTCAGTTCGTTCCGACAATAGCGCTCCGGCGTTCGAACATGAGCGTGTCCAGCCAGCGGCCGAATTTATCTTGGGCGATGCGCTCTCTGTAGCCGATTTCGCGGAAGCCGCAGCTTTTGAAAAGGCGCTGGCTGGCCTCGTTGATCCTGTGGATGACTGCCAGCAGCGACCAGAATCCGGCCTGTTCGGAGCGGACGATCAGCGCCTGGAGCAGCGCCTTTCCGACGCCTTTTCCCTGTGCCGTTCCGGCCACGTAGACGCTGACCTCGGCGACGCCTTTATAGACGGCCCGCGCCGATACGTGGGACAAAGCGATCCAGCCCAGCAGGACGCCCGCCTCTTCGGCTGCCAGGCGGCACTGGGCGATATGTGCCCGGTCCCACTCTTCCCAGGACGGGACCGTGGTCTGAAAGGTCGCCAGCCCCTTTTCCAGAGCTTCGCCGTAAATTCTCGCCACTGCGACCCAATCCTGCGCGTTCATCTCCCGTATGATCATGAAAGGACCTCCCGTCAAGAATTTGCATGCAGAACGAAAAGATTATAGCCGAATTTTCTTATTCCGGCGGTTATTTTACTCTTTTCAGCTCCTGCTCGGCGGGCTTCACGGTCTTTTCATAGCGGTCGATCTTGGTGTTCAGCCGCGCCAGCGTGGCCTGCATTTCTTCGATGCGGTCGGCCAGCAGGTTGCGCTGTTCGATCAGAAGTTCCTTGCGCGCCGTGAAGGTCTCGTCACCCTGCTGAAACAGCGATACGTACTCGATCAGCATTTCTATGGGGAGCCCCGCGCTGCGCATGCACTTGATAAACTCGATCCAGCGGCAGTCTGTCTCGTCGTAATCGCGGAGGCCGCTTTTATTCCGCTTGACCGCCGGAATCAGCCCAATCCGTTCATAATAGCGAAGCGTGTCGTTCGAAAGGTCGTATTTCTTGCTTACTTCCGCTATCAGCATTTTCCCTGCGCTCCCTTACTTTGACTTCTCAAAGGTCTGTGCGACCTCTTTCAGCCAGCTTGTGATGTGGATATGCTGCGGACAGGCACGCTCGCACTGTTTGCAGCCCACGCAGTCCGACGCTTTCCCGTGGGTGCTGGCGTAGTTGGCGTAGTAGACCTGCTGGGTGGAAAAGCCTTTGTTCAGAGCCTGCTTTTCGGCGTTGTAAAGCGCGAAATACTTGGGGATCGGGATATGCTTGGGGCATCCTTCCACGCAGTACTGGCAGGCGGTACAGGGGATGGCCACGGAGTCGTTGATGATCTTTACGGCTTTGCCCACGACCTCGAACTCCTCCTGGGAAAGGGGCTGGAAATCCTGCATGCAGCGGCTGTTTTCTTCCATCTGTTCCAGGCTTGTCATGCCGCTCAGCACCATCATGACGTTCTCGTGGCTGGCGGCGAAGCGGATGGCCCACAGCGCGGGCGACTGGCCGGGGCGGTGGCTTCTGAACAGCTTTTCAGCTTCGGCGGGCACCTTGGCCAGCGTGCCGCCCTTGACGGGCTCCATGACGATCACGGGCTTGCCGTGTTTGGCGGCTACTTCGTAGCACTTGCCTGACTGGATGCTCTCGTTGTCCCAGTCAAGATAGTTCAGCTGAAGCTGCACAAAGTCCAGTTCGGGATGGGCCGTCAGTATTTCGTCGAGCAGCTGGGCGTTGTCATGGTAGGACATGCCGATCTGCCTGACCTTGCCCTCTTCTTTGAGGCGGCGGAGGAAGCCGAAGCTGTCCAGCTTTTCCACCAGGCCGCAGCGGCCTCCGTTCATGGCGTGGAGCATGTAGTAATCGAAATAGTCGACGCCGCATTTTTCGAGCTGTTCCTTGAAGATGCGCTCTTGGTCTTCCTTCGTCTTCAAAAAGACCACGGGCAGCTTGGTGGTCAGCGTGAAGCTGCCGCGGGGATGGCGCTTGACCAGCGCTTCCCTGATGGCCTTTTCGCTCTCATAGGCGTGGTACATGTAGGCCGTGTCGAAATAGGTGAAGCCTCTTTCGAGAAAGAGGTCCACCATTTTCTCCATCTGGGGCAGGTCGATGCTCTTAGGGTCCTCCTGATCCAGCAGGGGCAGGCGCATCAGTCCGAAACCAAATTTTTTCATGTTTTCTCGTCCTCCTCGTTTCAAAGATCACATTCCAAAACGCCGGGCGGCGCTTTTCATATGCCCGATCACGTCGACGCCGAAGGGACAGCGCCCCATGCAGCTGCCGCACTCCGCGCATTCCGACGCGTGGTGGGGCAGCAGGCGGTAGTGCTCGCGGACGGTTTCGGGCAGTTCCTCGCCTTCGCGGGTCAGGCTCAGATACTTATTGACGCTGGCCACGTCGATGCCCATGGGACAGGGAGCGCAATGGCCGCAGTACATGCAGTGGCCCTGCCAGGAAAAACGTTCCATGCCGGCCATGACGGACGCGTAATCCTTCTCGGCGTCTGTGGCGCCGCACCAGTCCAGCGCGGCCTGTATCTCCTCGCGGGTCCTGCAGCCCGCCATGACTGCCGCGACGCCGGGGCGGGTCAGGGCGTACTCGAGGCACTGTACAGCCGTGAAGGCCCTGCCGAAGGGGGAGTTCTCGGCGCTCAGCAGATCGCCGCCGCCGTAGGCTTTCATCACGTCGATGCCTACGCCCAGGCGTTCGCAGAGCTCGTAAAGGCTTTCGCGCTCCCTGTCCATGTTGTGCAGCTCGTGGGCGTAGGCTTCGTCGGCCCAGAGCTGTTCCACGTCCTCGCCCGCGGGCTGCATGTCGTAGCAGGGGTTGATGGAGAACATCAGCACGTCCACAAGGCCGGTCTTCACCGCCATGGCGGCGACTTCGGGGTTGTGGCTGCTGATGCCCACGTGCTTGACCCTGCCCTCTTTTTTCAGGCGCAGGGCCAGTTTGATGATCTCGCCGCCGAAGACCTCGTGAAAATCCTCCGCGGCGTCGATATAGTGGATCATGCCCACGTCGACCCAAGAGGTGCCCATGCGTTTCAGCAGGTCCTCAAAGGCCGCCTCGGTTTTGCGGGCATCTCGGGAGCGCAGGTACTGCCCGTCTTCCCAGACGGAGCAGAGATGCCCCTGTATGATAAACTTGTCCCGGCGGCCCTTCAGAGCCTGGCCGATGCAGGAACGGGTTTCGGGGTTCGACGTGTAGCAGTCGAAAAAATTGACGCCCGCTTTTTCGGCGAAATCGAAATCCTTCGTCACCTCTTCAGCGCTTTTTCCGACGAAGCCTTCGCAGCCCAGCGCGATTGCGCTGACCGAGAGCCCCGTGCGTCCTAAAAGCCTGTATTCCATGATGCGTTTCCTCCTATTGTGGCCGCTTTCCATCATGCGCGGCGTTCTTGTCCATTTTTTTATTGGCTATCGATCGCTCGGCGGAAATCCCTTGGCAGGCACTTCGATCCAATCCGCGGCCGGCCGAAAGGAAAAGGCGCGGAATCCCAGGGCCGAAGCGAGGCTAGGCCTCTTCCGATCTCAGTACGAACAGCGTTATTTCCGAAGGGTCCATGATCCTCAGGGGAAAGCCGTTCCAGAGCAGCGTGCCGGGGCTGACGTAAAGCTTCATGGAGCCCAGGCCGTACCATCCCTTGACGAACCCCCCGTTAAACCGGGCGATAAACAGGTCCAGGCCGGGCATCATGCCGCCGTGGGTATGGCCCGAAAGCTGGAGGTCCACGCCCAGATCCGCGTTTTCCCGGGCGCTTTCAGGCCGGTGGGCCATGAGGATCACCGGCGCGTCCCGAGGGGCCCCTTTCAGGGCTTTGGGTAGGTCGGGGCCTTCAAAGCCAGAGCGCGCGCCCTGATGGTCGGGCGTTCCGGCGATAACCAGCTCTTTGCCGCCGGCTTCCAGGACGGCATGGCTGTTTTCAAGCATGGTGATGCCAAGCTCCTTGAACTTCCGCAGCCAGGCCTGATAGCCTGAGTAGTACTCGTGATTGCCCGAAGAGCCCCACACGCCGATGCGGGCTTTCAGCCGGGCCAGCGGCGCCACGTCTTTTTCGCGGCGGGCCACGGTCCCATCCACCATGTCGCCGTTCAGCAAAATGACGTCGGGATTCAAGGCGTTGGTCCTGTCCACGATGGCCTGGAGCAGCGGAGCCTGGTTAGCCGCGCTGGCGTGAAGGTCGGCCAGAAGGGCTATTTTGAGGCCGTCGAACTCCTTTGGCAGGCGTTTCAGGCGAACCTCCTGGATGTTTACCTCGGGGACCCTGAAGGCGGCCCAGGTGCCGTACAGCGACAGCAGCGCCGAGGAAAGGACGATGGCCAGGGCGATTCCGTTCACCGGAAAAGCCCGGCCCTTCGCGAAGATCTTCCAGAGAACCCAGGCCGCGTCTTTCAGGATCAGCATAAACAGCATGATGACCAGGGCGCTGTAGAGCCAGGCGAAGAGCAGAATCAACGGCCGTGGCAGTTCGGGGGCGAAAAACATGCCGCCGCCGAGTCGTTGGAAGATCTGGTTCTTGTGAGCTACGGCCAGTAAAACCGCGGCGCAGGGCAGCTTCCAGGGCCAGGGCATTTTGAGCGGCAGCAGCAGGCTTGCGGCCACATATAAGAAGAGCGTCCAGGACATGGCCGTCATCGGGGCAGCCTCCTTTCCGAGGTGTGAAAGCCGAAGGTTTTTTCGGCGGTTTTCCAGCCCGGGATGGCGGCGATATTCTGATTTTTTTCATTCATATTTGATGATCCTCCTGTAAACCCCATGTTCGTGATAAGAAAAGAGCCAATTTGTTTTTTATGCGCGTCCCCGGTTCTGTGAGAACGACTTTAACGGCGCTCTTGGACGCCGCTTTCTTTCAGCGTGTAATAGGTGAGGGAGATAAAGGTCCCCATGATCGACAGCCAGGCGGCGAAGAAGGGGGCGATGGACTGTTCGAAGTCCCAAAAGCTGAAACTTGCGCCGAAAAAGAGCTTCAGCCACAGATCCATGTCGAAGGTGGACTTGACGCCCCAGATGGCTATCGCCGCGGCGGCGCATCGGAGCAGCGCTGTTCTCAGGCGGCTTGGGTCGGAGATCTTCAGCGCGCGGCGCGCGGCGTTCATGAGCATGTCCCAGTGCAGACCCAGGTGTATGGACATGAGGATCAGGCCGCTGTAGGCCGCGAGAGTATGGACCTGGCGCGCGGAAAAATCGTTTTCGATCTTAAGGAACGCGAAGAGATCCAGGGAAATCATGACGCCCGTAACCATCAGAATGGTCATGTCCGCCGCAAGCAGCAGGTTGACCGCTGAGTTCAAAGAGCGGTGCAGGCCGTATTTCCCCTTCAGCAGCGCGCCGTACCAGCGCCAGTTGAGCAGATTGTGCAGGACGAACAGCGCGCCCAGGAGGACGCCGGTGATTTCGTGCCCCAGATTGCCCGTCAGGTGATAGGCCAGAGCCAGCAGCATCAGGACGAGCATTGCAAAGTCCACAATCAATTTAACGGCCCTCTTTGGATTCATTCATAACGCCTCCTTGGAGTTTTGATCTATGCGGAAGCCCGCGCGAAATCATGTTTCGGCGTTCCCATCCTGTCATCGGCATACATAAAGGTAAGACCGGAAGATCGGAACGGCAGACCGCGGACACAGTCAGATTTTCAGCCTGTTCGGCCACGATCGGCCTTTTAGCCATCGGACCAGCGGCAGATCCCATTATATCCTATCGGCGCTTTTTCGCAAAAAAATAGAAGTCCCTCCGCCAAGTTCAGAGGGACTTCGTCCCGTCATCCTCCGGTTAATTGAGAAGTCCCTTGCCGCGCAGCCACCGGATCACGTCGTCTTTTGCTTCCCGAACGGAACCTCCCCTGATGGGAAGGCCGCCGAGCAGAGTCGAGCGAGGCGCCAGGCGTTTGATGTCCGATTCGCTGTGCCCCATGCGGGAGCCTTCGTGGGTCATAAAGGGCGCGATGGTCTTTCCCGACAGGTCGTAGCTCTCGAGGAAGGTCATCACGGCCGGCGCCACGGTGCCCCACCAGCAGGGCGAGCCAAGAATGATCACGTCGTAGGAGGCCATGTTGGCCACTTTGCCCCTGATTTCGGGCCTGAAGTCCGCGTTGATCTCCCGTTTTGCCTGTTCTGTGGTCTGACGGTAAGCTGTGGGGTAGGGCTTGACGGGGACGATTTCGAAAAGATCCGCGCCTGTGGCCTCTTTGATCTGTTCAGCCACGACTCGGGTGTTGCCGCCCCAGGAGTAGTAGACGATAAGGGTCTTTTTAGCGGGTGCTGCGTGAGCCGGAGTTCCCGCAGCCATGATTGAAACTGCCAGAAGCGCCGCTGCCATAAGTTCGCTTTTCATAGGTGATTCCCATCCTTTGCGTGAAGTTTGTCTCTGAATTTTCGTTGACGTTTGGACTCTATCACCTGGAGTGGACTCTAAGTCAAGAGCTTTTTTTCGCGTTTTTCGATTTTTCAAAGGATCTGGGAATCCGTCAATATAACTGATTATTGTTTATTTTCAGAGGCGGGCAATTTGGCAAATTAAAAAAGCGATGTATTAAAAAGAGTGGTTTAAGTGTTTTTTGCCAAATATTATTGCATCTTACAACAGGGCAGAATGTTTATGCGTTTTGTTGTAAAAAACTCTATTGTCATCTTTTTTATAACAAGAGAAAATCTTCTGCGGTCAGGATAATTTGATTTGGCTTTTTGTGCTTTTATCCATGGGAAACTGCTTTATGATGAAAAAAATATCTCATATCGGCGGAAAGAGGAGCATTGGAAAGCCCTTTGAGCCTCAAGACGGCTGGACAAAGTTTCAAAAAGATGGTAATCTTTACCATAAAGAAAATATTGTTCAGCAAGGCTATCCCCACCTGTTTAGATTTCGTTTTCACGCTCGCCCTGTTTCACCCTGATGTTGGACGCCGGACTGCCCTCTGGCGTTTTTAACATAGTGATAAGCGTAATGGATGATCATTTTTTAGGAGGAGATGGTTTTATGGAAGCGATTATGCACTGGAATGGTATTATCAACGGTATCGTTTGGGGCCCTTGGATGTTGACTCTGCTGGTCGGTACTGGTATCTGGTTCACGTTTATTCTCGGTTTTCCCCAGCTTCGCTATTTTGGCGTGATGCTTAAGGAAGTCTTCGGAAAGCTCCTCGTGAAGTCCGAGGGAGAAGGCAACATTTCTTCCTTCGCCGCTGTGGCTACTGCCCTGGCAGCCACCGTCGGCACGGGCAACATCGCGGGCGTGGCGACGGCCCTGCACCTCGGCGGCCCCGGCGCGCTGTTCTGGATGCTCTTCTCCGCGTTCTTCGGCATGACCACCAAGTTCTGCGAAGTCTCCCTGGCCGTCCACTTCCGCGAGAAGGACGAGACCGGCGCCTGGCGCGGCGGCACCATGTACATCCTTGAAAAGGGATGCGGCATGAAGTGGCTCGCCGTCGTCTTCGCCCTCTTCACGTTGCTGGCCTCCTTCGGCATCGGCAACATGGTTCAGGCCAACTCCACCGCCGAAGCCGTCTCCATGGCGTTCAACGTTCCCCACATCTACACGGCCATCGTTATGGCGGTCCTCGTGGGCCTGGTTATCATCGGCGGCCTGAAGCGCATCGCTACGATCACCGTCTACCTGGTCCCCTTCATGGCCATCGTCTACATCGCCGGCGCTATCGTCGTGGTCTGCAAGAACTCCGCCATGATCGGCCCCTCCTTTGCGGCGGCGGTCAAGGGCGCTTTCTCTGATCCCATGGCCCTGCCCGGCGCTATCGTCGGCTGGACCGTCAAGGAAGCCATCAAGCGCGGCATCGCCCGCGGCGTGTTCTCCAACGAAGCCGGCCTTGGCTCCGCGCCCATGGTCCACGCGGCAGCGCAGGTCGACCATCCTGTCCGCCAGGGGCTTTACGGCATCTTTGAAGTCTTCATGGACACCATCATCATCTGCACCCTGACCTCGCTGGTCATCATGACCACCGGCGTTCTGACCAGCGAAGCCGGCGTCAATCTTACGGGCGCTCAGCTGACCCTGGCCGGGTTCGACGCGGCCCTCGGCGTCGGCTGGGGCACCACGATCCTGTCCGCTGGACTCGCCATGTTCGCCCTGTCCACGATCCTGGGCTGGTACTACTACGGCGAGACCGCTCTGACCTACCTGTTCCCCGTGGGCGCCATCCCCGTCTACAAGATCCTGTGGGTTGCGGGCGTCGTGCTGGGCGGCTGGGGCGGAGCCCAGTGGCTGACTTCCCTTTGGGATCTGGCCGACACTCTGAACGGCCTTATGGCGATTCCCAACCTGATAGGGCTTCTTCTTATGACCAAGGTCATGAAGGATCTGGTCAAGGATTTCGACGCCAAGCGCAAAAGCGGCGAACTGAAGTAATCGCGATAAACAAAAAACGCCTTCCCGAAAGGGAGGGCGTTTTTACGTTTATCGGCCAAGCCGTACTTTGGGGTGAATATTACCACGCGGCTACGCAGCCGTCGGCTCGGGATTCCGTGGCGCCGGCCAGGGTGCCTTCGTCGGTGCGCCAGATCAGTTCGCCGCGGCCGAAGGCGTTGGAGTCCAGGGCGAAGCGCACGTCGTGTCCCATCCGGGCCAGGCGTTGAGCTGCCGCTGGGTCGAAACCGGGCTCCACCTCCACGGTGAGGTCCTTCAGCCACTGCCACCGGGGAGCGTCCAGGGCCTGCTGAGGGTTCATGTGGAAGTCGATGGCGTTCATCAGCAGCTGGAGCTGCCCCTGGGGCTGCATGAAAGCGCCCATCACGCCGAAGGGGCCCACGGGCTGGCCGTCCTTCGTGAGGAATCCCGGGATGATCGTGCAGTAGGGGCGCTTGCCGGGAGCGATCACGTTGGGATGCTCGGGATCCATGGAGAATCCCTTGGCGCGGCAGTTGAGGGAGATTCCCGTGCCCGGGATCACGATGCCGGAGCCAAAGCTCGTATAGTTGCTCTGGATGAAGGAAACCATGTTTCCTTCTTCGTCGGCGGTGCACAGGTAGACGGTGCCCGACCCTTCGGGCTCGCCAGCCTCGGGGATCCTGGCAGTGCCGCCGATGAGGCTGCGCCGGCGGGCGGCGTACTCGTCGGAGAGCATGCCTTCGACAGGGACGGAGACGAATTTCTGGTCAGCTACGTAGCGCAGCGAATCCGCGAAGGCGAGCTTGATGGCTTCGATCTGCCGGTGGAAAGTCTCGGGGGCGTCCCTGTGGCTGAACTCGAATCCCTTTAGGATGTTCAGCGCCATGAGGACCGTGATGCCCTGCCCGTTGGGCGGGATTTCCCAAACGTCGTAGCCTCTGTAGCCGGCGCTGATGGGTTTGACCCACTCGGGATCGACCGAGGCCAGGTCTTTTTCGCACAGATAGCCGCCGGAGGTCATGGAAAACTGAAGGATTTTTTCGGCGATCTCGCCCTCGTAAAAGGCCTTGGCGTTGGTCTGGGCGATCAGCTGGAGCGTTTTTGCCTGATCGGGGTTTTTCCACAGGGATCCTGCCGCCGGTGTCTTTCCTCCGGGAGCGAAGGTGTCGAACCAGGGCTGGAATTCGGGGCCCACGAAGTTCTTCTTATAATTCTCGTTGGCGAGACGCCAGTTGTACGCCACCGTGGGGGCCACGGCGTGCCCCTTCGAGGCGTAGTCGATGGCGGGGGCCAGGGTCTGTTCCAGTTTCAGGCGTCCCATGGTCTGGGCGAGGATCGCCCAGGTCTTGGGAGCCGCCGGAACCGTGGCGGAAGGCCAGCCGCAGGTGGGTACCTTTTTCCAGCCCTGGGCGAGAATTTCCTTGAGCTTGAAAGCCAGGGGCGCGCGGCCGCTGCCGTTGATGCCATGCATTTTGCCGTCTTTCCAGATGATCGCGAAGTTGTCGCTTCCCAGGCCGTTGCTCGTTGGCTCAACGACGGTCAGAGCGGCGGCCGCGGCGATGGCCGCGTCCACGGCGTTGCCGCCCTGCTTGAGTATTTCCAGGCCAGCCTGGGCTGCCAGGGGATGGGACGTGGCGACCATGCCCCGCGAGCCGTAAATCAGATTTCTTCTCGACGGAAAAGGATTATAATGGGGATCATATTTCATGAAGGTTCTCCTCCTCAGATTTAAAGTTATGACCGTTCATGGGCTAAGTTTACCAGAAAAGATGAATTCCGTCCCTGCTGTTTGCGCTTAATTTAAAAAAGCGCCGCATTCTTTTTTATGTCCCTGCAAGGCGCTTGCTGGCCTGATTTGCCGCGAATTTCTCTGATCCACTGGACGAGAAGTGACTTTGGCTGTAAAATTGCCAAGTACGTCTAAGCTGAATAAGGAGGTCTTCAATTTGAAGAACGCAAAATCTTTTTCTGTGTGCGCATTGATTGCGGTTGTCGTCCTGACTGTCGCGGGGGCAGCCTTTGCCGCCGATACGGTCGGCGTCGTAGATGCTCAGAAAGTTCTTTTCAACCATCCGCGCATTGAGCAGGTGACCAAGAGAATCGAAGCGATCTATCAGGCGAAGGACAAGGAAGTCAAGGCGGCTCTCGAGAAGGTCACCGACAAGAAGAAGGCGGCCGAAGTGGTCGACAAGACGCGCCGTGAGGTGGCCGAGGAAGAGATGAAGCTTAAGGAGCCCATCTTCAAGGAGATGCGCCTGGCGATCAGGACCGTGGCCCGCGCGAAGAACCTGACGGTTATCGTCGAAGCGTCGGCGGTGCATTTCGGCGGCGTGGACATCACAAACGACGTGATTCAGGAGCTCAAAAAGAAGAGCGCCGGCAAGTAGTTTTTAGTTTTCATGAAGAGGAACCGCTTTTTTTCTTAAAAGTGGTTCCTTTTTTTGTTTGTATTCGCGCTCTAACTGTTGTAGTATTAGGGCCAGTTTTACAGACTTATGATATGGAGGGGAAGACACATGGCAGATAAACTCAATTGGCAGGTCGTGCAGGTGAACTTTTCGGAGGATTGCAACGTCATCCTAGGACAGAGTCATTTTATCAAGACAGTGGAGGATCTCTATGAGGCGCTCGTGACCTCTTCACCCTCCATCGAGTTCGGCATTGGCTTCTGCGAGGCTTCTGGAGACCGCAAGATCCGCTTTGACGGCAACGCCCAGGACCTGATCGACTGCGCCGTGGAAAACGCGAGCCGGATCGGCTGCGGCCACAGCTTCATTATCGTCATGAGGAAGGGATTCCCGATCAACGTGCTCGACCGCGTCAAAAACTGTCAGGAAGTGTGCCGCGTCTTCGCGGCGACGGCCAACCCGCTGCAGGTCCTGGTGGCCGAGACGGGGCAGGGCAGAGGCATCGCCGGCGTCGTGGACGGCTTTACGCCTTTGGGAGTCGAGAACGAAGCCGATATCGAAGACCGCAAGACGCTGCTCAGAAAGATCATCGGTTATAAGCGCTGATCTGGCTTTTTGAAAAAGCAGGAGGGGGCCATGGCAAAAAAGGACGCGAAAAGATATTGCTGCATTGAGTGCGGATACGTCGCCTCGGCCCCTTCCGGAAAGTGCCCGAGATGCGGGGCCTGGGGATCCATGGAGGAGGAGCTGGCCGTCGCGCCCGGCCCTCTGTCGGAAGGCAGGGCGCGTATCCTGACCTCAGTGGGCATCCAGTCCTTGGAACCTCCGCCCCGTCTGCGTTCCGGCTTCGGCGAGCTTGACAGGGTTCTCGGAGGCGGCTGGGTGCCGGGCGGCGTGGTGCTGCTGGGAGGCCAGCCCGGCATTGGAAAATCCACGCTGCTGCTTCAAGTCTGCGGCCATATCGCGGGAGCGGGAGGCAAAGTCCTCTACGTATCGGGCGAGGAATCGCCGTCGCAGCTGGGGCTTCGGGCAAAACGGCTGAAAATTCTGCACCAGGGGCTGGACGTGTGCTGCCACACGGTGATCGACGAGGCTTTGGAGCTCGTCAAGGATCACAGCCTGGTGGTGGTGGACAGCGTGCAGGCCATGAGGACCAACCAGGAGCCGGGATGGCCCGGTTCGCCGACCCAGGTCCGCGCCGTCGCCCAAGTCTGCGTGAACTACGCGAAGGAGCGCGGCGTCCCCATGGTGCTGGTCGGCCACATCACGAAGGAAGGGCGCATCGCGGGCCCCATGCTCTTGGAGCATATGGTGGACGCCGTGGTGATGTTCGCCGACGACAACTCGTCGGTATACAGGACCCTCAGGGCCAGCAAGAACCGTTACGGCGGCACCGACGAGATGGGAATCTTCGAGATGAGCCGCGACGGCCTGGTGGAGGTGCCCGATCCCAGCTATCTTTACTGGAACCGTTCCGACAGCACCGTGTCGGGCGTGGTCATGACCGTGCTGATGGAAGGCACACGGCCTTTGGTGGCTGAAATCCAGACGCTGGCCAGCGAGAGCAGCTTCGCCTATCCCCGGCGTGCCGGCATCGGCTTGGGCGCCAACAAGATCTCCATGCTGCTGGCGGTGCTCCAGAGCCGCTGCGGCGTCGCTTCCATGCGGCAGGATATTTACTGCAACGTGGCGGGGGGGCTGGAAATCCACGACCCGGCGGCGGACCTGGCGGTCACGGCGTCGATCGCGTCGGCACTGACCGAAAGAAGCCTGGGCCCCGATTGCTGTATGATCGGCGAGGTGGGGCTGGCCGGCGAGGTCCGTCCCGTCTCGGGGCTGGCCCAGAGGCTGCGCGAGGCCGCCAGGCTGGGATTCAAAAAAGCGGTGATCAGTTCGCGGGAGGACTTGCCGCCCCTGACCGCCGATATCGAAATCATAAAAGCTTTTTCTGTGAGCGAAGCTCTGACGAAAACGTCGGTGCTTCCATAACAACGATCAATTTTCACGGGGAGAAGAAAATGCTATAATCACGGCAGTTTTTTCTCTGCGCGAGCTCTATTTTAGGAGGACGTCAAATGGATTATGATTTTAAAGCGATAGAAAAGAAATGGCAGGACTACTGGGAACAGCATAAGACCTTCAAGGTCACTGAAGACCCCTCGGTTCCGCCGGAAAAGCGCCGTTACGTACTGGACATGTTCCCCTATCCGTCGGGCGCGGGGCTGCACGTGGGCCATCCCGAGGGATACACGGCGACGGACATCTACTCCCGCTACTTGAAGATGAACGGCTACAACGTCCTCCATCCCATGGGATTCGATTCCTTCGGCCTGCCTGCCGAGAACTATGCCATCAAGACGGGCACCCATCCCAAGGTGACGACGGAAAATAACATCGACGTGTTCCGGAAACAGATCAAGTCGCTGGGATTCTGCTACGACTGGGACAGAGAGGTGTCGACCCATACCGCCGAGTATTACCGCTGGACTCAGTGGCTTTTCCTGCAGATGTTTAAGAAGGGGCTGGCCTATGAGGCCGAGATTCCGATCAACTGGTGCCCCTCGTGCCTGACGGGGCTTGCCAACGAAGAAGTCAAGGAAGGCCACTGCGAGCGCTGCGGAGCTCAGGTGCATCGCAGAAACCTGCGCCAGTGGGTGCTGAAAATTACCGAGTACGCCGAGCGCCTTCTTCAGGACGTGGACAAGCTCGACTGGCCCGAGGCGATCAAGGCCATGCAGCGCAACTGGATCGGCAAGAGCATCGGCGCTGAAGTCACCTTCGAGCTCGAAAAGGGCATGGGCGAGCTGACGGTGTACACCACCCGTCC
Source organism: Pyramidobacter piscolens (assembly GCA_004558205.1). Classification (GTDB taxonomy): domain Bacteria; phylum Synergistota; class Synergistia; order Synergistales; family Dethiosulfovibrionaceae; genus Pyramidobacter; species Pyramidobacter piscolens_A. The sequence continues at coordinate 27,333 of SFDM01000012.1, forward strand.
CGACACGCTCTTCGGCGCGACTTACATGGTCCTGTCGCCCGAGCATCCTCTGGTCGGGAAAATTACTACGCCCGAGTGCCGCGAGGCTGTGGAGAAGTATACCCACGAAGCGTCGCTGAAATCGGACCTGGAACGCACGGAACTGAACAAGGACAAGACCGGCGCTTTCACGGGCGCTTACGCCATCGACCCCGTCAACGACGCCAGGATCCCCATCTGGATCTCCGACTACGTGCTGATCTCCTACGGCACCGGCGCGATCATGGCCGTTCCCGCTCACGACGAACGCGACTGGGAGTTCGCCAAAAAATTCGACCTGCCCATCGTCGAAGTCCTCAAGGGCGGCAACGTGGAGGAGTGCGCCTATACGGGCGACGGCGTCCACGTCAACTCCGGCTTTTTGGACGGCCTCGGCAAGGACGAAGCCATCGAAAAGGTGATCGACTGGCTGGCGGAGCGCGGCAAGGGCAAGCGCGCCGTCAACTACAAGCTGAGAGACTGGATCTTCTCGCGCCAGCGCTATTGGGGCGAGCCCATGCCCCTGATCCACTGCCCCAAGTGCGGCGTGGTCCCCGTTCCCGAGGATCAGCTGCCTCTGCTTCTGCCCAACGTGGAGAAGTACGAGCCCACGGGCACCGGCGAATCGCCCTTGGCCAACATCGACAGCTGGGTCAACACCACCTGCCCCGTCTGCGGCGCGCCGGCCAAGCGCGAGACCAACACCATGCCCCAGTGGGCCGGTTCCTGCTGGTATTATCTGCGCTACCTTGACCCGCACAACGACAAGGCCTTCGCAAGCCAGGAGTCCATTGACTACTGGATGCCCGTGGACCTCTACGTGGGCGGCGCCGAACATGCGGTGCTCCACCTGCTCTACGCCCGGTTCTGGCACAAAGTTTTCTTCGACCTCGGCCTGGTCAACACCGACGAGCCCTTCATGAGGCTGGTCAATCAGGGCATGATCACTTCCTATTCTTATCAGCGTCCCGATAAGTCGCTGGTGCCCACCGACGAGGTGGAGGAGGTATCGCCCGACAATTACGTGGAGAAGAGCACGGGCGTCAAGCTGGAGCGCGTGGTCGCCAAGATGTCCAAGTCCCTCAAGAACGTGATCAACCCCGACGAGATCATCAAGAACTACGGCGCCGATTCGATCAGGCTCTACGAGATGTTCATGGGCCCCCTGCAGATGGCCAAGCCCTGGTCCACCCAGGGGCTTCTGGGCGTGTACCGCTTCCTCGAGAAGGTCTGGAGGGTTGGCAACAAGCCCATGAGCGGCGCGGAAATGCCCGAATCGCTCAAGAAACTGCTCCACAAGACCATCAAGAAAGTGACCGCCGACACGTCCACGCTTGATTTCAACACCGCCATTGCCCAGATGATGGTGCTGATCAACGAGGCGAACAAATGCGACTGCTGCTACCGGCAGATGCTGGATCCCTTCGCGAGGATCCTCTCGCCCTACGCGCCCCATATCGCCGAAGAACTCTGGGCTATCGCAGGGCACCAGCCCTGCGTGGCCGAGGCGAAGTGGCCCGAGTATGACGAGAACCTTGCAAAAGATGATACGGTGATCGTTCCCGTCCAGTTCAGCGGCAAGGTCAGGGAAAAACTGGAACTTCCTGCCGGCCTCGGAAAGGACGATCTGCTGAAGGCCGTTATGGAGAACCCGGCAGTGAAGAAGCGCCTTGAGGGGCTGACGATTCTCAAGACCATCGTGGTCCCCGGAAAGCTGGTCAACCTGGTGGTGAAATAAATGCCCGCGCTGCTGCTGGTCGCGGCGCCTGCGGGAGCCCAGTCCAGACTGCGCGGCGAGATCATCGGAAAACTGGTAAAGAAGGGTTACGAACTGGAACGGCGTCTGGAAACGTCGGCCTGGGAGGATCTTTTTGAAGAGGCTCAAACTCCGAGCCTCTTCAACCCCCTCCGCATTTTCGAGGTGGACGACGGGAAGTCCCTGGGCCCTCTGCCTGACCGTTTTGTGCCGAGGGTGGAGCCCGCCGGCGCCGACGTGGTCTTTCTGATCCTGTCGGAAAAACTTCTTCAGAAGGAGCTGGGCGCGGCCTGGGCGAAGGCCGAGAGCGTGGGCTATGAGCCGGCTCCTTTCTGGCCCTCCCAGAGGATTACCTGGCTTCAACGGATTGCGAGATCTAAGGGGTACACCATGGACGCTTCGGCGGCTTCCATGCTTGTAGAGTGGATCGAAGACGAGGAAGAGCTCCGCAGCGAGGCGGACAAACTGGGGCAGATCGCGGGGAAGGGGCGGATCAGCGAGAAGCTGGTGCGCGCCCTGTCCATGGACGAAGGCGGGAAAAGCCTGCTGAATCTGCTGGACGCCCTAGCGAAAGGCGACGTTACGGAGGTCGTGAAAAACCTGACGGCCCTGCGCGAGGACGGAGAGCTGATTCCCCTTATAGCCGCCATCCACAAGAGGGTCCGCGGTGCCTGCATGATTTCCAGGTTTGGCCCCGGCGCGGCCAAAGCCCTCAGGCTCACGGCCTATCAGGAAAAAACGGCTCAGGCCATGGCCCGCCTCTACGGCGCGCCGCTCCTTTCCCTGTGGCTCGGGGAGCTGATCCGCCTCTCGTGGAGCGAGCGCAACGGCGAAGGCGAGGGCTGGGACGGGCTGGAAAAGCTTCTGCTGGTCGTCCTGTCCAGGACATAAAAAAGTGGCGTCGAAAGATGAATATCACTCATCTTTCGACGCCATTTGTGAGCAGAAAATTGTTAAGCGGAGAGGGCTTTTACCTTCATCGTCAGCTGTGACTTTCTGCGGGCTGCGGTGTTGCGGTGGATCACGCCTTTGACGACAGCCTTGTCGAGGACAGACTGCGCTTCGTTGAGACGCTTCACAGAGAGCTCTGCATCGCCGGTCGCGACACAATCAAGAACCCTCTTGACGACGGTCTTGCAACGGCTCTTCCAATAACGGTTGTAAAGCCGGTTTCTCTCAGAAGTACGGACACGCTTGATAGCGGACTTCTTATTGGGCACTTTTGGTTCACCTCCTCCAGTCAAAACAGTTAGCATTCTACCACGGACTTCGGCCTATTAGCAACAACTGAAAAGTTATTTTGTCAAGAAATCTGCGAAATCTGATGACCGGGCAAAAACTTTTCACCCATGGAACCTTGAGAGCTTTTTATGAACCTATCTATTCTACCAAAAAATTGCGGTGATTGCATGGAAGATTTTTTCGGTCGTGAAGGAATTTTAAAACAGCGCCTCCCAAACTTCGAGTTTCGTCAGCAGCAGCGCGATTTGGCAGAAAAGATAGAAAATTTTCTGCTGTCCGATCTCCGGCTTTTGGCGGCCGAAGCGCCGACGGGCGTTGGGAAAACCTATGCCATGCTGATTCCCGCGCTGCGCTGGGCCGCTGAAAACAACCAGACCGTTCTGGTGCTGACGTCGGGCATCACCCTTCAGGAGCAGCTGATCGAGAAGGACATTCCCGCCCTGCTGGACGTGCTGGGACTGGACCTGCCCTACGGCCTTCTGAAGGGCAGGGGGAATTACGCCTGCATCAGAAAGGCCCGCGAGATCGGCCAGGAAGGGTTCCTGGACTTCAACGGGGACCAGGGGAAAGCGTCGCGGGACATCAGCAGCTGGCTTTTCAGTACCGAATCGGGCGACCTGAGCGAGCTGAACCTCGGCGACAACCATCCGGCCAAGGAACGCATCGCCTCGTCCTACCTGACCTGCCTCGGGCCCTTCTGCCCCTATAAGGACCATTGTTTTTACTCGCGGATGATCCGGGCGGCCACGCAGTGGCGCGTGGTCGTGGCCAATTATCACGTCTATTTTTCGCATGTGCTCGGCCAGAAAAAGCCCTTTCCCGTCTCCTTCGGGCTGCTGCTCTGCGACGAGGCCCACCGGATGGAAGAGGCGGCGCGTTCCGTCACCAGGGTCGACGTGGGGGAGAAGGAGTGGCAGCGGCTGATGCGCCGGGCGCCTAGGCTGGATAAGCTGGAACCTTCGCTGCTGCGGAGCGTGAACTGCACGGCCGACCAGTTCGCCGAGGAAGTGGCGCTGCTGAGCCATTCGTCGAACAGCCTTTTTGACCAGCTTGAAATGAAGCTTCCCGAGGGCCGCAGCTTTACGAAATATCCTCCGGAACTGAAAAACGACACCCTGGACCTGCTGTCGAAGTGCGACCAGGTTTTAAAGCGCCTCAAGGACGTGCGGGAAGCTTCAGCGGACCTTTTCGGAAACTCTCCGCTGAAAGATGAAGGGACGCTCTCAGTCTGGGCCGACGAACTTTCCACATACCGGGACGCGCTGCGCTGGTGCTGCGGCGTAGAGGCTTATCCGAACTGGGCTTACTGGCGCGACGGCAAGAGCCTGAAAAGTTCCAGCGTTGTCGGGAATCAAATCATCCCCGCGGCCTTCAATCTGGAGGAAGGCGCCAAGATGGTCGCCCTGTCCGCCACGATGACTGTGGACAACTCTTTCGAGTATTGGTCCGAGGAGACGGGGCTGGCACCCGACGAGACGGTGCTGCTCGATTCCCCCTTTGACCTGGCCTCGCAGATGGAGATTCACGTGGTGGACCTGAGGATGAACGTCATGGCGCCTCACTATGGGGACGTGGTCGCCCGCGTATGCCGCCAGTACCTGAAGAAAAACGGCGGCGCCACTCTGATCCTCCTGTCTTCCAGAAAACTTCACAAGTTCGTGGCGGACTACTTGAAACAGAACGCCCAGAAGGACAACCTGGAAATTCTCGTGCAGGGCGACCTGCCCCGTTCGGAGCTGCTGAAACAGTTTAAAAAGGGCGAACGCAGCGCCCTGGTAGGGATGGCCTCTTTCCGTGAGGGGATCGACGTGCCCGGCGACGCGCTGACCCAGGTGATCATCGACAGGATTCCCTTTCCCCATCCCGGCGATCCCGTCGTGGAGGCTCGGGCGGAATTGGAGGGGAAAGAAAATTTCATGAAAGTTGTGCTGCCTTGTGCTAAAATGCAGTTGCGTCAGGCGGTCGGCCGTCTGGTGCGGTCCAGCGCCGACAAAGGCAAGGTGGTTCTTCTCGACGGGAGGGCCGTTTCGCGCCCTGATTGGAACATCATGAAGAGTCTTCCGCAAGTTCCTCTAAAAAAAATTCATCTAATTAACCCCTATAATTAACTTTGGCATATTTACAAGAACCCGAAGAATGTGCTATAGTTCGAGGGCTGATTTTGGTCATCCAGAGAGATTATCCCTACGCTGGATATTAGTATTAGGAGGTGTTCAGATTGAAGCAGACATTTCAGCCTCACAACAGGCCCCGCAAAAGAAGCATGGGTTTCCTCGCCCGTTCCAGATCCGCCGGCGGACGCGGCGTGCTTGCCGCACGTCGTGCCAAAGGGCGCAAGCGCCTCGCGGTCTAACCAGAGAGCCTTGGGCTTTCGATATCCCGCTTCATTACGGCTTAAACAGGGCTGGGAATACGACACACTATTCCGCACCGGCGGTCGTTTTAAAGGCAGGCTGGTGCGGTTGTTGTTTGTCGAGGCGCCCGACGGCCGAACGCGTTATGGCATGGCCGTGGGCAAGCGCATCGCCAAGTCCCATCTGAGAAACCGGGGCCGGCGCATGCTGAAAGAATCGGTGCGGCGGCTCCATCCGTGGGTCAAAGACGGCTGTTGGTTTATCCTCTCGCTGAACGAGCAGGGCCTTCAGGCCAAAGCAGATCAGGTTTACGCCGATCTGGCGGCGCTGATGAGCCGAAAGGGGTTCATGAAAGATGATTGGCCGGGCGCTGTCTGGGATATGCGTATGGCTTTGCGTGCTGCTGATACGCGCCTATAAGCTGCTGATTTCGCCGCTCTTAGGCCACCGCTGCCGTTTCTATCCCAGCTGTTCAAGTTACGCCATTGAAGCTCTCAAGGTTCATGGCCTGTTCAAGGGGCTTATGCTGACGGCCAGGCGGCTCGTCAGATGCGGCCCTTGGAATCCCGGCGGTTACGATCCCGTTCCGCCGTTGTCACAAGATAAGAAATAACCCTATTTTTCAGAGAAGGTGACGAAGTTTGTGGAGCGCCGCAAGTAAGTATCTATTCGAGTTTTTGAATTTCCTCTATAGCCTCACCGGGTCCTGGGGATGGTCGATCATCCTGCTGACTCTGTTGGTGCGGGTCATCCTGCACCCCCTGAACGCGAAGCAGATGACCAGCATGCAGAAGATGCAGAAGCTGCAGCCGCGTCTGAAGGTCCTTCAGGAGAAGTACGCCAACGACAAGGAAGCCCTCAGCCGCGAGACCATGGCCCTTTACAAGGAAAACAAGGTCAACCCGGCGGCCGGATGTCTTCCGCTGCTGATTCAGCTTCCCATCCTGATCCTGCTGTTCCAGGTGCTGCGCGAGACCTCCTTCGGCGGAGCTTCCTTTGCGGGAATCACGCTGGAAGGTTCGGTGCTGACCACCATGGCTGACGCCGTGGGCATGGTCTACAAGAGCGTGGCGGAAGTGGGCTTTACCGACGTCTTCAAGGGCGTCAGCGCCAACCCCTCGGGACTGCTGCAGTTTGGGGCCTATCTGCCCAACCTGGTCCTGCTTCTGGTCATCGTGCTGCTGACCTGGTATCAGCAGAAGCTGAGCTCTACGGGCAACGCCCAGATGGCCGCCATGAACGTCTTCATGCCCATCTTCATGGGCTTCATCTGCTTGAGCATGCCCGGCGGCGTGATGCTGTACTGGGGATTCTCGTCTTTCCTCGCCGTCGCCCAGCAGTGGTGGACCGTCAAAAAGGTCGAGAAGGAAGAGAAGCCTGTGCTGCTGAAGGAAAAACCCCGCGCCTCCAAGGCCGACAGCACGGACAGCGCGCCCGCCAAGGCGACGTTCACTCCCAAACCCGACCGGCCCCAGCCTCCCAAGCCCAAGTATAGCGACGACGATTTCATCCCCCGTTAGTTGATCTTCCTCTCTTCGATGTAATAATTTTTGTCAGGGGAAGGGTTTTGCTTCCCTCAAAGGAGGTCCCGCAATCATGGAAAATATTGAAAACCGTCAGGATGATGAAGTCCTGGTGCTGGAAGTTTCCTCGGAAGACGAGGCGCGCAGCCAAGCCGCGGCTCATTGGGGACTGCCGGAAGATGAAATACTCCTGAAAGTTGTTGAAGAAGAGAAGAGCTTCTTTGGCCTCTTCGGCAGGAAGCTGCGCGTTGAAGCGCGTCCTGCCTATCCTTTGCAGATCCGCAGCTTCATGGCCCTTCTTGAAAAAGTTCTCGACGCCGCCTGGCTCAGGCTGGACATGAACGTGCAGCCTGATGGCGTGGTGAACCTGTCCGGCCCCGACACCAAGATTCTTCTCGGGAAGCATGGCGACGGGCTGAAAGCGCTGGATTACCTGGTCAACCTGATGGCCCGCAACGACGGCCCAGCCCCCCGCATCCGCCTCGACTGCGACGGTTTCCGCCGCCACCGCGAGAAGGACCTGGAGAGGATCGCCCTCAGCGCCGCCAAGGACGCCATGAAAACCCGCCGTACCGTCTACCTGGAGCCCATGTCCAGCTGGGAACGTCGGATTGTCCATCTGACGCTGAAAGAGAGCACCAACGTGGAAACTCATTCCATCGGCGTCGAGCCTGGACGCAAGGTGGCGATCCGCCCGATCGTCGGCTCGAAGGGCCCCCGCCGTCAAGGCCCCGCGCCTCGCCGCGAAGACCGTCCCCGCTCGCCCCGTCCCCGTTCGGAGGATCGCCGCTCAAACCGTCCCGAACGCAAAGAGCCGGCTCCGAGGGCGGAAGAGTAACCGAAATATGACGACCCCGTTCCCCAACGCGAAAGCGGCGGAGGACGGGGTCGTTCTGCAACGGATTTTTTCCGGGGATCTGGGCGGCGGTGAAAAACGGGCTTTCTTTCAGAGGATGGGACGTGTTACAATGATTCCGAAGGATCGATCCTTATTTTGAAGAGTTCCAAGGGAGATGAGGTTTTTCATGAAGGAGAACAGGCTGATCGCGCCGTGCCTTGTGATTCTGACGGTCATCGCCGTCGCCATGGTTTTGAAGTTCGCCAGCAACGTCTTTTTACCTCTGGTCTTGGCCTGGCTGGTTTCCTACGTCATATCGCCTATTTTCGCCTTTTTCGACCGACAGAACTATCCGAAGGCCCTGACCGCGGCGCTCGCAACGATCGTGCTGGTGATCCTGTTTCTGCTTGCCAGCGCCCTGGTCAGCAACTACATGTCCGATATCACGTCGGCTGCTCCCAAATACGCGGCTAACCTGTCAGCCATATTTAAGGATATCTCTCAGCATTCCAATCTGAATTTGTCCATGTGGAGCAGCGTCAACTGGGGCGAACGGTTTCAGAAGGGCGTGATGATCCTTATGGCGATGACGCTGGATTTCTCGACGTCGGCTATTTCAATGCTCTTTTTCCTGGTCTTCATCCTTTCGGGGCGGCGGATTTTCAGCAAAAAGGTCCAGAAAGCCTCCTTCGGCGGCAACGCCGATCAGCTGAACGAGGTGCTGGTCGCCATCAACAGGCAGATCGGGCAGTATCTGCGCCTGATGACCCTGATCAGCGCCATGACGGGCGTCGGCGTCTGGCTGTCGCTGAAGCTTCTGGGCGTGGACTTCGCCGCCGCGTGGGGTTGTCTGGCCTTTGTGCTGAACTACATTCCCAACGTGGGCTCAATTATCGCGTCGATCCCGCCTATTCTGCTGGCTTTTATCCAGTTTTATCCCAGTCCGACGGTTCCCTTTCTGGCGGCGCTCGCCATTCTGTTCGTGGAGATGGCCTTCGGCAACGTGATCGGCCCCAAGCTGATGGGGGACAGCCTTGATCTCAGCCCGATGGTGATCCTGTTCTTCCTGCTTCTCTGGGGCTGGATATGGGGTGCCGCGGGGGCGCTGCTGTCCGTGCCGATTGCCGTGATCGTGAAGATCATCTGCGACAATGTGGGGTACCTCAAGCCCATAGGCGTACTTTTGGGTTCTGGAAAATAACCCTTGCGCGATTGGGGCACTTGACGTATAATACTCACGTTTTGCGGACGTAGCTCAGTTGGTAGAGCATCAGCTTCCCAAGCTGAGGGTCGCGGGTTCGAACCCCGTTGTCCGCTCCATTATAATTAATCAGACTTGGCCGGTAGGCGGCTAAGTTTATCAGGCCCCTGCGGAAAAGCAGGGGCCTTGTGTTTATATACAGGGGAAGAATGTCAAACGGGGCTGTTCGCCGTTTTTTTAGCAGTACTGTAAAAAGGAGGAGACGCTCTATGACGGTCACTGTCGGGGAAATTCTCAAGATGCCTCAGTTTCGCGGCTTCAAGCTTCTGGCCGGAGCTTCGGGGCTGAATCGCGAAGTGCTGCGGACCACCGTAGGCGACGCGCCTGACTGCTGGCGATGGTCCCAGGGCGGGGAGCTGGTCATCACGTCGGGATACGCCTTCCAGCGAGTGGAAGATCAGGAAAGCCTGATTCAGGATTCCTTCAACCACGGCAACGCCGCCGTGGGGATCAAGTTTGGGCGCTATATCGAGAGCCTGGCGCCCCATGTCCTCGAACTGGCCGACAAGCTGGGTTTTCCCGTGATTTCCATACCCGTGGAGTTTGCCTTTGCCGACATCCTTCATCCTGTCCAGTCGCGCGTAATTCAGGACCAGGCGCATCTGCTGCGATATTCCGATACGGTCCGCAGCACTTTTTTCGAACTGAGCCTCCAGTGCGCGGGACTGAACGAGCTGCTTGAAACGCTGCGCAACTTCACGCACGTGAACCTGGCCCTGAAAACGCTGTCCAATGAGTTTGACTGCATCTGTTCCGAAGACGCGGCCTTCGAGTCAAAAGTCAAGGACGCGCCTCTTGCCGAAACGCTGAGAGCCTATCCCCATGAGGCGGTTTCGCTGAACGAGAGAGTTCAGGCCTATCTTATATTCGACAGCTCTCTGGAAGAACTGCGCCGGCCTTGGAACGCCATTCCCATCGCCCAGGCGAAGGGCGCGCTGCTGCTGTTTTTCCAGCGCTGGAGCGCCCAAACTCAAGCGGAGCGGCGTTATCGCAGCGAGTTCGTCCAGGACATCCTGACCAATAACCTGCGGCTTCAGGAGGAAGTGTGGAGCCGCGCCCGCGCCTTTGGCTGGAACCTGACGGGGCCGCAGATGGTCATCGTCTGCGACATAGACAACTACAAAGACAGCATGACCCGTTCCATGGCCGGCGGAGCGGGCCTTTCCGCCATGGAGAACCTGAAAGCCCGCATTTTTGCCATGATAGGCCGCTCCATGAGGGAGCTGAATCCCGAGGCTCCTTTTGCTGAGCTCAGCGACTCGGCGGCTTTTATACTGCCCTCGCCGGCGCCGGGAAAGGAGAAAAAACGTCTTGAACCGGTCCTGAGGCCCATGATGGAAGCCATCGTCCGGGAGACGGGGTTCACGGTGACCGTTGGCATCGGAGAGCGGTGCGCCGACGTGTTCTCCTGCTGGAAAAGCTACGATCAGGCGAGGAAAGGGCTGGAACTCATCCGGGGCCGCCGGGGGGGCGGGCAGATCGCATGGTGGCACGAGATGGGAGCCAGCCGGGTTCTCGACCGTATTGTCTGCGACGACGCCGTCCGCGAGTTCGTGAAGGAACAGCTTGGCGCTGTCCTCGCGTGGGACCGGAAGCAGAAAGGCGAACTTTTCAAGACCCTGCAGGCCATGGTAGCCCATAACTGGAGCAAGAAGGAGTGCGCCGCCGCGCTCGCGCTGCATTACAACACGCTGAAATACCGCTGGAACAGGATCTGCGAGCTTGCGGACTGTGATTTTGCATCGAGTGAAAGCCGTTTTGCCCTGACGCTGGCTCTGGAGATCTATAAAATGGACAACGGCAAGGCTAAAGAATTGTCCTAAGCGTTCATTTACTTTGACACTTGCCATGTTAATCTTCCGGTGCTCATAAATTTAGAAAAAATTCGTCGTCGAAGGCCAATGACATTCCCGCTGATCCTCTGTAAAATCAAGCCATGCTCGCAGAATTTCCGCGGTAGGGCTTCTTTATTTACGGGGAACGAAACTGCGGTCGAGACATGTTGTAAATGGCAATTTGTCTTGCGGCTGCCGATTGCGGGATAGACGATGAAGCAAGCGGCTGCGCAGCCTTTTTTAACGCCGCGCCGGCTATGAGGAGCCTTGGGCTCCGGCAGAAAACTCAATACAAGGAGAATGGTAGTATGAACGTTGCCGATATCCAGAAAAGTCTTGTCATGTGGATTGCCTGCGGAATCCCTGTGGTGGTCGTCATTTTGCAGTCTCTTTTATTCGCCAGGAAAGCCTATCGCGAAGGGCCGGGAATGGGGCTGTCGAAAGAGCAGATGAACAGAGCCATGCGCAGCAGCGCCATCACGTCCATCGGCCCTTCGATCGTGGTGCTCACCGGCATGCTGTCGCTGCTGGTGACCATGGGAGGCCCTGTGGCGTGGATGCGCCTTTCCCTGATCGGTTCTGTGATGTTCGAAGCCATCGCCGCCGGCATCGGGACCAGCGCCGTGGGCGTCACCCTGGGCACCGACGCCATGACGGGCGAAGCCTTTGCCATGGGCCTGTGGGTCATGATCCTGTGTTCCATCGGATGGGTGATCTTCGCGACCCTCTTTGCCGACAGGATGGAAGTGCTGCAGAACAAGATCACCGGCGGCAACTCCGCCAAACTGATTGCTCTTTCGGGAGCCGCCGTGATCGGTATTTTTGCCGCCATGACCGCGCAGCACCTGGTCAAATTGAATAAACACGCTTTAGCCGCTGTTCTCGGCGCCCTGATCATGTTCGTCCTGCAGACGATCTGCCGCAAAAAGAATTTGCAGTGGCTCCGAGAATGGGCGCTGACCTTCGCTTTGCTGGGAAGTATTCTGATTACGGCCGTTCTGCCCCTCTAGGCTTCGTTGAGTGATCGATCAAAGGAGAAAAACGACGATGAACAAACAGACCAACGAATATTATGAAAATAAATATATGCCTGCGATGAACCGCATCGGCAAGATTACCGGCTTTGCCGGGGTGGTTTTGAGCTTTACTCCTGCCGTGGCGCTGGCGGTGATCTACGGCCTTCTGCCGCAGCCCGCGGCGCTGCTGACGGCGGTTATTGCCGGCCTTGCCGCCTTCGGGGTCCTGTGGATCGTGGAGCCCATCTCCTATTTCCCCGTGCTTGGCCCCGTGGGCACCTACATGGCCTTTCTGTCGGGGAACATCTCGAACATGAGGGTCCCCTGCGCCAGCACCGCTCAGGCGGCGGTGGGCGTGCAGCCGGGCACTCCCGAAGGGGCGGTGATCGCCACCCTCGGCATGGCCGTGTCGATCATTATCAACGTGCTGCTGCTCTTTGTCGGCGCCGTTTTTGGCGAGTCCGCCCTGTCCATGCTGCCTCCCGGTGTGGTGACGGCTCTGGGATTCCTGCTTCCTGCCCTCTTCGGCGCTCTGCTGATGCAGTTTGCCATGAACAGCGTCAAGCTTTCGGTGGTCGTGCTGGCTTTCAGCGTGCTTTTTTACCTGGCCCTGAACGCCGGGTTCTTCAACTGGCTGCCCGGCGCGCGCAACTACCTCCCCGTGCTGGCCTGCGTGTTCTTCAGCGTCGGCGTGGGAATGTTCATGTTCGAAAAAACCCAGAAAGGCTCCGCCAAACAGGCCTAATATTACCTTGCGATAAAAACGCAAAATGGACACGGAGGGGACGGCCCGGAGGGCATCCAGTAAGAATGGGCAGGCCGAAGGCCGAGATAGTTCTTAGCGACTGGATGCCCCCGGGGTCGGCCCCGGTCTTCAATTAAGCCGTTTAGCTGCGAAAGAGTATAAAGACCCTTTTCGCGCCAGGAAAACTGAAAGATCATCATTGATGTTTAAGGAGGAAAAAATAATGCACCCTCTTATGCAAGAAGCTCTGGCAATGAAGGATGAAATCACCGCCAACCGCCGGACTTTGCACCAGAATCCCGAGCTTGGCCTCAAGCTGCCCCAGACGGTCCGCTTCGTCGCGTCGAAACTGGACGAAATGGGCGTCCCCTATGAAGTGTATGAAGACTGTTCCTGTGTCGTGGCCACCCTTGGCCGCGGGGAAAAGTGTTTTCTGCTTCGCGGTGACATGGACGCGCTGCCCGTGCAGGAAGATACGGGGCTGCCCTTCGCGTCCTCGAACGGCTGTATGCACGCCTGCGGCCACGACCTGCACGCGGCCATGCTCTTAGGTGCCGCCAAGCTTTTAAAGGCCCATGAAAGCGAGCTTAAGGGCACCGTAAAACTGCTGTTCCAGTCGGGGGAAGAGATCTTCGCCGGCGCCCAGGCCGCTATCGACCGCGGCGTGCTCGAAAATCCGAAGGTTAACGCTGCCTTCGCCATGCACGTGGGCGGCGCCCTGCCCTACAACAGGGCTATCTATGGGCATTACACCATGTCGGCGGTCTACGGTTTCCGCATGACCCTGACCGGCAAGGGGACCCACGGTTCCACCCCTGAACTGGGCATCGATCCCATCAACACGGGCGTGCATATCTATCTGGCCCTTCAGGAACTGATCGCCCGGGAAGTGTCGGCCTTGGACGAGGCTTCTCTGACCATCGGCCGTTTCGACGCCGGCAAGGTGGCCAACGTGATCCCCAACAGCGCCGTGCTGGAGGGGACCCTGCGCACCTTCAAGCCAGAGACCACGGACTACCTCAGGGCCAGAATCGACGAAGTCGCAGCGGCCGTGGCGGCAGCCTACCGCACCCATATCGACATTGAAGTGCTCAGCAAAGTTCCGGCCACCATCTGCGACCCGGCGTTGACCGAGGAGTTCCTCGCCAGCCTTCGTTCGGTGGACGAGCAGATGGAACCCCGTCCCGACTTCCACGTCATGGGCTCCGAGGACTTCGCGTTCATTACCGAGAGAATCCCCGCCAGCTACTTCTTCCTCGGGGCGGGAGTGGAGGATCCCTCGAAGTGGCGCGGCCAGCACAATCCCCAGATCCTGTTTAACGAAGGGGTGTTGCCCCGCGGCGCGGCCATTTACGCCAAGGTGGCCATGGACTGGCTTGAAAAGCACCAGCATGATAAATCTGTACAATAACCTTGCTTCAAAGCGGCGCGTTCTTGCCGCGCAGCCGGAAGGCTCCGAAAGCGCGCCGCAGGACCCTCGCTGAATAAGGCAGCCCCGCCATTCTTCCGTGTTTCCGAAAGAATAGCGGGGCTGTTCCGTTTCAAATTATGTTCCTTTGCCCGCAGCCGGCCCTTTCTGTCCGCCCAGCAGGCCGAAATCAGTTCCTTGCTCGCCGCAAAGCCGTCGAGCCCAGTCAGGGAATCCTTCCGCGCCCGCTCGGCGTCGACGGTGCGGTTGGCCGTGACTTTGGGACGGAATGGGGAGCGCTGTCGGAGTTTTGTGAAAAATCCCGGCGGGAGCCGGTTCTCCTTCAAGATGAATTATTTTTTTCTGACGGAGCAGCCGAAGGTCCCAAGCTGGCGCCCCAGCGCGAAATACTCCCCGTGGCTGTAGACGACCAACCCGGCCTTTTCGAGGCGCAGCACGCCTTTGGCGTCGAGGAGTTTGGGATCCACGTCCACGGCGACGATCCTTGACAGGAACATATGATGGGTTCCCAGGGGGATGACTTGCTCCACACGGCATTCGAGGTTCAGCGGGCTCTCGGCGATGAGAGGGGCTTCGACCTCGGAAGCCTTTTCCGGCGTCAAGTGCTGCTTAGCGAATTTGTCCACGTCCCGGCCGGATTTGACGCCGCACCAGTCCGCGGCCCACACTAACGCTTTCGTGGTGAGGTTGATCACGAATTCTCCGCTGTCCTTGATCAGCCCGTAGGAATGCCGTTCGGGCCGGATCGACACATAGGTCATGGCAGGATCGGAATTGACGATGCCGGTCCAGGCCACGGTGATGATGTTGGGGCGGCTCAGGCCGCCGCAGGAGACCATCACGGGCGGCAGGGGAGCCAGCAGCGTTCCGGGTTTCCAGGTTAACTTTGACATAAGACCACTTCCTTTGTAAAATGAAGTTTATCCTATGATTGGAGACTCCGCAAGTCTTTTTTAAGGTTCTCCCTCCTTGGACTTGGAAAAACGCCTTTTATGTGTGATCTCGAAGCATGCTTGCATGACAGGAAGTAATGTTTTTGTTTTGTACGAGAAGTATAATTCAAAAACACAAAATAGCGATATTCTTATTATAATAAATTCGCTGAGTTTTTCGTTTAAACTTGGAAATACGTTTAATGACGCTATGATGTGATGGATAATTTTTTTTATGTGATATAATTGCCTTACGATTTGCAGGAAATATATCTTAAATCAGTGTTTGTCAGTATTTGAGAGCTGAAAAAATGCGTAATTTCCGAGTTTAACTTTTTTGTGACGATTGACACATCTTGGGTCGAAAACTAAAATGAAACAGTGTGGGGCTCATATGCCGCAGTCTCTCTGAAGAGCTCCTGAATTTTGCTGAATGGAGAGGAGTTATCCTGACGTTTGGATTATGAAAGGAGGTGAGCGCATGTCGACCAGCCTGACTGAAGAGATCAGGGGCGTTGAAGCCGAAGCCGCAAAGAAAGTGGCGGACGCCAAAGCGGAAGCATCGGATCTTGTTGCCAAAACCCGTGACGCTGCAGCGCTCCGTGTGAAGGAAGCGAAGCAGGCCCAGTTCCGTAAGTATCGCGAGCGTTTAGCTCAAGTCGAAGCCGAGGCGGGTAAAAAATCCGCCAAGGCCGTCGCTGACGGAGAAGTGGAGGCAGAGAAGTTCGTGGAGGCCCATAAGGGCGCGGTAAAGAAAACTGCACAGTGGTTAGCCGAAGAGGTGGTGTCTCGATATGGCCGTTGCTAGCGTCAAGAAAGTAGAGTTGTATGTGCACCGAACGGCGGTAGACGATGTCCTGTCGGTGCTTCAGGCCCGCGGAATCTGCGAGATTTCCGCGCCTGAAAAGGACGCTGCGAACGATGCTGCCGCCAGTCGTCAGGCTCAGAGCGGCCGGGATTTTGGAGCTGCGCTGAGCGACGTTCATTATTTGACGCGATTCCTGACGCCCTACTATCAGGATCCCGTCGGAGGCCTTGCCAGAATGCTCGGCGAACGCGACGACGTGACCGTCGAAAAACTGGCCGAACTTTCGGCCCAGGTGGACGTCAAGGCCATGGCTGACGAAGTCCGCAAGCGCGAACGCCGCCAGACTGAGCTGCGTTCCGAAGTGCAGCAGGTCAAGGGCCTTCAGCAAATCCTTGCCGGTCTGAGCGCTTTTGAAATGCCGCTTTCCATGATCACCGAGGGAAGCAGGATGGTTGCCGGATTTCTCGGCACGGGACGCCCTGAGCAGCTGACCGAATGGAAAGCCGCCGTGGAGGAAACTCTCGGCAAAGATGCGGAATGCGTCCTTTCCATCCCCGGCAAAAACGAGCAGGGGATCGCCTGGGGCAGCGTGTATTATCTGCGCAGCCTCGAGGACAAGCTTCAGGAACTGTGCCTCAAGCACAGCGTCGCCAAGATTGAAATTCCTTCCACGCTGACCGGGACTGTCGGTGAAGAGCAGAAAAAGCTGGCTGCCCGCCTCAGCGCCCTGGAGCAGGAGGACAAGGACGGCGCTCTGTGGTTCGCTGATTTTGCAAAGGCCCATATGGACGAGATTCAGAAACTTGGCGATTACCTGTCCAACATGAAGGAACGCCAGGACGCCGAATCCCGCAGCGAACATACCGATCAGGTGGTGTTCCTTACCGGCTGGGTTCCCGTCAGCAAGGAAAAGGACCTTCAAAAAGCCCTTGCGCCCTTTGAGCAGATGGCGGAGCTGAAGCTCACGGATCCGACCGAGGAGGACAACCCCCCGATCGTGCTGGAGAACAGGCCCTGCGCCCGTCCCTTTGAAATGCTGACGGTGCTTTACGGAGCTCCCGTTTATGGAGCGGTGGATCCCTCCTTCCCCATGATGCCCTTCTTCCTGCTTTTCTTCGGCATGTGCTACGCCGATGCCGGTTATGGCCTGCTGATCACCTACATCGCCATTCACTATTTGAAGAAGTACAAGAAGATGCCCGACAGCATCAAGCAGGCCTTGATCATGGTCAAGTACTGCGGTTACGCCACTATCGCCTTCGGTGCGGTGACGGGCAGCTGGATGGGCGATATGATCGACACGTTCCCGTTCCTGAGCTTCATCAGGCCCGTGAAGGACGTTTTTGTCCTCCTTGAGCCCATGAAGGATCCCATGACTCTTCTGGGGATCTCTCTGGCCCTTGGAATCGTTCACATTTTCTTCGGTATCTGCATCGCGGCTTACGCCAACATAAGAGACGGAAAGCTGTTTGCGGCATGCGTAGACCAGGGCGGTTGGCTTGCTTTACTGACCGGCCTTCTGGTTTTCGGCGCCGGTTCGACAATCGCTCCCGCTCTTCTGCTGCCCGGCAAGTATCTTGCGGTTGCCGGCGCGGTTGTCCTGGTCCTGACCCAGGGAAGAGAGAAGCCCAGCATCATCGGAAAGATCACTTCCGGTTTCCTGAGCCTCTACAATGTGACGGGCTATCTCGGCGACGTGCTCAGCTACAGCCGTTTGCTGGCGCTCGGCTTGGTCGGCGGCGCCGTGGCGATGATCATCAACCTGATGTCGTCGCTCTGTGCCGGGACTCCCTATATCGGCTGGATCGTGGCGCTCCTGATCTTTATCGGCGGGCACGTTTTCAGCATCGTGATCAACATCTTGGGAGCCTTCGTCCATCCTCTGCGTCTGCAGTACGTTGAGTTCTTTGGAAAGTTCTACAGCAGCGGCGGGACCATGTTCAACCCCTTCTGCTACAGAACGGATTACGTCAACATCTCCGGACAGAAGGACGCCTAAGTCCTGTCTGAACAGAAACGAAACAGACCCAAATTTTCGAGGGGAGTGTATCATTTATGGAATATCTCGGTATTGCTCTTGTAGTCCTTGGCGCGGCTCTGGCCGCTGGTCTTGCTGGCGTAGGTTCAGCCCTCGGCGTCGGTATCGCCGGTGAAGTGGGTGCCGGCGTCATGACTGAAGATCCCGGCAAGTTCGGTCTTGTCCTTATGCTCCAGGCTCTTCCCGGCACGCAGGGCATTTACGGCCTGCTGATCGCCTTCTTCGCCATGCTCAAGGTCGGCCTGGTGGGCGGTGAGCCCGTGCAGATCGACTGGGTACACGGCCTTGCCATCATGTTTGCCTGCCTGCCCATCGCTTTGGGCGGCTGGATTTCCGCAATCGCTCAGGGTAAGACCTCCGCTGCCAGCATCCAGATGATCGCCAAGCAGCCCGGCGAAGCCGGTAAGGCCGTTATCCTTCCCGCGATGGTTGAGACTTATGCGGTGCTTGCCCTCCTCGTCAGCATCCTTCTTATGAACGGCATCCGCCTCTAAGTTCAGGTTGACCATGGCACTTGCCGACATCAGAAAAAAAATCGAACAGGACGCGGCGAACGAAGCTGAGAGACTGCTCGATCAGGCAAGGAAACAGGCCGACGCCCTGAACAAAGAGGCCGACGCCGAAGTTTCCAAGAGCGAAGCGTACTATGAAGGCCTTTACAAGGCCGAGGCTCCTGAGATTTACCGCCGCGCTGAGATCGTCGCTGGTCTGGACGTGAAAAAGTACATGCTCGGCGCGAAGCAGAAGCTGATCGGAGACAGCTATGACGCAGCGCTTGAAAATCTGTGCAGGCTTTCCGACGACAAGTACCTCGCTTTTATGGGAAAACTTCTTGACCAGGCCGTTCGCAGCGGTGACGAGGAACTGCTGATCGGTCCCGGGGAGAAGAGAATTAACCAGGCCTGGATTACCAAGTACAACGAAACCAAAGGCAAAAAACTGACTATCGCGGCGGAGAAGGCCGACATTAAAGGCGGCTTTATCCTTCGCAGCGGCAAGATCAGCGAAAACTGCTCACTCGAAACCCTGGTCCGCTGGCTCAAGGATGACTTGGAGTCCGACGTCGTCAAACGCCTGTTTGGCGCGGAATAGGTGGTGTGATCATGGCCCCGAAGGAGCGGTATGGGTACGCTGTAGCGCGTCTGAGGGCGCTTGAGAACCGTCTGCTTGACGAGGCAATCCTCCAGAGGATGATTGACTGCGACACCCTGGAGGCGGCCATCAAAGTACTTGGAGAAACTCCCTACTCAACCTGGCTGATGGAGCTGAAATCGCCATTGGAATTCGACAAGGCGATCGAGGCGGAACTTCAGCACAGCTACACTGAGATCACATCCTTCACGCCCGACAGCGAACTGGTCGGCCTTCTTCGGCTGGTGTACGACGTGCACAACGTCAAGACCCTGCTGAAGAGCCAATTCCTTGTGGCCGGAGGAGAGAAGCGCAGGCTGGACCTGCTCACCTCTCTCGGCAACATCGACACGGACAAGCTGATCCTCGCCGTCGAAGGCGAAGTGTACTGGGAGCTTCCCTATGGCTTTAATCAGGCGATCCCTGAAGCCCTCGCATCGTGGGAGCAGAATCATAACGCTCTGGCTGTCGAAAAGATCCTTGACAGGGTGTATTATGACGCTCTCCTGAAAGTTGCCGGCGGACTTGGAATGGAGCAGGTGCAGGAGTGGGTCAAAAACCGCGTTGACGGCGAAAACCTGAAGACCCTTCTGCGGCTCAGCCGTATTGACATCGACCATGGAACCATTCCCTCCTTCCTTCACGAAGGCGGCGTGATTCCCTGCAACAGGCTGACGCCTCTCATTACCGAGCCCGTGGAGAATTGGGCAAGAATGCTTGCCTTCTCCGATATTGGCGCCCTGCTCAGTCCCTTCTCTGAAGGAGGAGACTTTAACACGTTACTTGTCCGGTTCGAAAGGGACCTGGACAACTTCATCTCCGGCGTCATCGCCAAGACTCGCTACAGTGCCTTTGAACCGGCGAACGTGGTCCGTTACCTTTGGACCAAGGAGATCGAAGCGAAGAACCTGCGGGTAGTCCTCGTCTCTGTGGCTAACGGAGTCGAGAAAGACGCTATAAGGGGGTTGTTGCGCGATGTCCGCTGATGCCAGCAGAAAGAAAATGGCAGCTGTTGGAGCCTATGACACCGTACTTCCCTTTCAGGCAGTCGGCGTCCGGCCCTTTCCCGTTGAAACAGATGACGAAGTTGCCGAAACCGTGAGCCGCCTGGCTCGCGAGGACTACGGCGTGATCTTCGTCGAGGAGCGATGCTTTGTCGCTCAGGCTTCTCTTATTGATGGACTCGTTCAGGAGTACGCGTCGAGTATCATCCCGATTCCCGGAATCCGCGGATCGATCGGCGTAGGCCTCAGCTCGGTGCGTAAGAGCGTTGAACGGGCCGTCGGCATGGACATCTTTGCAGAGAAATAGTTGGATAACCTGGAGGCGATTGGTTTGGCCACGGATAAAATTGTAAAGGGCAGTATCGAACGTATATCCGGACCTCTGGTCGTCGCTAAGGGTATGACCGGCGCAAGCATGTACGACGTGGCGCGCATCGGCGACATGGGACTGGTTGGAGAGATCATCGAACTTAACGGTGATCTGGCTTCCATCCAGGCCTATGAGGAGACCTCCGGCCTCCGTCCCGGCGAGCCCGTCATCAGCACCGGCGAACCCCTCAGCGTCGAACTGGGACCTGGTTTGATTGAGCAGTTCTACGACGGAATTCAGCGTCCTTTGAAGGCTATTGAGCAAGCGGCTCACAGCGTTTACATCGCGAAGGGCATTTCCGTTTCCGCACTGGACCACTCGAAGCTTTGGGCCTTTACGCCTAAAGTTTCCGTGGGCGATGAAGTTTCCGAAGGCGACGTGCTTGGCGTCGTCCAGGAGACCGTGCTTGTGGAGCACCGTATCATGGTGCCCAATGGCGTCAAGGGCAAAGTGGTCTCCATCGAGACCGGCGAGTTCAACGTCGACGCGGTTATCGCCGTCATCGACGACGGCAAGGAGAAGCACAACGTCTCCATGCTCCGCCGCTGGCCCGTCCGCAAGGGCCGCCCCGTTGCCCGCAGACTTCCCCCCGTCACGCCGCTGACCACCGGCCAGCGCGTCGTCGACACTTTCTTCCCCATCGCCATGGGCGGCACGGCCTGCGTTCCCGGCCCCTTCGGCTCGGGCAAGACCGTTATTCAGCACCAGCTGGCCAAGTGGGCCGAGGCTCAGATCGTCGTTTACATCGGCTGCGGTGAACGCGGCAACGAGATGACCGACGTTCTTCTCGAGTTCCCCGAACTGGAAGACCCCCGTTCCGGCCAGCCACTGATGAAGCGCACCGTCCTGATCGCGAACACCTCCAACATGCCTGTGGCCGCGCGTGAAGCCAGCGTCTACACGGGTATCGCCATCGCCGAGTACTACCGCGACATGGGATACTCCGTGGCACTGATGGCCGACTCCACCAGCCGCTGGGCCGAGGCTCTCCGCGAGATGTCGGGACGCCTTGAGGAAATGCCCGGCGAAGAAGGCTACCCCGCCTACCTTGGCAGCCGCCTGGCCACGTTCTACGAGCGTGCCGGCCGCGTCATCTGCCTCGGCAAGGACGGCCGTGAAGGTTCCGTTTCCGTTATCGGCGCCGTTTCACCTCCCGGCGGCGACCTTTCCGAGCCCGTCACCCAGAACACCCTCCGCGTCACCAAGGTCTTCTGGGGGCTGGACGCCGCTCTGGCTTACCAGCGTCACTTCCCGGCCATCAACTGGCTGAACAGCTATTCGCTGTACACCAACAAGCTTGACGAGTACTGGGACAGCAAGTTTGACGCCGAATGGACGCCCAGCCGTGTCGAAGCCATGACCCTTCTCGAGGAAGAGTCGTCGCTGAAGGAAATCGTTCAGCTGGTCGGTATGGACGCCCTGTCCAAGAACGAGCGCATGACCATGGAGACCGCCAAGTCCCTGCGCGAGGACTTCCTGCATCAGAACGCGTTCCACGAGACTGACACCTACACGTCCATGGAGAAGCAGTTCAAGATGCTCACCACCATCCTCAAGTTCCATCACCTGGGACTGGATGCCCTGAAAAACGGCGCGTCCATGAACGAGCTCTTCAACCTGCCCGTTCGCGAGAAGATCGCCCGTATGGGCATCGTGGGCGAGCACGAGCTTGAAAAGATCGACGCCCTTGAGGGCGAAATGAGGGAGCAAATCGCCAAGCTCCTTGCATCAGGAGGCGATAATCGATGATGCTGCCAAGAGAGTATAAAACAGTTGCCAGCCTCCAGGGGCCTCTTCTGGGCGTTGAGTGCGTGACTGACGTTCGTTACGACGAGCTCGTCGAGATCGAGCTGGCCAGCGGCGAACGCCGCCGCGGCAGAGTCCTCGAAATCGACTCCAAAAAAGCTCTGGTTCAGGTTTTCGAGGGCACCGACGGCCTCGATACCTCCACCACCACGGTGCGGTTCCTGGGCAAAGTGCTGACCCTGCCCGTTTCTACGGACATGCTGGGACGCGTCTTCAACGGACGCGGCGACCCCATCGACGGCGGCGCTCCGATCATCCCCGACAAGGCCATCGACGTCAACGGGCTTCCCATGAACCCCTATTCGAGAGCCTTCCCCGACGAGTTCATTCAGACCGGTATCTCCACCATCGACGGAATGAACCCCATGGTCCGCGGGCAGAAGCTTCCCATCTTCTCCGCCTCGGGGCTTCCCCACAACCGCATGGCCGCCCAGCTCGCCCGTCAGGCCAACGTGATCGGCGGCGGCAGCGAGAAGTTCGCCGTCGTGTTCGCCGCCATGGGCATCACCTTTGAAGAAGCTTCGTTCTTCATGGAAGACTTCCGCAAAACCGGCGCCCTTGAGAGAACGGTCATGTTCATCAACCTCGCCAACGACCCGGCCATCGAGCGTATCTTCACGCCCAAGCTGGCGCTGACCACCGCCGAATATCTGGCCTTCGAGCACAACATGCACGTGCTGGTCATCCTGACCGACCTTACCAACTACTGCGAAGCTCTCCGCGAGATTTCCGCAGCCCGTAAGGAAGTTCCCGGCCGCCGCGGCTACCCCGGTTATCTCTATACCGACCTCGCGACGATGTACGAGCGCGCCGGCAAGGTCAAGGGAAGCACCGGTTCCATCACCCAGGTGCCCATCCTGACCATGCCTGAAGACGACAAGACTCACCCGATCCCCGACCTGACGGGCTACATCACCGAAGGCCAGATCATCCTGAGCCGCAACCTGCACCGCAAGGGCATCTATCCGCCCGTGGACGTCATGCCCTCCCTGTCCCGCCTGAAGGATAAGGGCATCGGCAAGGGCAAGACCCGCGAAGATCACGCCGACCTTATGAACCAGCTCTTCGCAGCCTACGCCCGCGGCAAGGAAGCCAAGGAATTGGCGGTCATCCTGGGCGACGGCGCTCTGAGCGAGGACGACAAGGCCTTCGCGAAGTTCGCCGACCGCTTTGAGGACGAATACGTCCGCCAGGGCGAGTACAAGAACCGTACCATTGAAGAGACCCTCCGTCTCGGCTGGGAACTCCTGACGCTGATTCCCGTCAAGGAACTCAAGCGAGTCAAGGACGCCTATATCCAGAAATACCTGATGCCGCTTAAGGAAAAATCAGAGGCTAAGGCTTAAGGAGGGGGGATTCCAATGGCACGCGTGAACGTGAACCCCAACCGTATGGAGCTCTCGAAGCTCAAGAAACGTCTCGTCGTCGCCAAACGCGGGCATAAACTGCTCAAGGACAAACAGGACGCCCTGATCAAGGCTTTCCTTGAAAAGGCGCGCGCCGTCAAGGCCACCCGTGAAAACGTCGAAGCCGATCTGGTCTCCTGCTACAGAAGCTTCCTCATGGCACGCGCCCAGACGCTGCCGGCGATGCTAGAACAGGCCCTGATGATCTCAGGCAGCACCTGCTCCCTCGCCGTGACCGAACGCAACGTGATGAGCGTGATCGTTCCCGAGTACGAAGTGCATCAGGAGGGCAACACCTTCAACTATGGCATGGCCACGACGCCGGCCAGCCTTGACGTGGCCCTGGAAGACTTCTCGAAGATCATTCCCAAGCTGCTTCAGCTTGCGGCCGACGAGAAAGCCGTCGCTCTGATGTCCTCCGAAATCGAGCGCACGCGCCGCCGCGTGAACGCCCTTGAACACGTCATGATCCCCAACTATGCGGAGACCATCAAGTACATCTCCATGAAGCTGGAAGAACAGGAGCGCTCGAACACGAGCCGCCTCATGAAAGTCAAGGAGATCGTCAGCGCGCATTAGCGACGAAACCTGCAAAAAACGAAAATCCGGCCCCGCGAAGGTCTACTTCGCCAAGGCCGGATTTTTGTTGCTCTTGCGTGAATAATCCTTTGAGTAATCTACCAAGTTTACCCTTGAAAGCTATGACGGTTCCAGCTAAAATACAATTTATATTCGGCCTGTGAATTTCAGGCCCTTGCGGCCGCAACACGCCCTTTCATTCTTTACTAAACGATAGCAGGATAGAATAGTAATTCTCCATTTGCTGGAGAATTGATGGGTTCTAATCATAAAAATACCAGCAGAAATAAGGGGACAATCATAACAACTATAAAAATTATAAAAAGAATTTTGCTATCGGCGATGTGCGCTCTGATCCTGCTGCCGTGGGCGTCTTTCGGCAGTGCCGCGGAACGCGGGACGAAAGAAGTCCGAGTCGGCTGGTACGACACGGGGCGCGACGAGAAAATCGGAGAAAATACGGGGTCGCACGGTTACTATTATGAATATCTCCAGGCATTGCGGCAGTATACGCACTGGAAGTACAGCTATGTGCGCGGCAGTTGGGATCAGTGCATGGATATGCTGGCAAAGGGAACCATCGACCTCCTCGGCTTCGTCCACAAGTCCGCTGCCCGCGAGAGGATATACGGTTACACAGAGCTTCCGATGGCCCTTTCCGCGGGAATCCTCGTGACCTTGGGCGAGGATGAACGGCTTGGCTACGGAGAATACAGCGCTTTCAACGGCATCACCGTCGGCGTTTACAAGAGCAACGGTTTTAACGAGGATTTTGAGGAGTATTGCCGGCGCAGGAACGTGAGCGTGACTTATCGGACCTATGACTCGCTGGTAGAGCTGTTGGCCGCGCTCGAACAAAAATCCCTGGACGCCGCCGTCCTTGCCGACGAGGATAAGGATCCCAGCCTACGGGTGATCGCGAAATTTGCGCCTCAGAAACAGTATTTTGTGACGAGCTCCAAGAACCAAAAATTCCTCGAAGAGCTTAACGAGGCCATGTTCGACGTCAACGCCTTTGTCCCCAACCTGAACGCCGATCTGGCCAGAAAGTACTGGTCTACCGGAGTTGGCGGCACGCCTCTTTTTACTGCCGAAGAGCAGCGTTTCATCAAAGACCACCCCACGATCCTGGTCATGTACGACGCAGGATGGCAGCCTATCGAATATTTCAGCGAAAAGACGCGGCGATACGAGGGCGTCGGTCCGGCGCTGTTCCGCCTCTTGGGGGAGCGCAGCGGCATCCGTTTCGCCGCCGACGGCGATGTCTCGACGAGCGGTGAAACTCTGGCGCGCCTGGCGGAGCGGGAACCCGAAAATCAGCTTTCGACGATTTCCTATGATTACTACTGGGCCGACAGGCATAACGTGCGCATCACACAGCCCTTTTTCACGTCGGCGATCGTCAAGGTGGGCAGGAACTTCGACGCGCCCAGCCCTGTCGTGGCCGTAAATCAAAAGGCCTACTTCACCTACCTGATGCGCGGGGATCTGCAGAGATGTACGGCGATGCACTTCGACAGGCAGGCCGAGCGTTTCGACGCGGTCCTGGAAGGCCGCGTCGACTACACCTATTGCACCGAGGCTCAGGCGAATTACTATCTCTCCCTTCCCAAATACCGGAAGCTGAAAGCTCAGGAAGTTCCCGGTTTTGAGCAGAAAGTGTGCATTTCCATCTCCAAGAACAGCAGCCCCGCGCTGATGACCATCCTCTCCAAATGCCTCGCCAGCATCTCCAGCGACGAGATGGCCGAGATCATCAGGAAAAACGCCGACGTCCGCTACGAACCGACGATGACGGATTTTTTCTATCTCTACCCTGTGGCGAGCGTCGCGGCCGCCGGGCTTATGCTTCTTTTCATCGTGATCGCGGCGGCGCAGGTCAAAATCAGCCGGCTGAAGAGGATTGCCTCAGAAAAGGCGAATCAAGCGAAGTCACAGTTCCTTTCGCAGATGAGCCACGACATGAGGACGCCGCTGAACAGCATTCTGGGCATGACTTACCTTGCTTTGGGGGTTGAGGGGCTTCCCCGGAGAGCGCAGAGTTATATGAAAAAAGTCAGCATCTCCGGCAAATACCTCCTGAGCCTGATCAACGACGTGCTTGACATGTCGGCTATCGAGTCGGGCAAGCTGAAGATCGTCAGCGCCCCCTTCGACTTCAAACAGCTGATCCTCTCCCTGAGCAGCGTGTATTTCTCCCAGTGCCAGGCGAAGAAGGTCGACTTTGAAGTGCGGATTCTCAACTGCCTTGACGAACGCCTGATCGGCGACCAGCTGCGCCTGAACCAGGTCCTCATGAATTTGCTGTCCAACGCGGCCAAGTTCACCGATCGCGGCCATATCTGGCTGACCATGGAACAGCGCAGCGAACAGAAGGATCGCGCCGTCATCAGATTTACCGTTACAGATACAGGCTGCGGCATCAGTGAAGAAATGCTCTCCCGCCTTTTCAGCCCCTTTGAGCAGGAAAGCTCCGAGACGGTGCTGAAGCATGGCGGAAGCGGTTTGGGCCTTTCCATCGTGAAGAATCTGCTCGCCATGATGAAAGGGACCATTCAGGTTCAGAGCAAAAAAGGCGAGGGGACCACCTTCGTCGTAGACCTTCCCTTCGAGCGCTGCCTCGACAGGTCGCTGCGCAACGAGTTCAGCGTGCCCGACGTGCGCGTGTTGGTGCTTGACGAAGACGCTGCCTCGCTGAATTGCGTCACATCGGTTTTCAGCTGGATCGGCGTGCGATTCACCCGCGTCGGCGCGGAAGATGAGGCGATGGCGGAACTGGCCGCCGCTGCGGAAGCTCACGACGCCTACAAAATCTGCTTCATAGACTGGAGTGTGTTCCAGCATAAAGGGCTGGAGGTCTGCCGGCGGATCCGTTCCGTTTACAGCAGGGACGTGCTGCTCATCGTCGCTTTGGCCTACGACCTGGTCCTGGCCGACAGTGAAACGCAAGCGGCCGGCGCGGATTTGGCAATCACCAAGCCCCTGTTCCAGTCCACCATCTTCGACCTGTTTATGTCGCTGCCGGGCAGGCGTTTAGTACGGGAAAGCAAGGCCGCTCAGAGCTGCGACCTGTCGGGGCGCCGCGTCCTCCTTGCCGAGGACAACGAGATGAACCGAATCGTCGCTGCAGGGCTTCTTGGGAAGGCCGGCGTCGTCTGCGACACGGCGAATAACGGCAAGCTTGCCCTGGAACGCTTTCTTTCGGCGAAGCCCGGAACCTATGACGCCATTTTGATGGACATCCAGATGCCGGTGATGAACGGCTATGAAGCGGCCCAGGCGATCCGGGCGTCCGATCATCCTGAAGCCGCCACGATTCCCATTGTGGCCATGACTGCCGACGCCTTTATCGAGGACATTACGAGGGCGCTCGCCTCGGGAATGAACAATCACGTGTCGAAGCCCATTGAATTGGACGCCCTCCTGTCAGCGCTCGACCAGGCCATAAAAAACCGGCGCTTGATGAAATAGGGGCCGCCGCGCTGTCCTAAATTTAGCCTTTTGCGGCGAGAGTTCCCCCGTCTCTAAAACAAAACATCGCAATGAATAGCCTTAGTTTTGACTTGTTTTTTCTGATAGTATTGAGTACAATATTGGTATAAAATAGATAGATAAGTAAATTTTAATTGAGTCGTCCAATGATGAAAAGGGGGAGGGGGAGAATGTCCAAAAAAATACCGGCGGAACTCTATCCTCGTTACAAGTCTGACAGAAGGATGCTGTTCCACGTTCCCGGACGCGGCATGAGCCGGCGCGGCAGGAAATTGGATTCCACCAAGTGGGCGCGCATCGATAGAAGGGACGGCATATCTCCCGGAGAGCGTTTTATCGCCAACATTGCAGTCAGCATTTCTGTGGCGGCAAAGGGAGGCGGCCGGACCTACGAGTCCTACAGCTCCGACATTTCGGCTACGGGCATGCTGATCGAGATCCCTGAAGGCCTGGACGCAGAGAAAGGACAAACGCTGCGCCTGCGCTTTGTCATCCCGCCCGGAACCATGCCCGAGGGGTACGAGTCATCGGTAAAAACCGACGCCCGCGTGGTGCGTTTCCAGGAGATCGACGGCAAAAAATATATGGGCGTAGAGTTTCTGCCGGCCCTTCCCGACCTGCTGGGAACCCGCCGCTGGGTGTGGTTTCAGAGTCTTTCAATTTTCCTTCTCGGGGCGACTTTGGCCTGTATCGTCTACCTCAAAATGGACAGCGCCTTTTATTTTCTGTTCGACGTTCCTCTTTTCCTCTACGGAATTCTCGCGTCGCTGTTTCTGGTCTCGCGCTTTTTCTTCGGCGCCTGCTACAAAAACGTGAAACCTGTCCCCCTGCCTCCAGAGCAGGTTGGCGAATACGACTTCAAATATGATTACGCTCCGGGCGTGAGCGTGGTCATCCCCTGTTTCAACGAAGAGCAGTGGATCGTCAGGACTATCCGGAGCTGCATCGACCAGTACTACCCGCCCGACAAGCTTGAAGTCATCGTGGTGGACGACGGCAGTTCCGACCACTCGGTGGAGCGCATCGAGGAGTTCTGCCGTGACGCGCGGCCCTTTGTGGGCGACCGCCTGCTCTCTCTGCCGCAAAAGAAAAATTTGGGCAAGCGTCACGCTCTTGCGGCCGGCGTCAAAGCGGCGAAGCACGATCTCGTGGTCTTCGTGGACTCCGACAGCTTTCTGGCTCCCGAGGCCATTATGCACCTGGTCCAGCCCTTCAAGGATCCCAAGATGGGCGCCGTGTCCGGGCGCACTGAAGTGGAGAACAAATGGACCAACTATCTCACGAAGATGCAGGCCGTCCGCTATTATGTCGCCTTCAGAATCTTTAAGGCCGCGGAAGCCCTTTTCGACACTGTTTCATGCCTGTCGGGCCCCCTCGCCTGCTACCGCAAGGACCTCGTGGAGCTCCACATGGACGCATGGCTGAACCAGAAGTTCTTTGGAATGCCCGCGACCTTTGGTGACGACCGGAGTATGACCAACTTCATCCTGAAGGACCATCGTACGGGTTATCAGGACGAGGCCGTCTGCTACACCATCGTTCCTTCCGATTACAAGGTCTTTCTGCGCCAGCAGATGCGCTGGAAACGGTCCTGGCTGCGCGAGTCGCTGCGGGCGGGCAAGTTCATGTGGAAGAAGGAGCCCTTTGCCTCGTTTTCGTTCTACGCCGGCCTGATGCTGCCCATCGTGGCGCCGGTCATCGTTATTCGCGCCATGTTCTATCTTCCTCTTTTTTACGGCATCATGCCCTTCACCTTCCTGTTCGGCCTGCTGCTGATGTGCATGCTCATCAGCTCTTCCTATCTGCTGCTCAAGCGGAGCCGCCTCTGGGTCTATGGCGGCGTGTTCTGCGCGTTTTACCTGGCCGTGCTGATATGGCAGATGCCGCCGGCGCTGGTCACGTTCTGGAAGGCTGAATGGGGCACGCGCGACACCGCTAAGGATGTGGAGGCACGCAGGAAGAAAGCCCGCCCTCATAATAAGGAAAACTTCGACGAAGAAGGCGATACGGAGGCGCAGTCATGACGAAAAACACGCTGAAGGCTCTGCGCACAGTCATTGAGATCATCGTTTTGGGCGCACTGGTCGCGTGGGCCGGCATGCTGCTCTTCAAAAAAGAGACGCCGCCGGAACCCGAGAAGAGCGAATGGTACCGCCGAAACGGCTTCGTGGCCCTGTCCTACAAAGGAATCATCAGAAAGGACAGCCAGGAAGGCATCTCCATCAGCGCCTTTGACGAGCAGATGAAGGCGCTTCACGACCTCGGTTTCACGACGATCTCCCTGGAGGACGTCGAAAATTTCTACTATCACAACAAGCAGCTTCCCGAGAGAGCTCTGCTCCTCATGTTTGAGGGAGGGCGCAAGGACAGCGCTATCTTCACCCACCCCACTCTCGTAAAATACGGCTTTAAAGCCGTCATGTTTGTGGAGTCGGACCTCGTGGCTCAGAACAGCCGTTTTTTTATCGGCCAGAGCGAGCTCCAGGCGCTGGCGAAAAACCCATTCTGGGAGATCGGCAGCATGGGCTACAAGTTAAGATACATCAACCACCGCCCCGATGACAGCTATTCCTTCTATCTCATGGAATACTACAGGGATCTGGATAAAAACATCCTGGAGAAGAAAGAAGACTACGCCGCCAGAGTCAGGGAGGACTACAGCCTGGCTGTGGATCCTCTGGTTTCGCTTCTGGGCGTTGCGCCCAGGGCCTACCTCCTGGTGCCCGCCAACACTCTCTGGGAAAGCCGCGACAGCTTTGTCCAGCAGACCAACCTGGATCTTTTCAAGAAGTATTTTAAAATGGCTTTTACGAAGGAAGGCAGCTGTTACAACAGCTATAAGCTGACCCCATGGCAGCTGACGCGAATGCAGGTCAAGCACGACTGGACGGTCAACAAGCTTCTTCGGGAGATCCAGTTCTGGATGCCGCCGGAAGAAGGGTTGAACCTGATCGACAATCAGACCGAGGACATGTGGCAGGTGCTCTCCGGCGCGGCCTACGTCGATGGCAAGACGCTCAAGCTCACTTCCAGCGCTGAAAAGGAAGCCATGGCGTCGCTGAAAGTCTCCGAGAACTGGAGCAATACGGAGGTTTCCTTTGTTGTGGACAAGGAAAAATGGGTGCCCTTCCACCTCTTCATGCGCTATCAGTCGCCGAGCCAGTTCCTGAGAATCAGCTTTTTCATGCAGAAGATCACCGTACAGGAACGGACTCGCGAAGGGCGCTTGGTGACGCTCTACGAGGGCATCTGGCAGCCTGAGCGCCCCTGGCCTTTCAAGGCCGTCCTCAGAGGACAGAGGCTGTCGATGTTTATCGGCGGCGAGCTGGTCACGGCGCCTTTACCTGTCAGTGCGCAGATCAACGGGGGCCGCGTGGCCTTCGCCGTGGACAGCGCCCCCAACCCCACAGAGATAGCCTTCGGCGGCCTTTCAGTCAGGGAGACGCCTCTTCTGTTGCTGAGCATGGACGAGCAGGCATACGACGGCAAGCTGCTGAAGAGGCCCGTCGTCGATTACACGGGGTTCATCGTCCCTCTGTCCCGCCATATCGAAGACACCGAACGCACAGGGTGGCAGAGGCCGGTCCTCTCGGAGCTTTTCAGGGCGCTGAGCCGCGGCGAGAATATTTACGCGCTGCTGCCCGACGGCTCCACTGACGTGGAGCTGATGAACCTGCGCTGGTCTGCGCTGCCTGCCTCGGCGCCGCAGATACAGTGGTGCGGCGTGATCTTCCGCCCTGGACTGAAGGGCGACCTGAAGGAATTGGCGAAGGCCGTCGAAAAGTGCGCCGCCGACGGCATGATCAGCGGCATCCTGCTGGACGCCGCGTCCGCTCGGAGGATGATCGAAGAAGAGCAGTACATTTCCGCGCGGTGGATCCTTCTGGACCAAAGAGCGCAGCCCCTGACCGACGAACAGAGGAGTTTCTTCCTGCGCAACTATGGAGACGTCAACGTCCTGACGTCTCAGGAAGTCGTAGAAAAGGGCGGAGTGGAATATAAGCGTTACGCACTGGAAGAGAAGATGGGAGGCCAAAAGTGACGCGGTTCATAAAAAAAATACTCCTGGCGCTTTGCCTGACGGAACTCCTGATTTTGTGCGCCGCTGCGGAAACTTCGGGAGATGCCGGCGCGCCTTCTTCGGCCGTGTCTGCAAGCCGTGCTCAGGTGTTTTACGACCGGGGCCGCTACGACGAAGCTTTGACTCTGGTGAATCAGGCCCTTGATGCGGACAAATGGTATTTCCCATTGTGGAAGCTGAAGGGCAAGATCCTCTGTGCTCTGAACAGAACGACGGAGATGGACGAGGTTATGTCCACCTATTTCCTGTCGGAGCCTGACGACGTGGCCTTCAAAGCTTTCTGGCTGAAGAGCATCCTGTCGCGCAGGGCCTCGCCCGAGGAGAGGAAGAAGCTCGGCGATAATTTCTGGGCTCTCGAGCCCGACCCGGGAGCTGCCACGAAGATCCTGGCGGCCTATCTCGAAGAGTATGACGAGAAAAAAATCCGGCCGCAGCTGCTGGCGACATGGCCCGAAAGCTCAGAAAACATTAAAAGACTGGGGCAGGTTATGGCGCTCTGCGACGCTGGACAGTACCTGGAAGCGTCAGCGCAGGTGCTTCAGGGGCCCTGGGTTCACAGCAAGGAGAGCGACCTTGAATCCACGATTGCCTACAGGATCGCCGAGGCGCTCTACGAAGAGAAAAGCTATCCCGCCTGCTGGAACATCCTGACCGCTCTGGAGCAGGCGAGTTATTCGGCCGTGAAGATCGCTCAGCTGAGCGGCAACCTTTACAGGCAGACGGGCGAACCTGAAAAGGCGGCCCAGTCCTGGGAGAAAATGTGGCGCCTTGCTGAAGAGCCCGACCTGTGGCTGGTGCGCATCGCCGACGCTTACTACGCGGCTTCAAAGGACGAAGAAGTTTTGAGGGTCCTCGAGACGGCGGTCAACGCCTTTCCGAGGAATCCCCTGATCCAGGGGCGCTACATGCTTATACTTCACGTCCTCGGAAAAGAGGAGCCTTTGGACGAATACCGGCGCCGCCTCGACGGGCTGAACTATCCCCTCGGGCTGGCCTATGGAAAGGCGCTGATCGCGCACGCCAAGAAGGATGAATCGGCGGCGCAGACACTGATGTCCTCGGCGGCGTCGATGAACAAGGATCAGCAGTGGTCGCTGTTCCTCTTTGACCGCGGCAGCCCCGAGCGGCCTCTGAAGGTCGTGCCCGACGCCTACGTG
Organism: Pyramidobacter piscolens; assembly: GCA_004558205.1. Classification (GTDB taxonomy): domain Bacteria; phylum Synergistota; class Synergistia; order Synergistales; family Dethiosulfovibrionaceae; genus Pyramidobacter; species Pyramidobacter piscolens_A. Next base: position 60,154 of record SFDM01000012.1, read on the forward strand.
TGGACTGAGGACACCCGCGAGGCCATTAAGCTTCGCGACAGAGGCTGGACCTACTGGAAAGCCCGGAATTACGACATGGCCGTGAAGATGTGGACGGAAGCCCTCGACATTGGCTTCCCTGACTCGCGCGACTTTATTTTGAACGTCTCCATGAGGCTTTTGGAGGCGGGGCGCAGCGGCCTGGCCAACTCCCTGGTTCAGCGCGTGATCCCCAACAGGTTTAACACGCTGAGCTTCCTGTCCTACTTGGTGCGCACTCAAAGGTGGTATGTGGTGCCGCTGCTGCTGCGGGGCTACAAGCCCGCCCAGGGCGACGAGGAACTCTGGGTCAACCTTTACATGGCCTACGCCTCGCTGCGCATGGGGCGCGCCGCCGATCTTCACCGGTCCTTGAACGCGTTGAAGCGGCTTCCCGCTCCTTCAAAGGAGATGGCGGTCCCCAGCGTCAACGAGAAATTCGATATCATCGAAGCCCGCCTGACCACGCAGCATTACTGCGACATGGTAGCCGCCCTGTGCAGCACGGCGGCGGCGCAGAAGAATATCGACCTCCTGCTTCAGCTCGTCTCCATGAGACACTGGTATTCGCTGAACGCCTCAACGCGCAGCGCCATCCTGAAGAAGGCCGCCCGGGAGTTCCTGAACTCCAGAAACGGTCCTGCCTTTCAGGCTCTGAGCCAGAGCAGACAGTGGAAGGAGCTGAACGTCAAGCTCAATGGGCAGGACACTTTTACGGCGAGCCTGGTGATGCTTGAGCAGAAGGACGTGACCAACGCCGACGCCTTCCAGGGGGTCAAATGGAACGAGCTGAGCCCCAGGGAGCGGCTGAAGCTTTACGTGGAGGCCGGCGAGCTTTACTATTCCTATGGGGACCAGCCGAGGGCCTCGGAGTATTTCACGAAAGCGCTGGCCATCGACGGATCCCACGCCGACGCCAACCTCTACATGGCGCTGATCGCCGCGACCGGGGCCGCTCACGACGCCGCTGCGGCCAGTCAGTACGTGGCGAAGGCCAGGAGCAAGGGATCGCCGAAACTCCGCTATTTGATCTACGCCGAGACGGAGCGCCTGGCTGGCCACGAGAAAAAATCTCTGGCTCTTTACAAGACCTACTTTAACGAGGCTCCCGACGATTACGGCAGGATGGCCGAGGTCATTCAGCGTCTCCTCGCCCTGGGTGAGACCACGGAGGCTCAGCGCTACACGGCCATTCTCGAAAAGGCCAGCGCTTCGGGAAGCCTGTCGGCGACGGAAGCGCTGGCGAGGGCCCGCTATGAGTTCGGCGACTATGAGGGGGCCGAAAGCCTCTGGAGCGGACTGCTGACAAAGAACCCCAACAACCTGAACTATCTCGTCGGCTACGGCGACGCCCTTTTGGCCCAGGGAAAGCATGAAAAGCTCATGGCTGGCCTGGAACGCCCGGCCTTTTCGTCTCTGGATCCCAGGCTGATGGGCTTGCTGATCCAGTGCTACATCGACTCGGGAAGGACGGCCAGCGTGCCCCATTGCGTCGACCTTGCCCTGAACGAGCAGCCCGGCGACAGCCGTTTTCAAAACCTGGGAATGCAGGCCAGCGAGATCCTCGGCGACAAGCCCGAGAGCTATCGCTACGCTTCGGAGCTCCTGAAAAAGGACCCTTATCATATCAACACGAGGCGGATCCTCATCGAATCGCTCTTGGCGCTGAAGGACGAACGCGGCGATCTGAAAGAGGCCCTGGACAGGTACGGCGAGATGAACCCGAAAAACGAGCAGGTCCTCAGGGCCCGCGTCGAAGTCGCCAAGGAAGAAAACAAGGCCGATTCATCCAGGCTGGTCAAAAAACTGGATCAGCAGATCGCCGAGGAGTTCCCTCAGGATCCCAACAACTCGCTGAAGTACGCCGTGTCCGCGGCGGGCGACGGCGACTACAGGACAGCCTTCAAGACGCTGGAGCCCATGATCGCCCTGGGAAGCAACGCGGCGCTTCTGGCCTGCTGCTATCCTTCGATCTCGCCGTCGCTGGGCGTGACTCTGGAGGAGTTTAAGGCTCAGCTGAAGCTCTTTATCGACAGCGGCTGCGTCACCACGTCGCTGAAGAGCTACAGGGCGAGCGTCGTCGAAAACAAAAGCGACGCCCGCAGCGACAAGCCAGAGCCCATTCAGCTGCTGATCATCATCTGCGCCTCGGGAACCACGAAGGCCACGATCCTCGAGGTGGACAAGCTTCTGGAAGAGGCCGGCGGCAGAGCGTCGCTGGCCGTCGACGGCACGTCGCTGGCGGAGAACCTGCCCAGCGGCATCGACCTGTCCACGATGAGGACTCTGAACGCGACGGGGCGCTGGGACTTTATCCTCAGCGACTTCACCGACCCGAAGGTCACGGAAGATGACGCTGAGCGCTCTTTCTGGACGACGCGCATCACCTTGGAAGGGCAGCGGGAGACCGAGACCGAAATGGTGGCCCGCCTCTCGGGACGCATGGGAATGCTTCGCGGCGCGGCTCTGGCCGGCGGTTTCGACATTTCCACCTGGATCTACCCGAATGGCGACTGGGGCCAGCTCTCAGTCAAGAGCGACGAGACCACGGTGAGCGCCGTCAAAATGGCCACAAACGCTAACTTCGCCATTGCCTTTGCGCCCACGGACACTGGATACTGGATCAGCGGGGAGGACCACAGCCGGATCCCCATGAAGTACGTCTATCGCACGAACTTCGACGAAGAAGCTCAGAAGCGCCTTCTGACGGAACGGCATCCGACCCGCAGCGCCGTCTTTGAAGCGGCGAAGGTGGCCAGCTGGAACGGCCAGATCCCGAGGGCGAAAAACCTTTTCGAGAGAGCCCGCGAGCTGGGCGTCGGTCACGCGCAGATGGACGTGGTGGAAGGCCGGAACTACTATTACGGCGAGGACTACCCCAATGCTTTGGAAAGGGGCCTGAAGGCCAGAGACGCGAACGTCATGGACAAGGACGCCCGCAAGCTCGTGAAGGACGTGGGCGAACAGATGAGCGTCCACGCCGGCCCGAACTGGCGCGACTTTAAAGACAGCGACGGAAACTACGAGAAGGAATGGGGCCTTGACGTCTCGGGTTACGTGACCGAACGGCTGAAGCTTGGTCTGGGCTATTCCGACCTCCGCGTCGGCGACGATATCGGCGAGATCACGGGATCGCGCATCGGCCTCAACGCGCGCTATCATGTGGGCCCTCTTCAATATCTCGACGGCTCTCTATGGCTCACCCGCCGCAGCGGCTTTGACGACTTCTTCGGCGGCCGCTTGTCCTACAACGGCGTCTTTGATTTCAAAAATTGGAACGCCAACGGAACCTGGAATGTCTTTGTGGGGCACGACAGCGTGAACACCCGCAAGGCCATCGAAAAGGACATTACAGCCACCGAGATCGGCGCCGCCACGTCCTTCCGCCTGAATAACGACTGGGATGTGGATCTAGGGCTGACCTACACGAACCGCAGCGACAACAACGATACCTTCGCTTTCAACTTCAGACCCATGTACCGCCTTATGGAAGCGCCTCTGGTGAAGCTGGGCTATTGGTTCCAGTACGGCGACAGCAACGTGAACCCTGATGAATACTACGCGCCCGTGAACAGCCAGAGCCATGTGGCCGTGGTGATGGCCAACCACGTCTTCAACGACCGGTTCAGCGTCGGAGCCCTTTTGGGCTGGGGCGTCGGCAAGTCGGGCGGCGGCGACTGGCACAGCATCCTGCGCGCCAACGTGGATTTCCGCTGGCAGGTCATCCCCGACCTGTGGCTGTCCTTCGGCTACCGTCACTTCGAGACGTCGGACTACGACTCTGACGAGTTCCGCGCCTGGTTCGAGTACGTATTTTAGAGGCAGAAGTTTCTGCGCGGCGGAGACTGAGATCGCCTGGAATTACCGAAAAGAAGAAAGATTGGAGAGATGCCCTGTGCCTAAAAAAAGTTCAGCGATATTTCTGGCGGCTGCGATCCTCTGCGCCGCGCTGTGGACGTCCTGCGCCGCCGCAAAAAGCGGGCTGAGCGCCTGGGTCGTCGACTGGGAACTGGCTGACAGCCTGAAAGAGGCGGCTGAATGCAAAGGGCATCTCTCCAGCGTCCAGCTCTTTGGAGCCAGCTTTAATCCCAGCGGCAGGCTCTTTCTCAACCCCGCGCTGCAGGCCTGGCTTCCGAAGGCCGCCGCGTGGAAAAGGGACATGGGGGCGGAGCTTTGGCTCACGGTCGCCAATGACCGCATCGCGAAGGGATCGGCGGTGTACAAGGATCCTCAGCTGGTCGCCAGACTGGTGGCGGACGAAGACTACCGCAAATCCCACGTGGCGCAGCTTTTGCGCTTCGCGTCCCAGGAGGTTTTCGACGGCATTGAATTGGACTATGAAAACGTCAGGCCCGAGGACTGGGGAGGCTACCTCTCCTTCTGCGGTGAGCTGGCGCGGGTTCTCGACTTTGTGGGCAAGAAACTGCGCGTGATCCTGGAGCCCAAACCCGAATATTACACGGAGCCCCTGCCTTCCGGCATTGAGTACGTCGTCATGGCTTACAATCTTCACGGCGGACATTCGGGGCCGGGCCCTAAGGCCGACAAAGAGTTCATCGCGCGCCTGGCGGAGCAGTGCCGCCAGGTCACGGACAAAATGCCTCGGCTCGCTCTGGCGTCAGGCGGCGTCCTCTGGGAATCGGGCGGTAAAGTCAGGATGCTCACTGAAGACGGCGTCCAGGCGCTGGCAAAAAAGATGAATGCCACGCCTATCCACGAGCCTGGCGGGGCTTGGAGCTTCAGCGGCAGGACCCAGGTTAAGGGCGGTAAGGGCGAGGACGTGGCGTGGTTTGCCGACGGCGAAACGCTTGCCGGCTGGCAGCAGGCGGCAAGGGACGAAGGCTTTGAGGACTTTGCCCTCTGGCGCTTGGGCGGCAACGACTCGCTCTCGCTTCGCCGCTTTATGGGACTGCCTGCGCCTTCGCGCTACTACAGGACGCTCTACGTGGATCAGAAGGCCGCTAAAAAAGGCAGCGGTCTCGCCGCTGATACCCCATTTCAGACCCTGGCGGCCGCTCTTGCCGCCGCCAAACCCGGCGACAGGATTCAGATCGCTCCCGGCCTTTACAGGGAGCGGCTCAACGTGAAAACCCCCAACCTCCGCATTCTCGCCCGCGACGTCGTTCCCGGCCGTCAGCCGACGGTGACGATCGCCGCTTCAAAGGGGCCCGAACCGGTGCTCCGCGACGGGACAAACAGCCTCTGGCGCGGGATTGCCTTCCAAGCCGGCGTCGAAACTGAGAATCTTGTTGAGCTTGCGGGTTTCCGCGGCCGCTTTGAATACTGCCGTTTCTCATCGGCGGCTGAGAAAGACGGAAGCCAGGCGCTTCTCTGGGCGGGCAAGGGCAGCCCCGCTTTTCACGGCTGCGTCTTTTCCGATCTGGGAAGCCAGAATTCCGCCGTGAACTTTGAGTCGGCGGCCGGTTCTAAGATATCTATGACCTACTGCCTTTTCACGGACCTCCGGTGCGGCGCTCTGGAATTTTCAGGAGCCGGTGCCGCCAACTTCACAAACTGCCTTTTCGCCCGATGCAGAAACGTGCTTTCGCGCAGAGCGGACGCGACTGGCAGAGCGTCCTTCGTCAACTCGGTCTTCTTTCTCAACGAGAAGAGCGAGATCTTCTGCGCCCAATCGAAGAACCTGCCGCCCGTGCAGGTTCAAAACTGCGCCTACACTCCGGCTTTAAACCGTTTCGGCGGCACTAACTTCGCCCAGATGGGCTTTGGCTCCATGAGCATGGTAAACGCCGAAAACAGCTTTATGGCCTCGCCGCGTTTTGTGAGCGCGCGGGGAAAGGCCATATTGAACCTTGGCATCGACGACGCGCAGAACGTGGAATATTTCGGCCAGATCCTGAGGGAGGCCTCTCTGTACAATTTCCCCATGACCATTGCCGTCAACACGGGGCGCATGACGCCTGCCCTCTGGGAGGAAGTGAAGCGGCAGCGGCTCCTGGGAGCTGAAATCGCTTGCCATACCAGCAGCCACGTGCCTTTGACCCTGACGGAGATCCTGAAAGTCTCGCTTTACAACCCGAAATTGGGTGCCGCGCGGCTGACGATCGACAAAAACAGGAAACTGACCATCACGGCTGACGGAAAGGTCCTCTTCAGATATTCCCTGACGGGCGAGGACGAAAACAAGCCCTCCATGGGCGACCTGGTGGCCTCACTGAGACAGCTGGGCCTGGAAGCCGATCTGACCGACATCTATTTCCAAGACGTTCCGTGCCGTTTCCTGCTGCCCGTTGAAAACCAGGACATCCTCTTTTCCGACTTCAAAGCGGCCCTTTCCCTTGACAGGCTTGCCTTTATGGAGTACGAAATTACCCGTTCCTTAAAGGAACTGGAAAAGAACCTGGGCTATCGAGTCAGGACGCTGGTTTATCCCTTTACGTCGGCCGACGGCAGCGCCATAGACGTCGCGGCGCGCCGCGGCTTTACGGCGGCCCGGGCGGGCGGCATGGCCGCCTATTCCCATTACAATTCGACGTTCCATCCTCTTGAGATCTGGGCCTACGGCGCCAATCGGTTTCAAGAGAGTCCCGGCACCGATCCCAGGCTGCTGCGGGAGATCGCTCTGATGGTGCTGGATTCCTTCAAGGACAACGGGATGATTGCCTCGATCTTCTCCCACGGCCCCAATGAGATGTCCCTCGAAGACTGGAACGTGTTCCTTGCCGCCGTAGCTGAGGACGGGACAGTGCCGGTGCTGACGCTGCAGGGCATGGTCGATCTGGTGAAAGCCGCATCCTGGTGGCTGGGCATCTCGCCTGAGAACGGCGGCGCGTACAGGCTGCCCGAGGGCAAGGATCTGACGGATTATCATCTGACGCTTTCGTCGCCGCTTTTGGGCGCGGGTGTCCGTACTGGCGCGTCGGAGGACTTCGAAGGAAAGAAGATCACTTCTGGCGCAGTCGTCAACATAGGGCTTTACCAGTAGTTGTTCCCGCGAGCGAGCCGCGCTGAACCGGCGGCCTCGAGCAGAGCTTCTTTTAGGCGCCTCAGGCAAAGGAGGATTAGATTGAACAGGAAAAGGGCATTTACATTTTTTGCGCTGCTCTCGCTCTGCCTGCTGCTTTTCGGCGGAGCCAGGGCGGAATCGGCGCCCGACGTCAGCGCCTGGGTCGCCGACTGGGCGCTTCAGGACGGGTTGAAGGAGGCCGAATTCTGCAAAGGGCGGCTTTCCAGCGTCCAGATCTTTGCCGCCTACTTCGACGGGAACGACCGTCCTTTCCTTGGAAAGGAACTGAAATCCTGGCTGCCAACGGCCTCGAGGTGGGCCGAAAGAGCGGGAAATCCCGAGCTCTATCTGACCGTAGTCAACGACCTCATACTGGGCCGGAATAAAATCGTCCACAAGGACCCTGACCTGATCTCCAGGCTTCTGGGCGATGAGGGCAGCCGCAAATCGCACATGAACCGCCTTATCGAACTGGCGGCCAACGACGCTCTCGCCGGCCTTGAACTGGACTACGAGCGGATCAGGCCTCAGGACTGGGAAAGCTATCTTTCGTTCTGTGAGGATCTGGCGCGGGGCCTGTCCTTCATGGGCAAAAAGCTCCGCGTGGTGCTGGAGCCTAAAAAAGAGTATTACAACAGCCCTCTGCCCGGCGGCGTGGAGTTCGTGATCATGGCCTACAACCTCCACGGCGGCCACAACGATCCTGGGCCGAAGGCCGACGGGGCCTTTATATCGCTTTTGGCGCAGAGATGCCGCCAGGCTACGGGGATCATGCCCCGCATCGCTTTCGCCACCGGGGGCTTCCTCTGGGGCGCCGACGGCAAGGTGAAAAGCCTGACGGAGCGGGACGCCCTCGCCCTGGCGAAGAAGCAGGGGAGAATCGCCCTGGTGGACCACGAAACAGGCGCTTTGAGCTTTACCTATCTGTCGCGCGGCCCGAAGAAGGTCGACGAGGTGTGGTTCGCCGATGGAAACACGCTGGCGGGCTGGCAGTCCGCCGCGGCTGCCGAAGGTTTTTCGAGCTTCGCCCTGTGGCGCCTGGGGGGGAATGAACGCCAATCAGTGGAAAGGGCGGCGCATCATCTTCCTGAGAAACGCGGCAGGACTCTCTACGTGGCTCAGGACGGTCCCACTGGCAGCGGCCTCAGCGCTGAAAATCCGATATCGAGCCTGTCCAGAGCCCTGTCTTTAGCGCGCCCTGGCGACAGGATTCTCGTGGCGCCGGGGATTTACAGAGAGTCGCTGAGAACCGCAACTCCCAATATCAGGGTCGAAGCCCGCGACGTGAAACCTGGGGAAGCTCCGACGGTGGAGGTGATCTCCACGTCGGGCGCCGTGCTGAAAGACAGGAGCAATACGCTTTGGCGCGGCGTGAAGTTCTCTGCCGCGGAGGGCGCAGAACGCCTTCTGGAGCTGGAAAGCTTCAGCGGCCGCTTTGAGTACTGCCATTTTGCGGGCCTGAGCCGGGAGAAAAACGCTCAAAAGCTGCTTGAAGCTTCCGACAGCCGGGGATCCTTCCATGGCTGCACCTTCGCTGGACTGGAGCAGGCACAGCTGGCGCTGAACCTTCGATCATCTTTGCCCAGAGGCCTGACCTTCAGCTACTGCCTTTTCAGCGACTTCGGCAGCGTCTGCGAGCTTTCGGGCGCGCAGAACGTCAATTTTGTCAACTGCCTTTTCGCCAGGAACAAATGCGTTCTAGAACGGTTCCCCGACTCCTCGGGAGCCGCGGCCTTCAGGAACTCCATATTCTTCCAGAACGACGGAGAGTCGCTTTTTATCGCCGACGAGAGCCAGCCGAAGGTCGAACTGACGTGCTGCGTTCTCGCGCCGCCCCTCAACCGCTGGGGCAATACTTTCTTCAGAACTATGGAGTTTGAACCTGCCGGCGCTGTGAAAACCGAGGGATGCTTCGTCGCGTCGCCCGAATTCGTCAGCGGCCGCCATAAAGCCTTGGTAAACCTGGGAATCGACGACACCCAGAACCTTGAACTCTGGTGCGCCATCGCCGACGAGGCGTCGCGCTATAACTTTCCCGTCACTCTTGCCGTCAACACCGCAAAGATGACGCTCGAGCTCTGGCAGACGCTGAAGGATCGCGTCGCGCAGGGACACGAGGCGGCGTCGCACAGCAGCAGCCATGTGCCGGTGAACACCAGCGACGCGCTGAAGATCTCTTATTACCGCCCCGGCCTCCAAAGCGCCACGCTGACGACGAACGGGGAAAAATTGACCGTGAGCGCCGACGGAAAGACCGTCTTTGAGTTCGTCACCGCCGGCGAAGGGCCCCATCCATCTATGGGCGAGCTGGTGGCGGCGCTGAAGCAGTCCGGCGTCGACGCCGTGCTTGCCAGTCCCGAGGTTAGGGATGTCCCCTGCCGTCTGCTGCGCGAGCAGAAAAAACTTGACATCCTTTTCTCGAATTTCATGATTACAGTCCAGCTGGACCCAGAGAAGTTTATAACCTTTGAGATGGTCGAATCAAAAACCGTCCTCGAAAGAGAACTGGGCGGGAAAGCCGGCGTTTTCGTTTTCCCCTACAGCACCGTGAGCGACCGCGCGCTGAAAAAGGCGGCAGAGACAGGATTCACGGTCGCCAGAACGGGAGGCGAAGCCGCCTGTTCCCCCTTCACGTCGGGGTTCTGCGCTCGGGAAATCTGGGGGTACGGCATGTCGCGCGTCCTGGACGACCCCGCCCCACCGCCTGAAAGCATGAGAAACGCGGCGCTGCTGCTCATGGATTTCTTCAAGGACAGAGGCGTGGCTGGCGCTCTTTATTCCCACGGCGCCGGCGAGATGTCGCTTGAGGCTTGGAAGACGCTCCTCGCGGCCTTAAGCGAAGATGAAAATCTGTCGATAGTCACCCTTTCGGCCATGGCCGACGCTATGGCTCAGAGGGCCCGTGAGTTCGGCGTCAGCCCCGACGCGAGAGGCTCTGTCGTCCTGCCTCTGGGCCCCGACTTGACGGATTATCATCTGAAACCCACGTCGAGGCTCCGAGGCGCCGGGACGCCCATGGGAATTGCGGAAGACTTTGAAGGAACGGCTTTGAAACACGGCGAAAAGCCATCGATAGGACTGTATCGTTAAAAGAAGCCCGTCGGACGGAAGAGGCGGCGCATGCAGAAGGAGAGGTATTCTATGAAACTTCAGAAGAAAATTGAAGATCGCAGCGCTACGGTTAACGTTGTTGGTCTTGGATATGTCGGCCTTCCTTTGGCGCTGGAAGCCGCCAGAGCGGGCTATCGGGTGAATGGCATCGATCTCTCCCAGGAGAAGCGGGAACTGCTCGCCGCGAACCGGAGCTACGTCGACGACATAACTTCCCGTGAAATTGCGGAGTGCCGTGAGAACGAAGCCTTCAATGCGACCTGCGACTTTTCCGTCGTCGGCCGGGAAAGCGACATCTCGATCATCTGCGTTCCCACGCCTCTGGACAAGTTCAAGCAGCCCGATCTCTCCTACGTGGAGAGCGCGACGAAGTCCATTGCCGCCCATCTTCACAAGGGCAGCCTGGTGGTGCTGGAGTCCACGACCTACCCGGGAACCACACAGGACATCATCGCGCCGCTCCTTGAAGCGGGCAGCGGGCTCAAAGCCGGCGTGGACTTTCACCTGGCTTTCAGCCCCGAGCGCGTAGACCCCGGCAATCTCCGGTTCAGAACCAAAAACACGCCCAAAGTCGTCGGCGGCTATACGCCCCAGTGCGCCGCGCTGACGGAGGCCTTTTACAGTTCCATCCTCGACGCGCCGATCTGCCTGGTGGCCTCCACCAAGGAAGCCGAAGCCTGCAAGATCCTCGAGAATACCTTTCGCGTCGTCAACTGCGCTTTGGCCAACGAGATGGCAGTTCTCTTTCACCGAATGGATATCGACCTCTGGGATGTGATCCGCGCCGCCAGTACTAAGCCCTTCGGTTTCATGCCTTTCTACCCCGGTCCCGGCGTCGGCGGCCACTGCATACCTCTCGACCCCTTCTACCTGACCTACAAGGCAAAACAGTACAACATGCACATCAGGCTCATCGACCTTGCCGGCGAAGTGAACGACGCCATGCCGAGCTATATCATCCAGCGCGCCATGTTCATACTCAACGAGCGAGGGAAGGCGCTGCGCGGCAGCAATGTGATGATATCAGGCGTGACCTACAAAGGCGATGTCAGCGACACCCGCGAGTCGCCGTCGCTGGAACTGATGCAGATGCTTCTGGAGAACGGCGCTCACGTTTCCTTTCACGATCCCTGGTGTCCCGAGCTGAGCGTGGCGGGACGAAACTTCAAGTCTCAGGACCTCAACCCTGATCTCCTCGCGTCGCTGGACCTGATCATCGTCGCCAGCGGGCACAAGACGAAGGTGAATTACAGGGCCATGGTCGATTCGGGCGTGCCGATCTTCGACACACGCAACGCCGTCGCTCCAGCGCTCGGAGCCCCTGCGGGCTCTCTGAAAAACCTCATCCGGCTCTAGTTTGCCGAGACATAGCGATAAATGACATGCTCCCCCTGGGGCGGCCTCTCGAAAAACGCAAATTTCGAAAAGCCGTTCCAGGGGGAGCATTGTTTGTGGAGGGGCTGCCGGCGGTCCTCTAATGCGGTTGTGCTTCCAGCCAGCTTCGCGCCAGGGCCAGATGGTCCGTCATGATCCCGGCGGCTTTGTCGGCGTCGCGGTCCTCGAGGGCGCGGAGAAGCCCCAGGTGTTCCTGCCAGGCGCGCTGGGCCAAATCGGGCAGCGCCTCTCTGTAAAACCTCGCACGGTTGTTGCCGATGTACTTGACCAGCAGCAGGTGAATGCTCTCATAAATTCTGAAAAGGATTTCGTTGCCCGCGGCCTGCACGACCGCCGAGTGATAGAGTGCGTCCCAGCGCGCGCCGTCGTCGGGAATTTTTTCGCCCTGCATCTCGATTTGCCTCAGTTCTTCGATGCAGCGCCTCATCCGTTCCAGGTCGGCGTCGGTACGGCGCTCCGCCGCGAGCCGCGCCGCTGGGATCTCGGCGATCTCGCGCACTTCCATAAGCTGCCCCAGAGACTGGCCGGGCCAGAGGATCATGGCTTCCAGCGCCGGAGACTGGACCGTCAGTCCCGGTTCCTGGAGAAGCTGAATCCCTTCGCGTTCGCGAATGGAGAGGACCTGTTTCGTCTCCAGAACCACCAGCGCCTCGCGCAGAAGATTCCTGCTCACGCCCGCAGCCAAAGCGAGCTCCCGCTCCGGGGGCAGGCGGTCGCCTTTGTGCAGCCCCTTACCATAGAGACCATCTATAGTCAGCAGAAAGAGATGTTCGATAAACGTAACCACACAGTAGCGAACAGAATCGTCAGCTTCAGCCAGCCCTATATCCGTCCAATAGTGAGAGGCAAAGTAAAGTCCCCTGTGGAGTTTGGAGTGAAGCTGGATCTTAGCGTAGTAGAAGACCTGTGCCGAGTGGAGTACATGTCCTTTGATGCTTACAATGA
>SFDM01000053.1 GCA_004558205.1 Pyramidobacter piscolens
ATTATCAAGATTTTTTACTGATTCACAGGTTTTATTCTACAAAGTTTTGCGCTTTAAGATTTTGACCTGTACTGCTGAACCATCTCTTTTTTCAGCAGCTGGGACGTTTAGCGAGTGACGCCGCACTCCGGTAAACGGTAGTTTATCGATGGAGTATAATGGCAGCGTTTATGAAGAGGGGGGAATTTTATGGTCCTGTGTGTGGAAAAACTGGCTTCCCGTCTGGAGGAACTGTATGGGCGCTATAACAGGAGGGACTTGGTGACTCCCGATCCGCTGCAGTTTCTGTACGATTACGACACCGCTGAGGATCGTGAGATCGCGGCGCTTTTTGCCTCGTCACTGGCTTACGGGCGGGTTGCCATGATTCTCAGGAGCGTGGAGCGTGTCCTGGCTCCCATGGGACGCTCGCCTCGGAGTTTTGTGATAGAGGGGGAGGAGAAGCGGTGGCGTCAGACTTACGCCGGGTTCAAACACCGCTTTACCGGCGAAGAAGACGTGGTGGCGCTGCTGTCGGGGGTCAAGAGCGTGATCAGCCGGTGGGGCAGCCTTGAAAACTGCTTCTGCGAAGCCCGGCGGCCAGAGGGGAACCTGGCGGACGGGCTGGCCGGCCTTGTGGAAAGCCTGGAGGCGGGGCGCGGGAACAGCCTTTTGGCCAGTCCAGGCCGCGGGAGCGCCTGCAAAAGGCATTTTCTCTTCCTGCGATGGATGGTCCGCCGCGACGCCGTGGATCCCGGAGGCTGGACGAAGATCGCGCCGTCGGAGCTTGTAATCCCCCTGGATACCCATATGTACCATATCTGCACGGCCTTCGGTTTTACCTGCAGGAAGTCGGCGGATTTGAAGACGGCCATGGAGATAACCCAAGCTTTCCAGAGCATGCGCCCCGACGATCCGGCGCGGTACGACTTTGCCCTGACCCGCTTCGGCATCAGGGACGACATGACCTACCGCCAGCTCATGGAGGAATGTGAACGCTAGGCCTTGACAAAGCATACTGTAACAATTAGTATGGCTCCTGTAATTAAGAGTATTTAACTCAAGAAAGGGGATGCAGTAAATGAGAAAGAGTATTTTCGTAACGGCCTTCGCGGTTCTCGCGCTGACGGCTGCGTCAGCGGCCTTTGCGGCAAAAAATTCGGGAGAGTTCGCGTCCTTTGCGGCCAAGGATATTGATGGAAATGAAGTGACTCAGGAAGTCCTGGCGAAAGCCGAACTGACGGTGATGAACGTCTGGGGGACCTTCTGCGGCCCTTGCCTTCGCGAGATGCCCGCGCTGGGCAAGCTTGCTTCGGAGTATAAGGATAAAAATGTCCAATTCATCGGAGTGGTCATCGACGTGCTCGACCGCAATGGCGGGATCAACGACAAACAGGTGGAAAAGGCCCGGGGGTTAGTCGCGAAAACTGGCGCCGCCTACCTTCACCTTCTTCCCTCCAAGGACCTGATGGACGCCAAGCTGGCTGCAATTTACGCGATCCCCGAGACCTATTTTGTGGACGCCGGCGGCCGGATCTTGGACAGCGTGACCGGCGCCATGGCAGAAGATCAGTGGCGGACGAAAATTGAATCGGTGCTTGCGGAGATGAAAAAATAACATGAACGGCGACGGAAATTTCCTGCCGTGGACGCTTCTGCTGATCGGAGCGGGCCTGATTCTTTTGGGCGCGCTCCGCGGCGAGGCCGCGCTGGTCCTGCAGAAGGCTGTCCACGTCTGTCTGGAGTGTGTTGGCATTGGCTGACGTCAAAGGGTTGAACAAACTGCGCCTTCGTGTCCAGCTAGCCTTTAGCCTCCTCACGAACGGTTACGCCGCGGGCTTCGTCAAAGGAAAGATCTATCAGGGCGATCTCAAGGTCCTCTGCGTTCCCGGGCTGAATTGCTATTCCTGCCCTGGGGCGCTGGGCGCCTGCCCGATCGGCTCTCTGCAGGCCACTCTGAACAGCGGCGATTTTAAACTGCCTCTGTACGTGACGGGCTTTTTATTCGCCTTCGGCGCGCTTTTCGGGCGCTTTGTCTGCGGTTGGCTCTGTCCCTTCGGGCTAGTCCAAGATCTGCTTTATAAAATTCCTTTTGTGAAAAAGGCCAAGAACCTGCCTGGCGATCGCATGCTACGTCACCTGAAATACCTGATTTTGGCGCTGTTCGTCATCCTGCTGCCGCTGTTGGTCCGCGACGCCGTAGGCCTTGCCGACCCTTGGTTCTGCAAGTATATCTGCCCCTCGGGGACGCTGCTGGGCGGCTGGCCGCTGCTGTCGCTGAACGGCAGCCTGCGTTCCGCCGCGGGATGGCTTTTTGCGTGGAAGAGCCTTTTACTGATCCTGATCGCCGCGCTTTCCGTCGCCGTTTACCGCCCTTTCTGTAAATACCTGTGTCCTTTGGGGGCTCTTTACGGTTTCTTCAATTCCTCAGCCTTCTATCGCTTCAGGGTTGACGAGGCGCGGTGCGTCCACTGCGGAATCTGCCGGAAGGCCTGTCCCATGGGCGTCCAGATCCCGCAGAAACCGAACAGCCCGGAGTGCATTCGCTGCGGGATCTGCCGCAAGGTCTGCCCCCAGGGCGCTGTCATAACGAGTTTTGAGAAAGAAAATGGAAAGGGTTCTGAAAATGGCATTCACGATTGAAGAAACAGGTTTTACGGCGTTGGACATTGAGACCACGGGATTGAGCCCTCAGTTCTGCGGCATTGTGGAGATCGCGGCTCTGCGTTTTTGCCCTGACGGAACTTCGCAGCCCTTCCAGATGCTCGTGGATCCGGGTTGCTCCATTCCGCGATCCGCGTCGCTGATTCACGGTATCAGCGATTCCATGGTCCGTGGGCAGCCACACGCGGACGAGGCTGTGTGCCGTCTGCTGGATTTTGTGGGAGAGTCGCCTTTGGTGCTGCACAACGCCCCCTTCGATCTGGGGTTCCTGAACCCCGTCGTGAAGGCGCAAAAACGTCAATGGCGCAGCCAGGCGGTCTTCGACACTCTTCGTCTGAGCCGCAGGATCTTCCCGGGGCTGCGTAGCTACAGCCTTGAAAAACTGAGCCGCTTCTTTGATTTCGAGTCGGGCGGCCATCACCGTGCGCTGGCGGATTGTCGGTACTGCGGGCTTTTGTTCTCTAAAATCCTGACGAAGATCGGCTGCGCCCGCGTTATGGATTTCCAGGATTTTGTCCAGGCCTACGCCGAATCGGAACATCTCCTCGCGCGCTCTGCCCAATAAATAAAACGTTTTCTAGAGGGCGCGTTTCGCACAGGGCGTTCCTCACGCCGGTCATCGACAGAAATAATGGATGTTCTCCGGAAAGGTCCTGAGGGGGATCTGCAAGCGGGCAAGAGCAGGCCGAAGGCAGAGTATGTCTGAGGAGGCTCCCCGATGCTTCTTGGGACGGCTATGTCCGATATTAATCCATTCAAGGAAAACCCTTTCACGCTCGTTCTTCGTTCTTATTTTTTATGGGCATGAGCCCTGTGCCGGCATAAATCAAAACGGAGTAAAGAACCGGTTCTCCCCTTGGGAGGCCCTGTCTTTACTCCGTTTTTTTACGCTCCGACTCTCTTTGGTACGGCGTATCTCATGGTTCTTTTTATCTCTTGGCTCTCAGTTCTCTCTAAAATTTAAGTCATCAATCGTTTGGGAGCGCAGATACTTTTCTTCAAAGGACGGAATTGGGATGGGCCTGCTGTAATAGTAGCCCTGGATTAAATCGCAGCCCGTTTTCATAAGGAAGTCGACCTGCTCTTGGGTTTCCACGCCCTCTGCGACGACGCAGGAGTCAAAACTGCGGCAGATGGAAATGACGCCTTCGCAGATCCGCGCCGTTTTGGGGTCGTCCACCACTTTGATCAGCATGCTCCTGTCTATTTTTATTTCCGCGAAGGGCAGCGCGGAGAGCAGCGACATGCAGGAGTATTCAGAGCAGAAGTCATCCAGGGAGACCCCGAAGCCTTTGTCGATAAACTGCTGCCCGATGGCGATAAAAATTTCGCGTTCCATGTCGCCGGCCGATTCCGTAATCTCGATCAAGAGATGGCCATGGGGGATCCCGTAGCGGTCCGCAATTTCAGCGACCTGCTCGGCGATATGGGGTTCGCGGATGGTGTTCCGTGAGAAGTTCAATGAAACGGGATAGAGCGCCAGGCCCTTTTTTTTCCAGGAGACCAGCGTTTTGCACACCTCTTCGAGCACAAAAAAGTCGATATATCGGATAAACCCCGCCTTTTCTATGACAGGAATGTATTTGACGGGCGGGACGACCTCGTCGTTGTCGTTGACGTGGCGGATCAGCGCTTCCATGCCCGCCAGAACCCTGCGGCGAAAGTCGATTTTGGGCTGCAGGTAAACGTGAAAACGCCCGGCGCCGATCTCTTCCCGCAAGCGGCGCAGCATTTGAAGGTTGCTGTAGCGGGATGTCCTGTCGACGCGCTCGTAAAAACGCCGCTTGTTGGCGAGCATGGACTGATTGGCATCCCAAAGCACGGTTTCGGCATCCTTGTCGGGATCTTCGCTCCAGGCCAGGCCCATGGTGACGCCTTCGGGAGCGGCCGCCGCGAGCGTGGGCTGGACGGCGTCCATGGACGACAGAAAATTACCGTAGCTTTTGTCGGCGGCAAGGACCAGAAACTCGTCGCCTTCAAAACGGAACACATCGTCCTTGGCAAATTGGGATCGCAGGATATCTGCAACATTCCGCATGATCTTGTCTCCGTAGGAGATGCCAAATTGGATGTTGATTTTTTTGAGGCAATTGATGTTGAAGATGGCTGCCCCGAGGCTCCTGCCGGGACGGTGTTTCCTCGCGTTCAGCCATCGGGTGTAGCTGTTGCGGTTGTCCAGCCCTGTGAGCTGGTCGTGATAGAGCTCATGAAGCTGCTGTAGCCGCATTTGTGAATAGATCACCTGATTTCCCGCGAAGAGCGCCAGCGGTATCAGCAGGGAAAAGTTTCCGATGCTGAGGACGGGGTCGTCGAGGCATACGCAACCGGCTGGGGTATGGTCGTGCATGATGGGCACCATGTACACAGAATTGACTTGGCGGGCCGCAAACCAGGCGTATTCAAAGGGATTGGTGTTCTTGATCTCTCTGATGTCGTGAATGACCAGCGGCAAAAATTTGCTGAAGATCGGCTGGTTTCCGCTGTAAAGCAATTTCTGCGCGTCCACGTCTTTATTGATGAAAGATTCGGCGCCGTCTTTGCACCATTCGTATTCAATGGTGATGTTCTCCCTCTTGTGGTCGTAGATCAGGATAAACGCCCTGCTGGCTTGGTAGAAAACGCCCAGGGTCTTCAGCATGGCGTTCAGCGTGGCGCCGGGGTCGTCGTCGGAATAGGCTGGAATTGCGTTGACGCAGTCCAGCAGCGTCCTTTCAATGTGCAGTTTTTGGGTGAGAATCTTTTTTATCTTCTCCTCCGATGAGACGTCGACGACCACGTGCATGCGGCATCTTTTCTGATCCCATTTGACGTCCTTGTTCCGGAGGAGCAGAAACGTGCCGCCGGCGGAATCTTCATATTCCCATGCGCAATCTTCCTTTTCGCCGCCGAGCCCTTTGAGGGAGCCTTCGTGAAAAGTGAAAAAATCCTTGATGGAGGATGCGCAGGAAAGGTCGTTCATGTCAAAGCTGCCGGGAATTTTAAAAAGGCGGCGAAAGGCCCGGTTCATGTAGATAATTTTGCTCGTGTCGAAGTCGCTAAGGGCCACGCCATGTTCATATTGTTCCATTAACCAGATCATTTTCTCTTGGAAAAAATCCATTGCCATAATTTCGATCACGTCGGATCCACCTCATATTCAACTCTGTCCTCCGCAGGGGAGGAATCCTGCAAACGCGAAAATGCTTACGCTTGTCCCATGATGGCTCAGAGAGACTCCAGGGCGTGAGTTGTCTCCCGCCGGAAAACGGCGTGCGCGGCCTGTAAATGCCTGATCAAACGCGCCCTCAGCTTTGAAAAACTCTCAGGGGTGAAGCCGCGTTTATGCCAAGTGCGCCATTGCCGTCCGTCCGGCGCTTTCTTTTCCTCAAGTGAAGGGGATCGTGAAAGAAATTATTCTTGCTGTTCTCAGCATTTAATGTATTCTAGCAGAGGGGGCGTTCCTCGCTGCCGTCAAATTGATCCTTCCGAGTTCTTTTTACGTTCCAAAAACGTTCCAGATATCCCCATAACACCTATGATTTATAAAAATATAAAATCAATAAGATAAAAGCATTCTTACTGGACCTCTCAAACGACAGAAATAGATCGAACAGGCATGGTGGGGCTGAAAGCGCTGAATGCCTCTTGATACTTATTCCTAATTGACGTGCTTAATATAGAATCGAAGAGCCACGTCAGAAGATTTCAACGCAAAGGGCGCAAAGGTTCGCAAAGGAAAACCTTGAAAGATTTTTAAAACCGCAAAATCAATCAAAATACACAAATTTCCATCATACTAATTCGTTTTTTTATTTGTAATTTAGGTTTTGTTTTTCCTTTGCGTCCTATGCGCCCTTTCTCTTCAGCCTTTGCGTTGAAATCCTTTGACTTTGATCTTCAGTCTGACATTAAGCATTCGTTGAATGCAAATTAGTATGAATCGGCTCTGACTTCGGATTAATGCTAATTTCCCATAGGGCAGCTAAACTAACGTCTGGGGCTGGCCTGAGGAAATTTGGTTCCGCTTCGGACATGCTCGGACCGCGTTGGCGGTCTAGCGCAGCTTGCGGCCCCGATCACTCTCAGGCCGTCCTCTCCAAGGTATTCGGTGCTTCGACTGATAAATAGTATAAGCAGTTCTGCGGGGCATAAATCGGTATAAAAAAGCTCTGGCCGCCTGGAAAGCGGTCAGAGCTTTTTGTAAGAGTGCGGCGTTCGGTCCTGGTTTTGGAGGTCCGACAGCATGGTTTCGGCCCAGCTGTAGTTGAGCATGTAGGTCCCTTTAAAGAGCCCGGAGTGTTCAGGCCGCCCCGAGAGGTAATCGTACAAGTCGCAGTCCACCTTTTGGGGGTTGACGCGCCGCTGCCCGCTGCGGTTCTCCAAAATGTCCTCGATCCTGTACTCGGCCAGCGTCTTTTTGAGGCGCATGGCGATTTTGCGATACCGCGACATGGTTTTAACGTCCGCGGTCTCGTTTTCCCATAGGCAGGCGATGGCTTCGCGCTGCGGCAGGAAACCTCCGCGGCGGTCCACGAGAAGTGCCAGCAGTTCCTTGGCTTTGGCGCTGGTAAAAGCTACGGGGATGCCGTCTACGAAGATGTCGAAGTAGCCGAAGGTCCGTATATACACCTGTCTCCTCTGGGTGACCGGACTGGCAGCGGAACTTACGAACAGCCGGTCGGGTGTGAGGTCGTCGTCTCTTTCGGGCGAATAAAAGACGATCCTGTTGCCGCCCAGCATACGGGCGTGGAGCAGCGCGTGGTCGGCCTTCGTAAACAATGAGTTGCTGCTTTCGCTCTCCTCGGCATGCAGAAGCGCGCCAATGCTTACGGTTACGAGGTTTCCGCCGGAGGTACGATGGGACAGGGCGCTGTGCAGGATTCGGATTTTTTCCCCTATCAGTTTTTCGTTCGCGGCGCTGCCGACGTAGAGCGCGAATAAACCGCAGCCCAGGCGCGCGCAGGCGTCTTTCTCCTGAAGCATGGCCGTGAAGGTATCGGCGGTGCGCTGCAGCGTTTCATCGCTGAGGTACCCGTCGGAAAGGCCGCCCTTTGAATCGCGGACTTCCAGCTTGACCAGCGCAAAGCCCGCTGGCCGCGGCGGCTGCAGCGCCGCGTTGTTTTCATGGAGCTCGTCGCAGCGGCTGCGGAAGGCCGATATGTTCAAAAGGCCCGTCAAAGGGTCCTTCTGCGCCGCTTCGAGAAGCTTGAAGCTCTCGAGTTTCTTCTTATGGATATCCACGCCGTAGACCAGGTACAGAGAATCGCCGTTCTCTTCGTTTCTGCTCTGCATAATCATGACGTGGATCCAGTGGTACCCCTCAAAATTCCTGCCTGGGGACTTGAAGCGGCAGTCAAATTCCATGGGCTGCTGAAACAGGTCCTCGTCGGAAAAGCGTCCCCCCTTTCTGCAGCTGGGAATCAGGGAACAGTCTGCGGGATAGATGAGCTGTTCGAACACCTGAACGAATTCGGACAGGTCCGGAACGGACGGAAAACCTTCGGGCAGGATATCGTTTGGCGTGGAAATGCGTTTTTTTGTGGCGGCGTCGAAGGCCATGGCAATGACGGCGTCCTTTTTCAACACTTTCTGCAGGAGCAGCTGATGTTCCTGTAGCGCCAAAGCTCTCCGGTGCTCCTCTTCGATATCGTCGGCTCGTCCTACGACGCGGCTTACGTGCCCGCTGGGATCGGCGACGCCAATGTGTTTAAGCCGGTAATAACGATAGCCTGTGCCGTAGAAATCGATCCGGCAGTCGATGGACCCGTTCAGCCCTGATAGGGCTTTTTCGATGGCCTGCCGGTAGGCGCTGAAGTCGTCGGGATGGATAAAGGCCGTCCGCGGTATGGTGTCCATAAAGTTGTGGATGACTTGGTCGTGCCGGCCCAGCGGTCCCGCGTTCACCGAGTAGACGTAGCGGTCTGCGGCGGGGTCGTAATCGATGGTGACCACGTCGCTGCTCTCGCTGAGCAGGCGGTAGCGTTCTTCCTTCCAGCGGAGTTTTTCTTCCCTGCGGACCTGGTCGGTCACGTCGAGCATGGTCAGGTAAACCGACTGGTCGGCGTCTTTGTTGACGACGCAGTTGATATCCAGCCACAGGCAGGATCCGCCGCAGCGGGACGTTTTAAAACGGATGTGCCCGGCGTCGCGCCCCTGCAGAGCTTCAAGCGCTTTTTCCAGAAGCTCCGCAGGATGGAATTCCTCGCCGGCGGCTTCCCTCTTTTCCTGCATTCTGGAAAAATTTTCGCGGGTCAGCCCGAAAATCTGAAGCGCTCGGTCGCTGATAAAAGTCAGCCGGGGCGTGTTCTCCAAAGAGTAAATACAGATCCCTGACGATATGGTGCTGATGATGTGGTCCAGCTGGCTGTGGGCCGCCGCCAGCTGGCGTTTTTTCTGAACCAGGTCGTGGATGTCCAGCAGCGTCGCGACGATCCGTTCGGGAACGCCCTTTTCGTCGCGGGTCAGCCTGACGGAGGTCCGGGCCCAATGGAAGGTTCCGTCTTTCATGAGCAGCCGGATGATGGCCGCGGTGGTGCGCGGCGACGCGAGTATCTCGCTTCCCATTTTACGGACCACTTTCCGGTCGGCCGGGTAGACCGTATTCAGCGAGCTTTCCAGGTTTGAAAGCTCGGCGGGCGTCATCCCGCTGCCGGCGAAACGCTCAAAGGAATCGGAGTGGTAGAAGGAGCCGTCCTTTAGGTTCCATTCCAGAACTGCGATGGCGATGCTCTTGAAAGCATCGGATAAATCCGCGGGGAGCTCTCTGTGGGTCATTTTTAATCTCCTCTGAATCGCTCTCTCATATTCTTTGAGGCCGCCGGTGGTTTGCGCCGCCTCTTGTGACTCCTGAAACTCCAGCCGTTACAGAGAACGGCTGACCTCCTTGAAAAAGGCGTCCAGGTCGGCGTCCACTCTGAGGCTGACTCGCGAGGCGGGCAGATAGCTTGTGGACACGCTGCCCCTGTTGACGACCACGATGGTCCCTTCGCACATGCCGGGCAGGAAAGCCGCGGGAACCACGTTCAGCGACGAGCCGAGCACGAAGAGCAGGTCGGCTTTGCGGCACAGGCGCTGGCACTCGCTGAGGTGCATCACGTTCTCGCCGAAGAACACGATGTCGGGCTTGATCACGCCGCCGCAGGAACAGCGGGGGACCGGTCCCTTTTCGAGAAGCCGTCCCACCTCGTCGTAGCTGTAACTTTTGCGGCATTGGAGGCAATGGGCATGCCGGATGGTACCGTGAATCTGGTAGATGGTCTTGGATCCTGCGGCCTCATGAAGCCCGTCGAAATTCTGCGTCACAATGCCCTGCAAAAGCCCCCGCGCTTCAAGCTGCGCGAGAAAGATATGGGTAAAGGTGGGGGAAATATGTTTCAGCATCTCCGTGCACTCTCTGTGGAAGCGGTAGTAGTAGGAAGGGTCTTCGTAGAACGCTCCGATGTCGAACAGCCGATCGGGATCCACGTCGGCCCGGCTGTAGATGCCGCCGGGACCTCGGAAATCGGGAATCCCCGCCGCCGTGGACATGCCGGCCCCGCTGACCACCGCTGTGTTTTCCGAGTTCAAAATAAGCCGGGCGCACTGCCGCGCCTGTTCTTGTAAAGTCATCGCCGTACCTCCATTATCTTTTGTGGTTTGTTTTTTCTGGAATCCTTGAGGTTGAAAACGAGTAAACAGCTTAGATTGATTGACAGGATTACTCTTTATCGTTCTGAAAAAACGGATCAAAAAATTGAATCGCAGCGGACGCAAAAAACGCAAAGGAAAACCTTAAAGGCTTCTAGAATCACAAAATTTAGTAAATTTTATGACCTGTCACAATGTTAATTTGTTTTTAGTCGCTGATCTATGTTCTGTCACTCTTTTGCGATATCGCGTTGAGGTCCTTTGGCATGGCCTTTCAGCCCTGCACATGACAAATTTACAGCCAATAGCCTCTCTGCCAATCGCAGGCTTCATCGTAATGTATGGATGTCTAAAACTCCAAGTTCCTTTTTCCTTCGATCAACTCTATTTTCTGTCGATGCGACAGTTTTTTGACGGCGCGCTCCGCTTTCAGAGCTGTGCTTTTGTCCTGCCACTGCCATAGGGCCGCCATTTCCACAGGGCGGCGCGTTCTGGTGCAGCGGCTGGCCGTGCCCGCGTTGTGCGCCGCCAGCCGCTTGTCGGGGTCCACGGTATAGCCGCTGTAGAGCGAGCCGTCGGCGCAGCGAAGGATATAAGAAAAATGTCCCGCCATAGCTTTACTGGGCGACTCTGGCCCGCCCCTTCTCCACGTCCACGCCCGCCAGCAGCGCCGCGCCTGCTACGAAGCTGACGGCGATCACGCCGATAGCGCTCTGCGTGGAGCCCGTGGCCTGCGCCACAAAACCGCAGAGCGCAGGGCCGATGATGCCCGCGAACTTGCTCGACACGTTGTAGAGCCCGAAGAAATGGCCGCTGCGCCCCGCGGGGAGCATGGAGGCATAGAGGCTGCGGCTGATGGCCTGTGAGCCGCCCTGCACCATGCCCACGGCCACAGCCATGGCCCAGAAATGCCAGTTGGCCGACATGAACATGGCTCCCGACGCGATCAGCGTGTACCAGACCAAAGAGATCATGAGCGCTTTTTTGCTTCCCAGCTTTTCCGCCAGCATCGCGAAAACCAGCGCGAAGGGGACTCCCACAAACTGGGTCACCAGCAGGGCGCCCACCAGGTGATTCTGCGAAATGCCTATGGCCGCGCCGAACACGGCCGCCATCCTGATGATTGTTCCGATGCCGTCATTATACAGCCAAAAGGCGATCATAAAACGGAACGCCTCAGGGTACTGTTTTAACTCGAGCCAGCTGTGCTTCAGCGCCGAAAAGGTCTGTTTCAGCCCCGAAGGCGCGCCCTGCGAGACCGGCGGCTCGGGCACGAAGAGCATTAGCGGGACTGTGGCCAGCGCCCACCAGACCGCCACCGACAGGAACGCCGCCTTCACCCCGGGCTGCCCGTAACGGGAAATCAACAGCAGGTCGGCCGCCAGCAGAATGCCGCCGCCCAGATATCCCATGCCGTAGCCCAGCGTTGAAACACGATCCAGAGATCCCGCCGGGGCCACGTAGGGCAGAAGGGCGTCGTAGCAAACCGCTGCGACCGACAGCCCCACTGTTCCGAGCACCAGGAAAGAAAGCGTAAAAAGCCAGGTCCCTTCGCCCGAACCCGCTAGCGCCGCCGAAGAAAACACGCCGAGGCCGGCGAAAGCCGCCAGAAAACTTTTCTTGCGGGGGCGCCCGTCTACGTAGGTTCCCACGATCGGCGTCAGCAGAGCCGAGAGAAACAGCGCCGCCGACGAGGCGTACCCCCAGGAGGCCATGGCCCAATCGCCGCCCCCTCCGGTGACCACGGTCTGATAGTAGACGGGAAGGACCACCGCCATGATGACCGTGGAAAAAGCGGCCGCGCCGGTGTCGTAAAGGTACCACGCAAGCACTGAACGATTGTGAAACATGGGTATGCCTCCTTGGCAGAGATAAAATTATGGTGGAACAGGCCTCTCATGACGATATATTGTACGCCATTTCGGGATAAAAACGTGCACACCGGCGCATCGTGACTTATAATAAACCCAAGAGGGCCGTTCTTCAGATGCGGAGGCGCCTTCTGAACCTTCAAAAAGGGAGAGATCCATGATGGCCTTTGAACGCCCTGACTGGGAAAGTTATTTTATGACGCTGGCGGCGGTGGCCGCCACGCGAAGCACCTGTCTGCGCCGCCAGGTGGGGGCGGTGATCGTCCGTGACGGCCAGATCATCAGCACCGGGTACAACGGGGCCCCGAAAAACGTGCCCCATTGCGCCGAGACGGGCTGTCTCAGAGAACGGCTGGGCATTCCCTCGGGCGAGCGCCACGAGATGTGCCGGGGCTCTCACGCCGAGCTCAACGCGATCGCCCAAGCTGCTTCGCTGGGAGTTTCTACGGCAGGGGCCGTGCTGTACTGCACCCACGCGCCCTGCTCTTTTTGCACCAAGGCCATTATCAACGCGGGAATCCGCCGCGTGGTCTATATTCACGGCTATCCCGACGAGCTGGCTGAGACGCTGCGCCGCGAAGCGGGATTGTTCACCGAACAGTTCTCGCCGGAACACTTCGACAGAATTGTCAGCTGCCTCGAAAAGGTAAGGCAGGGTTTTGAAAGCGCTTCAAAAGAGTAGTGTTCCGTTAGATGAGAGGGAAGTGAATTCTAATGAAAAAGATAAAAGTCATTCTTGCCGACGACCACCCTTTGACTCGCGGCGGGCTGGTTGCCCTGCTGGACAGGGACGAGCGCATCGAATTCGCCGGAGAAGCCTCCGACGGCCTGAAAGCCTGGGACCTGATCCAGCGGCAGAAGCCAGACGTGGCGCTGCTGGACATCCGCATGCCCGGCGAGGACGGCATATCCCTGGCCCGCCGCGTCAAGGCCGCAGGCCTCGACACGCTGGTGATCATGCTGACGTCCTACGACTCGCAGCAGTATGTCCTCGCCTCCCTGAAGGCCGGGGCGAAGGGGTTTCTGCTGAAGACCGCCACGCCGGAAACGCTTTTGAAGGCCATACAGACCGTGGCCGACGGGGGGCTTTATCTGGACAGTGAGGTCTCGTCGGCTCTGGAAGAACGGCAGAACCAGCCCGAGGAGCTCTCGCCCCGCGAGAGGGAAGTGCTTCTCTGCTCGGCCCGGGGCATGTCGGGCAAGGACGTGGCCGGAGCCCTGAACATCAGTGAAAGGACCGTGCAGACCCATCTGGCGGCCATCTACGACAAGCTGGAGGCCCATAATAAGACGGAGGCCATGCTGTACGCGCTGAAATACGGCATCCTTACCGTGGAGGAACTTTTAGGGTGAAACGCAGCCTGACCATGGTCCTGCTTTTGTCGCTCCTCATTCCGGCCGTGTCCGTGACAGTCATGGCCGGAATCGGGATGGGCGTTCACGAGAAGGCGATGGAACGTGTGGTCGAATCCTATGTGCTGAACGTGGCGGGGAACATGGCGGCCAGGGTCAGCATTACCGACCTTCCCCCTTCCCGCGTGGGCGAGATCATGAACAGGATGGAACATTTCTCGCCCTTTACCTGGGGGCCTGAGCTTCCCGGCTGGGTCGCCGTGCTGGACTCGGACCGCCGGCTGCTCTTCGCATCGTCTCACGCGCAGCCTGGCCTGTCCAGCCAGGCCATCGACATGGCCCTGAACAGGGCCGTCCGCGTGAGAGACGCCAACGGTGAGCTGTCGACGATCGCCGTCTATCCCGCAGGAGGCCGCCGAGGGTATTACGTGATGGCGGCCGTTCAGTGGAAAGACTTTCTCGGTCCCATGCTGAACTCGGGCATGATCTGGCTTTCGCTGATCCTGATCCTGTTCTTCTCCTGTGCCGCCGCGCTGCTCGTGCTGTGGCGGTGGATCGTAGGGCCTCTGCAGCGCCTGGTGGACGACATCGACCTGCTCCGGTGGGGCGACGCCATCGTCCCGATTCCCGAGCGCGAGGCCGCCGTCATGGAGCTTCACCGGCTTCGGATGATCATGCACCGCCTTTCGATCGTGGCGCAGGACCGGCTTTTGCTGTGGAACCATTATACCAGCGACATGATCCGCGTCCAGGAGGGCGAAAAGGACCGCGCCGCGCGGGAAATTCACGACGGGCCTGTCCAGGCGGTCACGGCGCTGGTTCAGCGCATTCGCCTGTCACGCCTCGACGACAGCCGCAGGGACGAAAACCTGCACGTGGCGGAGGAGATCGGCGTGGATACGGTGAGGGACCTTCGCGAACTGTGCAACCAGCTTGCTCCGCCCTGGCTCGACCTGGGGCTTGAACACGCGCTGACCGAACTGACCGACCGGCTTCGCCGTTATCTTAACATGGAAATTCAGATTGAAATCGACGACGGGGATTCTTTGACGCCGGAGAAGACCCTGGCGTTTTTCCGCATCGTCCAGGAGGCCCTTTCAAACGCGGCGCAGCACGGCAAGGCGACGAAAGTTCTTGTGAAGGTGGATCGCGTGGGCGACTCGGTCACGCGCCTCACCGTGGCCGACAACGGCGTGGGCTTCGAGGCGCCCGACGATCTGGAGATCCTTCGCGCCCAGGGGCACCGCGGGCTTTTGAACATGAACGAGCGAATCAGCCTGGCCGGAGGCTCGATGAAAATCGTGTCTGAAGAGGGACAAGGCGCCACGCTCATTTTTCTGATCCCCGACGATGGCGTCGTCCAGCAGCTCTGGTCCAACATGCCAGCAAAATTGTAAATTACCGGCGTCACTCGCTAAACGTCCCAGCTGCTCGAACCCTTCCCCGGCCCAAGCCTCACCGTACTAAAAGTACGCCTCCGGTTGGGCCGGGGGAAGGCTTCTTCGCACCTGGAACGTTTATCGAGCGCCGCCTCCCTGCGCTGCCGGCGTAAAAGCCGGTTCAAAAGCAGGGGCAAAGGCGAGGGCAAAAGATTGAATCGCAATGGGCGCAAAGGTCACGCAGAGGATCGCAAAGTAAACCCCAAATAAAGGCCAAATAACGCTCAGCAGTTCAATAGAAA
>SFDM01000054.1 GCA_004558205.1 Pyramidobacter piscolens
TTTGTAGTACTTCAGGGCGCCGGGGTGGACCTCCATGGAGCAGCCGTCCAGCGCGTGCTCCAGGCTGAAATCGGCGAAGTAGTTCGGAAGGCGTTCCTTTAAGAACCCGGCGTTCTCGTACATGGCCTTGACGGTGTTATACACCACTTCGTCGCTGACCTGATCGTGGGTGACGATGGCTCCGATCGCTGCGAAAGTTGGAATGTCTTTCTCAAACCCTCTATAGGAGCCGCCGGGAATAACGGAGGCCGAATAGTAAGGATGTTCTTTCAGGATGGTCTGAAGCTGGGGAGCGTCGATCGGCAGGAGGCGCACGCCGCCGGAGATCATATCGGTGACCTGAGCGTTCGGCACCGTGGTTGCCCAGAAGTTGCAGTTTACCGTGCCGGTTTTAAGGGCTTCAGCGCTTTCGCTTTTTCCGAAACGGTTGATTTTTACGTCGTCGTCGGAGATGGCATAAGCGCCCAGGACGATGCGCGTATAAACTTCAATGCCTTCGCCAATGGGGCCGTAATCGACTTTTTTGCCGCGGAAATCGGCGATGCCGTCAATGCCGTCGCCGTTGACCAGCACGTGGCAGGGCATGGGATAGACCGCCGTCACAAAGCGCAGCGACTTTAAAGGCTGCTTGAAAGGCCCCGTTCCGGTGATGCCCTGAAAGATGACCGCCGATTGGCACAGTCCAAACTCAGCGTTGCGCTTGCTGAGAGCGATCAGGTTTTTCGCGGAACCACCGGTTATGGCCGTGTAGTTAATCCCGTTTTTCATGGAGTTACCCAGCTGAGCTACCGTATTGCCGATCTGATAAAAACCGCCGCCGATGCTGCTGGTGCTGATGCGGACAAACTCCTCGGCGCAGGCTGCGTTCGAAAAAAGAAGCGCTGCCGCGACGACACTGCAGAACATCCTCATAGATCTGCGAAGCATTCTTATTGCCTCCTCATTGATATGGATTTTGTCTATCTCTGAACCTACACCAACTTTTCTATGGAGAGCCACGTCTGTTTCAGCACGTCAAGCCGTTTAATTTCCCGCCTTCTCATCTCTTCCTCCGGCTCGCCGGGGATCATGATCCGGCTCACGTTCGGGCGGCAGCGGGAAGCTTTAAGGCAGTCAAACCACGAGGCAACCCTTTCCTGAAACTCCCTCGGGTCGAGGAAATGGGCGATATCCAAAGCCCCCATGAAATGACCGATATTTGCGGCTCCAGAACCGGAAAACATGCTCTCCGACTCGCAGCTCAGCTTTGCTCCGCTTAGCACGGCGCTGAGCATTTCGATCACGATGGCCATGCCGTACCCCTTATGCCCGGCCATGGGCAGCAGGATTCCCTTGACGGCGGCCGACGGGTCCTTTGTGTCCAGGCCGTCGGAATCCATGGCCCAGCCCAGGGGAATTTCCTTTCCCTCCTGCTCGAAGATGCGGATCTTTCCCTTTGCCACGGCGCTGACGGCGATGTCGAGGATAAACTGTTTATCCGCTCCCGCGGGGAAGGCTACGGAAAAGGGGTCGGTTCCGAGAAGCTTGTCCATGCCGCCGAAGGGGGCCATGGTCGGCCCTGCCGTGGTGCAGGAAAAACCGATACAGCCGGCTTTTGAGGCAATCCGCGTGAATGACGATGCCATTCCAAAATGGTTGGAGTTTTTGACGGCGGCAAAACACACGCCGTATTGGAGGGCCCCCTTCACGCATTCTTCCATGGTTCTTCTGGCGACGATCTGTCCCATTCCGTTGCCGCCGTCGACCCTGATGATGGCGTCGCGTTTTTCCATTTTCACGACGGGACGGGGATTGATCAGCCCCTTCTGAATGCGTTCCACATAGGGCGCGAGACGCATCAGGCCGTGGGATTCCACGCGGCATATTTCAGCGTCGATCAGGCTGTCGGCGACGTAGCCCGCGTCGCCTGCCGAAAGGCCGGCTTTTTTAAGGATGGAGACGATTTTCTCTCTGAGTTCCGAAACTTCGATAGTTACTCTTTCCATGGTTTTCTATGCCTTGGTTGTCTATTTGGCTTTCAGCGAACGAGCCTTTTGAATCAACAGATCGTCGCTGGGATTACCGCGGTCTTCCGCTGAAACGGCGATGATCAGGTCGTACAGGTCCGCCTTTTCCGCCTCGGCCACGGCCTTGAACCGTTTCAGGTAATTTGAATGGCATCCGGCCAGCCCCAGTATTAGGTCAAGAGGCGCCACAGGAGCGTGGTAGCCCGGTACTTTTGCCGCCAGCACGTTTTCGATAAAGCTCAGCAGCCCGCGAAAATTGACCCCCATCATCTTCCCGTCCCTCTGAAGCAGGGCGAGAAGCACTTCAATGGCCGTGTTGCCGGCGCTGCGGGCCATACCCATCAGGCAGGCGTCCAGCTCCCGCGCTCCGCTTTCAAGAGCCGCCAGGCTGTTCGCCGCCGAAAGCCCCAGGTTATTGTGGCCGTGAAATCCCACCGGCACGTCGAGGGCGCTGTTCAGCGTACTCACATAACGGCGTACCATTTCGGGCGTCATGGTTCCCGCCGAATCCATGATGGTGATGGACTGGGCGCCGTAGTTCTGAAGCCTGAAGGCCTCTTCGGCAAGTTCTTCCGGGGTGAGCACATAGGCTTTCATCATGCTGAAACGGACGGTCATTCCGGCGTTCCGCGTGTTCTTGACAGCGGCCTCGGCTGTATCGCCGCTTCCCGCGTTGCAGCCGACGCGCAGAAAGTTGAGCCCCGCCTTCGCGGCCTTTTTGATCTGCGGCTCCAGCGACCATTTGGGCTGAGCGAACATCCCAATTTCCGTACCCCTGCCCAGATAGGGAACGGCTAAAGCCAAATACTCGTCGTCGGAAAGAGGCGCTTTCTTGGACGAACCTTCGTTTCCGCCGATGCCGCTGGGGTGTCCGTATTCAATGGCTGAAACCTTGTTTTCGGTCAGCGCCTTCAAGACCAGGTCGGTGGTCTCAGCGTCAAAACCTCCGCCGACCACGTTTGCCCCGTCGCGTAGGGTGCAGTCCAGTAACTTTAATCCCATCACAGGTCAACTCCTTAAATAATTCTGATTAATTTTGAATATTTGCCGTTACCTTCCATCGCTTCAGAAGTTCTCCGTGTTTCTGGAGCCTCTTTTTCGCGGCGTCGCCCAGCCCGACGTTGACGCCGGTCAGCAGCGCGTTGAGAAGAACGAGAGTCGCTGCGGTGGAATTGAAAAAACTGTATGAATTGAGCGGTGCGAACAACGCAACCTCAGAAAGGGCTGCCAGAGGCGAGGAGGGGCCGTCTGAAATCGAGATGATCCTGCATTTCTGCTCTGCCGCTTCGCTCATGGCCTCCAAAACGACCGACGCATAACGTGGCATGGACACGGCCAGAACCACGTCCCTTTCGTGCAGGTCAAGAAGAGATTCGGTCATTCTGCCTTCCGTTTCACAAAGCATTCTCACGCCCGGTCGGATCTGGCTTAAAAGAAGGTTAAAGCAGCTCAGCACGCCGTAGGAACTGCGCGTTGCCAGCGTGCAGACCACCGGAGCTTCCACCAGCATTGAAATAGCTCTTTCTACGGCGGAAGGGCTGTTCAGAGACAGCAGGCCGCCGATATTTTGTTCATCCATGGCTATCGATTCTTTATACCCCCATGATCCTTCAGGCAGGTTAGCGCGCCTGAGACGTTCGACAGGCGCCAGCCCCTGGCGGATTCTTTTTCTCAGCGCATCCTGCAGCTCCGGATAGCCCTTATATCCAATTTCCGCGGCCGTCCGGCAAATCGTCGACATGCTGACGCCCGTTTGCTGCGCGATGTCCTCCAGGGTCATGAAGGCCACGTCGTCGGCGTGGGCCAGGAAAAATTCCGATGCGACTTTCTTTGCCCCCCTCGCCCTTTTGCAATACAAAACAATGCTTTGGTAAACAGAAGCCATGGCGCCCTCTCTTTCTCTGTGCGAAAAGTTATAACACAGGTCGATGGTTTTTGCAATAACTTTTTCATTAGAAAATTAACAATGAAAAAATTTTCTCTGAACTGTTTCATGAAACACTTGCCCTTGCTAAGTTTGCGGCTAGATCATTGCTGGTGTCAAAAAATGCCCCTGGAACGGCATGATCAAAGAGCATTTTACCGCAAATTTTCACAGTTTACCCCCATAAAAAAGTCGTGCATTCCCTGGGCGGTAAGGGAATGCACGACAAGTAAGAAAAAATTTTTGCACGGAGCGTTTTATACTAATTATCAATAGAACGGCTGAACTTAACGTCCGGGGCCGGCCCGAGGGGCCATGCAGTCGCTAAAGACTATCTCGCCCTGTTCGGCCTGCCTATACTCGCTTGGTGGATACCCTCGGGTCGTTCCCTCCGTGCCCATTTTGCGTTTTTATTGCAAAATAGTATTATTTAGCCCGAGAATGGGGTTAGGACGCGGCTTCCTGGCGCTTTGCCTTGGCGGCCATGAGCTTGTTTACGGTCTCGACGATGGCCCTGTAGCCTTCCTCAGGATCGTCGGTGTGGAGCACGGAACGCTCGATGGGGCAGATGCCGTTGCCTTCCCTGTTGATGACCACGTCGATGCAGCGGCCGCAGCCGTGGGGGATGCCGTATTCCGTCAGGAACGCGTCGGCAGACTTGCTCAGGAGCTCTCCGAACACGGCGCCCACGCCGCCGCGCTGCAGGATCATGGCGCCGGCTTTGCCGATCACTCGGTCTATCACCAGGGAGTCTCGGAGCTTTTCCGGCTCCTCCCTGCAGAGGTGCAGCAGGGGCGACACGCCGCGGCCGTCGGCTTTATGGATGATCTCGCCGCCGCGGATGACCACGCAGCTGTATTCGCCGCTGTCGATCAGCCCGCGGGCCTCTTTGAGGCGCTCTTCGGGCATCTTGAAGCTTTTGGCCTTCGCCGTGGGGATCAATTCGTTTTTCTCGATGAAACGCAGGGCGATGGGCACGAGGATCAGCTGAAGCGCGATGCCCGGCAGGCCGCTCAGCACCGAGTAGAACCCCGCCGCCAGCCTGAGGGTTCCAGCGCTGAAGCCCAGCATGGCCGCCAGGATCAGGCCGTTGGCGATCCGCCCCGCGGCGATGGCGGGGATCAGCGAGGCGAAGACGGATTTATTTTTGCTCCTGTAGCCCCATCCGCTTAAGAAGCCGTAGAGCGTCAGCTCGCCCATGAGCGCCGGAAGCATGGGGAAAGGCGCGGGCATTCCCGTGAGCAGGCTGGAAAGCAGCGGCGTCAGGATTCCGCAGAGGGCGCCGAGGCGCGGGCCGCAGACCAGGCCGCAGATCAGCACGGGGATGTGCATGGGCAGCAGCATGGTTCCCGGAATTCTGAAAGCGTGGCTCGTCGCGAAGGGCAGCGCCAGTCCCAGCACGACGAAAAGCCCCGCCAGGGTTATCTTGTTCACATTATGTCGGTTCATCATAAATTCCTCCCAAGAACGTTCATGCTCCCCATCATATCCCATGGAGCGCACTCTAAGTCAAGAGGACTGGGAAAGAAACTAAACAAATAGCTTCGTCTCGTGAAGAACCGCCTGCGCTTCAGTTTCAGAAATAAATCGACAGATGGAGTATAATGGAATCGCCAACCGCAGGAATAAAGTTCCGGCGCCTCGGCGGTTTCCGCGCCGGACCCATTTTTCTGATCCATGAGAAAGGAAGTATGATTATGGTAAATCAAAACTGTTACGCCCTGGGCACCGCCCCTTCCGTGATCCGCAAGCTTTTCGCCTATGGCCTGGAGCAGGCGAAGATCGTCGGCGCCGACAAGGTCTACGACTATTCTCTCGGCAACCCCAGCATTCCCGCCCCCGCCAAGGTCAATCAGTCCATTCACGATATCGTCAGCGGGGTGGACTCCGTCAAGCTTCACGGCTATTCCATGGCCAACGGCATTGAAGGCGCCCGCAGCGCCGTGGCCGCCGACCTGAGCGCGCGCTTCGGCCTGGACGTGAAGAGCGGCGAGCTCTTTTTGACCTGCGGTGCCGCGCCCGCGCTGATCTCCATCATCAAGGCGCTGGCCGTGGACGGGAACAGCGAAATCATGGCCGTGGCCCCCTTCTTCCCTGAGTACCGCCCCTTCGTGGAGTCCAACGGCGCCAAGTTCGTCATGGTTCCCGCCGACACCGAGACGTTCCAGATCCGCATGGACGCCGTGGAGAAGCTTCTGAGCGAGCGTACCCAGGCCATCATCATCAACTCGCCCAACAACCCCTCGGGCGTGGTCTACACCGAGGAAACTCTGAAGGAGCTGGGCGTGCTGCTGGAGCGCAAGAGCGCCCAGTACGGCCACCCCGTTTACATCATCGCCGACGAGCCTTACCGCGAGCTGGTTTACGGCGGCGTGAAGGTGCCCTTTATCCCCTGCATTTACAAAAACACCATCGTCTGCTACTCCTACTCCAAGTCCCTGTCGCTGCCCGGCGAGCGAATCGGCTACGTTTACGTCCCCGGCTTTGCCGACGACAGCGCCGCGGTGTTCGCTGCCGTGGCGGGGGCTGCGCGCGTCATGGGGCACGTGTGCCCGCCTACGCTGATGCAGATGGTCATCGAGCGCTGTGCCGGCGAGCGTCCCGACCTGGCCGCCTACGAGGAGAACCGCAACCTCCTGTACGGCGCCCTGATCGAGATGGGCTACCAGTGCGCCAAGCCCGACGGCGCGTTCTACCTGTTTGTCAAAGCCCCCAACGGCGACGCCAACGCCTTTTCCGAGAAGGCGCGGGTGGAGCACAACCTGCTGGTGGTGCCCGCCGACGGCTTCGGCTGCCCCGGCTACTTCCGCCTGAGCTACTGCGTGGCTCACGACATGATCAAGCGCTCCCTGCCGGCCTTCAAGGCCATGATCGAGTCCTGCAGGTAAAAGGACCTCCTAAAACAAACAGGCCGGATCTCTCAAAAACTTAGATGTTTCCTCGGCCTCCTTCAATAAAAAAATCCGATCAATAATTGGATCATTTGATTGGACTTGAGGCTGTAATTTAATTATCATGGCTCTATCGGCGGCGGCGTTGGAAATCTTTGCGCGCCCCGTGAACTTTGCGGGCCTGCGGCCGAAATTTTATCGCTGAGGAGCCTTTACATGAAAGACAACTGTCTTATGCTGGCGATCTCTTTTTTGTCGGCGCTTTTGTGCGGCGTGGCCGCTGCGTCGCCCTATCCCGGAGGCGTCTGGCAGCCGGGGCCGGCGGCCTACGGCTTTATCGTCGAGGAGGATCTGGCTGTCGTCATGGACGACGGCGTGGTTTTGAACGCGAGCGCCGCCTTTCCGGCCGACCTGAATACCGGGAAAAAGGCCGGAGGCGCCTTTCCCGTTGTGGTGGAGCTGACGCCCTACGTGACGCTGGCGAAGCCGGTCACGCCCATGACGTTTTTTGCGGAACACGGCTATATCAGCGTGGTGGTGCGCGTGCGGGGAACGGGGAAATCTGAGGGCGATCTGCAGCTTTTTGGGCCGCGCGACAGACGCGACGGCGCGGCGGTGGTGGATTGGGCGGCTCACGGCCTTGCCGGTTCTGATGGACGGGTCGCCTTTGTGGGCTGCTCTTTTCCTGCGGGCATGGCGCTGGGAACCGCCGCGGAGGTTGGTGAAAACTCGCCGCTGAAAGCGGTGGTCTGCGCGAATAACGGCTTTGAGAGTGTAAAGCGTCAATGCTGGTTTGTCGACGGCGTTCCCACCACGGGATTCGCCAATTATTCTCAGCGCGCGCCCTACCTCTACGGCCGTAATCCCGCGGCGGAACGGTTTTATAAAGAGGTTTACGCCGACGTTATGGCTGGCGGCGACAGAGCCTACGACCGCGCTTTCTGGAAAGAGCGCATTCCCATGGAGCTGGTCCGAAGCGTCGTGAGAAATGGAATCCCCGTGCTGCTCTGGTCGGGGTACGAGGACATTCTGGACGTTCCGGCCCTGCGCACCTATACGGCGCTTCAAAACGCCTGGGCGGGCCGTCCCGTACACGCGCCCATGGAAAAAGGCCAGCCCGTCACGCCGCGTTATCAGATGATCATGGGAGGATGGGGCCATGCCAGCGGCCTGGACCTCGGCGTTTATCTCCAATGGCTGGACACGTGGCTGAAAGGCATTGATACAGGCATCGCCCGCACGGCGGCGCCGCTCCACCTTTTCGAGGGCGGAAGCGGCCGGTGGTTCAACGTCCCGGGCTATCCTCTTGCGAGAGACTCTTCCCGTCTGTATCTGGCCGCAGGCGGCCGGTTGGAGCCCGTTCCCGCCGGCCGGGGCGGCGCAAAACTTGTCTGGGGCTCCCCTTCGCAGAAGGACGGGCTGCTCCGTTTTGAGACGGCGCCTTTCGAGAAGGAAACGCTCCTGGCCGGGCCGATCAGCTCCAAAATTTACGCTTCATCGTCGAACGGGAATCTGGAACTGTTAGCCGCTCTGTACGACGTGGCGGCCGACGGCTCGGCCGTGCGGATTACCAAGGGGGTCGTGCTCGGCAGCCAGAGGGAAGCCGACCCTGGCAAGACTTGGACCGATGCGGAAGGCAACGCGGTATGGCCTTGGCTGAAGCTGGAAAAGGACGACTATCTGACGCCCGGCAGAACCTATCCCTTTGACGTCGCCATGGGTCCTCGTCAGTGGGCGCTGCTGCCGGGGCACAAGCTGCGCCTCGAGCTGACCACACAGTCGCCGGAAAGCGTGTGCCCTCCCACGGGACGTCCGCCGGAAAACGGCGACGACGCCGGCTATTTGACGGAACCTCAGAAGGAAACCCTTCCCTGCGGCGTCTACACAGTGACCTTCGGGGCGGACTCTCCGTCGGCGTTGAACCTCCCCATCGTGCCGGCGGGTTCTTTCAAGTACGTGAAATCGGGAGTCCTGCCGACGGCGTGGAGCGAGAGCTTCAGGACGTTCCGCGCCGAAGGGGAGCCCGCGCCCCTGCCGCTTGAATGGCGGTAGAGGCGCGGCTGAAAAATTGCCCGTGCGTTCAGAAGAAGGGCCGGGTCCGCATTTGAGCGGCCCGGCCCTTCTTGATAGCCCGATGAAACAGGGGCTTCGTTTTTTATACTAATTTTTATTTTCGATTAAACGGCTAGTAATTATCAACAGAAACACAAAATTGGCACGCAAGGGATGGCCCTCGGGTCATTCCCGGGCTTTTAATGGGGCTGTTCTATGGAGTAGAAGACGGGCGCCTTTCAATGCACCGGGCTTTCCGTTCGCTCCAACCGAACAAGTCCGGCTTTGAGGGGCTCTGATTAGATTATTCGCCTTGCGCGTGTCACCTCAGAACCTACAAATGAGCAAACCTGCATGCGGCAGTCTCTATTCTGCCTCCGACTACTACGAGGGCACTGTAACCATGCCAGGCCTCGAGACTGCCTCTGAGCTGCCCCGGCTGTGCGAAAGCAGCGCTGGTTTAGGCCATCTCCGGCAACTGCTTTGCAGACGTGATTCCTGAACGGCTGAGGATTTCTTTCGTCACTTTAACGTGCTCCCAGCACGCCGAGGAAGGTTGGAGGGCATGAACGGCCTCCATACTTCCGTTCATGAGCTTTCCTGTACATGCTTCGGTCAGCGTTTTTCGTGTACTTCTTGCTTTAGGGCCAAGTGACTGGATTTCAAGGAGTGTACCTTTGTCCATGCCGTTCCTATGCCTTGGGGAAACCTATTGTACAGCCGACTATCCAATACCTTCCCCTTTACCAGCATGCTATGGTCCCTTAGGCGTTTCCGCTTCTCTTCAATTGCGGTCTCCTTGGAGACTTGCTGCAAAGCGCCTCACGGGCGCACACGGATAAATAGCATTAACAGCGCAGGAGGTGAAACCGTGAATCAGAAGCAGATCGAATGCGCCGTCACGCTTTCGCACATGCTCAATTTCAGAAGGGCGGCGGAAAACCTGTTCATCAGTCAGCCGTCGCTCAGTTACCAGATTCACTCGCTTGAGGAGGAAATAGGCTTTGAGATTTTTAACCGCTCAGGCAGAAGCGTAAGCCTGACGCCCGCGGGTGCCCAGTTCTGTCGCGATCTGGTGCGCATCGCCGAGGAACTGCGCCGCGCTGTCGAAAACGGTAAAAACTACAGTTCCCGATACAAAAAAAGCCTTAACGCCGCGTTGCCTCTGCGCAGCGCGGTCCATTTCCTTCCGGAGATCATGATCCAGTTCAGGGAGGAGTTTCCCGACGTGGCGCTCAACGTCAGCTATGTCTACGGAAAAGAGCGCATCGACGTGCTGCTCCAGGGCGATCAGGATCTTGTTTTCGGCCTTGAAAGCACCTTTGCCCACCTGCCGGGGGTGGCGCTCCACAGGATCTTTACAAGCCGGATCTATCTGGTCGTGAGGAAAGACGATCCTCTGGCATCGCGGGAAGAGGCCGTTCCCGCCGATCTCAGGGGGCGCACGCTGCTGGTCGGCGGGGATTCGCCTCCGGTGCTGCGGAAGGCGCAGTCGTTGGTGGTCAACTCGGTTCATCCATCCACGCTGAACAGCCCCGATCACATGTCCACGCTCACCAGCATCGCGGCAGGGCTGGGCGTCTGCTTGGTCCCTGGATTCTGCAACGATCATTCCGGAGAGTTTTCGTGGGTTCCTTTCAGCGGCGGGGAGACCTTCAGCTGCGTCTGGGCCGTCAAAAAAGATGACAAGCGCGATATCACACGCCGTTTCATAGAGATGACGCGGGAAGTCTATGAACGGCATTGCGCCTGCGCCGATTAAATCAGGAGCCGCTGCGGCCTGGGCAGGACCGGGGCGGTTTGCCATGCCTCAGGCCCCGCATAACCTGTGAGAACGTGAAGCTCTTTTCTTGAAAGACCCTACTGGACGCTTTCCCAGAGCAGCATGTGGTCCTCGAAGCGCGCGGTCATCCGGCCCGAGTCCTTCAGCCAGGCCAGGTAGGAGCGAACCGTGCTGCCCACCAGGACGTACTGTTCAAAGTTCATGGTCAGGCCGTATTCGGCGAAGAGCTTCTGCAGGATCTGCTCGAAGCACAGCGGCCCGGCGCAGAGGGCGATAATCTTTTCGGCGGCCTCGTGCACCTTGTCGATGTTGTACTGGGCGAGAGGCGCGATGTGCTCCGCCGCTTCGGCGTGGGCGGGCACGAAGACCTTCGCTTCCAGCGTCTTTACCATTTCCAGGGTTTTCACGTAGGCGGCCACGTCGTAGATAAAGCTGATCCGGTACTTTTCAAGGGTTTCCCTGCTGGAAAGGCAGTCGGCCAGGTAGACCACGCCGTCGGCGTTCCTGAAGCCCACCATGTCGAAAAAGTGCCCCGGCAGTTTGATGATCTGGAACCCCTCGGGCAGAGCCGCTTCGGTGAGCTCCTCGGCGTCGCTCTCCTGCGCCATCAGGAACTTGTGCCTCAGTTCTTTGGGCGGAAATCCGCCGTAGAGGAAGCTCGGCTCCAGCACGGGGTAGCGCGTAAAGCCGCAGTCGGCGCCCGGGGCGTAGATTTTGCAGCCCGTCTGCCCCTGCAGGTACCGGTTGCCGCCGATGTGGTCGGCGTTGGCGTGGGTGTTGTAGATCGCGATCAGCCGCCAGCCATGGGCGTCCAGAATCTGCCGTATCTTCCGCCCCGCGTCCTTGTCGTTCCCGCTGTCGATCAGACAGACGCCGCCGCCCCCGAGATCCACCAGGCCGATCTTGGCCGGGCTCTGGATGTAGTAGCTGTGCTCCGCGATCTGTACCAGTTCATACATGTCTTTTTGCTCCTTCCGCCGGGGAAAAGCGAAACAGCGTCATCCCGCCCCGGAAGCCGGCCTGACGCTGTGCCTTGACGGCCGCGCTTTGCGCCGTTTTCCCGCCGATTATACATGATTTATAGGCCCCCGGGCAACGCAATTTGGCGCTTGGCAAAGCGCCTTCTCTGCATTATATTAATAGGGTAGAGGCGGGGAGGCCGCTTTTTTCGGCTTTCCTGATCCCTTCGTTCCCTCCGGCTGGGAAGGCTGCCGCGGCGTTTCATCAGCGAAAGCGCGCCGGACCGGCCTTTCTTTGGAGGCGAACGGGGGTGGAACGGCGAAAGCCGCTGTCTCCGCCGGAGCTTGTAAAGGAGGTTTTTTCATGAGAAGAAATGTGACGTCCCTTTTTGCCGCGCTGATCCTTCTGTCCTTCGCCGCGGGTGCCTGCGCCGCCGCGGCGGATCGGATCGCACTTCCAGAGCCCGAGAGGGCGGGCGGCCCGTCGCTGCTCCAATCCCTTTCGGACCGTCAGTCGTCGCGGGTTTTCGCCGACGCGGATCTGACACCGCAGCAGCTGTCGAACCTGCTTTGGGCGGCCGCCGGCGTCAACCGCCCCGACGGGAAGAGGACCTATCCCGTCACCATGGGCGTTCAGGATATGGACGCCTATGTCTTCATCCGCGGCGGCGTCTATAAGTACGTGCCTCAGGAGAACGCCCTGACGCTTACGGCGCAGGGCGACCACCGCGCCGAGTCGGGAATGCAGCCCTTTGTGGGCGGCGCGGCGGTCAATATCGCCTACGTCCAGGACCTTTCGGCGTGGAAGCCCTTTCCCCAGCTGGCCGGCAAAGCGCCCGAATTCGGCCTGGTTCACGCGGGATCCATGGCGCAGAACGCCTATCTTTACGCCGCGGCCCAGGGCTGGTCGGCGGTGGTGCGCGGTTCCTTCGACGCCGCGGCGGTGGCTAAGCTGCTGAAGCTGACCGACGCCCAGCAGGTCAAGCTGATCCAGAGCGTGGGCCCCAGGCCCTGAGCGCTTTCCTTTGTAAAATTGAAAAAAAGGGACGCCACGCGGCGTCCCTTTTATTTTGTGCGCTTTAGCTGGAAGGCGCGTCCTGGCCATCGCCATGGCGGCGATTATTGAAATGCTTCTATTGTCGGCGGGGCTTCCTTTGAGCTATTCCGCCGCCTTGGGCAGGACCTTTTCCAGGCAGGCCAGGGCGTTGAGAGCGCGCGGATAGCCCATGTAGGGGAGGCACTGATAGATCATTTCGGCGATGAACTCGCGGCCGTGCCCCACGCCTGCGTTCCCTCTGATGTGGGCCATCATCTGGGGTTCCACCCCCAGGTTCATGAGCACCACCAGCGTGAGCATTTCGCGGGTTTCCAGGTCCAGTCCCGTGCGGGTGTAGTAGTCGCCGAAGCAGTTGGTAATCAGGTAGTAGTTGATGGGCGGAATCTTGCCGGGCCCCGGCTTGGCGATCTGGCGCATGCCGTCGCCGAACAGGGCGGCCTGCGCGTCGAGGCCCTTCTCGAAGCGCGTGGCCTTGTTCACGGCGGCTCGGCTTTCCAGAGGCAGCTTGACGCCTCTTTCGGCGAGGGTCTCGTTGATCGCCCTCAGCGCGTCGGCGGCGCGGGGCAGGCCGGCGTAGGGTGCGCACTGAAGCGCCGCCTCCTTGATCTCAGCGGGCGTCAGCCTCATGTCCAGCGCCCGGGCGGTTTCCCTCTTGAGCAGCTCATAGGACTGCTGCGTCGCCAGAGACGTAATCTTGATCAGTTCCTTCTGGCGGGGCGTCAGAATTTTATTCCGCCCGTCCACTTCCTGTTCCGTAAAATAATCGGCGATCTCAAAGAAATCGGGGTCCGTGATCCTTAAGTCCTCAGTGCTCGTGCCGTTCATTTCCGATGCCTCCGTTGGATTCCGCGCCGCGGCGCCGAGCGCCAGCGCGGTGATGATGAAGATGCCTGCCAGTTTATAGACCATGAATTTTTTCATAGACTCTTCCTTTCCTGCCGCCGCTTACCGCGCCAGTTCAAGGCGGGCTTTGAAAGGGCCCTTCATGCCGGCCAGTTTGTCCATGCCCGACTGCACGCGCCCCAGCGGGAGGAGCCCCGGGGAGTAGCGGAAATCCCTGTAGAATATGGCCAGGTTTCCCCAGGGGGCGTAGAGCGTCACGTCGCCCGCGGAAGGGGTGCAGCCGCCGGGCGTGCCTGTTGTCGAGAGCGCGCGGGGCGGGTAGCTGATCTTCTCCGTGCCCCCATAGTCTTCAAAGTCGAGCGTGAGCGGCAGCAGGGACCGCAGATCTCGCCCGGCGGGGGTGTCGCGCAGGACCATCAGGGCCTCGCCGCCTTCAAAGGTCATCCTGACAGCTATGTCCTGTGCGGCTGCTGCGCGCCCCACGGCGAGAGCGAACAGGGCGCACAGCAGCCCAAGGGGTATGCTTTTCATGTTTTTTAACTTCCTCCTCGTTGAGAATTTTTGAGCGGCTTTTCTCTGTAGGTATGGAGCTCTGATCGAGATGGGAAGATGGTAGCATATGGAGTTGGCTCTAAGTCAAGAGGGGAATAGGAGGGGCGCTTCTTTAGAAAAAAACTTTTTTCTCCTAGGCATAATCCTTGTGTATAAGGCTGCCAAGATTGAAAGACGGCGCTGATCGAATCGCAGTAAAACTTTTACAGAAGGCCCTTTTGGGAGCAAGAGGAATACAGAGCAAAATCCCCCATAAACGGATAGAGGCAGCTTGCCGGAAGGAGTTCTGGCAGCTGCCTCAATTTGTGTGATGTGTGAAAATAAAAAAGCGTCTTGAATCTTATTAAAGAATAGAATTTTCTGCGTTAGCGTGTGCGCGATTACATTGGCAGGCGTTTTTTTATCTATGAGGAACGGAGGCGATAAAATCCGCTAGTTGATGCCAGCTCAGCAAAGGGGATTTAAGCGGCTAAAGCCGAGTTATCTGGTGTGAATGTGAAGGAAAAATACAGATAATCAACGAAAATAGCCTTAGATGCTCCCCCAAATTTTTGAGACAAAAAGGCTTTCGCCAATTTGTCGATATTCATCACAATTACGGATAGCAAAATGGAGCCCAGCGTTGTTTCGGCAAGTTTGGTGGTTATGCGTCCCTGTCCAAAGCTCTGTTTGCACAGTCCGAATTTACGCTCAACTTCTATTCTGCCGGCATTGTCCTTGTATTCTTCTTCTCTGTTCTTATCCTGTTCTGCATCTTTGTGAGGACGTCCCTGTGCTGGCCCCTGCTGCCTTATTCCATGTTCCTTGCAATAACGGAGATTCTCTCGGTTCCTATAGATTTTGTCTGCCAGATCTCTTTGTGGATAACTTCCTTCGCGTTGACGGTATCGCTCTATTGCTGTCTTGAGTATGGTGCTTTCATTGTAAGCATCAAAGGACATGTACTCCACTCGGCACAGGTCTTCTACTACGCTAAGATCCAGCTTCACTCCAAACTCCAC
>SFDM01000013.1 GCA_004558205.1 Pyramidobacter piscolens
GAGAGGGGAAACCTGAGCCGGCGACGGCTTAAGGCGCCCTTCTTCTACTCCATAGAACAGCTGAACTAACGTCCGGGGCCGGCCCGAGGGGCCATGCAGCCGCTAAAGACTATCTCGGCCTGTTCGGCCTGCCTATACTCGCTTGATGGATACCCCTCGGGTCGTCCCCTCCGTGCCCATTTTGTGTTTTTATTGCAAAGTAGTATTAGTATGAAGCAACCCTCCGGCCCGTCAACAAAGACCCCCAGTCTTCGCGGCAGCCAGAGAGTTCGCGCAAAAGAGTTTCCGGCCAAACCGCCAAGGCCGCCTCAAACAAAAAGACGGCGGAGAAGCTTCCCCGCAATTGCAGGTGCGCTTCTCCGCCGCAGTTCTCGCACGCATCGAACCATCGAACAGCGTTATACTCTTCAGTTTCATCCTCTCGAAAGGGCCTCAGACTGGATCTTTTTGGGTTTACAGAGATCTCGCTCTCTCCGTGCTTTTATGACTCTCTTAACTCTTTTAAACTTAGAAAGGTCCGTAATGGATCATCTGCGCGATAACGATCAGCACGCAGCCCAGCGCGAACCACCACATGAAGACATGCCAGATATAGCGCATCCAGCGGTCGAAGGGAACTTTCGCCATGCCCAGCACCGCCATCAAGGCCGAGCTGGTGGGGATCACCCAGTTGCAGAATCCGTCGCCGAAGTTGAAAGCCAGGATGGCCGTCTGGCGGGTCATGCCAATCAGGTCCGCCAGAGGCAGCATGATGGGCATAACCGCGCTGGCCTGGCCGCTGCCCGAGGGGATAACGGTGTTGATCAGCAGGTTCGCCACGAACATGGCGATGCCCTGAAGCCAGGAAGGGACCATCTGAAGCCCCACGCCGAGGCCGTAGACGATCGTGTCCAGCACCTTGCCGGCGCCCAGGATGGCCGAGATGGCGCGCGCCGAGGCCACGAGGAAGAACACCAGGACCATGCTCTTCGCGCCGTCCACAAAGTTGTTGGCGATGGTGCTGGGCGACATGCCCGCGCAGGCTCCGGCCACCACGGCCAGGCCGATGAAACCCGCCGACAGGTGGTTATAGCCCCACTTCCAGTTCACGCTGCCGTAGACCATGAGGACCAGCGCAGCCACCGTGCTCAGAAGCACCAGCCACTTGCGCAGCGTCATGGGGCCGAAGGCGTTGATCGCCTCGGGATCGCAGAGGGGGTTTTCCTTGTCCAGGTCATAGGTGGGCGACAGCTCGGGATTCTTCGTGATCTTCCGCGTGTAGCGCACCAGGAGGATGGCCGTCAGCACCAGATAGGCGGCGAAGCAGACCGCGCGGTACTCGATGCCCGAATAGGGCGGGAGTTCCGCCAGGTTCTGGGCGATCAGCGTGGTGCTGGGCGACAGCATGCCCGTGGCGAAACCCACGGCGCAGCCGCCGGTCATGATGCCCAGCGCCGTGATGGAGTCCAGCCCCAGGGCCAGACAGATCATGACCATCACGGGAACGAAGGCCACGAACTGGATCAGCCCGTGAGTGGTGCAGAGCGCGGCGAACAGCGCCAGCATGGCCAGCACAAAAAGGGTTTTCCGTTCGCGGTATTTCAGGGCCACCGCGCCGACGGAGGAGTGCATGGCGCCCGACTTGACCACCACGGTAAAGGCCGCGCCCGAGACCAGCAGCATGAACAGCAGATCGATGCTCTTAGCCGCGCCCTGGGTGATGTACATTGGGATATCAATAGGATTGACGGGGCTGTTGGCGACCCACTGGAACGACGAGGCGTCCACCATCTTGATGCCCGTCGGCGACGTGACGCGCTTGTACTGTCCCGCCGGAATGATCCAGGTCATCAGGCAGGCCGCGCACACGATGGCGAAGATGATCACCAGCGTGTTGATCGCCTTTTTGCGCTTGGGAGCCGAAACAGGAGCCGCGTTTTGCTGAGTTGAAATCTCTTTTTCCATCACAGAGTCCTCCCTATTTTATTCTCTCTCAAGATCCGCCTTGCGGGTCTGAAATTCCTGCTGAATCTCCGCCAGCAGCCCCGGCGTGGCGATCAAGTCCGCCGCCGTTCCTGCCAGGACTTTCGCGCCTGTGATGATCGCGTCGTGAGCCGCTTCGCTCTTTCCCGCGTCAAGATA
Source organism: Pyramidobacter piscolens (assembly GCA_004558205.1). GTDB lineage: Bacteria > Synergistota > Synergistia > Synergistales > Dethiosulfovibrionaceae > Pyramidobacter > Pyramidobacter piscolens_A. The sequence continues at coordinate 2,122 of SFDM01000013.1, forward strand.
AGCCTGGGAGTGCGAGGGCGACCCTTCGGGAACGAAGGCCACTCGGATGCAGGAACCGGGCATCAGCTGCATCACGTTGCCCAGGTCGGTGGACCCTGTCTTCTCGCGGGGCGGACGGATCACGGGGGCGCCCACGGCGCGGGCGTTGTCCATGATCACCTCGTTGAGCTTCATGGCGGGAATCTTGTTGTCCACGTCTTTGTCGCGGCGGATATCCACGTCGGTTTCCGTCATCATGGCCGCGCCGCGCAGCACCTTCTCAAAACGGACGATCACCTTTTCCAGGTAGGCTCTGTTGTAGGAGCGGACGTAGAACATAGCCACCGCCTTCGCGGGCACCGTGTTCGCGCCCGTGCCGCCGCAGTCCATGACGGTGTAGTGCATCCTCACGTCCTCTTTGACGTGCTCCCGCAGGCATTCCACGCCGTGAAAGGCCAGAAGCAGGCCATCCAGAGCGCTGCGCCCCATCTCGGGCTTGATCGCCGCGTGGGAGGCCACGCCGCGGTAGGTCACGGTGAACTTGGTGAGCGCCATGGACTTCACGTCGGTAGTGGTCTCGCCGCTGCCGTGCATCATCAGCGCCACGTCGATGTCGTGGAAGCAGCCGCCTTTCTTGATCATGAAGATCTTGCCGCCGTCGCCTTCCTCCGCGGGAGTGCCGTAGACCACCACCGAAAAGGGGCCGGGCAGGTCGGAGTTCTTCAGCGCCGCGGCCGCCGCGGCGATACAGGGACCCTGCATCTGGTGCCCACAGGCGTGACCCAGGCCGGGCAGGGCGTCGTACTCGCAGAGCAGGCCGATGGACGGACCGCCTTCGCCCCGCCTGTAAACCGCGCGGAACGCCGTTTCCAGCCCCCCGACGCCGCGTTCCACCTCGAAGCCCTGACGGGACAGCCATCGGCACAACACTTCCGAAGCATGGAATTCCTTCATCCCCAGCTCAGGGTGATCGAAAATGTCGTCGGACAGAGCCGCCAGCTCCGACTTGAGAGAATCGATAAAGCCGTTCATTTGCTCCTTCAAAAATACCCCTCCCGCAGCAGAATCGCCTTCAAAAAGACGTCGTCGCGTTCTATTTTTTAGAATACAATTCTAAAAAATTAACATGGACCTATTCTAACGTCGCAGGGAATTTTGTCAAGAGCCATCGAAATAGAAGTGATTTTTTTATGCTACAATGGGTCAATCGAGAGAACTCGAAAGGATGGATCGATTGTGGAAGAACGGGTAAAAAGCAAGGAGTCGGAACGGCTGAACGCGTCGCTGATTTTCAGCCTTCAAATCCTCGACTACCTGGAAACAGCGGAGTCGGCGTCCCTTGCGGAACTCAGCGAAGCCGTAAAGATCAATAAATCACGCGTCATTCGCCTGTGCGGCACCATGGAGCACATGGGCTACTTGATTCAGCGCGGCGACGGGCGCTACTTTCTGGGACCGCGGCTGCTGTCGCTGGGAAGGGCCTTCGAGCGCTACAACCCCCTGCTGCAAGTGCTTCGCCCCGTGGTCGCGGAACTGTCGGAGGAACTGGACGAGAACGTGATGTTTCAGGTCATCCGCAGCGGCAAACGGCTCTGTATATGCTCCGTCAACAGAGCGCAGTCGGGGCGCTATACCACGCCCGAAGGCAGCGAGGCCAAGTTTCCCTATGGCGCCGCCAGCAAGGTGCTTCTGACCTGGGGGCCTCCGGAACTGAGAGCGAAAATACTGAAGGAAGCGCCCTATCCTCGCTACACCGAGAATACACCCGTCACCAGCGAAGAGCTTCTCGCGGCGCTCAGCCAAACCCAAGCCCGGGGATATGGAATCTCCTACGCCGAACGCACCTACGGCTCGGCCGCGCTTTCCGTGCCGATTTTCGGCGCCGACGGCATCCTGCTGGGAGCGCTGAGCGTCGCCGGCACTATGGAGAGGATGACGCCGGAATTCGTGGAAAAAGCCCTGCCGCGCCTCAAAAAAGCCGCCGCCTACGTTCAGTCCATGACCGCCGGCGCCGCCAGGTTCGAACCCAGAATACCCCGGCCTGACCGCTAAACGGCAATGTTATCCGAATTCAAAAGACAGGAGCCAGCCCGGAAGAATTCCGGGCTGGCTCCTGTCTTTTCATGGGTTCTTGTCGGGGAGGCGTTTAATTGGCGGTTCCCTTCATCTTGAGGAACAGTTCCTGCTGGCCGCGGGTCAGCGTCAGCAGGACGGTGAAGCCCTTTTCGAGACGGCCGGCGATGATCTCCCGGGCTTGGGCGGCCCCCTTTTCCGCGAAGGGCGTCAAGTTGATCTCCTTGATCATGTCGCCGGGCCTGACGCCTGCTTTTTCTGCGGGCGAGCCTTTGGACACCGACGTGACCTTGCCGGAAGCGTCGAACTCCAGGCCGCTGGAGAGTTTTTTCACTTCGGCCTGGGCAGAGGGTTTGGGAGTGTAATGCGGCGAAGCGGCGAGGACCTCTTCCATGCTGTAGCCCTCCCAGACCTGCGCACCAGGATAGAAGCGCTTGAGCCTCTCCACCTGGGCGGGGATGTAGGCGTTCTCCACCTGGGCGGTGTAGCGCTGGCCGCTGGGGCGCTCCATTTCAAGGGTGAAAGGCTTGCCGTACTGGGACCACTGGTATTTCCGCTCAAAGCTTTCGAGCGCCACGTCCACGGCGGGCGTTTTGTTGATGATGCGGATGCGGTCGCCGGGCTGGATTCCCGCGGCGGCGGCGGAACTCCCATCAAGCACGTCGTCGACGTACATCTCGGCGCCGGAGGCCTGGCGCGTGTAGATGCCCGCTCCGCAGCCGCCCGTGAAATAAGCCTGCAGGTAACGGCAGAGACCAAAGTAGTTTCTGTAGTTCTCGCGGATCACTTTCTCGCGGCGGCGTCCCGGGTTGGCCACCAGATCGGCCGCGACAGTGACGCGCACTCCGCCGTCGCGGCTGGGCAGGAACTGGAAGCAGGTCTGAACTTCGGCGTATTCCAGGGGCTCGCGCTCATAACGTTCCGGTTCCTTGGGATCCTTGGTGCGGACCTTGATCATGGGCATGTAGATGCGCGCCGTGGACAGGTCTTCCGGTTCCGCCAGCACCAGCCTCAAATCGTTCTGCTGCAGGATGTCAAGCCGTGCGCTGACGTTTATCACGGCCAGGATAAAACGCTGGATCTCTTCGGGCGTAAAACCGTAAATCTGTATCGCCTCGTCTGAAGCAACCGCCGGAGAAACCCGGCAAAGGCAAAAGAACAAGATCATAAATGAAAAGCATTTCCTTACTGCGCGTCCCATTGTAACACCTCCGAAAATAGGTTATGATCATTCTATCCTAATCTGGCCGTAAATGGTAGTGACTGGGAAAACATAAAAAAATTGTACCGGCGCAAAAAAGGGACTGAAAAATCCCCAAGGAAAGGCACTGAGCTGCACGGAATGAGGACTGCCATGGACGCGTTTCGATATGAACAACGTTGCCTATTGCGCCGAGACGTGCGGGAAAGGGGTTCCAATGCAGGATAGAGACGAACTATTTCAGATTTCTTCTTTTATGCCCTACGCGGAGGAGCTTCTCCACGGGGGGAATGAGAGCGAACTCCTGAAACTTTTCTTTATACGCACGGAAACGGGGCTCTGTCTGCGCCGCGGACAAACGCTGGCGCTGGAAGGCGCTTCGCCTCTTTTTGAAGAACAAATGCGCACCTATCCTTATAAAGAACTGGCGCGGATCTTTCACAGAATTGTCATCAACAGGGAAGAGCTGATCTTCAACTATCCTCTGGAAAAAGAACTGACGCCGCTGCTTAAATCAGAAGTGGAGCACCTGTCGCTGGCGATCCGCCTCCTTGCCGACCGCCGCCGGAGCCAGCTGGCCGTGGAACAGCGCTATCGGGAACAGTTCATTCAGGATCTTTTGTTTTCGAGGATCCACTATGAAGAGGAGCTTCGCAACCGGTCGGCTACCTATGGCTGGAAGCTTTCAGGAGCTCTCGCAGTACTGGTGATCGACATTGACGCGGCCTGTCCTTCGCCGGAGCAGCTGGCCCTCCCGGCGAAAAACCGCCTGAGAGCCCTGTTCCCCGACGTTATTTTCTCTCACAGGGACCGCGGGATGGTCTTTCTGATACCGCTGGACTCGAACCGCAACGCCAAACGGGACCTTCAGCTGGCGGCGCCCGCGCTGCTCAGGGAACTGGACGGCTCGGCCGTCCTGGGGCTCAGCGGAAAACACGATTCGTTCCTGCAGGCCGGAGAAGCCTATCGGGAAGCCTCCAAAGCCGTGGAGATCCTACGGGCTTTTTTTCAGGGACGCCGATTGGCCTTCTGGGACGACCTGGGAGCTTACAAGCTTCTCTCCGACTTTGCCAACGCCGACGACGCGGGCAAGTTCGTCCGCGAAACGCTGGGAGTGGTGATCACTTACGACCGACAGCACAACGGAGAGCTGATGGAAACGCTGCAGGCCCTGGACCAGAACAACTGGAATCTCAGAGCCACGGCCACAGCGCTTTACGTGCATTACAACACCATGAAATACCGCTGCAAAAAGCTTGAGGAATTGCTGCCCATCGGCGAGGAGAACGGAGAGCTCCGCTTTTCCATCTCTCTGGCCCTCCGTCTTTACCGAATGCAGAAACCAGCGGCTCAATCTGTTTATTTGTCAGAACCAGACACTACCCGCTAAAAACCTTTGTCCTATTTGGACAAATACTTTTAGCGGGTTTCATTTTATACTTTTATCGCCAGTGAAAGAAAGTTATTTTAGCTTTGTTGTTTTTTCAGCTCGGCCTCTTAAAGCCAGAGAAACGGATCCTATGCTCCAAAAGAACGTTATGCGAACCGCTTTTACCAGATGAAAGAAGGAGGAGTTTGTATGTGGCTGCTCAGAGGAATCGATGGGCTCATGGAGCGTTTTGAACGCTTCGCCATCGCCGGAAGCATTATCCTCATGGCTCTTGTCTGCATCGTCAACGTGTTGTGCCGCAACCTGATCAACTACAGCCTCAGTTATGCCGAAGAGGTCTGTCAGTTTGCGATCGTGTGGGTCACCTTTATGGGGGCCAGCTATGCCGCGAGGCATGGCGTGCATATCCGCATGTCGGCGCTTTACGACATGATGCCACCGGCGTTCAGGAAAATCATGATGGTTATCATGTCCCTCGGAACAGGGCTTCTGATGTTCCTTCTCGCATGGTACGCCTACCGCTATGTGGGCAAGATGGCAGTTTCGGGGCGCGTTTCTCCGGCTCTGAGAATTCCCATGTGGTGGATCATGGTCTGGGTGCCGCTGGGATTTATCTGCACCGGAGTACAGTATATGATCACGTTCTTGAAAAATCTCTCGTCTTCCGACATCTGGGTCGCCCCAGCCGTCAAAGACGGCGAGAACGACGAAAACAATGACTATGCGCTGTAGAGGGAGGAATATCTCATGCTGACAACTCTTATGGGCGTTATGGTGGTCTTGCTGCTTCTGGGCTTCCCGATGATGGTGCCCCTGATCGGCGGCGCTCTGGTCACGCTGGCGCTCTATTTTCCCAAGCTCGACCCGCTGACTTTGATTCAGCAGACTGTGGGCGGCGTGCAGTCCATGTCGCTGATCGCCGTTCCCATGTTCATCTTGGCAGCCGATATCATGACCGCCGGGCAGGTAGCCAAACGCCTTCTGAATTTCGTGGTGGCTTTTACGGGCCATCGGCGCGGCGGATTGCCCATCGCGACGGCGGCCGCCTGCACCATGTTCGGCGCCGTATCGGGTTCCACGCAGGCGACAGTGGTCGCCATCGGAGGGCCCATGCGCCCCATGCTCCTTACCGCTGGCTATTCGCCCTCCTTCTCCACGGCGCTGATCATCAACTCAGCGGTAATCGCTCTGCTGATCCCGCCCAGCGTCTATATGATCGTCTACGGCGTGGTCAGCGGAGCTTCCGTCGGTGAGCTCTTCATCGCCGGCATCGGGCCGGGACTGCTGATCTTCCTGTTCTTCGCCGTTTACTGCTATTTTATTTCCGACCCAAAGAACGTGATCGCCCGAGTTCCCTGGAAAGGGCGCATGAAGGCCTTTAAAGAAGCTCTGCTGAGCTTCACCTTCCCTCTGATCATCTTCGGCGGCATTTACTCGGGCGTTTTCAGCCCTACCGAAGCGGCCGCGGTGTCGGTGCTTTATGCTTTCATTCTGGAGTTTTTCGTCTACAAATCCCTCAAGCTCAAGGACATCCCGGCGCTGGCGCTGCGCACCGGCGTGGTGACGGCCGTGGTGTTTATCCTGATCGCCGTAGGACAGGCCTTTTCCTGGACGGTTTCCTTTGCCAGAATTCCCAACATGATACTGCCCTCGTTGCTGGGAGACGCCCCCTCGCAGCTCCGGATTCTTACGGTGCTCTCTGTCGCCTACTTTATAGGCTGTATGTTCGTGGATCCCGTGGTGGTCATCATGATCCTGACGCCTATCTTCCGCCAGCCCATCGCAGCTTCCGGCATCGACAGCGTCCTGGTAGGCATCATCGTCACGCTTCAAGCCGCCATCGGCTCAACGACACCGCCTTTCGGGTGCAATATTTTCACGGCCATCCCTATCTTCAAGCAGAAATATCTCGACGTGGTCCGAGGCGTCCCGCCCTTTGTCATCATGATGGTCATCATATCGGGGCTGCTGGTGATATTCCCCCAGATCGCGCTGTTCCTCAGGGACATGGCGGTACGCTAGGTGTTTTCGGGCCGTCCTGCCCACCGGGCAGAGGCTGCTGTAAAGGTCATTCCAATCCATGTTTCCATTTATCTTAAGGAGGTTTTAATCCATGAAACGCACTCTTGCTCTCGCGCTTGCACTCGCTCTGTTCGCTGCTCCCGCCGCCTTTGCCGCCAAATATGAATGGCGTCTCGCTGAGGAAGAAATCACCGACAGCGTCTGCGACGTCTACGCGAAGGAATTCGCCCGGCTCCTGAAGGAAAAATCCAACGGCGATATCAACCTCGAAGTTTATCCTCTTGGAACCCTCGGCACGCCCGAAGAGATCTTCGAGCTCTGCCAGAACGGCGCCATCGAGTTCGTCCTCGACGGCGCGGGACAGGTCGGCAGCTTCGTGCCGGAAAACCAGATTTTCTCCCTTCAGTTCCTGTTCTCCGATAACCAGGAAGTCAATGAGAAAATTCTCGCCACCAGCAAGGCGCTGAATGAGATGCTCTCCGATGTGTACGCCAGCCGGGGCATCAAGATGCTGGCCTATTGGAGCGAAGGCGCCATGGACTGGACCGCCAGCAGGCCGCTGCTCCAGCCGGGGGACTTCAGGGGCCTGAAAATGCGCACCATGCCTTCGCCCATGATCGTGGAATCCTATAAGGTCTATGGAGCCAACCCCACGCCCGTGCCTTTCATGGAAGTCTACAGCGGGCTGCAGCTGAACATGATCGAAGGCCAGGAGAACGCCCCCTATATCACCCAGGAAATGAAGTTCATGGAAGTGCAGAAGTACTACATCCAGTCCTCGCACAAGATCTACATCATGCAGACCATGGCGAACAAGGACTTCTTCGACGGGCTGCCCTCTCATATCCAGAAGATTGTCCTGGACTGCGTAGCGGAGCTTCGCGCCTTTGGATACAAGGCTCAGGAAGACCTGAACGCAAAACGCCTCGACATGATCGTAAAGGCGATGAAACCCGATCAGAAGCTGGTCAAACTGTCCCCCGAAGCGCGGGCGCAGTTCCGTGAGATCTCGAAGAACACCGATAAGACCTATCTTGAAGTATCAGGCAATCCAGAGCTGGCACAGAAAATGCTCGACGTGATCCGTCAGGAAATCGCCGCAGCAGAAGCCGCCGCTAAATAAGACATTCATTTTTAGGAGGATTCATACAATGCAGGGCAAAAAATACATTCACGCCGTTCCCAATTTCAGCGAGGGACGCCGCCCCGAAGTCATCGAGGCCATCGTCGACCAGATCCGCAGCGCGAAAGGCGTCAAACTGATCGGGCATTTTCCCGACGCCGACTTCAACCGTACGGTAATCGAGTGCATCGGCGAGCCTGAACCGCTGATGGAAGCGCTTTTGAACATGGCGGGCAAGTCCTATGAGCTCATCAACATGGAAGAACAGAAGGGCAAGCACCCCCGCATCGGCGCACAGGACACGATCCCCGTCTTCCCGCTGCTGAACGTGACCCTCGACGAGTGCCGCGACTTCGCCGAAAAGCTCGGCGCCGAGGTGTACAGCCGTTTCAAGGTCCCCGTCTACTTCAGCGGCCTGAACGCCCGCAACGAGCAGCGCAAAGAGCTGGCCTTCATCCGCGCAGGCCAGTTCGAGGGGCTGAGAGCCGCGGCCCATACGCCGGAGCGAGCTCCCGACATCGGTCCTGCCGCCCTCCACCCCACGGCTGGAGCCACCATCGTCAGCGCCGCTGAGAGCAACCTCACAGCCATCAACGTGCTTCTGAACACCACCGACATGGAGATCGGCAAGAGGATCGCGAAGATGATGCGCGGCCCCTCTGGCGGTTTCAGCACCATCCGCTGCGTGGCCTTCAAGCCCGACGGATACGACAACGTGGCCATTTCCATGAACATGTTCGACATCGTCAACACTCCGATTTACCGCGCCTTCCAGGTCATCCAGAACGAAGCCGCCCGTTACGGCCTGACGGTGATCGGCACTCAGGTCTGCGGCACGCTGAAGCAGAAGGCTCTGATCGTCTGCGCCGAATACTTCCTGCGCCTGATCGACTTCGATGAGAAGCAGATCGTGGAGAACAACATCCTCTCGCTGATCAGCGAAGGCGAAGCTTAGAAAAACGCGGCGGCGCAAAAATACAACAACAAAGGGGGAAGCTCTTCAATACAGAATTTCCCCTTTCGACCATGATGTTCCACGTGGAACATTTTCTTTGGAGGGATGAGCCTCATGTTTGACTCCAACTATCAGCTGGGGAAATTTTTAGAGGAAATGGCCTCCGATTCCCCTGTTCCGGCCGGCGCCTGCGCGGCCGCCGCGTCGGGCGCCATGGGAGCGGCGCTCTTGTCCATGATGGCCCGCCTGACGAGAGGCAAGCGCGGTTATGAAGAACAGGAAGAGCTCATGAAGGAACTGCTCCGCAAAAGCGAGGCGCTCACCGCCCGTCTGGTCCAGGACTCCGAGGCCGACGTCCAGGCCTATAACAGCCTTATGGTCGCCCTAAAACTCCCCCGCCACAACGACAGCGAAAAGGGCGCGCGCCACCGCGCCATTCAATCAGCCTGGATACAGGCCACCGAATCCCCTTTGGCCATCGCGGAAGATTGCCTTCATGTGCTTGCGCTCTGCTCCGCGGCCGCTGAAAAAGGCAACGCCAGCGCGGCCAGCGACGTGGGCGTCGCCGCCATGGAAGCCCGATGCGGCCTTGAAGGCGCGATTCTCAGCGTCCGTTTCAACCTTTCCCATGTGGAAGATAAAAACTTTGCCACCCAAACATTAGCACAGCTTATCCAGATGAGCGGCGAGGGGGAAAAATACGCCCGCCAAGTTCAAAAACTAATGGAACAGCATCTTAACGCGCTGCGCCCGCATCCCTGACGCTCTTCACGCTTCATCAAAGCCGAGGTCAAAGCAATTCAGAAAAAAGAGCAGAAAGCCCTTTTAATAGGGACGTTCTGCTCTTTTTTCATCCGGTTTTTTCTCTTTTGTTTTTAGAAGAATCAGCTATACTTGAAAAAATATCTCAGTCACGTCCCATTCAAGGAGGTCTCCCCTATGAGCACTCAGATATCAAGACAGGAAGCGCTTCAGGTGCTTCAATCCCTTCTTCGCATCAGGACTGCCCTGCCGGCCGGCGACGAGATGGACTGCGTCAAATACATCCTTTCGCTCTTCCCGGCGGACAAGATCACGTCGCGGATCCTGGAACACGGTCATAACAGAGCCTCCCTGAAAATCTCAATTCCCGGACAGGGACGCAAAAACTTGGCGATCGTGGGCCATATGGACACCATCAGCGTCCCGGAGCCAGAGCTCTGGAACCATTCCCCTTTTGGCGCCGACGTAGAAGAAGATCTCGTCTACGGCCTTGGCGCTACAAACATGAAAGGCGGCCTGACATCCATGATCCTGGCCGCGTTGGGACTCATCAGATCAGGATCGGCGCTGCCGCTTAACCTCCACCTCTGTTTTTCCGCCGACGAAGAGGTCAACGGCATCGGCGCGGGAGCCCTTCTCCGCAGCGGCCTTATGGACGACATGGACGAGATTATCGTCGCCGAACCCACCACGATGAAAGTGGGCCTCGCCGAGAAAGGCGCTCTTTGGCTGCATTTGACCATACACGGGAAAAGCTGCCACAGCGCTATGCCCTCCCGGGGGACCAGTGCCGTCGAAGCCTTTCTGGAACTGACGAGACGCATCCGCGAACTCTTCGCGGACGAGCATCCTCACCGGCTCTTGGGGCACAGCACCTGCGAAATCACGGAAATCCACGCGGGAACCGCCCCCAATCTTCTGCCAGGGCTGGCGCAGGGAACGCTGGATCTGCGAATCCTGCCGACGGTGAACCACTACACGCTTCTGGAAACCATCAAAAAAATGCCCAAAATCATGGAACAGAAGTACAAAGACCTCTCAATCACGATCAATTCCTTCAACTTTCAAGCTCCCGTAGGCATGAACCGCAACGCTCCCATGGTGCAGCGCGTCAAGGAGATCTACGAACAGCGCGGCATGCGTTACGAAGAGATCGGCATCCACTCCTTCACCGACGCGTCGCGCCTGATCCCCACGCTGGGCGTCCCTTTCGTGATTATGGGCCCCGGCGAGCACGAGCTGGGCTACCAGATCGACGAAAAGGTCTCCCTCTCCTCGGTCTGCGAAATGGCCGAAGTTTACAGAGACTACGTCTTGAGCCAACGTTCCCTTTGACAAACCGCATAAGACAGCTTTGTTTCAGCAAGGCCCGCAAAACCTCGAATCGAGGTTTTGCGGGCCTTTTTTGTGCGTTCTCCTCATCACGCAGGCGTGCCAAGCAGGCGTTCCGTCATAAAATGCAAAACGCTCGCCCTCCAGAGGAAAAAAGAGAAATCATACATCATTATTAACAGAAAAAAGCCCTACAAAAACAATATATATTTTGAAAGCAATCCTCCTGTCACTCTCGTGTCCGTCCGCCTTATTCAAAAACACACCGATACTAATTTTAAAAAAAGGACAGCCTCGATTGCTCAATTTTTGCGCATACAACTCAGTAATTTTAAACTTCTAAAATTATCGTCGTTGACGCGTCATTTTGAACATGATATGATGTGTCTCACTTAATAGTATTTCGTCTTAATATGTGAAACTAAGGTGATGAAATGATTCGTGTGGAGCGTCTCCTGAAAAATGCAAAGATTTTTAACGGCGAGGGCTTGAACAACGGTTCTCTTGGAATCGTCAGCGGCAGGATCGCTTTCATTGGCGACCCTCTCGGCCTTCGGGGCGAGGAAGAAGTGGACCTTCAGGGCGCCTGGATCCTTCCAGGGGGCATTGAAACTCATGCCCATATCCGGGAACCCGAGATGACACCCAGAAGCGACTTCCAGTCAGAGTCCATCGCCGCCGCCGCGGGAGGGATCACCACCTTCTTCGAGATGCCGATTTCAGCTCCGCCGCAGGCTGATGCTGCCACGCTTCACCGCCGTGAAGAGCTGGCGTCAAAAAAATCCTGCGTCGATTTCGGATTTTATGGAGCCGCCTGCGGCGGAGCCCAGAATGTACAGGCGTTGGCTCAGGCTGGCGTGCTGGGTTTTAAAGCTTTTCTCTTTGACGTGACAGGCGAACGCGAGGTCGAGTTCAGAGGGGCGACGGCCTCTCGCGACGCTCAGCTGATGGAAGCGTTAGAAGCCGTCGCAGCGACAGGAAAGATTTTGGCCGTTCACGCTGAGAACGGAGATCTCGCCGCTTTCTTCACCCGCCGCGTCAAAGAAAGCGGCAGGGCGCGCGACCTCAAAGCCCACGGCGCAGCGCGGCCCGAAATTTGCGAAACCGAAGCGGTAGCCAAGATACTGCTTATGGCCCGCGCCGCCGGGACCCGGTTGAGTTTCTGCCACATTTCGACAAAAGCGGCTTTTGAAGAAATAGAACGGGCCCGCCGGTCGGGGCAGGAAGTCTATATCGAAAGCTGTCCTCAATACCTCTGGCTCAACGAAGAGAGCGCTTCCGTCTACGGCCCCTACGCAAAATACAATCCTCCTATCAGGACCGAAGGCGACCGCCGCGCCCTTTTCGAATACGCTCGGCGAGGGCTGATCGACTATATCGGCAGTGATCACGGAGCCTTTCAGCTTCAGGAAAAACTTCCGGGCGAAAAGGACATATTCCTCGCGCCTGCAGGTTCGGTCGGATTTGAAACTCGTTTGCCTCTGATGATCACATCGGTCCTGAAAAACGAGTTATCACTGCGCCAAGCTGTACGGCTCATGACCACAAGGGCCGCCGAGGTATTCGAGCTTTGGCCCCGCAAAGGGGCCCTCCACATTGGAGCCGACGCCGATTTAACCGTGGTAGATCCGCATAGAACGGTGATTCCCCGGCGGGAGAAGAGCTACAGCCGCGGCAGGGAAATAGCCCGGCTTTACGAAGGCTGGCAGCTCAAAGGACAGGTCATTCACACACTGGTACGTGGAGCTTTTGTCTTCAAAGACGGCAGGCCTGTAGAAGCCATGGCCGGCTGGGGACAAAAGGTCTTTTGTAAATAGGTACGAAAAAATCTAAGGAGGCGTTTTTTATGGTAAAGGCTGATTTAGTCGTCCGCAACGCGCAAATTTTTGCCGACGGCAGTCTGTTTCACGGCGGGTTGGCCGTGAAAGACGGGAAAATCCTTTCAATCGGCGAGGATGAATGCCTGCCCGAGGCTTTTAAAGTCATCGACGCAGGAAACAAGATGGTTCTGCCCGGCGTGGTAGACACTCACGTCCACGTCCGCGACCCTGGACATACCGAGAGAGGAAATTTCGAGACGGAGACGAAAGCCGCGGCCAACGGCGGCGTCACGACCATACTGGAACACCCCATTTCTTCGCCACCTCCCTATAACCCGGAAATACTTCAGGGACGCATCGACTCGGCCAAGCCTCAGTGCCTGGTGGACTACGCCTTTTTCGGCGCCGCCGGTTCAGAGTTCCCCGAAGAGGTCGCCCGCGTCGCCCAATCGGGCATTGTGGCCTTCAAGACGTTCCTTCACGAAGCGCCCGAAGGGCGGGACGATGAATTCCGCGGGCTGACCATGCCCAACGACGGCGGCATCATGGACGGCTTTGAGGCTGTCGCGAAAACGGGCCTGATCCTGACCGTCCACGCTGAAAACAACGATATGGTGCAGCGCATGATCAAAAAGTTCCGCGCCGCCGGCAAAGTCGGCTGGGACGCCCATTGCCCCTCCCGTCCCCCGCTGAGCGAGATCGAATGCGTCCAGAAGCTGATCCTCATCGCCAAGGAAACCGGCGTGCGTATCGCTTTCGCTCACATTTCCACCCCCGAGGCCATGGAACTCTGCAAGCAGGCCAAGCTGGCCGGTCAGGAAGTCTATCTGGAGACCTGTCCGCACTACCTGACACTCACCGAAGAAGAACTGCTCAAAGTGGGCCCCTACGCCAAGTGCAATCCTCCTCTGCGCAGTGCCCGCGAACGCGACGGCCTATGGAAATACGTTACCGAAGGCTGGGTCGACTATATCGGCAGCGACCACGGCCCCTTCCTAGTCTCTGAGAAAGAGAAAGGGAACAAAGACATCTTCACGGCAGCAGCCGGCGCCGCGTGCATTGAACTGACGCTGCCTTTGATGCTCACCGCAGTCCGTGACGGAAAGCTGACGCTGGCGCGCTTGATGCAGCTCATCAGCGCCAACCCGGCGAGGATTTTCGGCCTTCAGGGCAAAGGACACCTGACTCCCGGCTATGACGCCGACTTCGTCATGGTGGATATGGATAGGACTTTCGTGGTGGATCACCGGGATCTGAAGACAAAAGCCCGCGACACCGCCATCCAGTACGACGGCATGGAACTGGTGGGACGCCCCGTCCTTACGGCCGTTCGCGGCCGCGTCATTATGGAAGACGGCGTGATCGACGGCAGCGCCAAAGGCTGGGGCAAGCTGATCCTCCGGGGAGAGTAGCCTCATGCGGATCCTGATTATCAACCCTAACAGCAGCCCTTCCATGACACAGGCGATCGACCAGATCGCCCAAAGCTTCGCCCTGGGCCGTTTTGAAGTGGTCACGCTTCCGACGCCCGGCGCATCCCCCTTCGTGGTGAGCTTTGAAGATTACGCGCGCTCGATGCCCGGCATGGTTCAGCTGCTCAAGGAAAATTACGCCGCCTTCGACGGATTCGTCGTCGCCTGCCACAGCGATCCCAATCTGGACCTTCTCAAAGAACTCTCGGAGAAACCCGTCGTCGGCATCTGCGAAGCTTCCGTGAAAATCGCCTCCATGATCGGCGACACCTTCTCCGTAGTTTCACCGGGAAAACGCAGCATTCCCAACAAAATCGACATGGTCCGCCACAAATACCGCATGGGAGGCTACCTCGCTTCCGTCAGAGCTCCGGAGCAGGCGGCGATGGAGGGAAAGGACATGAAGTCGCTTTTGCTTCCCGTCGCGAAAAAGGCGGTGGAAGAGGACGGAGCGGAAGTGATCGTCCTGGGCTGCGCCGGTTTTGCAGGGCTCGATAAAGAATTGGAAGCAGAGCTGAAGGTTCCCGTCCTCGACGGTACGGTTTGCGCGCTGATGGTACTCGAAGGGCTGATCCGCTATGGACTTGGGATCAGCAAGAGATGTCGTTTCCGTCCTAACCAGGGATGAGAGGCTCGTTAAAGAAAGGACGAAGAAGATGGAAGTCTCTGCAAGTTGTAAATTTCTCTGGGGTATTTATCTCTTTTTTGGCCTGTTTCCGCTGATCTACGTCACTCTGAAAAAGAAAGGCGGCGATAAAAGATGAATAACAACACTCTTTATCTGATCATTACCGTGGCATTCATGATAGGGCTCGCCGTCATCGGCCTTGTAATCTCCCGCGGGGTAAAGAACACGGCGGACTGGATGGTCGCTGGAAAATCCTTAGGCAAAATCCCCATGGCAGGAACTTATTTTGCGACGATCATTTCAGCTACGTCGATCATGAGCTATATGGGATATTACTACCTCAACGGCTGGTCGGGCTGGTGGAACGCCGCAGGAACTCTCATGACATCATTTCTGGCCTGCGTCTACTTTGCCAGAAAGATTCGTCAGAGCGAATGCAATACTCTTCCTGAATTTATAGAAAAACGCTATAACCGTAAATTCTCTATCGTCGTGTCGCTGCTGATCGTCATATGCTGCACGGCCTTGCTTGCCAACCAGGTTACCGGCGGCACCATCATCATCCAATCCTTCGCCAACTGGAGCACCGTCACCTGTTGCGTCGTCCTTCTCCTCGTCTTCGTGGTCTTTACCTGCATTGGCGGCATGAAAGCCGTTGCCTGGACAGATACGTTCTGTTCCGTAATCATTATCATCGGCGTCTGGCTCATCGCGATTCAGTTCCTTTCCAAAGTCGGCGGTTTTGCCGCCATGAACAAAGGAATTGCAGCCATCAATCCCGACTTCGTGAAGGGGTTCAGCGTAAAAATTCCGCCTTTGACCGCGCTCTCCTGGGTCGTGACCTGGGGCATCTGCAACTTTGGCGCGCCTCAATTCGTCGCCCGCTTCATGTCCGCAGAGTCTCCTGAAGTCGCTTCTAAGTCTCAGGGCATTACGGCTATCGGGCTTCTGCTGTTCTACGTACCTCTCGTGCTCATTGGCCTGTGCGGCATTTTAATTCATCCCGGCATCGCGAAACAGGATCTTGTCTTCACGACTCTTGTGACGACTGAAGTCAATCCCATCTCCGGTGCTATTATGTTCGCCGCCGTGGTCGCGGCCATCATTTCTACAGCCGATTCGCTGTTATTACTGGTTGCTACGACCTTTACCCACGATTTCTACTGCAAGGTCAAGCGCAACGTTTCCGACAAGGAAGAACTGCTGGTCTCCCGCATCTCCACGGTCGTCTTCGGCGTTGGAGCGGTGGTCCTGACTTTCTTCATCAGCGATACTATCCAAACCGTCCAAGCCAAAGCCGTCACGCTTATGGGTTCAGCCCTCGCCGTAACGACGATGGTAGGCGTCGCTTACAAGAAAGCCAACAAGATCAGCGCGATTATCGCCGCTTTTTGCGGATTCACTACGGCCCTCGTCTGGTATGCGTTGAATCAGCCCTTTGGCATTATGGCGGCACTGCCCGCCTGCGCCGTCTGTTTCATCGTCATCATGGCCGTAACGCCATTCACGTCCTCAAACGCCAACGATACTGCCGACAAAGAGGTTATGCATAATCTATTCGGCAATGAATAATCGACCGCGCTTCAGAGGACCGGCTCCAATCCGGCAGTAACAAAAGAGCTCTTCTGTATGAGCGAAAATCCAAAGGAGGTTTGTACAATGACCAAGTTTTACCGTGCAGTATTCGCATCCCTCGCTTTGGCGGCCGTTTTTGCCGCCAGTTCCGTCAGCGCCCGAGAATTCGTCATGGGGCACACGGGACAGCCTCAGATGACCTTTTCCGGCGTGGGCACACAGTTTGCCGAAAAGCTGAAAGAGCTTTCCAAAGGCGACATGACCCTTTCCGTCATGGGCGCGTCGGCTCTGGGCAATAACCGCGAAGGACTCGAACAGATCCAGCAGGGCATGACCGACTTCTGGATTATCTCCACAGGACTTCTGGCTCAATTCTCCAACGCCGTATCAGTATTCGACCTGCCCTACCTCTTTAAGAGCGAAGAAGCCTTCATCGCCTTTATGAGCAGCCCCTTGGCCATGGAAATCGTTGCGCCCCTCGAACAGAAGGGCATCAAGGCGCTTGGGTATTTCCCCTATGGCTGGCGTCATATTCACAGCAACGTCGCCGTCAGAAAACCGGAAGACGTGAAGGGCATCAAGATCCGCACAGAACCTGCCCCCATCCGCATGGCGATCTTCAAATCCATGGGCGCCAACGCAATCCCCATGGATTTCGGCGAAGTCTTCACATCCCTTCAGCAAGGCGTGATCGACGCCGGCGAGAATACGATCGAAAGCATCGAGTCTCAGGGGTTCTACACGGTCAATAAATATGTTACGCTGGACGGGCATATTTTGGATCCCATGCTTATCGTCATCTCCAAGATCACATGGGACAGCCTGAACGATGCGGAGAAAGCCATCGTCCAGGAAGCGGCCGCCTATGCCTGTGAATGGGGTCAGAAAAACACTTTCGGCAACTGCAAAGCCATGATCAAGAAGTTCAAAGATGCAGGCAAGCCTGAAATTATCGAACTGACACCGGAAGAACGTTCCAAATTCCGCGAAGCCACGAAAGCTGTATACGATGAATATGTGAACTCCGTAGGTAAAGACGTTTACGACAAGATTATGAAGTTCCAGGAATCCTTCGCTGAAGCGGCTCCTCAAAGTTAGACAGATGCAGCTCAGAGGCAAGCCGTCGCGTTTGCCTCTGAGCTGCAACATGGAGAGGTCCTTGTTCCGCTGTCTGCCATAGGAAAATGCGTACCCTTCACCTATCGCCTTAGGAGGTGTTTTTGTGAAAGTTCTCAAGATGTTAGACGACTATCTTGAAGAAGCCGTGGTGGTCGTTCTCTTTCTTATCATTCTCGCCATCGGCGCCGAACAGGTCTTTACACGTTATGCCCTGCGTTTTGTCCACAGCTGGGCCGAAGAGCTGATGCGAATCTGCTTTGTGGGACTTGCGCTTTTCAGCTTCGCTCTGTGCGCCAAAAAGTGTCAGCATGTCAGAGTGGAAATTCTTTTGTCCATTCTGCCCAAACCTCTGTGCCGCCTTATCCGTTTTTTCTCGTCGCTGGTTTTTCTGGCTTTCAGCCTTTTGGTCGCTCAACATGCTTGGAATATCACTATGCTTCAGTATAAAAGCCAGCAAATTACAGCCGCTATGGAAATTCCAGCGTGGAGTTATTTCATACTTGGGCCTTTCTGCTTTCTCCTTCTCGCGTTTCGTATCTTCCAGAAGGAACTGCTTCCTCAGATAAAATCTTTTCTTCACACGGATCCGTCCGTGAAAGAACAGGGGTGATCTCATGCTTACAGCCGTCTTCGGCACCATGTTCGCCGCGTTGTTTCTGACCATTCCCATCGCCGTCGCTATTGGGCTCAGCTGTATCGCCTTCGTGCCCTGGATTCCGGGAGGCCTCGCGAAGGTCATGTTCTTCGTAGGACAGCGCATGGTCGTCACAGCCGATTCCTTCACTCTGCTGGCTCTGCCTTTTTTCATCCTCGCCGGAACTCTCATGTCCCACGGAGGCATTGCGCGCAAGCTGACTGACCTGGCTGAAGCCATCTCCGGGGATTTCCCGGGAGGACTCGGTATTGCCGCGGTAGTAGCCTGCACGTTCTTTGCGGCTGTTTCGGGGTCAGGACCGGCTACCGTGGCGGCTATCGGCGCCATCGTTCTTCCCGCCATGCTGGAACGCGGTTATGACATGGGATTTTCCGGCGGGCTGGTTGCCTGTGCGGGAGGCATCGGCGTTCTGATCCCTCCGAGCGTTCCCATGATCGTCTATGGCGTCAACTGCAACGTGTCCATTACCGACCTGTTTCTGGCTGGTATTGTTCCTGGCTTTATCGTGGCGGCGTTCCTTCTTATACCCACAATTTATATTTCCAGAAAGCGGCACTTCGCAGGACAGCCCCGGGAGGGCGACTGGAAATGGGTATGCTCCAAAATATGGGAAGCGAAATCAGCTCTGCTGATGCCTTTGATCATCCTGGGCGGCATTTATACGGGCGTTTTTACGCCCACGGAAGCGGGCATCGTAGCTGTGCTGTACGCAATTATCTTGGGATTCGTGACTAAGGGTCTCAGCGTGCAGGGGCTTATCAACGCCATCGTCGAGGCCGCAGTCATCACGGGTTCCTGCCTCTTCTTGATGGGAACGGCCAGCGCTTTTGCCAAACTCCTCCATATGCGCAGCGTGCCCACGCTGGTTTCAAATCTGATTTTTGCCGTAACAGAAAACAAAATTTTGATTCTTCTGCTCTTAAACGTGCTTTTCCTGGTGGGAGGAATGTTTATCGACACTCTTTCAAATATTTTGATTTTCTGTCCCATCTTCCTGCCGCTGGCGCTCAAGCTGGGGGTGGATCCAATCCATTTCGGCATCATTGTGATCGCCAATCTCGCCCTGGGCATGGCGACGCCGCCCATGGGAGTGGATCTTTTTGTGGCTGCAAATATCTGTCATTCCCCCTTCGAAAAGGTCCTGCGGGGTTCGCTGCCTTTTATGCTCTGGAACCTTCTGGCGGTCTTGCTGATTACCTACGTCCCCTTCCTCTCACTGTGGCCGTTCCAGCTTCTTCGCTAATTTTAGGAGTGTGAAAAAATTGCAGATCAATGAGAAACGTTTTCTTGAAAACTTTCATTCCCTGGCCGCCATCGGCTGGACTCCTTCGGGGATGGATCGTCCTTCCTATGGCCCTAACTATCTCAAAGCCCGGGATTTTTTAAAGGATCGCATGATCGAAGCAGGTATGTCCGTCCACGTTGACTCCATAGGCAACCTTTACGGGCGCTATGATGGCATGGCCCCGCAAGGGCGCGCCATCCTTTCGGGATCCCACCTTGACGCAGTGCCCAATGGAGGCCGCTACGACGGCGCGCTGGGCATTGTGGGAGCGCTGGAAGCGATACAGAGCGTTCACGAACAGTACGGACCTCTGCCCATTCCGCTGGAAGTGATCGCCTTCATAGCCGAAGAGGCCAGTTTACTGGGCGGAACCTTCGGAAGCCGCGCTATCATGGGTTTAGCTCCGCTGGATCAGACTGAGGAAGGGTTCCGCTGGTCAGGGCTGACCCGGCAGAATATCGCCGATGCGAAGCTGGATCCTGCCGGTTACAAAGCCTACCTTGAACTTCACATCGAGCAGGGGCCCATTCTGGAACGCAAGAACATCGAAATCGGCATTCCTACGGGCATCGTCAGCATCGTGCGTTACAAGATCACTCTGCACGGGCAGGCCAACCACGCGGGGACCACGCCTATGTCCGAACGCCGCGACGCCATGCGCGCGGCGGCACAGCTTCTGACGAGCTGGTTCCATTGGGTAGATTCGAGGCTGAAAGAAAAGGACGATTTCGTCTGCAACGTGGGGACCTTCTCCCTGGTTCCCAACTCTCCTGCGGTCGTTCCCGGAGAGGCTTCCTTCGTGCTTGAGCTGCGCTCTCTTTCCGACCGGATCGATGCGGAAATCACGGAAGCCTTCAGAAGACAGCTTGCGCCCTTTTCCGACTTCACGCCCTCCATGGACTCCGTCGTGTCCAAGCCTTCGGTGGCTCTGGACGAAAAGGTCATTTCGGCGGTAGAGCGCGCCGCCGCAGTCTGTGAACTAAGCGCCCAGCGCATGCCGAGCGGGGCTTCTCATGACGCCGCCGCCATGGCTCATTTCATGCCCGCGGGGATGATCTTCGTTCCCAGCGTCGGAGGCGTGAGCCACAACATGAACGAGACGACGCCCGACGTGGATATGTTGAAGGGAGTCCGCGTCCTGTCGGAAACGGTGCTTCAATTAATGCAGGGCTGAGTTTTGCAGTTCTGCAGAAAGAGAATTTTGGCAGATCAGATCAAAGGATTTCCTGTTTGACGATGAACGCCTCTGAAAAACGCGATTCAGCCTACGTTTTTCAGAGACGTTTTTATTTGACAAGTCTGTAACCAATACTTAAACATCCCTTTTCCCCCCTGGCGCCGATCCTCAAACTTACTTTTCCTTGGAATAATGGGGTATAATCACAAATACGTTTATGATGGGGGAGAGAGACCCGAATGGAACTGGAAGATCACAAAGGACGCTATACCAATCAGTCTCTGGTCAGAGGCCTGATGATTCTGGAACAATTTTACATTTCGCAAAGCTCTCTTGGAATTTCAGAGCTCAGCAAGCTTACAGGACTTCATAAAAGCACGGTCCACCGCCTGGTCGCCACGCTGGAAGAAATTCAATGGCTTCACCGCACCGAAGGGGATAAATTCCAGATCGCGATAAAACCGATCGTGCTTGGGCGCAAAGCCGCTCAGCAGGTGGCGTCTTTGACGATCACCCACGATTTTCTGCGGGAGCTGCGGGACCGGCTCCAGGAAACCGTCGTCCTGACAATGATCGTAGAAAATGAAATTATCTGCGTCGATAAGGCGAACTCGCATCAGAGTTTAAACTGCAGCTCTGAAATTGGGAAAGTATACCCCTGTCATGCCGGCGCGACCGGATTCGGCGTTTTACTGGGCATGGACGAGTTCGAGGCACGTTCTTTCCTGGAAAAGAAACCTCTGGAACGCTATACCGATCACACGATTACCGATATCGACGCCCTGATGCTCCGCTACCGCAAAGAACGCAGCCAGGGTTATACGATCGCCAGCGGGCAAAAAGATTCCGGGATCACGGGTATCGCCATGCCGCTGTGGTTTCCCGCGGAAAAGACCTACGGCAGCCTGGGCGTGCTGACGCCGGATTATCGCATTACCGAAGAGACGAAAGAAAATATCATCGCCGAGTTAAAAAAATGCGTGGATAAAATTCGAATGTACCTGACGCCAGCCCTTTCCTCTCTGGACTAAAAACTGTCCAGATGCCAGTTCACGGCAGAAACGCTGGATACTATTCTTTTCTGATACTAATTATCAATAGAACAGCTGAACTTAACGTCCGGGGCCGACCCGAGGGGCCATGCAGTCGCTAAAGACTATCCCGGCCTGTTCGGCCTGCCTATACTCGCTTGGTGGATACCCCTCGGATCGTCCCCTCCGTGTCCATTTTGCGTTTTTATTGCAAAATAGTATGAAATACGATAAAAAGCCCTTTCGTGGGGCAAGAACGACAAAAAAACAGGCGCCTGCGGTCTCTTCTGATGCGGACCGCAGGCGCCTGTTTTTTTGTTATTTCAGAGCTTCGTCGGAGATGTCCAGTTCGATCACTTCATCTTCCACGTTCACGCCGCTGCCGGAGCCGACGTCGCCAAGGTCTTCCGCGTCGGGATCGCCCTCCGCGGTGGGTTTGACGTAGAAGCCCAGGCCCTTGGCCGCCTCGTCCAGCACGGTCTGACGGATCTCGGCCATCAGGTCGGGATGCTCGTCAAGATAGCTGGTCAGCTTATCCTTGCCCTGAGCCAGAGTCTCGCCCTTATAGGTCAGCCAGGATCCCTTGCGCTTGACCACGTTGCCGTCGATGGCCATGTCAACGATAGCCATGGTCAGCGGGATGCCCTTGCCGTAGATCAGCGAGCAGTGGGCGCTGCGGAAGGGCGGCGCCTGCTTGTTCTTGACCACTTTGATGAACAGTTCGTGGCCAATGGCGTCGTCGCCGCGGCTGATCTGCTTTCCGCGGCGCACTTCGATGCGTACCGAGGTGTAGAAC
Source organism: Pyramidobacter piscolens (assembly GCA_004558205.1). Classification (GTDB taxonomy): domain Bacteria; phylum Synergistota; class Synergistia; order Synergistales; family Dethiosulfovibrionaceae; genus Pyramidobacter; species Pyramidobacter piscolens_A. Next base: position 24,517 of record SFDM01000013.1, read on the forward strand.
TTCAAAGCGCGGCCGCCGGTGGTCGTCTCCGTGGGGCCTTTGCTGTAGCCCACGGGGATCGTGGCGCGCAGCTGGTTGATGAAGACCACTACGCAGTTGCTTCTGGAAATCGAAGCCGTCAGCCGGCGCAGGCCGTAGGACATCAGGCGCGCCTGAAGGCCGACCTGGCTCTCGCCGATGGTGCCGTCGATCTCGGCCTGAGGCGTCAGCGCGGCCACCGAGTCCACCACGACGATATCCACGGCGCCGCTGCGGACCAGGGTCTCCAGGATATAAAGCGCCTGTTCGCCGCTGTCGGGCTGAGAAAGGTACAGCGATTCAATGTTGACACCCAGCGCCGCCGCCAGGCGGGGGTCGAGCGCGTGTTCGGCATCGATAAAAGCCGCTACGCCGCCGGCTTTCTGGGCTTCAGCGATTGCGTGCAGCGCCAGAGTGGTCTTTCCCGAACCTTCCGGGCCGAAGACCTCCACGATGCGGCCGCGGGGAAGCCCGCCGATGCCGAGCGCCACGTCGAGCGGCAGAATCCCCGTGGGAATGACTTCCACGCTGGAGACGTTCCTCTCGCCCATGCGCATGATGGAGCCGTCGCCGAACTTGCTCCGGATGTCGTTGATCGCCTGATCAAGGATATCCTCGCGAGTCAGCTTCTTGCCCTTCTTTACATCCGCCAATGAAATCCCTCCTGTGTCGTTTTTTCGTCAAAAAATTCGAGAGCCTCTTTACGACTCCGTTCCCGCTTCCAGCGCATACTTCGCCATGGGGTAATATCTCGGCCCCGACTCCGTCAAGTGGCTTCGCATGAAAACCACCGTGCCGGCGCGCCAGGCAAGGCCGTTCAGCTTCCAGGGGGCCAGGCGCTCAAGCCCGCCGAAGTCCTTCGTGCGGACCGCGTTCATGCGGGCCAGCGTGATGTGGGGCGAAAATTTCTTCGTGTCCTCCGCGACGCCGGCGTCGCGGCAGGCCCGCTCAATCAGTTCATGCACTTTCCCGAGCGCGCCGAGGTCGCCGCCAAGGCCGGCCCAGAGCACTCTCGGCGGGGCTCCGTAGACTCCCAGGCCCCGCAGGTTCAGCGTAAATGGGGCAGCCGGCGCTTCAACAAGAAGCCTTTTAACGCGAGCGCTCAGGTCCTTGGCCTGGGCCGTTGGAATCTCGCCGCAGAAACGCAGCGTGATATGTAGATTGGCGCGCGAGACCCAGCGCAGCTGGCCGGCCTCGGCGCGGTTTGCGTCAATCCAGGCGGCAAGCTCCTTCTCCAGCTCCAGAGAAAGGGGAAGGCAGAAAAAGCAGCGCACGCTGCCCATTAGCGGTCGTCTTCAAGGGCTTCCACGAGCATGGACAGCGCCTTCTCCACAGACTGCCGACGCACTGAAGCCCGGTCTCCGTCGAAGAAGCAGCGTTCCGTCCACACGCCGTAGGGGCCGCAAAGCCCGAACCACACGGTTCCGACAGGTTTCTCGGGGCTGCCGCCTCCGGGGCCGGCCACGCCCGTCACCGATATGGCGTAGTCCACGCCCAGCGCGTTCTGCACGCCCGCCGCCATCAGCGCGGCGCATTCTGAACTGACAGCGCCGCAGCTCTCGAGAACCGAGGCGTCCACGCCAAGCTCGGCGTTCTTGATCTCGTTGGCGTAGCTGACCACCGCTCCCAGGAAATAGTCGCTGCTGCCGGGGACTGACGTAATTTCGCCGCTCACCAGGCCGCCCGTGCAGGATTCAGCGGTACCCACGGTGACGCCGCGCGACACCGCCAGGTCTTTCAGTTTCTGAGCGAGGTTCTCCATTTTTATGCAAGGCCTCCCCATCCGCCTTCAAGGAAAAACTTCCGCAGCGCGAAAAGCGTGACGTTGGCGAACAGCCCCGCAACCACGTCGTCGAGCATGATCCCCACGCCACCGGGAGCCTTTTCGCAGGCGCTGACGGGCCAGGGCTTCAAAATATCGAACACGCGGAACAGGATAAAGCAAGGAAGGATCAGCGCGCCCGAAGAGAGGGCTGTCACGTGTCCGACCATGGCGATAAGCTGTCCCGCCACCTCGTCGACGATCACTTCCTGAGGGTCGGTCACGCCGGCGCGGCGGGCATAGACGTGAGCCGCCCAGGTTCCGGCAATGCACAGAAAGGCGATCAGAACCAAGCGGGCCTGCGGGGGAATCCACATCGCCAGGACGCAGGCGAAAGCGCTTCCCACGGTGCCCGGCGCTTTTTTACAGACCTTTCCAAGGCCGCCCACGGTCGCGATCAGCCCCGGAACTCCCAAACTCATCAGATCACTCATGAATCATCACTCCTGACAGGTCGTACTCAGAGGAGCCCTCTATCTTCACCTTGACCATATCGCCGGGGCGCGCGTCCGGCGCGCCGGCCACGGTGACGATGCCGTCGATCTCCGGGGCGTCCCTGAAGGAACGCCCCACGCGGTTGCCCGTTTCTCCGTCGACCTCGTCGATCAGGACGTCCATGCTGCGGCCCACAAAATGGGCCTGACGGCCGACGGAGATGGACTGCTGCAGTTCCATAAGTTCGTTGTAACGGGCGCTCTTTTCTTCCTCGGGAATCTGGTCGGGGAACTCCGCCGCCGGCGTGCCATCCTCCGCGGAATAGGTAAAGGCGCCGAGGCGGTCGAAGGCGATCTCCTCCACAAAATCGAGAAGCTTATCGAACTGCGCCCGCGTCTCGCCGGGGAAGCCCACCATCAGCGTGGTCCTGAAGGCGAAATCGGGGTTGATCTGCCGTCCGGCCTTGAAAAGCTCCCAAATGTGTTTTTCCACGGGAGGCCGGTTCATGCGGCGCAGGATGCCGTCGTCCACGTGCTGAATGGGGACGTCGAGCCAGGGAAGGATGATAGGGCTTTCTGCCACGCGCTCGAGAAAGGGCAGGTCCAGATGGGAGGGGTGCAGGTAGAAGAGCCGGAGCCAGAGGCCGCGGGGCAGCTCTTTTTCCAGCTCGTCCAGCAGCAGCGGCAGCGACGGACGTCCGAAGAGGTCGGTGCCGTAGTCGTTGAGCTCCTGCCCCACCAGGCACAGTTCCTTGGCTCCCTCGGAGATCAGGCGATGGGCTTCGCCTACGATGGCGGGGATGGTCAGGCTTTTGAGCTTTCCGCGAATGCCGGGGATCGCACAGTAGGAGCAGCGGCAGTTGCAGCCCTCGCTGATTTTCAGGTAGCGCGTCCAGGGCGTCGGCGTCAGAAGAGCGCGCTCGCAGCCCGCGTTTTTCGGCGTGGCCTTCCCCATGGCGGCCAGAAGGGGGCCCCAGTCCTCGGAGCGCGCCCAATAATCCACGGTGGGGAATTCGGCTTTCAGGTCGTCGCCGTACCGGTTGAGCATGCAGCCCACCACGGCGATCTGGGCGATACGGCCTTCTTTTTTCAGTTTTTCCAGATCCAAGATGACCTGGATGCCCTCTTCGACGGCAGCCTGCAGAAATCCGCAGGTGTTGACGAGGACCGCGTCGGCTTCTTCGGGCGCGGAGGCGAGCGTAAGTCCCGACGCCTGAAGGAGTCCCGCCAGATGTTCGCTGTCGACGGAGTTCTTGGGGCACCCAAGGCTGATGATATGAATTTTTTTCACAGAAATTACTTCCCGAGGTTCAAAACCGTGCCGTCAGGGCGGATTTCGAGACGCTGGACGCCCCTGCCTATGGCCTGGAAGGGGCCGCCGTTCACCGAGATTTCTGCGTGATGGCCCGCGCCGAAGCGCCCCACAATGGCTTCGCCCAGGTCGTAGCTCTGTTCGAAGCCCCTTTTCGCGATGCGTTCGGTCAGCACCCTTTTGCCCTGAGTCAGGCGCATCCAGCAGTCGCCCGAGACTTTGACCACCAGGACGCCCTTCTTCGCAGGCTGTTCCTGCACCGCGCCCTCTGGAACAGGGGTGTTAGCGGGGCTCTTCAGCGGCGCGCCTTCCGCTTTCGGAGCGGTTCCGGCGGCAGCGGCGTCGCCAGACGAAACCGCTGCGTCGGCGGAAGCCGCCGCAGCAGCCGCTTCCGCGGCGCGCTTGGCGGCCTGCTCGCGCTCGATGGCCTCGATTTCGGCCTTTTGTTTCTGAATGCGGGCCGCCTCGGCGGCTTCGCGGGCTTTCATTTCGTTATAGGCCTGTTCCTGCTGGATCTTCGAAATTTCGTCCTTGATGCGGCCCCAGTTGGCCCAGAGGGCTGCGCATCCGCCGACGATCAGCACCAGCAGAACCACGATGCAGTTTCTCCGCAGAGAGCTGTGTTTGAAGCCTCGCGTCGGAGCGGCCGAGGGCGGCTGCTTTTTGGACGAGATCAAAGGCTGAGTCACGCGCTTCGTTTTGTTTGAACCCAAGTTTTTCTGGGAACGGCCGGCCTGAAAGCTGTCGAGCGTCAGCTGGGGATTAAACTCCTGCCACAGCTCGGGCTCTTCGAGAAATTCCGCGTAGGTGCGCACAAAACCACGGGCATAGACCAAAGCGACAAAGTTGTCAAAACATCCGGCTTCGATATCCTCGAGGAAATTTTTACGGATGCAGGTTGCCGCCGCCACGTCCTCGATGGAGAGGGCGCGCGCTTCGCGCGCTTTCCGAAGTTCGCCTCCAAGCTCCTGAAGCGGGCGGAGATCCTGGTTCATCGCTTCACTCATTATTTTTTCCTCCTTTTACGGACAGGTCGGCTTCCTCGGCGATCCGGCGCATTTTCTTGACCGTTTCGGAGGGCGCCTCGGTGTTGAACACGGCGCTTCCCATGACAGCCACGTCCACGCCGCTGAGGCGGACCTGCTTTAAATTGGCGGCGCCGACGCCGCCGTCCATTTCAATGAGGTAATTCAGCTTCTTCGCCTCGCGGAGCTGGCAGAGCGTCACAGCCTTTTCGGCCACTTCGCCGATAAAGGACTGGCCGCCAAAACCGGGGTTCACGGACATCAAAAGCACCAGGTCCACCATGCCCAGCACCGGGCGGATCAGCTCCACCGGAGTGGCGGGGTTCAGCACCACGCCGGGGCGGACGCCGCCGTCGCGAATCTGGGAAAGGGCCCTGTGGAGGTGCTTGGAGCTCTCCTGATGGATCGTCAGGTAATCGGGGCCGGCCGCCAGGAACATGTCGAGAAAGTCCTCCGCCGGCTCCACCATCAGATGCACGTCCAGGACCGAGTCGGGCCAGCGCTTGCGCAGCGCCTTGACCACCGCCGGGCCATAGGACAGGTTAGGCACAAAATGGCCGTCCATAATGTCCACGTGCAGCCAGTCATAGTCCCCCTTCAGCGACTCCACGGACTGGGCGATCGCCAGAGGGTCGGCTGAAAGGATTGAAGGCGCGATCAAAAGAGGCTTTACTTGAAACGATCCTGCCATACGAAATTACCTCCCAGGTAGATTGTCACCACGGCTTCGCCTGTATAGGGAACGTCCAGTTTGATGTACTCGCCCGCGTTCGCTTTCCTGTTCAAAAGGTCGCGGGTTCCCTTTCTGTCGATGATCTCTATGCGCAGCGTCTGGTTCTTCACCGGCGGTGCCTGATAGCGGATGGCCGCCGTTTTTAACTGGGATTCACCGGGAGCGGAGGCGGGAGGTGTGTTCACGTCGGAAGGAGCCAGAGCACCGGGCTCTTCGTCACGGGAGCCCGAGGGAAGCTGACGCGCCTTTTCGGGATCGGTCTGCGGCTTGAGCACCACCACCTTGGCGCCGCCAGAGGAGCTTCCGCCGGCCACAGGCTCGTCGTCGGAGGTCTTCTGGACGGGGATCAGGCTGCGGTCCCAGGAAGCGACCGTCAACAGGACTTCGCTTCCGCGGGAGACTTTTCTGCCGGCTGCAGGACTCATGGCGATCACCATTCCCTTCGGCGAGGCGCTGCTGTAGATGTACTGAACTCTGGGCGTCAGGCCGCTCTGCTGCGCCAGCTGAAGGGCCGTCTTTTCATACTGCTGCTGCAGGTCGGGCACGATCACCTGCCCCGCGCCCACGGTGGGCCCGAGGCTGACCATGAGGCTCACTTCGCGCCCCTGGGGGATCGAAGCGGGAGCCGAAGGGTTCTGCGCCGCCACCACGCCGGCCGGACGTTCATGATTGACCTTCACGATCTCGCCGACGATAAATCCCTCGTCCTGCAAGCGCTTCACCGCCTGCTGCTGGGTGAGGCCGCGCAGGTCGGGAAGGGGCATCTTGGCCGAGCCGCGGCTGACTTTCAGGATCGCCGTCTTATCGGCCCGCAGCTTCATGCCCGTCTCGGGCCACTGGCTGATCACCGTGCCGCGGGGAAGGGCCGAGTCTTCCTGGTCGATGCGGGCCTTGATGCCCATGCGGGCCAGGACCTCCACCGCCTCAATGACGGAACTGCCTTTCAGCAGGGGAATGGAACGGGCGGGACTGTCAAAAAACACTTTATAGCTGATAAAAGCCGCCGAGCCGATAATGCATACCAGCACGAGGATCAGCGTCAATCGAAAGGTTTTGCCCATGTTATCGCCTCCATACGACAAAATTACTTTGAGAAGACCGCAAGGTAGAAGCCGTCGGTCCACGGCGTTTCGGGCATGATCACACAGCCCGCGCCGCGCGCGCAGCTTCCCTCGGGATAGGCGCCGCTAAGCTCCCTCATCTCGGGCACCGCGGCTAGAGCCCTCTGGACGACCTTCTCATTTTCTTCACCAAGAAGACTGCATGTGGAATATACCACTTTTCCACCCTGCCTGACCAGAGCAAAAGCGCGGCAAAGCAGCGCGTACTGAAGTTCTGACAATTCTGTAAGGTTTTCAGGGGACAGGCGCCATCTTCCCTCAGGATGGCGGCGCCAGGTGCCGCTGCCGGAGCAGGGCGCGTCCACGAGAATCGCGTCGGGGGTCCGTTCCGGTTCCAAAACCAGAGCGTCGCCAACCCGCATGGAAACGCGGCCATTCAGCTTCAGGCGCTCCATTTCCCTGACGCCGGCAGCCACTCGTCCCTTGGACAGGTCCCAGCCCTCAACGAAAATATCGGGGCGAAGCTGGGCAATCTGCCCGGTCTTCACTCCGCGTCCTGCGCACATATCAAGAAAACAGTCCCCTGCAAAATCGGCCGCCGTCCTGCCCACAATCATGGACGACTCGCTCTGGGGCGTGATCAGGCCTTCATCATAGCCCGGAAGGGCGCTTGGCAGCGCACTGCCTTCCAGCCGCAGGCATCGCGCCAGCGGCGACGGGACAGCAGGCTGCCCAGCGCCTGCCAGGCGGGAGGCCAGGTCTTCAGGCGCATCCGGCGAGAGGCGCAGAGACAAAGCGCCGCTTTCGGCGTTCAGCTGCACAAGCCGCCGGCCCAGGGCCAGGCCGTACTGGTCGCGCCAGCGCTCGGCAACCCAGAGAGGCACGCCGCTTAAAAGACACAGAGACTCCAGCCGGTCGTCGGCCTCAAGGGCTTTCAGCTCCGCCGGCCCCTGTTCGAGAACACGGCGCATCACGGCATTGACCACCCGGCCGCCCCGCGGATCCCGCTCTTTCGTCCAGTCCACCAGCGCCGAGATGAGCGCCGCCGGCGCGAAGGTCCGCAGCTCCAGCAGCCCCGCGGTCCCCAGGAGCGCCGCCGCCTGCACATGCTTTGAAAACTTCGACGGCTTCGGCAGAAGAAACTTTTCCCGCAGCGCCTGCCAAAGGGAAAGCCGCCGCACCAGGCCATAGAGCAGCGACGCGGCGAGAACCCGGTCGGCGGGAGCCACCGCGTTTCCCAGCGCGCGCAGCGCCTCGCTGACCATCGCGCCTTTATTTACCTGCGCCCAGATGTGCAGCGCCGCTTCAATACCACGCATGAGAACACGTCCTTTTTTGAGGATAATCCAAATTCTCGAAGAATTTTACGCTAAAAAGAGAAAAGTTCCAAACAAAACACTGTTTCTATTCGTCTTCGAGAATTTCCGCTTCGATAGTATTCGTGGACGACGTGGCCACGGCCACGCCGATCTGGGAATCGCTGATCTTGCCCTTCAGCGCCTTGACGATGCGCTTCTGGCAGGTCGCGTTCAGGATCTGCAGAGCCTTGACCTCGCTGCCGCCCAGGACGAAGTTTTGAACGTAGGGAGAGATCATGGGCCCCACCACCTGCGCCGCCAAAACGGCGAGCACCAGGCTCAGCGTGCTGATCTGCCCCGCCGTGAACAGCAGGAACACGAAAATCAGCGTGACGGCGAGGTTGACCGTCACCTTGGTGGTACCGCACTCGGCATAGACCGCCAGGGATTTCTCCCCGTTTTTCAGGCGGCTCAGCGCCACGACGGCCGCCTCGTAGACCGCGTTTTCGTCCTCCGCTCCCCGGATGAAGAATCCCGAGTCGGAAGCGCTGCCGTTCAGCGCCGGCCAGCCCTGGGACTGCAAAACCTTCGCCGTGGCGTGGTAGAGCGCAAAATTAGCCCGGGTCCGCCGGCTCGACAAAAGGCCCCAAAGCTGCTTCGGCCCCGTCAGAAGCCAAAAGCCCGACGTGGCCGCAAAACCCAGCGCCCCGCCCACTACCAGAAGCAGCAGTATCACAGGCAGGAAGAAAAAACTGAAACTGTAAAAGAGCAAAAAGATGCCCATAATGATCAAGATTGGATTGAGCGAGTTGAACATACAAACCTCCTCCATGTTTCATTGCCGCTAAAAAAAAGGTGGTCGCCCAATTTTTGGAGACCACCCGCAATCACTCAGGGACAGTGTTAAGGAACCACTGATACAACGCGCTCTCCGTCTCGAAAGGGCTTTTTTCCGGGCTTCCCCCCGACGCGGAGCGCGCCGCCGGGGACGGGCCGGCAGGCCCGCCAAAACACCGCGGCGAAACCCCCGTTCCTTAATCCCTGCTGCTGTAACGATTTCTGAGCATCAGAAGGCGCAGAAGCTGAGAAGCCGCCATAAAAGTGGCCGCCACATAGGTCATGGCCGCGGCGTTCAGGACCTTTTTCGCGCCGCCCACCTCGCCGGTGGTCAGAGCGCCGCCCTGGCCCAGCACCGCGAGGGCCCTGTTGGAAGCGTCGAATTCGACGGGCAGCGTCACCAGATGGAACACCAGCACGCCTACAAAGAGCAGAATCCCCAGATCCATCAGCGTCTTCCCGCCGAAGAGCAGCCCGAGGAAGAACAAGGGCATGGCCGCCTGAGACGTAAAAGAGACCACGGGGACGATCGTATTGCGCAGAACCAGCGGCTTATAGCCAACCTTGTCCTGCACGGCGTGCCCCACTTCGTGGGCCGCCACGCCGATGGCGGCGATGGAGCGGCTGCCGTAGACGGAATCGGAAAGCGACAGGCTCTTATCGCGGGGATCGTAATGATCCGTCAGCTCGCCGGCAACGCGACGAATGGGCACTTCCCTCAGGCCATAGCTGTCGAGAATCTGGCGGGCCACCTGCTCGGCCGTCACGCCTCGCTGGGCCGTCACATGGGAATATTCCGCGAACGTGCTTTTAACGCGAGCCTGGGCCCACATCGCCAAAAGCATCGCAGGGAGCAGAAGCATCATAGTCCAGTCAAAAAACAGTGGCATCATAGTGAAAGTTCACCTCCATGGAATTCCTGTAACTGGGTCTATTGAACCACTAAAACCGCATTTGGTCAATATTGGTAAAATGTACAATCTTCCACCGGCGCGGCTATTTTTTGTAGAATTTCGCGATACTGTCGGCCACCCACCGCTGCTCTTCCGCGGTCAGTCCGGGGAAAATGGGCAGAGCCAGGCATTCCGAAGCAAGACGTTCGCTCTCGGGATAGTCGCCCACTTTGCCGCCCAGGAAGGCGAAGCACTTCTGAAGGTGCAGCGGCAGAGGATAGTAGACGCGCGACGTAATGCCCTCGGCGGCGAGGAAGTCCATCAGGCCGTCGCGGTCATGGGCGCGGATCACGTACTGGTGGTAGGTATGATAGTTGCCGGGTGTCTCATAGGGCGGCGTCACGAACTCCGCCAGATCCCTCTCGGCGAAGAACAGCTTGTAGCGGTCGGCCACGAGGCGGCGCTCCTCAATCCACTGGTCGAGATGGCGCAGATGGACCCGCAGCACCGCCGCCTGAATCGCGTCAAGGCGGCTGTTCAGCCCCACTTCGTCATGATAATAGGTGGTTCCCGCGCCGTGGACCCGCAGGCGCGACAGCCGTTCGGCCAGGGCGTCGCAGTTGGAGCTGACCATGCCGCCGTCGCCGTAGCAGCCCAGGTTTTTCGTCGGGAAGAAGGAGAAAGCTCCAAGCCCCCCCCACCCGCCGCAACGGACGATCCCGTCGCCCGTCCTGCGCCAGGTTCCAAAGGCCTGGGCGCAGTCCTCCACGATCTTGATCCCCTTCGCCGCCAGTTCGCCGGCAAGAGCCTCCATGGCCACCATCTGGCCGAAGAGGTGGACGGGCATGAAGACCTTGGTGCGGGGCGTCACCTTTTCAAGGACTTTAGCGGGATCCAGGTTGTAGCTCTCAGGGTCGATGTCGGCAAAGACCGGCACCGCCCCCAGACGGGTGATCGCGCTGACCGAGGCAAAAAAGGTGAAGGGTGTGGTGATCACCTCGTCGCCAGGCTTGACATCCAGCGCCATCAGCGCCAGCAGAAGCGCGTCGGACCCCGAAGCGCAGCCCACGGCGTGTTTCACCTCAAGATAGTTTGCCGCCTCAGCCTCAAAATCCTTTACCTCAGGCCCAAGAATAAAATACTGGCTTTCCACGACCTTCTGAATCGCCGCGTCCACTTCGCCCTTAACCCGGGCGTAGTTTCTTTTTAAATCAAGCGTTGGAAGAGTTCGTCTCTCCTGCGTCATACAGCGCCATCTCCTTTATAGAGTTCAGACAGAAAAAAATGCTTCTGCGGTTTTACAGTTAATTATCCCTCCAAGGGAATTCCTTTGTGCCAAAGCCCTGACGATTCATTTTATCACGACGGAGCCTATTCCGACACAAAAAGCCTAAAAACTGATAGAATGGCGTCGATATCCTGAATTTTTCCGACAAAGGAGGATCTCCAAATGAGACTGGTCGTCACCTTTCTTTCAGCCGGCACGCTGATCTGCTACGGCTACGCCCTGGCGGGGCTGGGGGGCTATCTGTTCGGACGGGGCCGCATGGACTTCATCGTCTGGGGCCTGCTCGCCGGCACGGCAAGCGCCCTGACTGCGCTCTACCTGTTCAAAAAACACCCTGAGGCTTTTTTCAGAGAGTGAAAAAATTCAACGCTGCGCAGAAGCCAACGCCCTCCACAAAGCCAATCGATCAAAACACAGCAAAAAAAGAAGAATTTCATACCAACGCTCATTTCCCTCAGAATGACTGAATACCAGCGATCCAGTACGAATTCAGCGTTTTATGGATAAACTGCGTCATTCTGCACTGGACAGTCTTCAACGTCCGGGGCTTCTCCAAGGACATGTTCCGAAAAGGATGCCTCTCCGTCAGCGCTTTCAAAATAAAAACGAGAAGCCAGAGCGCCGGCTTCTCGTTTTTATTTTTGCAGAAATTTTTTCAGGTTATTGAGCAGAATTTTGTTGTTTCTCATAGGCGTCTACGGCCAAAAGCATGTTCTGAATGTGAATTTTCATCAGCTGGCGCGCTTTTTCCGCGTCATGTGCAGCGATTGCGTGATAGATTTTCCAGTGATCGCTGTCGATCTTTCCATGTCCAGACTGGCGGATATACTCGATAACAGGCGAATAATCCTGGTTCAGGCGGATGATTTTAAGAGCGAACTCCAGCACGGGATTACCCGAGGCTCTGGCAATTCCCACGTGGAATGGCGTATCGGTCACCGCCATGCTTTCTCCCTTCGCGACAAGCTGGTCCATGTCGTTCAGAGTTTCCCGAAGGTAGCGCAAATCCTCTTCCGTCGCATTTTCTGCGGCAAGCGCCGCATTTTCAGGCTCGAGAATCGCTCGTGCCTTCAGAAGGTTTTTGAGCTGCTCGCTTTCTCCTTCCCGAAGCAATTGAAGCATTTCACCAATAGAACGGACCTGCTTGACCGTGCTGTTCAGCTCGCGAAGCCTCTTTTGCCCCTCTTCGGTGAGCAGCCTTCCGCGCGGACGTCCTTTAAAACTGGAGCTGACCAGGTACCCCTGCCGCTCAAACTGCTTCAAATAGCGTCCGACGGTAGCTTCGCTGATGTCAATATCCCGATCCTCAAGAAGCGCGCACAGCGTGCCCGCTCCAAGGGGTTCCTTAGAGGCGGCGATAGCGCCCAAAAGCAGGTATTCTATGCGTGAAACTTGATCATGACTCACTGGATATCACTTCCTCATTACAATATGTTCTGGTTTCGAGCATTAAGAACAACTCCAGCAAAAATAACGATCATGCAGGCCAGCTGAAAGAGAGATATCTCTTCATGAAGGAACAGGGCCGCGGTCAGCAGCGTAATTGGAGGTATTCCATTGAGAAACGCCGACGAGGCTGCGGCTCCGATGGTTTTGACGGATATCTGCTGGGCGATGTATCCGACGCAGGAGCATAGGACGCCAAGGTAGCCCAGCGACCACAGCGCGCGGAAGCTCAGCTGCCGCGGCAGCCGCCCGCCCATGCTGAAGAACAGGATCAGCGCCGATACGCCGCCGACGATCATCAGCCACAACACCACACACTCCGCAGAAGTCCGGCGGATCCTCTTCCCTAGGATCGCCAGCATGGAAGCACAAAAGGCCGAAAGAAGCTGGGCCACGTCGCCAAGGTTGACGCTCGACGAGAACAGAGCTTCTATCCGCCCCCGAGTAAGGAGCATCACCACGCCGCCGAAGGCCAGAACCATGCCGAGAGCACGGCTCTGACGAAGAGGTTCCTTCAGAAAAAGGGCGGCTAAAAGGGCCGTCATGATAGGGGAAGACGCGAAAAGGATGGCGCAGTTGGTCAGCGTCGTATGCTGAAGGGCCCAGAAATACAGGTAATTATTCAGCAGAACTCCAAGAATGCCCAGCAAAAACAAATTGAGCCAATCGCCTTTGAACGGTTTTATTGTACCATAACGGAACAGAACGAGCGGGCACAAAAAGAAGACCGCGATCAGGCTCCGCCCCGCCAAAAGCAAGAGAGGCGGCACTTCCTGCACCGCGTAGGACGCGGGGACGCCCATAGACCCCCAGAGCACTGTGGTGAGGATAATGGGAATATAGGCCTTAACCTTGCTGGCAAAGTTTTCCATGGGGCTCGTCACAGATTACAGAGATTGGACCGCTTTTTCAAGACGGTCGATAAAATCTGCGAGCACCCGCCGCTGCGTTGCTACGTTCAAACGCATAAATCCTTCGCCGCCCGGCCCGAAGGCGTCCCCCGAGTTCATCGCCACTCCGGCTCTGTTGATCATGAAATCGCGGAGAGCCGCGTCGTCCATGCCCAAAGCTTTCATGTCTAAAAGAGGAATATAGGTGGCCTCGGGATGGACGAGAGTGATCTTGTGCAGCCTCCGGGCCAGTTCCTGTTCGACAAAGGCGATATTGCCTTCCAGATAGACGAGAAGCTCTTCGTACCACTCTTCCCCCGTCTCGTAGGCGGCCTGAGCGGCCACAAGGCCAAAGGAATTGCCGTTGCCGACGTGCAGGCCGCTCCGAAGCAGCGTTTGAAAACAGGCGCGCTTTTGCTCGTTTGGTATGGCGATCATGGACATCGCAAGCCCCGCGATATTGAACGTCTTGCTCGGAGCCATCGCAGCCACGCAGTTTTGCTCGCTCCACTCCGAGACGGAAGCGAAGGGAATATGGCGGTGGCCGTGGAAAATGAGGTCGCCGTGAATTTCATCAGAAAAGACAAAAAGCCCTTTACGGCGGCACAAAGCTTCAACCTTCGCAAGTTCATCCATGGTCCACACGCGCCCGGATGGGTTATGGGGGCTGCAGAAAATGAAAAGTTTCGCCTCGCCTGCTTTCTTCTCGAGGTCGTCAAAATCGATCGTGAAACGTCCCTTGTCGTAGACCAGCTGATTATTCACCACGCGGCGCCCAAGAGTCTCGATGGTGCTTTTAAAGGGGTGGTAAACCGGCGGCTGAATCAGGACGCCGTCGCCTTTTTCGGTAAAAGAAAGGATAGCGGCGGCCAGCGCGGTTAAGACGCCGGGAGTATGGCACAGCCAGTCTTTTTTCACATCCCAGCAATGATGTTTCTTCTGCCACGCCATAAAAGACTCAAAGTAGCCTTCGGGAAAGGAGTTGTAACCGTAAATGGGATGCGCCGTCCTCTTGACAAGCGCCTCGGAGACTCCCGGAGGAACGGGAAAATCCATGTCGGCAATCCAGAGCGGAAGTAGCCCTTCCTTGCCAAACCAGGTGGCTAAAGCGTCAAATTTAGTGCAGTTCGTACCGTGACGGTCAGTCACGGCGTCAAAATCAAATTTCATAATAAATTCCTTTCATTGAAGAGAACGCTGATCCATGCTCTTTTCGTAAAATTCGACATTGAAGACACAACGCCGATTGAAGAAGATGATCGCATCAAAAGCGGCCGCGCTACCAGTCCATCAACTGGCCAAGGCCGGCCGCCTTGGCACGGGAAAAGGCTTCCTTAGCGAGGCTTACGTCGAAAATGGGCAAACCAAAGGCGTCGAACATCGTCTTTTCTGAAGGGACAGCCCGAGACGCCCTCAGCTTCCCAGCCACCAGAGCACCCAGACAGCCGGAGAGGCGTTCCTGCGGAAAGAGCCCCTGCCGGTACATCCTGAAAAGCGACTGTCCGCTCACGTTTTTTGCGTCATCCCAGGTATCCACATAAACATTCTTAAAGAGAGACAGAGCTTCGAAGGAAATCTCATGAAACCCGATGTGGCAGTACAGAGACACTGACTTTAAGACTGCTTCCACAATATAGGGAGAGGGGGCCGACGTCGCGCCGATCAGTATATCCGCCCCGTCGGCCGCATCCTCCAAGGACGCGGCCGGCCGGATTAAAATCCGACTCTGCCCGGCATACCGATCAGCAAGAAGAACATTCTTCACGCCGCTCCGGCTCCAAACCGCAATCTCCTGAAGCCCTGGCATAGCGTACAATAAAGCCTGAAGCTGTCTTTCCGCCTGCGCTCCTGCGCCGCACAGAGCCGCCTTGCGCGCCTGCTTGGGAGCTAGTTTTTTCAGGGCAACCGCGGTGACGGCGCCCGTGCGCACAGCGCCGATATCCGTTCCGTTCATCATGACAAAGGGCTCGCCGGTAACGGGGTCATTCAGGATAATCGACGCGTGAATGCGGGAAACGCCTCTTTCCAGGTTTGACGCGGGGCCATGGGCAGACCATTTAAGCCCGCTCACCTCAAATTCGCCGCCAACCCACGCAGGAAGCGCGTAACAAGCTTGGTCACTCCCATCGGGATTCCATCGCAGCCCCACTTCCTGAGCTATTACGGCCTTTTTATCCTCAAAAAGCTTAAAAGCCCGTTCCACCACCGGCACAGCCGAAGCGATACTGCAAATCCCCGTTTGAAAGACGTCGGCTTGGGAAAGCCACAAAACCTGCTTCATCAAAAAGATCCTCCTAAAGCCGCGTACCTGCGGCATATTTCATCCTCAGCCACCGCACCGCCTAATATGAATATTGAAATCAGGGGCCCAGGCAAAAGGGGTCCCTGATCTTTTTACAGCGTATCCTTGTTTATTAATTTCCCTTAATCGTATTCAAGTTGGGCTGAAGTTCTGGAGGAAGGGGGCTGACGTAGGGTTCGTCGTTATGGGCGTTGAAGTCGTCCCAAGCCGCCTTGACGAGCTCAGGATCGGACAGAAGGCGAACGCCGGCTAACCCGAGGGCCTTGGCTGCGCAGAGCATGCCGGCAAAACCGACGTGCATGCCGCTGTAAGCCGTCATCTGCCAGGAATGTCCAGGCGATCCCAATCCCTGAGCCGCAGCGTAGATCTGATAGGTCGGAACCACGTGGCTCACGTCGCCCACATCGGTAGAGCCAGGCGCGTTCAGGCGGTTCTCGATGACGGGGTCGATGACCACGTCACAGAGGTATTTGTCGTCGCCGTTAGCGCCATAGAGGTTTTTCATCGAGGCGCGGGTACGGGTCAGGATGTCAGGATAGGTTTCGGCCATTTTTTTCGCAAAGGCATAGTCCTCTTCCGTAAAACGAGGGGCGCCCACGTCCTTGCAGGCCTGATGAAGAACTTTTTCAAGCACGTTGTTCGGATAAACATTATAGCACCCGGCCACAAATTCAATGTCAAAGGTCGTCTGAGTCATCAGGGCCGCGCCTCTGGCACAGTCGCAGATCCACTTATAGACTTCTTCTACGGTGCTTCTCTTTGGGGCGCGCACATAATACCAGACCGTACATTCCGGAGGAACGACGTTAGGCTCTCCTGAGCTGATCGTCGCATAGTGAATGCGGACATCGGTGATGACATGCTCACGCATGTAATTGGTCGCCACGTTCATCAGCTCCACCGCGTCCAGGGCGCTGCGTCCGTCATGGGGATGCCCCGCCGCATGAGCCGCGCGGCCATGAAAATGGAACTTCACAGAATTCATGCAGGTATAGCAGGCGCCCCACGCACCGGTATATTCGCCGGGATGCCATGTCATGGCGCAGTCCACGCCATTAAAAAGCCCTTCGCGCACCATAAAGACCTTGCCGGCCAAAAGCTCTTCGGCAGGGCAGCCGTAAAAGCGAACTGTGCCTTTTACCTTGCCCGCCTTTATGGCATCCTTGACAAGAAGGGCCGCGCCAACCGCCCCAACGCCTAAGTTGTTGTGTCCGCACCCATGGCCGGAACGGCTGGGCTCCTCAGGATGCCGCAGTTCCTTATGGTCCGTCACGTTCTGGTTCAGCCCAGGCATGGCGTCATATTCGCCAAGATAGGCGATAACCGGATGGCCTGAACCATATTCAGCAACCATCGCCGAAGGCATGCCTGCGGCGCCGAGCGTAACCCGAAACCCTTCGGCTTCCAAGAATTCTGCAATGGCTTGAGATGATTTTATCTCTTTGAACCCCGGTTCGGCCAACTCCCAGATTTTCTTTGAAAGATCCGTCAGCGCCTGCTCGCGGGAATCAACGGAATTAAGAAATGCAAGATCGTTCATTTTACTTCAGCCACCCCAATTTCTTCACGAACTTTCCGAGAAGGATCGTGCCAAACACGTTGATAAGGATCGCCATATAGGCGGGGAAAACACCGCGGTTGCTCATCTCCAGCGTCAGGATCGACAGAGGAACGGCGAGAACCGAAATCTTGGGCGCGTAGATGATCATCTGCATCAACATGGCGCCGAAGAGGGCCGGAACCATGAAGTTAAGCGCGTCGAGGAAGGACGCCGGCAGCATCTTCAGAATCGACGCGCCGAGAAGAACGCCGATCGTCAGGATAATCAGATTTACGGCAATGGAAATAGCGACGCCAATCGTTGAGAAGACACTGCCTTCAGGCGTTCCTTCGGCAACGCCTGCCGCTTTTTGAGCGATGGAAGAGCAGGGGACTCTCAAGTTTGAAATATTTCCTGAAAGGAATGCCATATAGGTGGCGGGGATACCCAGAATCGGCTGATAGGCAATAGGCTCGATAACGTAATACACGGCGCAGGCGCTGACGCGAATGGTCGCGGCCGCCATGATCGCTTCAAAGGGAGGAATGACGCCGTAGACAAGCGCCAAAACCGCTACGGGAAGGAAACTGGCGGCAACGCCAATAAGGCTTGTGAGACGCCCCCACTTTACGCAATAAGGAATATATTCATTGTCATAAATCTGTTGATTCGTCATCTGTTCAGTCATTGACAGCACCTCATCCCTACTTCATAACGGCCGCGCAGGCCATACCGATAACCATGGCGATCGTGGCGCCCCACTCCGAGACCCATTTTGCCTTGCGGTTCTTGTTAAAGAGGGTCAAAAACAACATGGTCGCGGCGCCTCCAAAGACGGCGTAAATCTGCCGGTTCGACGCGACGACGGGATAGAGCCTGGAAAAGGTCAGATAGCAATAGCAGCCCAGCGTCGCGCCGGCAGTGATGATCGGCAGCGAGGCTGAATCTCCACCCGACATCACGGAACGCAGTTTATCAATTTTATCGGTGAACAGCCCTGAAACGATAATCCAGCCGATGCTGCCCAGAACCATCGCCCAAACCCCGTTTGCAAAAGCTGTTACGTTCATGCTTTCCGGAGTGAAGGCCACGCCTACCGCCTGAGCTCCCACGTCGGCAGACGTCAGTTCATACATGACAGCTCCGATATAGGACAAACGAAGCCATGCAATGGGGGCGCCCATCATAAGGATTAACGAGATCAGGCCAGCAAAAATCGCGAGCGAGGGACCAATTGAAGCTGTAGCGCTTCCCACAATCGCTCTCTTGACCTGATCAGGCTGGATTCCCATTTTCTTTCCATCCTGGAGAGATTTCCTTAAGAGCAGCAGGACCTGGGCACCAAGAACGCACATGGGGATAAAAGCGGCAAACCACATCCAAGAACTGTTTGCTATGGATAAATAATCTTGCATCTCTGATTCCTCCTGATTAATTGCATGATAAAACTGCATTTCTGACGTTCAACGCGCATTGTATAACCTTGGTTCAAAAAAAGTTTTTCGCCTCCCGATTTATAACTCATCAAAGATGATTTGTTAGTGAGAATTGTATTACATGAAAAAAATTTTTGCAAGCCCCTTGCTAAAACTTTTTGGGAGAGTCTTTTCTCAAAAAAAGCAAACTTTTTCCATCAAAAAATTTACCCCTTGACAGAAATCTCAAAAACTGGTTTAATCGCGGCCATTCAACGCCGTATCCAATTTCGGGGAAAGGAGATCCTCATCATGATTCTGAACAGCCGGTTTTCAATGAACGTTCTCGCGCTAGCGCTATCGACTGCGGATCTCTGCCGGAGTCGGTCCTGCGGCGTGCGCGCAAACTGAGAGCCTTCTCAGCGCCCGCCGTTATCACTGAGCTTTGCGCCGGGATCCTTTTCGAGGGTCCCGGCGTTTTTTATACTCTTCGATCCACGCCGGATTCCCTCACTGGGAGTCCGGCTTATTTTTTCATTTTTCAAATTGGAGGTATATCGAATGAACCGTCTTTTTAGCAGGCCCGAACTCAACCGACTATACGCCTGAGCGCCGCCTTCCTGCGCTGCTGACATGAGTGGCGATTCAACAGCATTAGAGACAAAAGATTGAATCGCAAAGATTTGCAAAGGGAAACTTTAAAGATTTTTATAACCGCAGAATGCATTAAATTTCATAAATTATTATCATATTAATTTATTTTTTGCTATTGACTCGAGCTTTGTCTTTCCTTTGCGGTCTTTGCGGTCTTTGCGGTCTTTGCGGTCTTTGTGCTCTTTCTCTTCATCCTTTGCGATGAAAATCTTTTGACCTTGATCTTCATCCCGTCGATAAACGGCAATTTATCATAGACATCATACCTAAAGGAGAAATTTCAAATGGACAAGAAATTCAGCGTTTCAAGCGTCGTTCCTTTTACCACCTGTTTTTCCGTCGGAGCCGTGCTTTTCAGTTCCCATGCCGGCGGCGGATTCGCCTCGGGCAACCAGGCCTACCAGAACTTCGTCGTATCGGGCTGGCTGGGCCCCTTTTCGGCGGTGCTCTGCATGCTTCTGTTCACGCAGACCATCAAGGAAGCCATGTTCATGTACAACAGCCGCGGCCTCACGAGCTACAAGCAGCTTTTCGAAACGCTGTTCCACCCCTTCGACAAGATCGAGATCCTGTTCGAGGCCTTCTTCTACATCATGGTGCTCATGGCGGTCGGCGCCGCCGTCGCCACCGCCGCCGCGACTTTGAATACCTATTTCCCCTTTGGCGACAGGAGCTATTACGCCTACATCCTCTTCGTCGGCATGGTGGTGCTCACGTTCACTATTTTCGGCGCGAAACTCGTACGCGACGCTTCGACGATCATGGGGCTGGGGATCCTGATTTCCGCCGTCGCCATTTTCGCCGTGGGCATCGCCAAGGCTCCCAATATGGGCGGCATCATCGCCGCCAGCTATGCCGCCGACGGATTTTCCAAGCTTCCCCAGGCGGTGCTGACGGCCTTCACCTACGCGGGATTCCAGTGCGTGGTCATCCCGACCATGATCGTCTGCGGCGTGCCTCTTTTCAACCGCCGCGCCTGCGCCAGGTCCATGTGGATCTCCTTCGGCCTGAACGCCGTCGCCCTGGTGCTCTCGGTATTCATGCTCATGGGCTGGGCCCCCTTCTTCACCAGCGTCGCCAAGGGAACCACGATCCCCACGCTGACCTCCTGCCGCGAGATGGGCATCGGCTGGCTTACGGCGACCTACACGGTCTGCCTGCTCCTCTGCCTGATCTCCACGGGCGTTACCACCGTGTTCGGCTTCACCGCCCGCTTTGAAAAGCTCAGGATCTTCCGTTCCATCAAGAGCGCTCCCGTGCGCTGCGCTATTGTGTCCGGCGCGATCATCGTGCTCGCCATGACGGTCTCCCTGGCGGGACTCACCAACATCATCAAGTACGGTTACGGCTACTGCGGCTACCTGGCTATCGCGATCATCATCGTGCCCTTCCTGACCGTGGGCGTCTACAAAAACCGCGCTTTCGTGAGGGCCCATCCCGAATACCAGGGAATGTCGCACTCCGAAGCCAGGCAGGGCGAGGCCCGCGCTGACGCGGAAACCTCGGTGGCCGTGGGCGACTAAACCTGTGATCTTAGAGAAAGAAGACTGATTTTCATGAAAAGAACCCTTTTTCCCGGCTACACCGTAGGCGTGGACGCCTATGACGATATCGTCCCCATCTGCTCCCGTTATGGCACAACCGCCGTGATCATCGGCGGCCGCCGCGCCATGGCCGCCGCGGCCGATAAAATCCGCGCCGCCGTGGCCGGCTCGTCCGTGGAGATCATCGATCAGCAGTGGTATGGCGGCGAAGCGTCGGTGGAAAACATCGAGCGACTCGGCGCCATGGAAACGGTGCAAAGGGCCGACATGGTCTTCGCCGTGGGCGGCGGGAAGGCGATCGACACCTGCAAGGTGCTGTCTCAAAGAACGGGCAAGCCTTTTTTCACGTTCCCCACCATCGCCTCTACCTGCGCGTCCTGCACCAGCCTGGGTATCCTCTACCATCCCGACGGCTCGCTTCGCGAGTATTCCTTCTCCAAGATCCCGCCCAACCACATCTTCATCAATCCCCAGATCATCGCCGAGGCGCCGAAGAAGTACCTCTGGGCCGGCATCGGCGACACCATGGCCAAGCACTACGAGAGCACCACGTCGTCCCGGGGGAAAACGCCCGAACACTCCGACGCTATGGGCATCACCATGAGCGATATGTGCGCCGCCCCCATGGTCCGCTGGGGCGTCCAGGCTATGCAAGCCTGCGGGGAACACAAAGTCACCGACGAGCTGACGGAGGTCATTCTTGGCATCATCGTCTCCACGGGCCTCGTGTCGAACTTCGTCCAGGTGGACTACACCACTGGCGCGGCCCACGCCGTGTACAACGGCTTCACGATCCTGCCCGAGATTGAGGAGCACCACCACCTCCACGGCGAGATCGTGGCCTACGGCATCCTGATCCTGCTGCTCATGGATAAGCGCATGGACGAGTTCGAAAAGATCTACGGCTTCAACAAGAAGATGGGCCTTCCCACGTCGCTGGCGGATCTGGACACCACGGAAGACCGTGTCCCCCTGGTGGCCGACAAGGCTTTGAAGGGCATCGACGTGCGGGTCTATCCCTATCCCGTCACAAAGGAAATGATTGTCGCCGCGGTGCGCGAACTGGAAGAATACGGCAAAAAACGCTGAGCCGCGTCAAAGGCGCCCGCCCATCCCCCGAGAAAAACGTGGGGAAGGGGCAGGCGCCTTTTTTGCGCCGAAATGTTCCACGTGGAACATAGGCCTTCAGGGGGAAATAATGTCAAAAAATGGCGATTATCCCGAAAATTCTCCGAGAACCTCTTCTGTTTCATGCACGATGGTCTAAAAGGCGTCCTTCAGCCTCCCGAAAAGCGCATTTTGCGGCTTTTCCCACCTTCGGGAAAAGAGGGGAACCTCCAAGTGAACCGGGTTTCACATCATCTGTTATAATAATTCAAAACCCAAACATCGGGAGATGAAGCTCATGAAAAATATACTTGTGGTCGTCGGCAGCAGCCGTAAGGGCGGAAATACGGACACGCTGGCCGACGCCTTTATCCAAGGCGCGCTGGAGGCCGGACACAAGGTGGAAAAGATCTTCCTCGGAAGCAAAACCGTCAAGGGCTGTACAGGCTGCAACGCCTGCCGCTACGGAAAGCCCTGCGTCCAGAACGACGATTTCAACGAGATGACGCCCCTCATTAAAGCCTGCGACATGATCGTCTTCGCGTCGCCGCTCTATTTCTGGACCATCTCTTCAAAGATCAAGGCCTTTATCGAGCGCTTCTACTGCATCGCCGAAGAGGATCTCAACCCGCCGCTGGGGCGCTACGAGAAATACCCAGAGAAGGACTGCGCCCTGCTGATGACCGCCGAGGACAATTTTTTCTGGACCTTCGAACAGGCCCTGTCCTATTACCGCTTCGCGCTGTGCCGCTACATCGGGTTCCACGACAAAGGCGTCATTCTGGCCGGAGGCTGCGGCGGGACCGGCAGCGCCAGAAAGATCGGGCAGACTCCCTTTCCCCAAGCGGCCTACGAATTCGGCAAATCAGTCTACCCCAGCGCCCGCTGAGCGGCGCTGGCTTCTATCAGCACAAAGGAGACCGAAAAACATGAAATTAGCTATGGCGCAGATGAGCATAACCCCATCGGTACCGGAAAACCTCAACAAAGCGCTTCATTACCTGGAAGCGGCCAAGAAAGCGGGCGCCGACCTGGCGCTTTTTCCTGAAATCATGCTGTCGCCCTTTTTCCCCTGCGAGGCGGGAATCGACGCCGGCCGCTGGCTCATGGACCTGAACGGCCCCGAGGTGACGCGCCTGCGCGGCGCGTGCCGCGATCTGGGCATCTGGGCGTCGCCCAACCTCTATCTGAGGACCCCGTCGGGAACGTGCGACACGTCACTGCTGGTGGACTCCCGAGGCGAGATCCGCTGCGCCTCCGAAATGGTGCATATCCTCCAGGCGGAAAATTTCTACGAGAAGGATTATTACGCTCCGGCGCGGGACGGGTTTAAGGTGGCCGACACGCCCTTCGGCAAAATCGGCATCGTGATCTGCTTCGACCGCCACATGCCCGAAAGCCTGCGCTCCTGCGCCATGCAGGGCGCCGACCTGGTGCTGATCCCCACGGCCAATATCGAAGGCGAACCGCTGGAGCTTTTTGAGTGGGAAGTGCGCGTGCAGGCCCTGCAGAACGGCCTTTTCGCCGCCATGTGCAACCGTGTGGGCCCCGAAGGCGGTTCAACGTTCGCGGGGCAGTCCCTCGCCGCCGATCCCGACGGCTCAAGGGTGGTCAAAGGCGGTTCCGGGGAAGAGCTGATCCTCTGCGACCTGGACCTGAGCCGCGCCGCCCAGACCAGGAAGACCCGCCCCTACCTGTCGCTGCTGCGTCCCAAGGCGTACGCCTACAAAAAACTGTATGAAGAGGGCCTGAGCCGGAACCAGTGGCTGAACGAGGAATAGCCGGCCTACTGAGCGTCCATCCTGCGCCCGCGAGAGGCTCGCGCGGGACGGCGTCTTGATCTTAAAATCAATTCACTAAGAGAGCCATGAGGCTCGCTCAAATTTCATCACCCAACAACTTTTACATATGGAGGCACAAGAATGAAAGACTTGAAAGACATCTGCAAGATCGCGGTCGTGCAGGCCGCGCCAGTCATGTTCGATAAAGCGCTCTGCGTCGAGAAGGCTCTGGGGCTGATCGGAAAAGCGGCGGAGAAAAAAGCCGAGCTGATCGTTTTTCCCGAGCTCTTCATTCCAGGCTATCCATACGGCATGACCTTCGGCTTCACCGTGGGCAGCCGCACCGCCGACGGGCGCAAAGACTGGAAAATGTACTACGACAACTCCATCGCCGTTCCCAGCGCCGAGACAGAGCGGCTCGCCCGCGCGGCCAAAGAAGCCGGGGCCTATGTCAGTATCGGCGTTTCGGAACGCGGCGAGACTACGGGAACGCTGTACAACACCAACTTGATCTTCTCCCCAGAGGGAGAACTGGTCCACCGCCATAAAAAATTGAAGCCCACCGGCGCCGAGCGCGTCGTCTGGGGCGATGCCCAGGACGAATACTTCCCCGTCGTCAGCACGCCCTGGGGCGTCATGGGCAGCCTGATCTGCTGGGAGAGCTACATGCCTCTAGCCCGCGTGGCCCTTTACGAAAAGGGTGTGACGCTCTACATCTCTCCCAACACCAACGACAACGAGGAATGGCAGGCTACGATCCGTCATATCGCCATCGAAGGACACTGCTACTTCATCAACTGCGACATGTACTTCACCAAAGAAATGTATCCCCAGAGCCTGCATTGCCCCGAAGAAACCGCCCGGCTGAACGGCGCCGTCTGCCGCGGAGGCAGCTGTGTCGTTGACCCCTATGGCCATTACGTAACTGAACCAGTGTGGGACAAAGAAGAGATCATTTTCGCCGATTTAGACATGCAAAAGGTCCCCGCAAGCCGCATGGAATTTGACGCCTGCGGCCACTACTCACGTCCCGACGTGCTTGAACTGAAAGTCCACGAGTAACGCCAGCTCGCGCCTGCAAGGCAGTCCCTCCACTGGAAAAGGGACGGTTCCGTACCGCAAAAGAATCCCGCGCCTTCGCAAAAATTCTTCGAAGGCGCGGGATTCTTTTGCGGTGCTATGGGGCTTCTATCGGATGAAGTTCGTGGCTACCCGGGGCTCGTAGCGGGGCGCGGGCACCCCGGCGGCGCGGCCCGCTTCGATGGATTTCAGCAGCCAGGCCATGTTTTCCGCCAGAGTCCTCATGGTCTGCAGGCCCTCGTGATCCTTCATCACGTCCTCGGGCGTGAAACCGTGGACCTGGTTCCAGTACTGAGAGGACACCACGGGCATATTGCAGATCGTGAAGTACTTGTTCAGACGGTCAAAGGCCGCCGAAGCGCCGCCGCGGCGGCAGGAAACCACCGAAGCGCCCAGCTTTCCGGCCATTTTGCCGCTGTAGGCAAAAAACAGCCTGTCGAGAAATGCCGTCAGCTGAGCGCAAGGCCCCGCGTAATACACCGGCGAGCCCAGCACCAGCGCGTCGAACTCGTCAAGCCGCCGCCCCACCTCGTTCACCAGATCGTTCCACACGCAGGCCCCCGTCTCGGAACACTTTCCGCAGGCAATGCAGCCGGCGATAGGCTTCATCCCGAGATAGAGAATCTCCGCGTCCACGCCGCGCTCTGCCAGGACCTTTTCCACCTCGCGCAGCGCCGTATAGGTGCAGCCCCGCTCATGAGGACTGCCGTTGACCAATAAGGCTTTCATAGTTTTCCCCTCCAATATAAGAAATCTGCGGTACTTTTCCAATTGTACCCCATCGCCCGCGCAA
This sequence comes from Pyramidobacter piscolens, assembly GCA_004558205.1. GTDB lineage: Bacteria > Synergistota > Synergistia > Synergistales > Dethiosulfovibrionaceae > Pyramidobacter > Pyramidobacter piscolens_A. The sequence goes on from SFDM01000013.1 coordinate 49,790, forward strand.
CGGTTACAAAAAAATTTTCCCGACTCATGCCGCAAACTAGAAAATGCGCGGGAAGCGCATCAAAACGCCCCGGTGCCCCAAGGCAATGAAGGAGTCATTCCCGAAAGACGCGGTGTCTTTCGGGAATGACTCCTTCATTGCCTTGGGGCACCGGGGCTATTTTTTCGTGATTCCCAAGGTTTTAGCCAGCAGGAAGACCATGATCAGGATCCCCACATAGCCGTTGATCCCGTAGATCACGTTGACGATCTGCCTGAAGGGAAGCTTCAGGGCCACAAAGCAGGCTCCGGCGCTTAAAAAGACGGTCACAGCCCAGAATTTCGGCGTCTTCTCCGCGGCGAAACGGGCCGCCACGGTCCAGAGAAGAGGAACAGCGGTGGTGAAGATGCCCGCCACGATAAACAGAGAGAAGACGGCAGCGAAGGAAGGCCAGATCCTCTCGGCGATGACCAGCGAAGGGATGTCGGAGCTGTACAGGTCTTTAACGCAGGCGATGAGGCCAAACATGAGGATCAGCACGCCCAAGGTAAATCCCGCCGCGCCCAGCGTGGTACCCCAGAGGGCTTCCCGGCGGCTGCTGGACTTGGCTCCCAGCGCCGCCAGAAAAGCCGGAAAGAGGATCACGCAGAACCCCACATAGGAAGCGCCGGCCATGAGCCAGCTGCTTCCAACCCGAGTGATCTCCAGCGTCCCCGAGGCAAGCAGCCGGGCCCCTTCGGCAACGCCGCCGGGATTCATGACGATGCCGCCAATCCCCACCGCGACGGATACGACCACGATCAGCGGGCCAATAGCGGCGATAACATCCACCAGACGGTTCAGGCCAAAGACCACCGTCCCCGCCGACAGCACCGCCATAGCAACGCTCCCCACCGCCGGCGAGATCCGGTAGTACTGGTGCGCCGTCGCTCCGGCGCCGCTGAGCATCACCACGTAGGTCATATAGATGAAGGCCAGGGAAAAGAAATCGTAAAAACATCCGGCGTACCTGCCGCAGTAGTAGCGGTAGATATCCGACGCGTTCAGCATACGTTTGTCGTAGCCGAGCAGGATAAACTCCCCGCAGGCATAGGCAAAACAGGCAAACACGAACAGCGCCCCGAAGACACCTTGATAGCCGTAAGCCGCATAGAACTGGAAGACTTCCTGACCGGTGGCGAAACCGGCACCTATCAGAAAGGCGATGATGGCTCCCGCCACTTTAAAGACGTTGAGCCAGCGTATCTGTTTATTTTCCATCAGGAACAACACTCCTTTCAGAGAACCTATCGGTAAAAGGGCTTCAGACCGGGCGCCCCTCCCGCGGACGCCCGTTTTCCATCTCCCGGACCGGGAAAAAAAGAGCCGCCGCGCCGCGAAAACAAAGCGGCCCGACGGCTCTTTTCATTGCAGGAGTCAGGCAGGTTAGCTCTCCAGATACTTCTGGAATCCCCTGTCGATCATGGTCACGCACAGAATCATGCCCACCGCGCCGACGGCGATGCAGATCCAGTTGATCCACATGCCGATGCCCACGGAGATGAGAAGGCTGCCAAGAGTACCAAAGACACAGGCCTTCGCGACGGTATGATCGATCTCCAGACCGTGCTCGTCAAAGCCGGGAAGCAGGCCAAAGGGCTTAGAACCGGCCAGGGACACGCCCACGATGCACACCAGAGAAGCGGCAACGCCCCAGACGATCGGCAGAGGCCACTTGTAATACACGCCCAGCGAGCAGACCAGGCAGCCCGAGATCATGCCCGCGACGCAGCCCCAGCCCGTGCAGCGCTTCCAGTAAAGGGCGCACATGAAGGGCAGGAACATCATGGACGAGAAGGTGCTGTACCCCACGGCCACGATCGTGAGAATCCCCTTGAAACGAAGCACCAGCAGCGAAGCCAGCACCGCTATGACCAGCGTGAGGATCCGGCAGTAAAGCAGCTTCTGCTTCTGCGTGGTGCTCTTGGGCAGAGCGGGTTCCACCACGTCGACCATCAGGCAGAGAACGCAGACTTGAAGGTAGGAGTCCAGCGTCGAGATCGTCGTGGCCAGGATAGCGGCGATAAACAGACCGATCAGGCCGTGAGGCAGGACCTTGGAGATAAGGGCGAAGAGCACGCCGTCGTTGTTGCCGCCCACCACTGCCGGCTCGATGAGCATGGCGGCGCCGAGGCCCAGGAAGCTGATGACGCCGGCGAAGAGCGTGCAGTAGGCAAAGCCGAGCATACTGCCCTTAACGGAGGTCTTTTCGTCCTTGGAGGAGATGAACCTCTGAACGTGAGTCACGTCGCAGCAGGACGCCAGAACGCCGCTCAGAAGGTAGCCGAGCCACCACATGTTGGGGCGCAGCGAGAAGAACTTGGCCGCGTCCAGCGTGCTGTGCATGGTGTCAGGCGTGACGCCATGCATAAGGATCATGGCCCCGGGCAGAATAATGAAAATCATGGGCGTCATGACAAGCCACTGGAATACGTCGTTATAGACCACGGACACCAAACCGCCGATGGACACATAGGAAAAAGACACGACGATGCCGATAATCAGCGCCGTCTCATAGGTCATGCCATACTTGTGGAACATGAGGTGGACCAGCAGTCCCAACGCCGCCATCTGGCTGCACAGGATGGAGAGGGCGAGCCACGCGCCGGCCACCCCCGAGAGCTTGCGCAGCGCCGGCATGTGGAAACGGGCCACAAACACGTCGCCGATGCTGGACACGTTCAGTTTGTCGGCACACTTTCTCAGCTTCCTGGCCATGCCGCAGGCGATGGAGAACCAGGCGCCCAGGCTGTAGCACTGGCCGGGAATTAAAGTCCCCACGCCGTTCACGAAAGCGCCGCCGCTATAGCCCAGCAGAGCGCCGGAGCCCTTCATGGATGCGCCCTGAGTGCAGAGCGTAGCGAAGATGCCGAAGGATTTTCCTCCCACCAGGAAGTTGTCGGTCTCGCTGCCGGCCTTTTTGGTTTCCCTGGTCTTTTTCCAGCTGAAATAGATGCCGTTTGCGATAAGAATCACAAAGTAGAGAATAAGGACTACGATATCAATATAATTTGTCTTGAGATAATCCATGGTTCCCATGCAGGCTGCCTCCTTCTGAATTATAGAGAGACAAGAGTCGTCCTCTAACGTTCTGTGGCAAGGCCATAACAGGTTGGAGTCACTCCCGTGACTTTCAGGAATGTCTTTGAAAAGTGGCTTTGGTCGGTAAAACCGAGCTCATGGGCAATTTGGAGCAGCGGGACGCGCTTCGCCATCATCTCCTTCGCCTTGTTTACACGAAGCTGATTGATGTAAGCGTGAGGGCTCAGCCCCACTTCTTCCTTAAAGAGCTTGGTAAAGTAGAAGGGGCTCAGGCAGGCCATACAGGCCAGTTCGTCCACGCTGGGAAGGGACAGGAAGTTCTCGCGGATATACTCCTTGACGGCCGCTATGCCCGGAGACTTCACATCCCTCCTGAACACCACGCTTCCCAGCATCCGCGCGAGGATGTTTTCGGAGATTTTCATAAAATCGACGCTGTCAGAATCAGAACCTGACTCCATTCCCCGCTGGACTCAGATATAGCCCTCCCAGAGATCGCGATTCGAGAAACAGGATAGAGCAGACCGTCCCACGCGGATCTTCTTGACGAGCCACTGAGGAAGAGCGTCCTCGCCCAGATAGACGGTCCTGTACACACAGGTGTCCTTCATCTGGGAAAAATCAAAGGTATGGGGCATTTCAGGGCCGATGACGAGGAATTCGCCGGGCTTCAGGTTCAGCTTGATATCCCTGAAGTCCATAGACAAAACGCCGCTCTCGACGACAGAAATGGTGTACTCGCTGTGCAGATGGGGCGACGCCGAGCGCGCCGCCGCAAAGTTCATGGCGGTCAGGAAATCGACGCTGTCGAGCGCCTTCCGTCTCCATATTCTTCTGAGGGCGTTTTTTACCGTCCCTTCGTCCATACCTATCCTCCTCTTTTCATCAACGGCCGGCGGAGACGCGCCGCTCCGCCAGCCCTCGGAGCAAACCTTCTTTCAGGAAACGACCGCCTGTCATAGCCAGCGTATGCCTCTTATCCACACAACCTAAAAAATCAGCGAAGCTCGGCGCCTCCGGAAAAAACCCGCCGCGCGGGCTCCCTATGGCCGCAGGCGGCCTGAAAAGCTCCAAGCGGCCAGGCCCCCTTGGACTGGCCCCGAATTGCTGATATGAAGCGAGTTTCGGATAAGGTGTACTAATTACTGGCTGACTTTTTCAAGAGCTTTGAGTACCATGGCCCGGCGAGCCTGATATTCGGCCTCGGCGGATTCGCAGGGAACCGCCAGAGGGTGGGGAATAGCGACGCCGTGTACCACGCGGTTGCTTCCAAAGGTGTGGGCTATCGGGTCGATAGCCGTGATGTGGGCACAGGGAATCCCCGCGCGTTCCACTTCTTTTGTGATCGCCGCACCGCAGCGAGTGCAGGAGCCTCAGGTGGAAACCATGATGGCGGCGTCCACGCCCGCTTCTTTCAAAGAGGCGGCGATCCCCTTTCCGAATCCCTCGGCGTTAATCAGCGACGCGCCCGTCCCGGCGGTGGAATAATAGTATTCATGCACCCCGCCGATGACGCCCTCTTTCGCGAGGTCGCGCAGGATATCCAGAGGCACGATACGGTTCGGGTCGGCGTTGGCGAAGTTCGTATCGTAACCGCCGTGAATCGACACGGTGCTGCCCCGTTCAAGGCGGGCGGCATCGCCGATATAGTAACGGCCATAGCGGGTGGCCGAAGAGCTTTCAATCCTGTCAGGGTTGCCCTGAGGTACGATTCCGCCGGTATTGAGAAGAGCCACCACGGCCTTGCCCAAATCCTTCACGGCGGGGGCCACGGCCACCTTCTCGGGCACTTCCTGCAGGTACTCCGACGTGAAAGGCTCGCCTTTCATCTTCTTGAGCAGCATCTCCACGGCGCGCTTGCCGCCGTTCTCGGGCATAAAGAAGTTCTTTCTGATATGGCGGTGGAAGTAGTTCTCGTCGTCGGCCCTGCCCATCTCTTCATGGTTGAGCAGCTTGGCCGCCAGCCTGGTCATGTCTTCCAGGGCAGGCTTCATGAAGCGCGCCGAGTCACCGGTTTTGACGATGTACATGCTGTCGCGGAACATAGCGACGGCGGGGCTTTCCACGTTCATTCCGGCGATGCCGGGAATGCCCAAAACTTCCCGGGCCTTGTCGATCACGTGGCCACAGGCAAAGCCGTATCTGCCGGCATAGAAGGACGGCCCGGCGATGACCAGGTCAGGCTTGTATTCCCTGAGCGCCTTTTCAACGTCGGCCAGCACCTCTTCAGTATGCTCGGCAAAGTAGTTGTCACCGCAGACATAGGTGGCGCACACCTCAGCCACGTCCTTCAGAAGCCGGTTGATCTGCGCACCGGGCCCCATGGCGCCCGCCACGCATTGAGGTGCGTAGTCCGCCCTGTCCTCTCCGCCGACGCCGGCAAAAAACTGGTTGATATAATGAAGCACCTTGTAGGTCATTGTACTGCCTCCTTAAACCCAGCCCGCGCTGACGTTGAAGATGCCTGCCTGCGCACAGGAGCAGGGAAGGTGAATAAGCTCAGTGTAGAACGAATCGGCCTCCGCGGGAGACGCGTCGATTACGGCGCGTACCAGCTCCACAGATTTTTCGTTTCCGATGAGGCGTCCCATCTTTTCGGGGACCGCCAGCAGCTGATGGGTGTTGCCCACGCTGACCATGGCATTGCACGCGGGCGTCCAGTCCGCCAGGCCGGGGCTCTTGCCGTCGCGGCCGCCCAGCTCATCGGAGATGATGACGGTCTTGACGCCGTAGTTTTCGAGGCTGCGCACATTCATCATGATGTCCTCGTCGGGGTTGCCGTGGCCTTCGGTGACCAGAATCGCTCCGTCGGCGCCCAGGAAATGCGCTAGTTTGGAGGTAAAGAGGCTGGATCTGACCTTGCCTTCCAGCGTGATAACCTCGTTATGGACGATGACGCCGGCAAAGCATAGGGTCTTGCCGTGCTGGCTGAAGCACTCTTCGATGACGGGGCTGTTCTGGATTTCATACATGTACTGCTTATCGGAACACACGGTGCAGTGAGCGCCCAGGAAAGTAGTCACCGCGCCGTCGATAATCTCGTTGGGATGGAGTACCGTGGGAATCAGCGTGGTTCCCGCGAGCTGCCCGTAAACGTGGAAGTCGATGATCTCGGGCTTCTGGCTGAGCAGCTGCATCACATAGACCACTTTAGGAAGCTTTTCGTCCACAGGTGCCAGTTCGTAGGTCTTCACCTCGTCGGCCTTCACGTCCTTGCAGCAATCCGCCAGGTAGGCCGCCAGGCGGAACGAAGCCAGACGGCACGCCTCGTCGGTGGCCAGCGTGTCCTTTTCAAGTTCGCCGGCCTTGACGTTGGCGATCAGCACCACGTTGAAAGTCTTCGCGAAGGGGCAGTAGGCGGCCGCGGGCCCGCTCATGTCCACCAGCCCGCCGGTCCTGCACTTCAGCGCCTCGTCCCCGCTCTCAGTCACGAGAACGGCGCAGTTTTTCAGAGCGACGGTAGCTCCGACGCCGGCCTGCCCCATGTCGAGAATGCCGGGGAAGACCGCGCCTTCGCCAGTCAGCTTGCAACGTGGCTCCACGGCGGCCTTCACGGGAATGATTCTCACGTCTTCGCCCGGACGGGCAAGATCCAGCGAGAAGGATTCCACGACAGGGAAACTTCCGCAGGCGGCGACGGCCTCTTCCTTATTGACATAGAGGACGCCATCCCGAAGGGTCGTTTTCTCTCCCCATTCAAGACCTGTCACGTTCAGTTTATGAAGATCAAGTTTCACTGCTATCCTCTCCTTCTTTCCCCTGACTATGCCGGCCTATAATCAGGGAAAATCCTATTGACGATCCTATGATAAAAAAAGGGAGGAAAAAAGTCTTGTAAAAAAATGCTTTCGTCGTTGGAAACTCTGGAGCGACATAAAGCATAAAAAATTCAAACAGACTCGAGCTTTGAATTCAAAGCTATTGAAACACGGCTGTTCACTACGGCTCCTTTCATAAAGGAAATATATAAAATTTCTCATTACAAAAAAGAGAAAAAGATCATTCTTTCCGATGTAAAAGTTATGGAATAGACCTGAGGTTTCACCATTCCCTCACGTAAAGTCAGAATTTTTGTAAAAATTTTCTCGTTCCTCGTACCAAACCTTCGCCCCAAAAGCGAACACACAAACAAAAGCGCCTCGGGCGCTCTTAAAAAAGAGCGTCCCGAGGCGCTTCTCATACTTATTCCCTATTGATATGCTTAATATCAAATCGAAAAAACACGTCAAAAGATTTTAACGCAAAGGGCGCAAAGGTTCGCAAAGGAAAAACTTGAAAGACTTTTAAAAACGAAAAATTAATCAAAATACATGAATTCATATCACTCTAATTCATTTTTAGGGTTTATAATTTAGGTCTTGTTTTTCCTTTGCGACCTTTGCGCCCTTTCTGTTCAGCCTTTGCGTTGAAATCCTTTGACTTTGATCTTCGATCTTATATTAAGCACGTTGAATGCAAGTTAGTATAAAAGGCTTTTCCCCCAAAAAAATCCCGTTTCGGACCTGGATCCAGGTCCGAAACGGGATTTTTTTATGCTGTCCACGCCGGTTCGCCTCACGCTGCTCTAGCGTCCGGCGAACTCCTTTTCGATCACTTGAGCGATGGTGTCCACGATCTCCTCCGCCATGGCCTTGCCGATCTCGGCAGAAGCGCCGTCGGCGCTGTACAGGATGCCGCTGGGCGGCACCAGCCCGCTGGGCTCGGGATAGACCACGGGGCGGGGGCGGTAGGGCTTGCCTTCCTGTTTCGGGATCCTGTCGGCATGGGCCAGCTCGGGATAGTAGTGCATGATCAGCGACGTCTCGGTGAGGCTGGCATGTTCCACTTCCCACCCCGGGAACTTCCCGTCGAAGAGGCGGTCCAGCGTTTCTGTCCGGATCATCTCGAACCAGTTGATCATCACGACCTTGGCGTCGGGATGGCCGGCAGTGAAAAGGTAGGCCGCCTCCGACATAAAGGCTGTGTTCTCATAGTGGCCGCTCATCAGCAGAAAGTTTCTCTTCCCCTGACGGTAAAAGTCGTCGAGGATCTCCTTCACCAGCTGAATCAAAGTCGCCCCAGAAACGGCCGTGGTCCCCGGGAAGGACATGCCGCCGCCCGTGGCCGGCTGCGAACGGCAGCCATAGTAGACCGGCGGCGCCACCAGCAGATCGCACCGCTCCGACAGGTCGCGGCACAGGGCGTAGGGAATAAGCAGGTCGGTCGTAAAGGGAAGGTGCGGACCGTGCTGTTCCACGGAACCGATGCACAGGGCGACGGCGCTGCCCTCCAATTTTTCGAACTCCGGCCATGTCATGCTGATCATTTCTTTCGTCATTGAAAGACCCAGCCTCTCTTTAGATTTTAGATTTTTTTGCGCTGGAGCATTTGGGCAATGCTCACCAGCGTGACGGAAATACAGAAAACTACCGTGCCGATCGCGTTGATCACGGGGCTGACGCCGCTGCGGATGATGCTGTAGATATAAACCGGCAGCGTCTGGTCAAAGCCGCAGACGAACCACGCGATTATAAACTCGTCAAAGCTGATCGTAAAGGTCAGCAGCGCCGCCGCCACAATGCCCGGCAGCGTCTGGGGCAGGATCACCAGCAGCATGGTGCGCAGGTTTCCAGCGCCGAGGTCCCAGGCGGCGTCCTCCATGCTCTTTGGAATGGTCTGCATCCTGGCGTTGATGATGGACAGCGCAAGAGGCGCCGTGAAGACCACGTGGCTCATCCAAACCGTGACGATCGACATGGGGACGCTGATCCAGTTGAAGAAAATCAGCAGCGCCAGCCCCATCAGCGTCCAGGGAACGGCCAGCGGCGAGATGGACGCCAGCATGTAGAACCCCTTCCACCGGGATTTCCAGTGGCGCAGCCCGTAGGCGCCCGTAAAGCCCAGCAGCACCGCCGTAAAGGAGACGCCGACGCCCAGGATCACGCTGTTGCAGAGCGCGCGGATCACTTTTTCGTTGGAAAAGAGCTTTTCGTACCATCGGAGGGTGAATCCCCTCCAGGGCAAGCTCGAAAAGCGGTCGAGGTTGAAGGAAAAAGCGATGGTAATCAAGATGGGCCCCAGGACGAACAGGACGGCCAGGATGAGATAGAGCCATCCGAGCAGCTTTATTTTAGGAGACTGCTTCATTTGCCGCTCCCTCCGTTCTCACGGCTGCCCACGCTCCGGAACAGCGACAGAACCAGCAGCACCCCAAATATGGCGGCGACCATCATGATGGACAGCGCCGAAGCCAGGGGCCAGTTGATGTTCCACTGCACGGCGTCCACGATGAGCTGCGGAAAAACCCGCTCGTTCTGGCCTCCGAGGGTGGCCGGCGAGATGAAATCGGCAAAGGCCAGGATGTAGATGAACATCATGCCGTTGACCAGCCCTGTGGCCGAAAGGGGCAGAATGACGTGGAAAAAACTCTGCATCCGCCCGGCCCCCAGATCGTTTGCCGCTTCCAGCAGCTTGGGATCGATGTTTTCCAGAGTGGTATAGATGGTCAGCGTCATGATGGGCATCAGGTAGTGAATCAGCCCAATGGTGGTAGCCGTGTTGGTGTAGAGGATCTGGAGCGGTTTCTCGATCAGCCCCAGGCTCTTCAGCACCATGTTGACGATGCCCGTGTTGCCCAGCATGATGAACCAGGAATAGGCGCGGATCAGATAGCTGGTCCAAAAGGGGGCGATGATCAGGATCAGCAGGAACACCCGCCAGCGCCGGGGGACGACGAAGACCAGCGTCATGGCCAGAGGGTAGGCGATCAGCGTGGTAATCGCCACCACCTTGACCGAGAGCAGCAGCGAAACGCGCAGGGCTTTCCAGTAAAGGGGATCAGTGAATACAGCGGCGTAATTCTGCAGCGTAAACCCTTCGGTCAGCTGGTAGTTCACCATCGTTCGAAAGCTGGTGCTGATGATAAACGCCAGGGGGATCAGATAGAAGACGGTCATCCATGACGACAGGGGCAGCAGCCAGACCGCCGAGTGATCGAGCGCGCCGCGGCGGCTGTGAACAAAAAGGCTCACTCTTCGGCCTCGCAGCGCGTTTCTTCCGCGCCTCCGGCGGGCGCGGGCACGATCAGCGCATCCTGGGCGTTGAAAGAAAGCCAGACCGGATCCCCTTCGCGCAGCGCCGTTTTACCCGTGACTTCGCTGACGATGCGCTCCCCACCGCAATCAGCGCAAAGCCACGTGTTCAGCCCCTTGAACACGCGCCGGCTGATCACCGCAGGGAAGGAAAAGTCCCGTCCCCGAGGTTCCTCGTCTCTCGGCGCAAAGAGAACGTTTTCCGGACGGAGGCAGAGCACAGCGGGGCCGGAGAAGGGCGCGCCCGTGATCCGGCCCTGCAGCTTCCCGATAGAATCGCTAGCAAACTCGCCGCCGGCGCCGCAACGCCCGGCAATAGCTGAACATTCCCCGAGAAACTGTGCCACAAAAAGGGTCTTGGGATTGTCGTAGACATAATCCGGCGCCCCAAGCTGTTCGATAACGCCGCCGCGCATGATGGCCACTTGGTCGCTCATGGTCATGGCCTCTTCCTGATCGTGGGTGACGTACACAAAGGTCTGACCAAGCGACGTCTGAAGCTGCTTGAGCTCGAACTGCATCTGCTTGCGGATCTGGGCGTCAAGAGCGCCCAGAGGTTCGTCGAGCAGCAGAATCGTGGGACGCAGCACCAGCGAACGGGCCAGAGCGATGCGCTGGCGCTGGCCGCCCGAAAGCTGGCTGGGCTTGCGCGCGTCGTAGCCCTCAAGGCCGACCATGCGCAGCGCCTGCCCGACGCGTTCCCGGGCTTCGCTTTTTTTCACGCCCTGCATGCGCAGCCCAAAGCCGATGTTCTCGGCCACAGTCATGTGCGGGAAAAGGGCGTAATCCTGAAAGACCATGCTGGTACTGCGCTTGGACGGAGGCAGGTCCGTCACGTCCCGGCCGCCGATCCACACGCTGCCCTCGTCAGGCGTGATGAATCCCCCAATCATTCTCAGCGTGGTCGTCTTTCCGCAACCCGAAGGGCCCAGAATGGAAAGAAAAGCGCCGCGTTCTATGGACAGGCTCAGGCGGTCCACGATCGTCCGCCCTTCATATCGCTTCGTAACCTGATCGAGATGAACGTCAAACTGTTCTGGCATAATGAATTCTCCTCTTAGGATAATGGAGCATCGTCCTTTTTCTTGGATAAAGCGAAAGCCGGGATGCAGATTCTGCATTCCGGCAAAGTCGCACTATCTGCTCTTAAATTTTTCCCAGACCGCCTGCCATTCGGCTTCGTTCTGAGGAACCTTGCGGGTGGCGATGTTGGAGAGCATCTCCTCCATTTTCGCCTCGTCATCCATGCGCAGCAGCTTTGCCTGCTCTTCCGTCAGGAAGTTCAGCGCCTTCTTGTTGGGAACCGTGGAATGGAACGCATCGGACCAAGCCAGCTTCGCCTGCACTTCAGGAGTGGTCAGGTACTGGATGAAGGCCTTGGCGGCTTCCTTGTTCTGACTGCTCTTCACTATGGAGACCGACTCAGTCCAGGACACGCCGCCCTCTTTGGGGACCAGCACTTCGATAGGGCGTCCCTCTTCCTTGAGGAGCACCTGCAGCCATTCGCCGCCGAAGCTGACCCAGGCGCTTTCATTGGCCAGAGCCTGGATGGTGTCCGCGTTGGTGGCGGCGATGCTGCCCACCTGGGGCTTAAGCTCCATGAGCTTGGCTTCCAGATCGGCAAGCTGCCCGGCGTCTAAGTCGTAGGGCTGCTTGTTTCCGGTGTAGCGCGCCAGGACTCCCATGTTCGGCAGGTACCAGTCGAAGATGACCACCTTGCCCTTGACCTTGGGGTTGTACATGATATTCGTCGAAGAAGCTTCTTCTTCGGTGATGTAGTTGGAGTTGTAGACGACGCCGTAATACCCCCAGCGGCTCACCACGGCGTAAAGCCTGCCGTCGGCCTTCACCTGGTCGAAATCCTTCCAGCGCTCGTAAAAGTTCTCGATTTCGGGATAGTCGGCGGGGGCCAGTTCGTCGATGAGGTCAGCCTTCACCAGCTTGCTTACCCAAGGCGTGTCGGGAGTGACGATATCCCACTCGCCTTTCTTCGCGTTCTGAAGCATGGCGAACATCTGATCCGAAGTCGGATAGATCTTCGCGTTGACCTTGACGCCGTACTTCTCCTCAAAGGGTTTGATGATCTGATCCTCTTCATAGCCCGCCATGACAAGCAGGTTCAGCGTGCCGCAGATCTTCTGGGGCTGGGTCTCCGCATAGGCAGGGACAAGAGAACTGCCGATTAAAAGAAAAAATGCCGCCACAACACGGGAAAAACTTTTCATACCTTCCATTCCACCTTCAAAAAAAATGCCCTGCCGCGCAGAAAAGCCCGCGGCTAAAAAGCATGTGAACGCATAGCACAGTTCCTCTGTCACATTGCGTTTCGCTCAGGGAATAATACTACACACCTTGAGTTCAGTCAACAAAAAAAAATAGAACTTTGTTCATTAAAAGTTTTTTGAAATTTTCTCGCTCCGATGAATGCCCGCCGGCTCTTTGCCTGACCCACGCGGCGGCCTTGGCTCGATTGCGTCAAGGCTTCACGGCAAAATAGAGGCGCTCCCGGTCTCTTTGAAAGAGTTTCCGGGAGCACCTTCCGCGATATTTTTTCCCAACTGTTATCTGCTGAACGGAACTCCCCGCAGGGAAACAATCCCGATGCTCAAAAAGTCCCGAAAAGGCCGCGCTTCTCAGAGAAGGCCTGCCTCTTAAGAGGGGGCTCCTACTTGCAGTTGTAGGTGCCCAGGTATCTCACCTTCATGGCTTCGTGCGCCTTGGCGGCTTCGGCGATTTTATCCTCATTGCCGCCGTTGTCCATGAACTCCAGCACCCACAGGTAGTCGCCGAGGGCGGTCTTCATGGGGCGCTCGTGGATCGCCGCGAGAGTCAGCCCCAGGGATTTGAGATCGCCCAGAAGGTCCGTTAGGCCGGCGGCGGGGCCCGAAACGGCAAGGCTCGTGCGCGTAATGCCGCGGTTCAGCTTGAACCTGGCAGCGTTTTCCGGCTTGGCGATGACCCAGAAACGGGTCACGTTGGCACGGCTGATCTGAATGTCGGGAACGACGATCTCCAGGCCGTAGACTTCAGCAGCGCGGGGCGCGGCGATGGCCGCCACGGAGACGTCCTTCTTCTCGGCCGCCATGCGGGCCGCCTCGGCGGTGCTGGCGGTCTGTTCAGTCGTCACGTCCGGCAGGTTCTGCGCAAGCCAGGCTTTCCCCTGGGCCAGGCCCTGGGGATGGGACCAGACGGTCTTGATACCCTCCACGGTGGTTCCCTTGACGCCCATAAGCATCTGGCGGATGCCCACGTCAACCTGGCCGACCACGCGCAGATCCTTCGCGGCCAGGAAGGCGTCGATATAGAGCCCCTTGTTGCCGGCAAGACCGCCGATGGTGTTTTCCAGAGGGATCACGGCGAAATCGCTGGTTCCCTCGTCCACGGCCTTGACGCAGTCCTGCACGGTCTTCAGCATGCGCAGCTCCTCGCCGCTTCCGTCAAACCAGTCGTAGGCGGCCTGTTCGCTGAAGGTTCCCTCAGGCCCCAGATAAACCGCGGAAGCCCCGGCGACGGACGCCGCCGCCACGCTCAACATCAGAGCCGCTGTCAATGCATAGATCTTTTTCATTTTCTCTTCTCCTTTATGTCTCTCAAAAGGGACGGCAATTTTGTAGTTCATGATTATACCACGGCGGTGACTGACTCCCGCGCAATTTTCCAGCATGCCGGCCTTTTTCTGGCATACTTGGCTTTTCTATTCCAGAAGAAGGCTGACGAAATACTTTCGCGGTCCTCTGCGCGATCTGCGCGTTCCAGTCTCCCGATCTTGTTTTTAGAACTTCCACTCCAGCTGCAAGGCCCCGCCGAAGTCGCTGTAGCCACTCTTGAAGATTTCGGTGCCCATGGAGGCCCTCACGCTGAACCGTTCGCCGCCGCTGAAAGAAGCGCCCAGGTTCAGGGCCAGGCTGTCGCAGCCCGCGGCCCCACGCCACGGTATGGAGTCCGACGCGCCACCCAGCCTCCAGCCGCAGCTGGGGCCGTCGTCCAGAAATTCGTGGCGCCACAGCGCCGAGGCGTCGATGGCGTACTTGACGCCCCTGTCCAACCGGCCTTCCATGAAGCTCACTTTTACGCCCAGACTGCTTCTCAGCGACTGGTAGTCCGCCGAGTCCAGGACCAGCGCCGTAAAGCCGCCGCTTTCGCTGATTCCGGGGCGAGTCACTATGGCGTAGTTCAGCGCCGCCACGGGGGTCAGCAGGGTCTTGCCCGATTTGTGGTTCCACCCCGCGCCGATCTCTAAAGCGCCGCTGAAGCCCGTCCACTTGGCGCTGGAACTTTCCGCAGAGAGGTTATTGGTGCGCGTCGCGTCGTAATGGTCCCATCCGGCCCGGGCCAGCCCATAGACAAAGAGTCCCTTCTCGGGGTCCTTCGCACGTTTGGCGTGAAGGCCGATAAAGCCGCCGTCGCTGGTGGAGCTCAAGGACGAGCCTCCCCAGACGTTGGCACTGTCGTGGATGAAGCCGCCGTGGACGCCCAGCGTCCAGTCGCCGCGCTGCTTTTCGCCGCCGATCAGGACGCCTGAGCTCTGGCTCTTGTAGCCGCCGCAGCTGTCCCAGCCGTTCTGGCGCGAGATGCTTCCGAAGGGCTGGAAGTACCAGTTGGTCTTGGAGCCCGCAGGCAGGTATCGCCCCGTCAGGCGCTCGGCCACCATGGAGGACAATCTCTGGTTGTTTCCCAGCGCCGCGGCCATCAGCGAGTCGTAGGCTTCGGGGTGGAGCTGGTCCATGGCCCGCTGAATCGACGCCGCGCCGGAGAAGTCCAAAGCGCCGATCAGATCGGCCATCTCGCCCGAGGCGTTGCCGGCGATCTGGTCCAGAATCCGCCCCGCTGACGCCGCCCCGGGTGTAAGGGCCAGGCGGCTGTAGGCGTCGGGCGCGCGGGTCACCAGGATCCGGAACCCCGCCGTCCCCTGCCGCTCTGACGTGACCGACAGGGTGGAGCTTTTCCCCATCTCGCTCGCGAGGGTCAGCCCTCTGGTGTCCAGGCTGCTTCCCTGAACCTGGATGAAGCTGCTTAAGTTGAGCTGCTTCTCCCCGTTGGCCAGGTAGCCGCCGGGCAGAAGTTTCACCGTGCCTTTCAAAACCGCCGAGCCGGTCACGATAAGCTGGTCATGGCCGGCGGCGTTCCATTCCAATTCCAGCACGCCGCTCTCGCTCTGGACGTAGCTCCCCACGGTCAGCGTCCCGATGGAGTTCCCCGGGGCCACCGTGCCTTCGTTGGTCACGGCGTTCTGAATCACGCCGTTGCCCTGAAGCCGCCCCTCTTTCTCCACGTATACGTCGCTGTTCACCAGCTCCCCGCCGGTTCCGCCGTCGCGCTTCGAGATGGACAGGACGCCGCCGCGGACCACCGTGGGGCCTTCGTAGGTGTTCCTGCCGGTCATGAAAAGCGTGCCCGTGCCGTCTTTCAGGAAGCCCACTTTGTCATATTTCGACATGGCCGCGTATTCAGCTTGAAGCTCGGGTACCGAGTCGTCGGCCAAATGGTGCGAGACGATCCAGCCCTTCTGCTCGATGTCGTTGGCGAAAACGCTGGGACCGTAAGAGTCGTCAAAGTCTACCTCATACAGAGGAACCTTATAGGCGGCGTCCACGTCGGCCGTGCTTAACCGGTTCATGTTGAGCTGCGACGGGCCTCTTACGGCCTTGCCCACGTCCAGAATCCCCTGGCCGTAGACCTGGTCGAAGGACGCCGCCTGCGCGTCGCCCGGCAGCACCGCCACGTAGCAGCGCCTGCCCTCGGGGTCCAGCAGTTTTTCGGGGTCCACGGTTCCATCGTAAACTTTCAAAAGCGTTTCGAGGCTGTCGATGCCCTTCTTTTTCAGATCGGCGGAGTCGCTCTCGTAAAAACGCGCCAGGCGCGCCCGAATGTCGGCCTCCGAGAAGGCCCCTTCGTTCTCGCCGCCAATGAAAAGCAGGCGGAGCCGAAGGGTCATGCCGCTTTCCCCTTCCATTTCCTCCGCTGCCACGTGAAAATCGGGGTGGTTAAAGCTCCGGTCAGCGGTGGACAGCAACGTGTCGGCCAGCTGCTTTCCTGACATCCAGGGATAGGCCTGCTGAACCAGCCCCGCGGCGCCCGTCACATAGGGCGCCGCCATGGAAGTGCCTGTTTCCTGCATATAGCTCTCGTCGCCGGCGGCCACGTTGACCGAATTAATGTTCACCCCCGGCGCGAGGAGGCTGTACTCCTCCGAACCGAAGGCCAGATTGGACGAGTTCGCCACAGCCCCGTCGCCCAGGGTTTTCTTTTGGGAATCCTGGGTCACTTTCGAAGGGTTTAGGGACATCACGCTGATCCAAGCCTTCGCCTCGGGGAAAAAGCTGGGGAGCGCCACCGGCGTTTTCGCCCCCAGATTTGCCGAATTGCCGGTGGCGCAGACCATCAGTTTCCCCTCTTTCACCGACAGATCGTACACCTTGCTGAAAAGCAGGGTTCCCATGCTATTTTTAAAGGTTTGGACGATCTCGCTCAGAGGGTGTTTATCCAGCCAGTCGTAGTATCCCACGTACTCATATCCCCAGCTGTTATTCACAGCTTTGACGCCCTCTTTGCCGGAAAAAGCCTTCTCAAGCGCCGCCACAAGCTGCTCATCCACGTCCCCGGGGTTCTTCCCCCAGTACAGCCCCGCTGACGTCAGGCCGGCGTCGAAGGCTACGCCCTGCATATTGCCGTCCACGTCGCTCCCGTCACGGTTCGCCGCCATGATGCCCGCCACGTGGGAGCCGTGATCGTTTTCCTTCCAGTCTTCCACATAGCCGTCGGCAAAGACCTGAAACAGTTCCTTGCCGGCAAACTCCCGGTGGGAAGGCTTCATACCGCAGTCGGCGATTCCCAATATGACGCCCTTTCCCGTATAACCCTGCTCGTAGGCCGAGGCCGCGTTGATAACGTCCAGCCCCGTGCTGTTCCAGTATTCCTGTGTCTTAAAGTCCTCCGCCGCCCAAGCGCCGCTTCCGATCAGCAGGGCAGCGGCGCAGACAAAGCCTCGCCAATTTCTCCTCAAAGGATGCAGCATATGCCAACCCCTCCAGTCTGATCATCTGAAAATGTTCCACGTGGAACATTTTTTGCTTCCGGCTTTAGAACTTC
Source organism: Pyramidobacter piscolens (assembly GCA_004558205.1). Lineage (GTDB taxonomy): Bacteria > Synergistota > Synergistia > Synergistales > Dethiosulfovibrionaceae > Pyramidobacter > Pyramidobacter piscolens_A. The sequence goes on from SFDM01000013.1 coordinate 67,009, forward strand.
CATTCCACCCGCAGGGAGCCGGTGAAACTGCTGGCGCCGGGGCGGAAGAGTTCGGTGCCCGCGGCGGCGCGCACGCTGAAGCGGTCGCTGTCGCTGAACTCGGCCCCCAGGTTCAGGCCCACGCTGTCGCGGCCCGCGCCTTCGCGCCATCTCGTGACGCTGGGACCGCCCAGAAGCGTCCAGTCGTAACGCGGCCCCCGATCCAAAAACTCGTGATGCCACAGCGCCGAGGCGTCAAGAGCGTACTTCACGCCCTTGTC
>SFDM01000055.1 GCA_004558205.1 Pyramidobacter piscolens
CAGAGAAAGGGCTTGTCCAAAAAACGGGGGATTTGTTTTTTCTTGTCCAGGAATCGGGGTTTTGTTTTTTCAACTGTCCACTTTATGGGGTACAGTTTAGATACTGTTGCCATCTTCTCGATTTTGAGGCAGCGAAGGTCGATCATTTTGAGAAAATTTTGTTATTTTTGCAAATAATTTATCAGTTTCGTTTTCTGGTGTATTGCCACAGTTATCAGACTTATCATCACCGTCATCGTCATCACTGCCAATATCGTTATTCTCTTCGCAATCATCATTGTTGTTGATAATATTTTCGTTAGTTTGAACATCATCTTCTTCTGCCACTTTTTCGTTCTTCGGTATTTTTTCGCCAGTTTCTGCTCGTTTACGCAAAATCAAAGGTGAAGCCCATTCTGAGCCCAAAAGAGGATCTTTAAACTTGGCAAGATCGCGAGGAATCATCCCAAAAAAATCCCAATTTGATTCCCTATAAGGGGCTTCATAAAAGGCCTCCTGTTCTGGTGTGAGTAGTGGCGGAAGAAGGGAATCGCTTTCACTGCTTAATTGACATTGAATCCAGAAAAAATCAGGGTCTGCGTCGTTAGAATCTTCGTCTATGTTTAAGGACAGCGTAAGTTTATTTCCAGCCTCGTTAGCGTCATTACAAATTTTTTCAAAATATTGCAGAGACTTTTTTATAGAAGTCATAGAAGAGCCCATCATATCCCTCCTTGCATATTTTTTTATCTACCTAAACCTTGTGAGCCTTAAAGCAAATTTCTCTTTCCAACACGGACTTTACCTTGTCGTATTCACCGTTAATATCATTTTCGATATCCGTTAAAATTGCGTTATCCTTACGATCATTAGTATAAATCTGCACATTTACTAGATTTTTTTCCTCTTTGTCCATTACCGGCAAGACAAAACCTACGCTTTGATGTTTTGAGAAGTGGAGAAATTGCTCACGCTTAAAAGCGATTCTATTAGCAAATGAAAGAACTGTGAAAAGAGGCAAATCCTTTTGCTGCACAACTCCCCAATCTTCATAGCGAACTTTAAGGCCCTTAAGGATATCAAATACAGCGTTATATATCTGATTACATCTTTTATTCATACTTTTATTCATATCAGAGGAGTCTTTTAAAGCTTCCAAGGTTTTGTGCAGTTCTTTGGGTAGAATATCTACGCTCGCCTTGATCTGCGCCTCCAGAAAACAAGCTTCGTCCTCGGTGCGTCGCTCACGAGCTTTTAAATGTTCTTCACTGACAACACGGTCCGCCTGCACGTCACAGCCGTCGATAATCCGTAGCAACGCGGCTGCATTGAGAATCAAACGCAGCTCTTCTTTATCACAATGAACGGATGAATCCATTCTTAGGCGTTTTTCCAAAGGTTCGAGGGTATTCTCAAACACGTTATCACCGTAAACAAGACAACCAACTTTTTGAACCAATGGCTTAGCGACGGCCTTACCATCATTCTCCATAAGCTTTGTATATCCACGGTGATGTTCTGCTAGATAAGGAACAAAGGTCTTCAGAAATACCGATTTTTCTCGATATTCTCCCTTTAATTGCGCGCTATCGCCCAAATACCGTTCAGGTTCATGGCGCAATAGGCTTCCAGTTAGCAGGTTATGAATCTCCCGCACTGATGACGGAAACATTCCCAGAGGAAATCCACGTTCTGGAGCAAAGGGAAAAGACAGCGCCGTGTGCCCAATATCATGTAAGTAGATTGAGGCAATCAACAGCGCCAACAGTTCAGGATGGTCTTTGTTAAAACCCAATCGTTCCAACTGCGATTCCGCGCATCTAAAGAGATTGGACGCAAATTCCATCAAGCGTTTCGAGTGCCGGCGGCTGTGTTCCACTGTTTCAGGGATCTGATCGCCAATCCAGAGTTCTGACCAATTTTGGACTAATAAGTCGCTAAGATATTCAGCCCAGCTTGCGCCTTCATTTCCATAGGAGCGCAGCCTGTCAAAAAGAGCCTCTCCTATGCCATAAGGCTTTTTTCGAACGCGTTTATAGCTTTCCACCAATTCTGGCGCGAGTTCCTTAGAATCCTGAACCCATTGAGGGAATGCATTGCTATTTAGATCAGGATTTTCCGCAAGGGCATTGAGCATATTGATTTCTTCATCCAAAGAAGCATATGCGTACCCTAGAGGGATGCTCATAACTTCAAAAGCTTGAGGCGCACTCTCAAAAGTATAAAGACAGGGCATACCATTGAAGAGCAAAGCGCCAGTAAAGTCCATGAGGCTATACAAGCGGGCGCTGACCTGAACGAACTGAATGAAGACCTGACGCCTCTCATGAAGGTAGTGCTCATGGAAAATCAGGAACTCGTAAAAATCCTTATTGCGTCCGGCGCCAACGTCAACGCGCAGAGCGAGGAAGGCGGCTGGACGGCGCTTCTGCTGGCTGCGGCATTCTGCGACAACGCCGAGATCGTCAGTTTTCTCATCAACGCGGGCGCCGACTTAAACGCGCAAAACAGCGACGGCTTAAATCCTTTGATGTGTGCCGCCGGTTCCAATCTGAACGAACTTGTCGCCGTAAAGCTGATTCAGGCCGGCTGCGACGTCAACGCCCGAAATGACCAGGGAGTGACGCCGCTGATGTGGGCAGCGTCAGCCAATCCCAATCCTGAAATCATCAAGCTGCTTCTGAAGAACGGCGCGAAGGTCAACGCACGGCAGGACGTGGGATTGACAGCTTTCATCATCGCCGCCGCCGGCAACGCAAATCCTGAAGTGTTGGAAGAACTCATCAAAGGCGGCGCGGACATTTACGCTGTCAGCTACGAGGGAGAGTCAGTACTGCCTTTAATGGAAGATAACATCTGGCTCTGTAATACCAGTCTTTATGAAAAACTGAAAAGGGAGATCACGTTCCATCAGCAGGAAGACAGAAACAACGGTGATAACGCACCCGGCAAGAAGAGCGCCGACGCTATGCAGCACCAAGGCAAAAACTAGAACATTTTTAAATATTGCAGTAATAAGAGCAAAACAAATAATTGCTTACTTGAATGGAGAACTTTTTTGTGAAGCTCCTTGTGGACGCTGCCTAATTTAAATATATTATACAAAAAAGAAGAGAAATTTCATGACGAAATCATCACAAATTGTTATGTCACTCATCAAGTTAAAGGGATTTTCATTACACGTTAGAAGCAGTGAATTGTGCGATGTGCCGCAGACTAAACTGCAGTCTGAAATTGACAAGTCTGAGGCGCTAAGGGAATATTTCAAAATAGCAAGGCTTGAATGGACAACAAAGGCGTCTTCGGACGAGGAAGAATCTCCGCTTGAAGTTTTAGTAAGCATTGATGTTTCAGAAGATCTGACATCTTATGCCCACGCAGACAGTATTCTCGAGACATTGCGCTCTGAATTTATGAAACCAGAATTACTTACAAAAGGTTTCACAATCGCAAACCTTTCCTGGGTTCTGCAAGCTCCGCTCAAACAGACGGCTCCATCGCCCTTCAAAGTCAAGATACGCTTGAATGTTTCGCAAGAGCTGGCATCAAAGATTCCTGCGGACAAAATTCTTGAAATAGCGCTCTCTGAAATTGAGAAGTCCGAGGCCCTAAGGAAGGATTTTGAGATAGCCAATCTGTTTTGGATCTCTAAATCCGCTCCGCAAAAAGAATTATCCTCTGGCGAACTACGAATGAATACCCTAGGGATAGCAGAGACATTCAAAGATAACGACAATCTTCCAGTAAAATGACGCTGGGAAGATTGCTTGCCATAGTCAGGTGGGAACATCACTCTGGACCAGTCAAGGAAAAAGATCATCACGAACAGCCACGAATCACGATGTTCCTCACATCTTAAGGCACAATGAATATCAGCCTTTCCGAGCCTCACAACCAGCCCCCCAATAGACTGTCCCCCCATGGCACCGAACCAGAGAAGGCGGCCCGAGCTTTAAAGCCCGGGCCGCCTTCTCTGGTTTTAACTCTCTTCAATTTGGTATTTCTTGAGAAGCTCCTGGGCAAACTGAAGTCCCTTTTTCGTAATCATCACCGATTTGCTCTTGAAGGACCCACGGTCGATGTAGCCTTCTTCGTCCAATTTGTCGACGGCGTCAAAATCGTAATTTTTCCACGCCCAGTCGACAGGATAGTCCTTATCGCGAAACCGGGTCAAATACATCAACAACAAAGACAACTCCTTGACAGCGTCTTCTGCTTTCACACAGTTCATTATTCCAAGCTCCTAGATTCATATTGTTTATAAATATTCCGCGGCGTTTCGCTCCTGTGGATATCCAGCCAGAATTTTTTGCCATGCGCACCGCCGGCGGGTTATACGCCAATCTATCGTGTATACAAATCGCCCATCCGATGGAACCATTCCTTGAAACGGTGCAGCATCCCCGGCCCCTTTTCTTTCGCGGCCAAAGGCGCCTTTGCCGCGGCGGGCTGAAGGGCTGGCGTGCCGAATGAAGGCCGGAGCGGCAAGACTGGCTTTATGGCGGGCGACGGCTTCAGTTTCAGCCACTCGGGAACGAGCGCCTTCCCGTGGGCGAGGCGGTCCATCACCGTCAGAGCCAGGCGCTGCTCGAGCATTTTCTTGTTGGGCGCGGCGGCGCAGGCCGCCAGTTCTTCGCCGATAAAAAGGCCCACTCGGTACACATAGAGCGCGCCGCTTCCGCCCGTCCGGATTGCGGCGATTTCATGCAGCGGCAGTTTTCGGGCTTTCAAGACGCCGCTCAGGCACAGGTCGGGGCGGCAGTTTTCTGTCTTCGGCGGAATCAGCTCGCCCAATCCCAGCAGCCACAGCATCTTATCCCAGAGGCGCATTTGGGTGACCGTCTTCAAAAGGGCGCACTGGCGGGCCTGCGCCTCGCTGGTGCTCTGCGCCTCACCCAAAACCTGCGTTCCGTTCAGGATTCGGGTTTTCACGAGGACGCAGTCCCCCTCCGCCGCCGAAGCGGACTCAAAGCGCAGATCCTTGATGCCGCGCGCGGCCAGAAGCGTTTTAAACTGCGACTCGAGCCGCCCCATCAGCGCGTCGGCCTCCGTTTCCCCGTGCCCAAGCGCTCCCGCGGCGTCCAGAGAGATCAGCCAGAGCGCCTTCCAGGCGGCGGCGTTGCCCGCGACTTTCTTGCTGGCGGCCGTTCCCTCGGCGGCCAGCTCGGTGTCGAGGCGCAGGGCCATGCGAAACGGCGGCCCCTTGGCCCCGCCGGGCAGAGGCAGTTCTTCATAGCGCGGACAGCCCAAACCCAGACGCTCGCACAGCGTTTGAAACCGGTTTTTCACGTCGGGATCGTCCTTGAGCTTCAGCAGGTCCAGCCCTTCCAGGCCCAGGGCGCCGTCCAAGCTTTCAAGCTTTTTGCGCTTGAGAGCGGCGCGTCCCGCGGCTTTGCAGGCCCCTTTTTTCGTCAGTCCCTGCCCCTCGGCGACCTTTTCATCTCCGCGGAAAGCGGCGGCGGTAAAAACAGGCTTATGATCCGGCCCAGTCTGGCCGATGATCTTGAACAAAAGGTCCAAGTCGCTCTGACTGTCGTCTTTCTTGAGAGCGGTTTTTACCGTTCCGTCGGGAGCGGCGGCAAGCACTTTTCGGTAATGAGCGCGCAGGAGGCTGGGCTTTTTGCCGTGATTGCCCATAGCCTGATGACAGAGCCGGATCATGGAGTCGCGCGCGGCCGCCCGTTCTGCTTCCGACGGGTCGCCGCCGCAGCCTTCGCCCACCGCCTGCCCCTCAAGCCTCACCGTGCTTTGAAACAGAGCACCGCTCCCCTTGGACAGCCGCTGCGTGTCATAGCGCGGAACGCCGCGTTTCTCCCTTTCGCAGACGCGCGCCAGGTGATTGCGCGCGTCAAAACCACCGCCCCGGTCGGGATAGTCACCGAAGCTTTGAAGAAAGGCCTTGACGGCTTCCAGGCCGCCGTCGAGGTAGAACGCGCCGGCCACGGCCTCCACGGCGTCCTCCACCATAGCGTCGGAGATCTCCAGATCGTCGCCAACGCAGAGCATATCCTCAAAGCCGGCTTCATAGCCCCAGAGCGTCAGATTTTTGCCGCAGACCAGCTTGGAGCGTTCAATCGTCATAAAGCCCTCATCGGCCTCGGGATACTCCTTATACAGTTCCGCCCCGACGAGAAGCCCCAGCGCCGCGTCGCCCAGAAATTCCAGCCGGTCGTTGTCGTTCTGAGGCCCTTGGTCGTTCTGCGTAGAACCGTGGATAAACGCCAGCTTCAGCAGTTCAGGATCGGAAAACTGATATCCAGCACGCTTCTGAAAGGACTCCAGCCGCCGCCGGAAGTCCTTTGAGTCACAGTCTCTGTCGGTCACAGAAGTTCACCCCCGCTCCTCCCCGAGACCACAGGAAGGCTATTTTCTGCCATTCAGTTTGATTCTAACACAAGGAGAAGAAAAATACAGAGACCGCCGCGAATATTTTTCCAGCCGCTGACGCAGAGAGGCGCCGCCCCTATTGGGAAGCGGCGCCTCTCTTTTTCTTTGAAGATTATTTTGTTATTTCGAGATAAAGGAACGCACGGAAATCCCCAGCTCGTCGAGCTGCAGCGTGTCCACGGAGGAAGGCGCGCCGGCCATGAGGTCCTGGGCCTTGGCGGTCTTCGGGAAGGCCATGACTTCGCGGATGCCTTTGCAGCCGCAGAGCAGCATGCACAGGCGGTCAAAGCCGATGGCCAGCCCGCCGTGGGGCGGCGTGCCGAATTTGAGCGCGTCGAGGAAGAAGCCGAAACGGCGCTGTGCCTCTTCGGGCGTGAAGGCCAGGCACTTGAAGACCTTTTCCTGCACCTCTTCATCGTGGATACGGATGGAGCCGCCGCCGACTTCGATGCCGTTCAGCACCAAATCGTACGTGCGGGAACCGCAGCGGGCAGGATCCGTCTCCAGATAGGGAAGGTCCTCGGGGTTCGGCTGAGTGAATGGATGGTGCGTGGCCACCCAGCGTCCCGCCTCCACGTCCCACTCGAGCAGCGGGAAGTTGTTGACCCACAGGAATTCCCAGCTGTCCCTGACGAGGCCGTGAGCCCTGGCGAGATCGAGGCGGAGCTGTCCAAGCACCGTGGAAACCATCATAACGTTCACGTTGGCGATCAGGAAGACGGCGTCGCCGTCCTTGGCCTGAGCCAGTTCCATAAACTGAGCCGTCCGCACCTCGTCCAGATACTTGGCCAGAGGCCCTTTCAGCACGCCGTTCTTGATCTGGAAATAGGCCACGTCGGGCGCGCCCAAAGCCTTACCGCTGGCCGCCACGTCTTCGGCCTGCTTGCGCGACAGGGAAGCGCCGCCGGGCAGGGTGATGCAGCGCACCACGCCGTGTCCGTCGATAATGCCCTGGAATGGAGCGAAGCCCGCGCCGTCGAAAGCGGCGGTGACGTCGCGGATCTCGAAGGGGATCCGCAGGTCGGGCTTGTCGCTGCCGAAGCGCGTCATGGCCTCTTCGTAGCTGATATGGCGGAAGGGCGCCTTGATCTCCACACCCAGGATCTTCTTCCACAGACCCACGATGTAGCCCTCCAGAAGCTTGTAGATGTCGTCCTCGGTGATGAAGCTCATCTCGATGTCCACCTGAGTGAACTCGGGCTGGCGGTCGGCACGCAGATCCTCGTCGCGGAAGCACTTGGCGATCTGATAGTACCGGTCGGCGCCGGAAATCATCAGGATCTGCTTAAAGAGCTGAGGCGACTGGGGCAGCGCGTAGAACGAACCGGGGCTCACACGGCTGGGAACCAGGTAGTCGCGGGCGCCTTCGGGCGTGGACTTCATGAGGATGGGCGTTTCGATCTCAGTGAAATCCTGGCCGTTAAGATAACTGCGCGTATATTGAGCCACCTCGTGGCGGGTGCGCAGGTTCTTCTGCATCCGTTCGCGCCGCAGGTCGAGATAGCGATAGGTCAGGCGCAGGTTCTCGTCCACGGCCTCGGTGTTCTCGCCGATCTCGAAGGGGATTGGAGCCGAAGCGGAAAGCAGCAGGAAATCGCCGGCCACCACTTCCCACTTGCCCGTGGGGTGATTCTCGTTGACGGTGCCTTCCGGACGGCGGCGCACCTTTCCCTTGACGGAGATCACGTACTCGCTGCGAAGGTCGCCGGCGTCGCCGTGGACTTCGGCGCTGTCCTCGGGATTAAACACCACCTGGACGCTGCCACTCTTGTCCCAAAGCTCGATAAAGATGATGCCGCCCAGGTCGCGGCGTTTGCGCACCCATCCGTTGAGGACCACCTCGGACCCCACGGTCTCCTCGCAGACGGCGCCGCATTTCAACGTTCGCTTCCAGCTCGCGTCAAAAACTCCTTTACGCATAAAAATCCTCCACCTAACTGTCCATTAAAATTTGAAAACGCCGCACCGACGGCGCGGCGTAGTGTGTATTTTTATTTAAAACTTCCAGGTTGCCGCTGACCGGTTCCGTTCAACGTCAAAAGGCAAAAACGCGGCGGGCGCACAGAATCCGCGAAAAAAATCGGGAAGAAGCGCAAACGCGGATACATGTATCCGCTCTCCTGCAGAAAAGGTTCTCCCAAGAGCTCACAATCCCTATTTCCCCCGGGCGTCCATGGTCCTTCGGGCTTTCGGCCCTTGCGTCTTACAACCTTCATCCATGAATTTCGCCGGCACACCGCGGTTACTGCTTCTCGTCCAGCAGAGCGGCGATCCGGTCCACCACTTCCGCCAGAGGCACCTCTTCCTGCTGGGCGGCTCTCAAGTCGCGCAAAGCCACCACGCCGCGGGCCGCTTCGTCGCCGCCTAAGATGCAGGCGGCCCCCGCGCCGCTGGCTACGGCGCTCTTCATCTGAGCCTTCATGCCGCGCCCCGCGTAGTCCATATCGGCGCGAAGTCCCGCGCGGCGAAGGGTGTAGAGCAGTTCCATAGCCTGAAGACGGGCCGCGGGATCGGGGCAGACCACATAGGCGTCGATGGCCGGCGCGGGGCCGAAGGAACAGCCCTGCTCGCCCATGACCAGGATGACCCGGTCAAGGCCGGCCGCGAAACCCACGCTCGGCACGTGAGGCCCGCCGATGGATTCCGCCAGATTGTCGTAACGCCCGCCGCCGCAGACCGCGCTCTGAGCGCCCAGGTCGCCGGACTTCACCTCGAAAGCGGTCTTGGTGTAGTAATCCAGGCCGCGCACCAGCGTCTTATCCACGCTGTAGGTGATGCCAAGCCTCGTCAGCCCTTCCGTGACGGCCTTAAAGTGATCGGCGCATTCGCCGCAGAGGCTGTCGAAGATCTCGGGAGCGCCCTCGGTGACATGGTGGCACTCCTTGCAGTCCAGCACCCGCAGGGGGTTGCGCTCAAGGCGGTCCTTGCAGGTGTCGCACAGTTCGTCATAACGTCCCTTCAGATAGCTGATCAGTCTCTCGCGATAGACGGGACGGCACTTGGGGCAGCCCACGGAATTGATTACCACCTCGAGGTTCCGCATTCCAAGAGTACGGAAAAGCTCGATGGCGGTCATGATCACCTCCACATCTACGAGAGGACTGTCAGAACCAATTTCCTCGTAGTCCAGCTGCCAAAACTGGCGGTAGCGCCCCTTCTGAGGGCGCTCGTAGCGGAACATGGGCCCATAGCCCCACAGTTTCGTGGGCTGGCCCGGCGTTCCAATCGTATGCTCAAGGTAGCTGCGCACCATGCTGGCCGTCATTTCAGGACGGAGCGTGATGCTGCGGTCGCCCTTGTCGGTGAAGGTGTACATCTCCTTCTCTACGATGTCGGTGGTGTCGCCGACGCCGCGGCTGAACAGCTCGGTGTGCTCGAAGATCGGAAGATGGACCTCGCTGTAATGAAATGCGTTTGCAGTCTCACGCGCCTGGTCGAGCACATAGGCCCATTTCCACGACTCGTCGGGAAGAATGTCACGGACCCCGCGGGGTCCCTTAATAGTTTCGGACATCGGTCCATACCTCCTCAAAATCTAAGGCCGCCTCTTTCAAAAAGACAAACCCGAGCATTGGTTCATGCTTATCTCAAATTATGCATTATACAACTTTTCAAAGCCCTTGACACTCCCCAAATTAAAAATTTTTCTTGAGAAATGTTCCATTTAATGAAATGAAAATCAAAAAGTATGAAACGCGCAGAGAGGGGGCGGAGCTGGAACAATACTCAACCGCTCTCCCTGAATGGAGCTTTTTCAAGCGTTTTTCACTGATTTATATCACCATGCCGCGGACCCCGCCCGGCCCGTCAGCGGCGAAGGCTGTGCTGCGCCGCCACGTTCGTCATCAGAAATCCCAGCGAAGACGCGCAGACCAGCTTGAACCCCATATACTGAGCGAAGGTCTGCCCCTCAAGGCCAAAGAGCCTGAAAAGGACCACCAGCGACGGAATGAACACGGCTGCGGCCGCCGCGCCCAGCACCAGCCCCAGAAGCAGGGGCCTGCCCGAAAAAGTCGATTTCTTTTCCGAAGCCGACGGCGAAACCGCGCCGCTCGCGACGCCTCTTTTCACGCCCCATTCGGCGTAAAACGCGGCCAGCGCCGACAGCACAAACGCCGAGGCCGAGCTGTCCACGACGATCTCTGTCATCGAAATCATCCCGGCGCCTCTGTACATGAACCACGCCGCCACGCCGAAGAGCGTCGTGAACGCCAGCGCCGCCTTCACGCACAGCGAATTGACAAACTTTTCCTGTTTCTTGTTTCTCTGAACCATGCCGCCACCTCCGCGAATAATTTTGATGCCATCCCGCAGGACGGCGAATTTCATATTTCCCCTTGGATTATAGCCAAAAACGCGGCGTTACACAAAGGGAAGCTGAATAATCCCCACACTCTAAATCTCGGAAATTTCTCTAAAAAGACTGAAGGAGTCAGGACGTTCCCAACGCACATCCCCTCTTCGCACAAGAACTTCTCAAGCTAAAAAAATTATAGCTTCATGATCTTTAGAATAATTTATCTTTTCTTCAAATCGAATAGTTTTTGCTGCCGCGGGAACGATTCCAAATTATTCTCACATTGACGCAAAGCCTGATCACGTCTAGAATTGTTTTTTATTTTAAGGAAGGGACTCTCTTTGTGCTACTCTTCGTTAAATTCATGCCACTTTTTGAAAATTCTCAGGGATACTGAATTATGACAAACCGAAAAGGAGGGAAAAAATGACCATCCAAACTCTTGCCGTCATCCCTGCGCGCTACGCCAGCACGCGCCTTCCGGGAAAGCCGATGCTGCCCATCGCCGGAGTCCCGCTGATCCTGCGGGTTCTGCGGGGCCTGCGACAGTGCGGTGGCATCGACCGGACCATCGTCGCCACCGACGATGAAAGGATCGCGTCGCTGGTGGAATCCGACGGCGGCGAAGCGATGATGACGCCCTCAGACCTCCCCAGCGGAGGCGACCGCGTCGCTTGGGCCGCGGAACGCATCCCGTCGGAGTTCGTGCTCAACGTCCAGGGCGACGATCCCCTGGTGGGACCCGACATGATCGACCCGCTCATTCAGGCGCTGCGCGGCGATCCTTCGACCCAGCTTGCTCTGCTGGCCAAGAGGATCGAGAACCGCGAAGAGGTGGATAACCCCAACATCGTGAAAATGGCTTTCGACCAGTCGGGGCGCGGGCTCTATTTCAGCCGTTCCCCCATCCCCTATCCGCGGAACGCCCCGGAAGCCGTCTGGTACAAGCACATCGGCCCCTACGGCTGGCGGCGCGATTTTCTGCTGAAATTCTCTAAATGGGAGCAGACCCCGCTGGAAAAAGCCGAAAGCCTGGAGATGCTCCGCGTGCTGGAGCGAGGCTACAGCCTCCGCTGCGTCCCCATCGCCCGCGACACCATCGAGATCGACACCCCGGAAGACGTCCGGCGTCTTGAGCGCTGGCTCGCAGAACAGCGCTGATTTTTCGCAAAAAAGAAGGAATCAGAAAATGACATGTATCGCACCTTTGGATATTCAGGGTTTCACAAAACTCGCGCCCTGGTGGAGGACTGAAATCCCCACGGAAATCGTCCTCTCCGGCGACGGGATCGGTGAACTTTTTTCGATGATCGCCAAACGCGGCGCCAAAGCGTTTTTCGTTATCGACAGCGCCCTTCAGGACCAAACGTCCTTCGCGCGCGTCTTCGACCAGAAGGAAAAATTCATTTTCAACGCCACGGAGTCTGAACCCCGTACCGGCGACGTGGACGCCCTCGTCGAAGAGATCCGCGCCAGCCATGCAGACAGAAACCTCCTGGTCGGCATCGGCGGCGGCGCGGCCATGGACCTCACCAAGGCCACGGGCATCTGCATTGCCAACCCCCTGCGCGCCCAGGACTATCAGGGCTACGGCATGGACATGAAAAAGGGACCCGACGTCTGGACCGTCCCCACCCTCAACGGCACCGGCGCGGAGATCACGCCCATCGCCGTGCTGCGCGGCCCCGAAAAGAAGCTGGGCATCAACAACCACAACGTGGAGTCCTCGGTGACCATCGTGGATCCTCAGCTCTCGGCCCACGCGCCCGCTTTTAACCGCTTCTACACCATGATGGACTGCTATTACCACCATTATGAAATTTCAAAGAGCCAAACCAGCGCCCCCGACGCGATCCGCGACGCCCTGGACGGGCTGCAGCTTTCCGTGGACGTGCTCAGCTGCGACCTGGAGGAGTACCGTCTCGACCTCGCCATCAAGTCGGCCATGGCGTCGGTCCTGGGCGGCAGCAGTACCATCGGCGGCCGTGTGGGCATACCTCACGCCATCTCCTACGGCCTCAGCAACTCGGCGCCCCACCTGCCCCACAGCGTGGCCGTCACGCTCTCCATGCTGGCTCTGCCCGACGTCTACCCCGACGGCTACGCCGACACGCTCCGGTTCCTGCACATCAACCATCAGCCTCTGCCGAGCGCGCGCGCCTACGGCATCACCGAGCGGGACATCCCCAAGATGGTCAAGACGGCCCTCGGCATGGAAAAACTCTGGCAAAGCTGCTTCGGCCTCGACCACTGGAAAGAAAAAGCCACGCCCGAATACATCGAATCGATCTACAGAACGATCGTAAACTAAATTGCGGTTTACCGGCGTCACTCGCTAAACGTCCCAGCTGCTCGAACCCTTCCCCGGCCCAATCCTCAACGTACTAAAAGTACGCCTCCGGTTGG
>SFDM01000014.1 GCA_004558205.1 Pyramidobacter piscolens
GATCATGACCACCCTGATCCACTCCCTGGCCCAGCAGGGCAAGGAACTGGGCATCGCCTCCGCTTGCATCGGCGGCGGACAGGGCGCCGCCATCGTGATCAGAAGGCTCTAATCGTTCTTTTACAAGCCGTCCGATTGTCAGTAAAAATGCCGGCGGTCATTGATCTCCGCCGCCGGCGCTCTTCATTTATCATCTCTAGGGAGGAATTTTTGAAATGCTGCGTTCCATGACCAACCTGTTTGTTCGCTTTGTACAGCGCTGGCTCCCCCGCCCTTTTACCTTCGCCATTATTCTGAGCATTGTCGTCTTTTTCCTTGGGATCATCACCTGCGGCAAGACGCCCGAACAGATGACCATGTACTGGGGCAAAGGGTTCTTCTCTCTGTTCCCCTTCACGATGCAGATGGTTCTGATTGTGGTGACCGGTCATGCCCTGGCCCGCGCCCCCATCGTGCAGAAGATGCTGGGCGGCCTTGCTTCCGTTCCCCGCGGCCCTAAATCGGCCATTTTCTTCGTCGGTTTTATCTCCTGCATCGTCAGCTACATCAACTGGGGCTTCGGCCTCGTCATCGGCGCTCTGGTCGCCAAAGAAGTGGCCATTAAAAAGCGCGGCCTCGGCATCCACTATCCGCTCCTGATCGCCGCCGTGTATGGAGGCAACGTTCTCCGCGGCCCCTCTTCCGCTATTCCTCTGGCGGTCGCCACTCCGGGACACTTCCTGGAGAAGGTCTGCGGCATCATCCCTGTGACGGACACTCTTTTCAGCTCCTGGAACATGTTCATCACGGTGACGCTTTTCTTCGCGATCCCCGCGGTCTGCATGATGCTCGTGCCCGGCAAGGATGACGAATTCCCGCCCGTTGAGCTTGATCCCCGGATGATTGAGGAAGAGCTCAATAAAAAGTCCACCCCCCCTGCAATCGAAAAGGACAGCCCCGCCCAGAAACTGGACAACAGCATTATCCTGACGCTGATCGTGGTCGCCGGCGGCTTCTGGTACCTGTATAACTTCTTCGCCGGTCAGAAAACCTTCAACCTCAACCTCAACACGATCAACTTTGCGTTCTTGATCCTCGGCCTACTGGCCCACAAGAGCCCCGCCAGCTACAGCGCGGCTATCAACGAAGCCGTCAAGAGCGTGGGCGGCATCGTCCTCCAGTTCCCTTTCTACGCCGGCATGATGGGCATGATGAGCGGTTCGGGACTGACCATGTGGATGTCCAACCTCTTCGTCAGCATCTCCAGTGCCAAGACGCTGCCTCTCTTCACGTTCTGGAGCGCCGGACTCGTCAATCTCTTTGTTCCTTCGGGCGGCGGCCAGTGGGCCGTGCAGGGCCCCATCATGATGGAAGCTGCCAAGACGCTGGGCGCCGACGGCGCGAAGGTCGCCATGGCCCTCTGCTGGGGCGACTCCTGGACCAACCAGATCCAGCCCTTCTGGGCGCTGACCATCCTTGCCATCGCCGGACTCGGCGTGCGTGACATCATGGGCTACTGCCTGTCTATCGCCGTGCTGGTAGGCGTGTTCATTTCAGCGGTTCTTGCTTTCGTATAACCTTCAAACCCCAAAAGCGTACCCTCCAAAAACAAACGCCCTCAGACATAGATCTCTGAGGGCGTTTGTTTTACGCTGAAATTTTACAGCACCACGGCCGCTGTTGACGTTGACGCTGTCGGCTGTTTTGAATATTAGTCCCGGCCGAAAGCCATGTCTTCGAAGCGGGTGTACTCGCGCAGGAAGACGAGGCGCACTTTGTCGGTGGGACCGTTTCTGTTCTTCGCGATATCCAGGGAGGCCGTGTTGTCCTTCTGGGCCTCGGGGTCTTTCGCGTAGTAACTGTCGCGGTACAGCAACCCCACGAGGTCGGCGTCCTGCTCTATGGCGCCGCTGTCGCGCAGGTCCGACAGCTGAGGCGTCTTTTCGTTGCGGCTTTCCACCGCTCGGGACAGCTGTGACAGCGCGATGACGGGGACTTCCAGCTCACGGGCGATGGCCTTGAGCCCACGGGAGATCTCGGCAACTTCGTTCTGTTTGTTGTCCAGCGAGCGGCTGGCGCTCATGAGCTGGAGATAGTCCACCACGATCAGCCCCAGTTCGCCGTGCTTTGCCTTGAAACGGCGCGAACGGGCTTTCAGTTCGATGGTGGTCAGGATGGAACTGTCGTCGATATAGATCTGCGCCTTAGTCAGCGTGGAAGCCGCTTCAGTCAGCGTCTTCCAGTCGCCCTGGGCGAAAGTGCCGTTGATCAGGTCCTGCAGGTTCATGCGCGATTCCGCGCCCAGAAGACGAAGCACCAGCTGGGCCGCACCCATTTCAAGGCTGAAAATCAACACGGGGAGTCCGGCTTTGACGGCCACGTTGCGCGCGATGTTCAAAGCAAGGGCCGTCTTACCCATGGAGGGGCGGGCGGCGATGATGTTCAGCGCTCCTCGCTGCAGGCCGCTGGTCAGGCGGTCGATGCCGCTGAAGCCGCTGGTGATGCCCGTGATGCCGTTATTCTCGCTGTTAAAGGCCTCTTCCAGCTTCTCGAAGGTCTCCTTCATCACGTCGCCGACGCGCTTGAAGCTGGATTCGTTTCTCTGGCGCGACACCTCGAAGATCATGCGCTCGGCGTCTTCGAGGATCTCGTTCAGATCTTTGCTCTCGTCGTAGCCCATGCGGACGATCGCGTTGCCAGCGCTGATCAGGCGCCTGTGGATGGCCTTTTCGCGGACAATCCTCGCGTGATACTCGGCGTTCGCCGCCGTGGGGACGCTGTCCACAATAGAAGCGAGGAAGGCCTGGCCTCCCAGCTTTTCAAGGAGCCCGCGGCGCTGCAGCTCTTCGCTGAGGGTCAGCATGTCCACAGGCTGGCTGTTCTTCACCATCTCGACGATGACGATGAAGACGTCGCGGTAGTTCAGATCGTAAAAGTCGTCGCCGTCAAGAAACTCCGTGACGTCAACCAGCGCGTCGCGGTCAAGAATGCAGGCGCCCAATACGGCGCGCTCAGCGTCAAGGTTGCTCGGCGGCAGACGGTCGAAGATCTCGCCCGCCACGGCGCTTACTGCCCTTCGACTGAAAGGGTCATGGAGCAGTCCACGCCCGTATACAGCTTCAGCGTAAGCGGATAGGCTCCAAGGCTTTTGACGGCTCCGTCGATTTTTATGTTCTTTTTGTCCACATGCGCGCCGTATTGTTTTTCAAGGGCTTCCGCCACCTGAGCGACGGTCACGCTTCCGAAAAGGCGGCCGCCTTCGCCGGCGCTGATGCTCATCTTCACCACTTTGCCGGATATTTTCGCCTTC
This sequence comes from Pyramidobacter piscolens, assembly GCA_004558205.1. GTDB lineage: Bacteria > Synergistota > Synergistia > Synergistales > Dethiosulfovibrionaceae > Pyramidobacter > Pyramidobacter piscolens_A. The sequence continues at coordinate 3,290 of SFDM01000014.1, forward strand.
AGCTCCTGGGCCGCGGCGGTCAGCTTCGCGTCGCGGCGCTGATCCGCGGCGTTTTTATCGCTCAGTTCTTTCACGTTCTGGCTCGTCGCCTCGACGGCAAGATTGCGGGGAAACATGTAGTTGCGGGCGTACCCGTCGGAAACTTCGACGACGGCGCCCTTTTTGCCGACCTTGCGCACGTCTTCTTTCAAGATTACTTTCATGAATGATCGCCTCCATAACGAACTCTCAGATTCCAGCAGATGTCGAAAATCCCCACGATGGTCACAAGCTGCGACAGCATGGGTATCAGGATCACCGCCGCGATCATGAGGCCAATAACAAAGTTGTTCACATTTTTCCGTTTCAAGAAATAGGCAGCCACGGAAAGTCCCTGAATGATGAACAGGGAACTCACGAGAAGCCTCAGATTCAGCCCTACCTTCAGCAGCAGTCCCTTCGTCCCGCCATACTGAAGCCCGATATAGCTACAGATAACGGCCGCAAAGAAGGCGAACAGCACGCTCTGAGGGAAACGCCAGGACGTGAAGGGCGGCAGCTTGGGCAGCTCGGCGCCTCTGAGGCGCTTGATCACCCTCCCCGAGATCCAGTAGGACATCCAGCAGTCCACCACAGAGGCCATGACGAGTATAGCCGGTATGATCATGGGCATCAGCTGGAGCGTGTTGGTCCACTGTTCCTTCATGGCAGCCGCCGTCTGAGGATCGGAAGGAAGCTTTAAGAGGGTGTCCAGCAGGGACTGCATTTCCGTCACGTCAAGATCCAGCGGATTGAGTCCCGTGATCTTGACGAGGAGCGCCATCAGGAGGAGCTTGCAGGTCAGCGATATCATCGATCCGTAGAGCATGATCTCCACGGCGTCCTTTTTCTTCTGAACGAGGCGGCCGAGAAGGACCCCCAGCAGGCCGAAGCCCAGCACAAAGGAAAGGGCTGAGACGGGGCCGAGGATCAGCATGACGATCAAGGCGGCCACCACTAGGCCCATGAGGGAGTTCCGCATGGGATGGCGCAGACCGAGAACGACAAGAGGGACGGGGCTCAGCAGCGCCAGCAGAATACCGGCCACTGGCAGATTGGAGCCGATAAACATCACCACGGAAAGCCCCGTCAGAAGCGCTGATTCCATCAGGCTTCGAGTCTGTGTCACATCTATTCCCCCATTTCTTTTTTCTGATTTGCGGCGCCCATGGCGGCGCTCGTGTACAAAAAGAGAGAGGAAGGCAATATGCTTCCTCTCTCCGCTAAAACGCTGATTAATCCGCCGTATAGGGCAGCAGAGCCATAAAGCGCGCGCGCTTGATGGCAATGGTCAGCTGACGCTGATGCTTCGCGCAGTTGCCGGTCACGCGGCGGGGAATGATCTTGCCGCGCTCGCTGACGTACTTTTTCAGACGGTCCACGTCTTTGTAGTCCACCTGCTCGATTTTATCAACGCAGAAGAAACATACCTTCGGACGGCGCTTGCCGCCGGTTCTTTTCTTGTTCATGGGACCTGCATAGGCCATAGAGCTGTACCTCCTTCACATTAACCGAAAACGCTAGAAGGGAATGTCAGCTTCATCGTCGCTGGGCACTGCCGGAGACGATGAGCCAAGTTCGGAGATATCCATCGGGAAACTGTCTGCGTCGAAGCCTTTCGCGCCGCTGAATCCGCCATCGGACTGTTTTTCCTCGCGATAGCTGCGGGGCGCGTCGTCACGGCGAGGCTGTGACTGTGGCTGATAACGGCCAGCACCGCTCTGATCGGGAGAATCTCCGTCGCGGCGAGGCGCGCCGACAAACTGGATGTTCTCGGCAATAACCTCTGTAACGTAACGTTTTTCCCCGGTCTTCGCCTCATAGGAACGGACGGAAATACGGCCTTCTACCAAAATCGAGCTGCCCTTTTTAAGGTAGCGCTCGCAGAATTCGGCCTGCTTATTCCACACCACAATGGGAATAAAATCCACCTCTTCGCGGACTTCTCCGTTTGCCCCCTTCCATGTGCGGTTGACGGCAACGGCAAAGGACGCTACGGGTGTTTTATTGGCCGTATAACGGAGTTCCGGATCGCGGGCAAGGTTTCCGATAAGAATAGCTTTATTATACCCTCTAGCCATGAGACATCCTCCTACTTACTTCTCATCCAGACTGACCGACATGTGACGAACGACCATAGGACGCAGTCCAAGCAGGCGATCAATCTCGCTCAGCTGATCGGGACTGATCTTATACTCGAAAACAACATAAATGCCTTCGGTCTTTTTCTCGATCTCGTAAGCAAAACGACGTTTGCCCCAGACATCGGTCTTTGTGACCTCACCGCCATGATTGGCGATAAGTTCCTCAATAGCCTTGACTTCCACGCTGTGGTCTTCGACGGCGGAATCGATGATCGCCATCATTTCGTATGAACGCACCACGCGCAACACCTCCTCCCTTTGGACTAGTGGCCCCTCATGGGGCAGGGAACTGCAAGAAAGAATTATACCCTATTCCTTCGAACTTCGCAAGCTCGAACTTCGCAAGCTCGAACTTCGCAAGATGAAAGGGAGATGAAAAAACGTAATACGCTTATCTAAAAAATGCCGTCCAACCATATGAAGGCCGGACGACACGAATTCACTTTAAATGGCGGAGGCGTGTGCGAATCGAACACACCAAGGACGATCAAAATCGCCCCACGCGCGGGTTTGAAGCCCGGGGCAGCCACCAGGCTGCATTCACCTCCAAAACAACGGTTCATATTCTACTATCCTTTTCCATTTTCGGCAAGCGCTCAATGGCAGAAAACGGAAAAGATTTTTAACGTGAATGTGCATTGGAAACGCTAATAAATCGAAAAACAGCGTTCCGACCTTCGCCCTCTATATTCCACGCTGACGTTTCAGTTCTTCGTAGGCTCCCTGGATTTTCTGAAACTTTTCGGCGGCCAGTTTCGTAAACTCGGGATCGTTCAATCCCGCAAACTTGTCGGGATGGTACTTGACGATCAGTTCACGGTATCTGGACCGTATTTCCTCGTTGGTGGCGCCGCGGGGCAGGCCGAGAACCTCGTAGGCCGAGGGGGAGCTGTATCCGAAGCCGGAACCGGCACTTGAGCCGCCGTCCCATGAGCTTCGGGAACTTCCCGCGCCCGTTCCAGACCCCCAATCTCTGCGGGTCCGGGCGCGCTGCTGCGCCCTCGAAAAATCAGCGAAAATAGAGCGGATAAACAGAAAAAACAGGAAGGGCGCGATAATTTTCTGAAGGATTTTAAATATCAGGCCCATTCCCGATCAGCTCCACAAGCTTCGTCACCAGGGCCGTAAAGCGGGCGGCGGAACGCTTCATCTCCGCCAGGACTTCTTCGGCGGTGAGCGTCACGGGGCGCATGCCGGCGGCCATGTTGGCGACGCAGGAAATGCCGCAGATCTCCATGCCCATGTGGCGCGCCACGATCACCTCGTGTACGGTGGACATGCCCACCAGATCGGCACCCATGGCGCGGGCCATGCGGATTTCCGCCGGCGTCTCGTAGGAAGGGCCGGAGAAGCCGATATAGACGCCGCGCCGTGTGATCTGCCCGAGGGATTTTGCGGCTTCTTCGGCCAAATCGATCAGGCGGCCGCTGTAGGTATGGCTCATGTCAGGGAAACGGGGGCCCCATTCGGGATTGTTGGGCCCCGTCAGCGGATTTTTGCCTGTAAAGTTGATGTGGTCGGTGATCAGGGCAAGGTCTCCGTTCTGATACTGATAATTGATCCCGCCCGACGCGTTGGTCACGATCAGCGTTTTCACGCCCCACTGGCCGAAGACGCGAACGGGAAAGGTGGTTTCAGCTGGCTCATAGCCTTCATAGCCGTGCAGGCGTCCTTGCATCACCACCGTGGGAACTCCCGCCAGGGCGCCGCAGACCAAACGCCCCGCATGGCCGGGGGCCGTGGAACACTTCCAATGCGGAATTTCCCCGTAGGGAATCGCCACGGCGTCTTTCACCGCATCGGCCAGGGCGCCCAATCCGGAGCCCAGGATAATGGCCACGCGAGGCACAAACTTCACGCGGGCCTTGATCGTTTCCAGAGCTTCCGTCACCTGTGAAACATACTCTGCGTTCATATATGAGAACCTCCCAAAAGGCAAATTTGACGCGCGGCAATCAGGCGCGCGGATGACTGCGGTCATAGACGTCGCGCAGTTCCATATCAAAATGAAGATATTTTTCGGTAGTGGCAATCGAGCTATGGCCGAGAAACTCCTGCAGCGTCCTCAGGTCCATACCCCGCCTGAGCAGGTGGGTGGCTATGGAATGGCGCAGCACGTGCGGATGAAGCCGGCTCTCCTGAATGGAAGCCATTTTTCCGCGCTTCTGGACGATCCTCCACAGGTCAATGCGGTTCAGCGGTTCTCTTCGCGAGGACAGGAACAGGCTCTTGACACTCCGGTCCCCTTTCAGAAACTCCTCCCGTGCCGCGAGGTAACGCTGAATCTGCTCCTTCAGCTCGCCCGCAAAGGGGACTATGCGTTCCTTGCTTCCCTTTCCCACGACGCGGAGGCTTTTATCGTCCAAGTCCACGGAGCCGACCAGAAGGCCGCACAGCTCGCTGGCGCGGATGCCGCAGCTGGCCAGGATTTCCAGCGCCGTTCTGTCGCGGCAGTCGTAATAACTGTCGCCTGAACAGGCGTCGAAGATGCGCTGGATTTCGCCTTCGGTGAGAATCTGCGGAAGCTTTTTCGACTTCGCCGGCAAAACCGGAATCCAGGAATCCGCCGGCAGGTCGCCCTCAAGAATTCTGTACTTCACCCAGGACCGCAGAGCCGTTATGATCAGTTGAATTGAGGAATTGGCGCGATTTTCCTTTTTCAGCCTGGCGATAAAGGTCTGAACGTTGGCCTGACTGACTTCCAGGGGGTCTAAAGCCGCCTCGCCACAATGTTTTTTCCAGAGCGTAAGACTTCGGCGGTATGTAGCGGCTGTATTTTCGCTCTGCCCTCGCTCCAGGAGAATGTAATCATCGAAGGCGCTGCAGGATCTTTCAAAGGATGGAGTCACCACATTCACCGCCCGAGCAAAAAAATAGGGATCAGCCTGAACGGCCGACCCCTATGATATCACGTTTTACGCTTTTTTTTCACTATGGAAAAGAAAGAACCATCCTAGAGCCGCCAAGGTTTTCGCGTCCTGGGGCTCTTCCGACTTGAACAGGGCCTCCGCTTCGTCCCGCGTGCACCTGACAAGGCTGATATCTTCGTCATCGTCAGGTTTTAAAGGATCCCATTGAAGGCCTTCCGCACAGAACAGATGAAGTTTTTCATTGGAAAACCCCGGCGCCGTATAAACCGGCGGCAGGATTTCCCATTTTGCGGCGCTGTAACCAGTTTCTTCACGCAACTCGCGTTTTGCCGTCTGAAGAGGTTCTTCTCCCTTTTCCATAAGGCCGGCGGGAATTTCCAGCAAATCCGCGTTCAGCGGATAGCGGTACTGCCGAACCATCAGGAAGCGCCCCATCTCGTCCACGGGCAGAATCGCAACCGCGGCCCGGTGTTCGATCACTTCACGGACAGCCTTTCTCCCGTTGCGGGAAACTTCAACGTCGTCCACCCGTAAGGAGAGGATGCGTCCCTCGTAGAGGCGCTTTGAAGAGAGTTTGCGTTCCATGTTACGCCTTGGCGGCCTCCATTCCTCTGTCAAGAGCCTTCAGGTTCATCGGAAGGAACTGGGGCTTTCTCTTGCCCAGCTTCTCCTCCACCACATGGACCGCGGACTTCTTCGAGATGATGCCCGAAGCCTCGACCACGGCACCGAGAAGGACCACGTTGGCAACCTTGTCGCTGCCAAGCTCCGTGGCGATCTTCTGAGCGGGGATACCGATCACCCTGACGTCGGTGCGGGGATTATCGTATTTCACAAGATCGCTGTTGTAGATCAGGATTCCGCCTTTTCTCGCGGCATGCTCGAATTTGGCGAGCGAGGGCTGGTTCAGGATGACCACCACGTCGCACATGCTGATCACGGGAGAGCCCACGGGCTCGTCGCTGACGACGGTGCTGCAGTTCGCCGTGCCGCCGCGCATTTCAGGGCCGTAGGAAGGGATCCAGGTGACGTTGCGCCCGTCTTCGATTCCGCCGTAAGCCACAAGCTGCCCGAGGACCATGACGCCCTGTCCGCCGAAACCGGCGGCGATAAGTTCTTTATAGAACATCAGCCATCCCTCCTACTCAAAATCCTTGAATTTGCCAAGGGGATAATAGGGGATCATGTTCTTGACCTGCCAGTCGAAGGCGCCCACGGGATCAAGGCCCCAGTTGGTCGGACAGGTGGAAAGGATCTCGACGAAGTTAAAGCCTTTGCCGGCGATCTGGTTCTCAAAGGCTTTTTTGACGGCCTTTTTAGCCTTCATGATGTTGGCGGGGTTGGCCAGAGAGACGCGCTCAATGTAAGCAGGCGTCCTCAGCGTCGCGATAAGTTCGCACATGCGGATGGGATAGCCCGCCAGTTCGGGATCGCGTCCGTTGGGGCAGGTGGTGGCCTTCTGTCCGATCAGCGTCGTGGGAGCCATCTGTCCGCCCGTCATTCCATAAATGGCGTTGTTGATGAAGAACACGCAGATCTTCTCGCCGCGGTTGGCGGCATGGATGATCTCGGCCATACCGATCGACGCGAGGTCGCCGTCGCCCTGGTAGGTAAAGACGATCTTGTCGGGAAGGACGCGCTTGATTCCCGTTGCGGTGGCGGGAGCTCTGCCGTGAGCGGCTTCAACGTAGTCGATGTTGATATAGTCATACATCATGGCCGCGCAGCCTACGGGAGACATGCTGATGCAGTCGCCCTGAATGCCCAGCTCGTCGATGGTCTCGCAGATCATGCGGTGAGCGATGCCGTGGCCGCAGCCGGGGCAGTAGTGCGTATGAACGTCCTTCATCCAGCTTTGCGGTTTTGAATATACCTTTACTTCAGACATGTCAACGCCTCCTAACCAAGAAGCTTGTTGCACTCGGCTTCGATCTCCTCAACGGAAGGAGCGAAACCGCCGCAGCGCCCATAGAACGTGACGGGATAACGGAATTCGGTGGCCAGTTTCACGTCGTCGACCATCTGGCCGCAGTTCATTTCCACGTCGAGAATCTGCTTGACCGAAGCCGGCAGTTTCTTGAAATGCTCCACGGGAAAGGGGAACAGCGTGATCGGACGGATCAGGCCCACTTTCTTGCCCTGAGCGCGAAGATGCATAATCGCCGTCTTGGCGATGCGCGCCACGGTGCCGAAGGCCGTAATCAGGACTTCCGCGTCGTCGATCATGTAATCTTCGGCCATGGCGTCCTGCTGCATCGCCTTGTACTTCGCCTGAATGTCGGCGTTGTGCTTCTCCAGAGGCTCCGCGGCCAGATAGAGGCTGTGGAATAGCGAACGCTTATTTCCGCGCTCCTTGAAGCAGCCCATGGCCCATTTCTGCCAGTCGCCCTTTTCCGCCTTGCGTTCCTTGATCTCCACGGGTTCCATCATCTGGCCCATGAAACCGTCGGCAAGGATCATGACAGGATTCATGTACTTGAAGGCATAGTCCCAGGAATGCTGGATCAGGTCGACGGCTTCCTGCAGATCGCTGGGGGCAAGGACGAACAGATGGTAATCGCCGTTGCCGCCGCCGCGGGTCGCCTGGTTGTAGTCGCCCTGAGCGGGAAGGATGCCGCCAAGGCCGGGACCGGCGCGCATCACGTTGACCACCACCGCGGGGATACCAGATCCCGCAAGGTAGGTCAGGCCCTCGGACATCAGAGAAATTCCGGGGCTCGAAGAAGAGGTCATGATCTGCTGACCCGTCACGGAAGCGCCCAAGACCATGTTGATCGACGCCACTTCGCTCTCGCCCTGAATGTAGGTTCCGCCGACCTCGGGAAGATGGGCCGACATGTACTCGGGGATTTCGTTCTGGGGAGTAATGGGATAACCGAAGAAGTATCTGCATCCGCCTCTAATAGCGGCCTCTGCAAAAGCTTCAGCACCTTTCATAAGTACCTTTGCCATAATGACAGCCTCCTCTACTCGGTCTCGCGGTAAACCTCAATTACTGCGTCCGGACATGAAATGGCACACATAGCGCAGCCGACACATCCATCCTGAAACTGCTCAACGGGGCGGTAACCTTTTGCGTTCAAGTGATCGGAGATCCTCAGAACCTTTTTCGGACACGCCGCTACGCAAAGGCCGCAACTTTTGCAGTATTCCTCGGCTACCGTGATTCTACCTTTTGCCATCTGTGATACATCCCCTTTCTGTGTTCTTGAAGCTACTAACAACGGAAACTCACGAACTTTTTGAGAAAAAGTTCAATAAAACCTACTTGGAGTTGACCCCCAAATTCTGGTACGCCGACAGCCCCATGTTCTGGAGCATCTTCATGCCATGGTTTTTCGCGGGGAGCCCCGTGGCCCAGATCGCTCCAGGCTCCCAGGGAAGGAGCATGTAACGCGACACCGGCCACACCGGCACATCCTCGTTTTTCATAGCCTCCAGCGTATCGCCGTAGATCGCCGGTCCAGTTCCGACGTAGAGCAGGGGCAGCCCCATATGTTCGGCAGCGCTCCTGACGACCTTGTAACCGTCGTAAACGTTCTGCGCCGTCGTTTCCGTCATCAGGTGGGAGTTGCTGATCACGGCCCCCACTTTCAGGCCGCAGATATCCTCCATGCGACGCCGCATCCGGTCGATGCTTTCGACAGACGAAGTTTGGGGCCGGAAGGCATTGACCACCAGGATAAGCAGGTACCCCGCCTGGATGATGCGCTTTTGGTACTGTTTCAACGCCAGCGCGCCCTCGGCGTCGCCGCCGATGTCCAGCAGAAGCTTGCATCCGGGAACGGAAAGGGCCCAGTCCACCTCCGGCGTCACGAGAGGCATATCGCCCCACTTGGCGTGCCCCGGAGCCGTCAACACCTTGAATCCCTTGTCCTCCAGCGCGTCCACCACCTGCCGGATGCAGAAATAGGGGTTGATAATGTCCACGTCGGCGATGGTCACCTGCTCCTGCGCCGCTTTCAAACCAAGCGCCAGGTTCAGAACCCACTCGGTCTTGCCGGAGCCGAGAGCTCCGGTCACGGCGATCGCCTTTGGCCAGTCATGTTTCTTGATCAGATCAGCGAATAAGGAAACGTCAATCGTCAATTTTTTCTCCTTTCTCCAGTCTGATGCCCTTGAGCCAGTCCAGCGCGTCCATCGGTTTTTTCCCCTCAGGCTGCACCGTTTTCAGTTCAAGGCAGCCTGAGGAGGTCCCGAGCAAAACCTTTCCGGAGAGGCAATTCAACACTCCCGCACCTTCGGAAGACTGGTCGTTCCGGCAGGTTTTCAGGATCTTGACCCGTTTGCCGCGGAACATCACATAGGCGCCTGGTGCCGGCGACAACGCCCGAACTTTGTTGTGCAGAACCTTGGAAGAAAGCACCGCGTCAAGCCGGGCCTCGGATTTCTCGATTCGCGGAGCAATTGTTGCTTCTTTCTCACTTTGAGGTACAAATGCAACTTTTCCTTCCAAGAGATATTTTACTCTCTCTTTGAAGATAATGCTACCCTCGATTGCCAACCGGTTTAAAAGTTCACCCGCGGTTTCATTCTCACCAATCTCGGTCTGCGACTGAATCCAGATGGGACCGGCATCCATTTGTTCAACTAATCTGAAAAGTGAAACGCCAGTAGACAAAACACCGTCCATCAAGGCTCTCTGCACGGGAGCCGCCCCTCTATAATGAGGCAAAAGCGAAGGGTGAATGTTGATACATCCGCACGGAGGAGCGTTTAAATAGGGCTCTTTAACCTTCTGTCCAAAATCGATGACCAGAATCAGGGCTGGCGTTTTTTCTTCAAGTTGACTTAATAAATCGCTGTCTTTGTTGATTGAGGGCGAGCGATACGCCAAAAGATTCAGCTCAACGGCCGTCTCCTCCACGGGGCTGATCTTGGATTTCATGCCGCGGCCGGCGACGCTGGGCGGCGCTGTGACGACCAGAGAAGGCGGATATTCCTTGGAGATCTCACGAAGACAGGCGGCGGCGAAATTCCCCGTGCCGAAAAACCAGATAGGGGCGCTCATAGGCCCTTTTTCTCCAGGCGTTTCTTCACAAGTTCGCGTTTCATCGGCGAAAAACGGTCGATCATCAGTCTGCCGTTCAAGTGGTCGATCTCGTGCTGGAAGGCGCGCGCCGTAAACCCTTCCACGTCGTAGCGGCGTTTTTCGCCCGTCTCGTCCTGGCATTCCACGACGACGCGGTTAGCGCGCTTGACCATTCCGAAGATTCCGGGGAAACTCAGGCAGCCTTCTTCGCCCTGCTGAATCCCCTCTTCTTCGACGATCACCGGGTTGACCAGCACATAGCGTACGTCGTCGACCACCACGACGGCCAGCTTTTTCGAGATACCTACCTGCGGAGCCGCCAGCCCCACCCCGTCGTCGTCTTTCATGGTCATGACCATCTGGTCCACCAGGATCTTCAGATCCTCGTCAAACTGGGTCACCGCCTCGGTCTCTTTTCTAAGCACAGGATCAGGGTATTCTACAATATGCATTTCCATTTTACAGCAACGTTCCTTCCTCGGTAATTTTCTCTATTCTATCCGCAATCGCCCGTTTATGCACCTGTTTAAACAGAACAAATATGAATAAAAAATCCGTCAAACAAGCATAAAAAAAGGGCCGCCCGCGGGCAGCCCTTTTTCAGCTTTACTTATCGTCGAATTTGAAATCGCCAAGAGCGTCGCCAAAGGTGAAGCCGCCCGCGTCGTCCTGGAAGCCTGAAGAGAAGGACTTCTCGGAATCGCTCTTGCTGCGGCGGGGCTTACTCGCTCCTCTGTCGCCTCTGTCGCCTCTGGGCGCGCTGTCGCGGCGTTTTTCGGAACGTTCGGGGCGCTCGCTGCGCTCGGGACGTTCTGAGCGCTCCGCGCGTTCAGGACGGTCGGCGTGCTCGGCAGGATGCTCACCGGCTTCAATGGCGCTGATGCTCAGGCGGATGCGGCGGTCGGCGGGGTTGATCTCAAGGACCCGCGCGGTCACTTCCTGGCCCTCGGTCAGGACGTCGCCGGGCTTTTCGACACGGTGGGTGCTGAGCTGGGAGATGTGGATCAGGCCTTCAACGCCCTTTTCGATCTCGACAAAAGCGCCGAAATCAGCGAGGCGGACCACCTTGACGGTGATATCCTGTCCTTTGGTATATCTCTCCTCGATGCCGTTCCACGGATCGTTGAGCTGCTTGTAGCCCAGGCTCATGCGGCGCTTTACGGGATCGATGTCGAGGACGATGGTGTCCACTTCCTGTCCCTTGCGGAGCACTTCGCGGGGATGCTTGATGCGGCTCCAGCTCAGGTCGCCGATGTGGATCAGGCCTTCAATGCCGGGCTCCACTTCGACGAAGGCGCCGAATTCGGTCACATTGGTGACCACGCCCTTGGTCTTCTGATCCTTCTGCCAGCGGTCCATCACCGTATCCCAGGGATCGCCCTGAGCCTGACGGATGCTGAGGCTGATCTTGTTGTTCTCTTTATCGATACCGATCACTTTCACCTTTACCTGGTCGCCCTTCTTGAGGGCTTCGCGGGCCTTGGAGCTGCGCTGCCAGGAAAGTTCGCTGATATGTACCAAGCCGTCGAGGGGACCCACGTTGACAAAGGCTCCAAAGGAAGTCAGGCTGCTGACGACGCCCTCAAGCACGTCGCCTTCATGCACTTCGGCGTAGAACTTCTCGCGCTTCTGGCTCAGGTCCTCGTCCAGCAGGCTCCTGCGGGAAAGCACAAGACGGCGTTTACGCTTATCCTTTTCAAGGAGGCGGACTTCAAACTCTTCGTCCACAAAGCGTCCAGGATTGACTCCGCGTCCTTCTTCCGCGAGGTGCGAAATCGGGATAAACCCTTCAAGGTTGCAGCAATTGACCATCAGGCCGCCCTTGACCTTGCGGATTCCGCGGACGGTGAAAGGCGCGTTCGCGGCGGCCTTTTTCTCAAGCTCTTCCCAGCGGCGGTCAAACTCGCAGCGCCAGCGGCTCACTACAAGCTGGGCCTCTTCGCCGTCGCGCTTGTTGGTGACCTGGACCATGATCTTGTCGCCAACCGCGGGCTCGGGCTTGTCGTCGACGAGAATGTGGTGAGTCCACTCGCGCTCGGGAAGGAATCCCTCGCACTTGTATCCCACGTCCACAAGCCAGCCGTCGGCTACCTTGCTGATGATGGTGCCTTCCACAACCTTGCCGCGTCCGATGTCCTCGGCCGCGTCGCCATACTGCGCGAGAAGGGCCTCCATGTCCATGGATTCCTCCTGCGCCTCTCCTACTGTTTCAACCTGATTCTTCATTTCTTCACTCATTACTGACATCCCCCTGACGTCCTGCGATGTGATCGATCGCATTTTTTAATTGTTCTATCAGCCAGTCGGGCGTACTCGCCCCGGCTGCGATTCCAATGATACCCTTTCCCAGCACCCACCTCCTGTCAAGTTGGCCTGCGTGTTCTATCCAAAGGACATCACAGCCTGAATCCATTGCGATTCTGTATAACTTGCCGGTATTAGCGCTGTCGTGCCCGCCGATGATAATGATGCCGTCGGCGGCCGCTGCGAGCTTTTCAACTGCCTCCTGGCGTTCGATCGTCGAACGGCAGATGGTATTGTAGACTCTTAGTTCATCGGCTGCACTGACCGCTGAGGCAGCCACCTCTGTCAAAACCCGTTCTTCCTGTGTCGTTTGAGATACGAGTCCTAACTTATGGATTCTATCAGAAATTTTGAAGATTGTCGAGGATGAAACTGAAGAAACTACGGTCCAGGGGCCAGAAACATATCCGAGTATTCCAACTATTTCCGGATGGCGGGCGTCCCCGAGGATCAAAAGATGATATCCCGCGTCCGACAGCTCTTTCGCCCGATTCTGCACCACCCTGACAAAGGGGCAGGTTCCGTCGATGATCTTTACGTTCTTTTCCTGAAGGCGGGCGGTCACCGCCGGAGCTACACCATGCGCCCTGATAAAGGCCGTGGCGCCCTCCGGAACTTCTTCTTCGGAGTTCACGACCCGCAGCCCAAGCCTTTCCAAACGGCGCACTTCCTGCGGATTGTGAATAGGACTGCCGAGGCCATAGACCGGACGCCCCTCTTCCAGAGCTTTCTCGACCGCCTGAATTGCCCGCTTCACGCCAAAGCACAAACCTGTAGGTTCGGCCACGATGACCTTCATGCCCGTCCTCCCCGCTCCAGGTGACGCTGAGCTGCGTCGCGGATTTTACGGAAATTTTCGGAAGGGGCGCCTTCCGAGAGGTCGAACCAGGCAACGGGGCTGAACTTTCTGAACCAGGTCATCTGGCGCTTGGCGAATTGGCGCGTGGCGATCACGTCGCCCATAACAGCTTCCTCGAGGGTTAACTTTCCCTGGTGATAGAGCACGAGCTCTTTGTAGCCAAAGCCCTGCATGGAGGGAAGGTCCGGCGAATACCCATGGTCGAGGAGCCACTTCACCTCTTCGGGATAGCCTGAGGCGAACTGTTCGCGCACGCGCCGCTCAATCCCGCTCACAAGCACATTCCGCGGTTTGAAAAGACCGATGTAGGCCACGTCGTAGGGCGATCCTCCAGAGGATCGGGCTTCGGCGTAGAGTTCCGACGCCTTTCTGCCCGAAAGGCCGCAGATCTCCAGAGCGCGCGAGACCCTGAATTTGTCGTTGGGATGGAGCCGCGCCGCGCTCTCGGGATCCACGCTTCTGAGACGGTCGTGAAGTTCCTGGGCGTCGAGTTCCATCAGCTCGGAGCGGAGCTTTTCGTCAGTGGGCACGTCGATGGACAGCAGCCCGCTGAAGAGCGCCTGATAGTAAAAGGGCGTGCCGCCCACGAACAGGGGGACTCTGCCGCGGGCCAGAATGCGCCTGACACAGTCCTGAGACTGAGCCACAAAATCCGAAGCTGTGTAGACTTGATCAGGGTCGGCCACGTCGATCAGGTGATGAAGGATCTCTCGGCGGATTTCCCGCGAGATTTTATCGGTCCCAACGTCCATATAGCGGTAGACTTGGCGGGAGTCCACGGAGATCACTTCGGCGTTAAGAGCGCGCGCGAGGTCGAGGCTCATGGCTGTTTTCCCCACCGCCGTCGGTCCGATCACCGCGATCATGGGAACCGGCGTCATAGTCCAAGCCTCCCGAAATGCTTATCCAGCGCACCGCCGTCAAGACGGAGCACCGTAGGGCGTCCGTGAGGGCAGGCGTTGGGCTGGTCGCAGCGTTCAAGCTCTTCCAAAAGCTGGAGGGCCTCCGCGGGTTCAAGGCGGGTCGTCAGTTTCACTGAAGCCTTGCAGGCTTTCATGGCCCAGCGCTCTTTCAGAGAGCCCAGGTGGTCTTCATGATCGTCCAGCGCGTTCAGGGCGCTTCTCAGCAGGTCGATGGGGCTGATCCCGAGGGCCTTGGCGTGGACCGGCAGCCGGGAGAGCGAACCGTCGCCGTCGATTTTAAAGCTCAGTTCCGCAAGCTGTTCCCTCCGGGCGCAGGCGTCGTCTTTCAGCGACGGGGGAAGAGGAATGGGCATGATCAGGCTTTCCTGCCCTTCCGGCGAAGCGCTGGCTTTCAGGATCCTCTCGTAATTAACCCGCTCGTGAGCCGCGTGGGGATCCACGATCAGCAGCCCATCCTGGTTCGAGAAGATCAGATATCCCTGCGGCAGCTGCCCTAGGTATTCCGCGCCGGCGCGGGAGACCGCGTGCGCTTCCTCCTCCGGAGCGCGGAAAGAGGGTTCCGCGGCGGGAAAGGCGATATGCTGCGTCTGCCGCTCATACCCCTGGGGCGACGACGCTCTGAAGGGCGGTTCCTCCATGCGCGAGAAAGGGTGGGGCTCCCGTTCGGGAATCGGGGGCCTTCTCAGCGGAGTTTCGTGCCGTTCCGGCGAAGCCTGAAAAGTGCTGTCGGTGATCTTGCCGATGCTGACCGGCGCTTCAGAAAAGCCGCGCGCGAATTTTTCGGCGGCCCGGCGCAGCAGGTCATACACGTCGCCAGAATGGCGGAACAAAATCTCCGTCTTGGCGGGATGGACGTTCACGTCGATGTCTTCGGGCGGCAGCGATATCATGGCGAGCCAATTGCCTCGCGACGCCCAGGTGAAACTTTGAAGTCCCGAGCGGATAATCGCGTCGCCGACCCGGCGTCCATTCACAAAGGAGATCAGCTGGAAACGGCTCTGAGGACCGCAGTCCTGCCACCACAGTGTCACCGATAAGGGGCCGCTTTGATAGACGGATCGGCGGATTTCAGGCTCGGGCCCCCAGATCTGCTCCAAAAGGCGCTCCACGCTCCCCGAACCGTCGCTCTTAAAAACATTTTTGCCGTCGTGGACAAGCGAAAACGCGATCAGAGGATAGGCGATCGCGTAGTCCTGAATCAGGCGGGAAATCCGGCGGAATTCCGCCGCCGCCGTCTTCATGAACTTGCGCCGCGCAGGAAGGTTATAAAACAGGTCCTTGACGATGACCGTCGTCCCGGGACGCAGCGGCTGGCGGCTGATCTTGGGCGTCCCGTTTTCAAGGCGCAGTGAAGCGCCTTCGGGAAGCTCGGCGCGGCGGCTGAAGATCTCAAGCTGGCTCACGGCTCCCACGCTGCACAAAGCCTCGCCGCGGTACCCCAGGGTCATGATGGCGTCCAGGTCGCTCTCTTCGCTGATCTTGCTCGTAGCGTGTTTTTCCACCGCCAGGGGCAGTTCGTCCGGTTCGATGCCCGAGCCGTTGTCTTTGACCGAAATCAGGACCTTGCCGCCCTGGATCAGCTCCACGTCGACCGAAGAGGACTGGGCATCGATGCTGTTCTCTATGAGCTCTTTCACCACTGAAAGGGGACGTTCGATCACTTCTCCCGCGGCGATCTTCATCGCCAGGCCGGCAGGCAGTTTGTGGATTTTCATGATTGGCACCTTAACTTTCTAGCCCGGGAAACCAGCTTATAAAGGCAGTTCAGCGCGTCCCGGGGCGTCATCTGGTCGGGTTCCAGCGCCGCCGTTTCCTCTATAAAGGCGTCTCCCTCCAGGTCGAACATGCCGATCTGGGCCGAAGGCTTAAACTTTCCCTTGTCGGCGCCGTTCAGCTCCTGTTCCTCCTCAAGCCGCTCGAGAATTTCATGGGCGCGCTTCAGGACGACTCTGGGCAGCCCCGCGATCCGCGCCACTTCAATGCCGTAGGAACGGTCGGCGGAACCCTGCTGGATTTTGTGAAGGAAATGGACGCCTTCGTCGGTCTCCTCCACGCTCATGCTCAGATTGAAGAGGCCTTCCATGCTCTTTTCGAGATCCGTCAGTTCATGGTAATGGGTGGCGAACAGCACAAAAGGACGCATCCCGCACAGGTCGTGCAGATATTCGATCACCGCCCAGGCGATGCTCATGCCATCGTAAGTGGAGGTCCCGCGCCCAATTTCGTCGAGGATCACGACGCTGCGCGGCGTCACGTTATGGAGGATATTGGACGTTTCGATCATCTCCACCATGAAGGTGCTGTTGCCGCGCGCCAACTCGTCGCGGGCCCCGATTCTGGTGAACAGGCGATCCACCAGAGGCAGGCGGGCGGAAGAGGCGGGGACGTAGCTTCCGGCCTGCGCCATGATCTGAACCATGGCGGCCATGCGCAGATAGGTGGACTTGCCCGCCATATTCGGCCCCGTCACGATGGCCGTCCTATGAGCGCCGTCCATGGAGAGGTTGTTGGGGATGCAGGGCTGGCCGCGAAGCGCCAGCTCCACCATGGGATGCCGTCCTTCGCGTATTTCCAGAACCCGTTCATCCGCCACCGAAGGGCGGCAGTAGGAACGCTCACGGGCGATCGCCGCGAAGGAGTTGAGCACGTCAAGCCGCGACAAAGCCGCTCCCAGCCTCTGAATCATCCTGGTTTTCTCAAGGCTGGCCGCCGTCAGGTCGTTGAAAATACGCTCTTCGATGTCGGCAATTTTCGATTCTGCCTGCAGGCGGCGCTCTTCATACTCCTTCAGCTCCGCAGTGATATATCGCTCCGCGTTGACTAGAGTCTGCTTCCTGATGTAATCGGCGGGAGGCTTGGCGCCGGCCAGGGCCGCGCGGGAAATCTCGATATAAAAGCCGAAAACCCTGTTGTAGTTCACCTTCAGACGCTGAATGCCCGTTTTTTTCCGTTCCCGTTCGGCAAACTCCTCCAGCCAGGCATCGCCGCTGTCGCCCAGAGAACGCCATTGGTCGAGCTCAGCGTCGTATCCCTCGGCGATAAGGCGCCCCGCTTTCAGCATTCTGGGCAGGTCCGCTGAAAGCGCGCGGTCAAGCAGCGATTTCAGCTCTTCAAATTCTGAGGGATCGGGCAGCGCCGCCAGAGGGCACAGATCCCCCAAAGCTTCCGCAATTTTCGGATGCAGATCCAAGGTGTCGCGAATCGCGCCCAGGTCTCTGGGATTGGAGCTTTTCATGTTGAGGCGCGCGATAGCCCGTTCAACGTCGCGGCATTTTTCAAGAAGTTCCGAGATCTGCCGCGAAGCCTCCTCATGCTCATAGAGAGACTGGACCGAATCGAGGCGCTCTGAAATCTGATCGACGGAGCACAGCGGCCGCGTAATCCAGTCCCGCAGCATTTTTTTCCCAAAGGGCGTAGCGCATTGATTCAGGCAGTTGTAAAGCGAAGCGTCGCCGCTCCAGAGATCGAGGTTCATCTGAGTGTTCCAGTCAAGGTGCATGAACCCCTCGGGCAGTATTTTGGTGATGCCCTGGATGTGAGCGGCCTTGGAGAAGCTTGTTTCCTCCGCGTAATTAATCAGCGCGAAGGCCGCGCCGATACGGGGGTCGCCGCTATTCAGCCCCAGCCCTTCCAGGGAGTTGAGCCCCCAGAGCTGGCACAGCCGCGATAGCCCGGCGGCCGGGTCGAAATCCTCGGCGGACATCTCCGTAAAAGACCAATCGGGGCGCGATTCAATCTTCTCCTGATATTTCTTCCCGCGAGGCACCAATATCTCCCGGGGCGCAAAGGACATGAGGACCGAGAAGGCCTCTTGGGGTGAGAAGGTGCCGACCTGAACCGACGGAGAGCTGGGCGTCAGAAAACCGATGGTCCAGCTTTCGCTGCCCATAATCAGCGACGCCAGCGCCGACGTGACGACGCCCTCTTCGGGGATATAGGTGCCCGGCGTCAGCACGCGGATGACCTGACGCTCCACAAGCGACCGTCCGTCGGGCTCGGTCATCTGCTCGCAGATCGCGATCTTGTACCCTTTGTCGATCAAACGGGCGATGTACTGCTCCACGGCGTGATAGGGCACTCCGGCCATGGGCATGCTCTTGTTGGTGTCTCTCGCCGTCAGGGCGATATCCAATTCCTTTGAGATCAGTTTCGCGTCGTCAAAGAAACATTCGTAGAAGTCTCCCATCCTGAAAAAAAGGATGCAGTCGGGATACTGGTTCTTCCAGTGATAGTATTGCTCAAGCATGGGAGTCATCTTCATTTCCGGCTGCGATGTGGGTGTGCTCACTGAAAAACATCAACTCCTTGTGCGTCCATATAGCTTTGAAGGATGACCGAGGCGGCGATTTTGTCGACAGAAAGCTTCCTTTTTTTTCTCGAGACGTCGCCTTCAATGAGGAAGTCCGTAGCCGTCCGGGTGCTGTACCGTTCGTCCCAGTATTTAACGGTGACCGAGGGAAAACGTTCCTGGATGGACTGTACCACTTCCTGAACGTGCTGGGCCGACGGGCCGACGCTCCCGTCTTCACGGAGAGGCAGCCCCACCAGCAGGCATCCTGTATTATAGCGCTCAAAACACTTTTCTAGCTCGTCCATCCAGGGGCTCTCGGCCTTCCATACAACAAGCCCCTGAGCAAACATGCCCAGGGGATCGCTGACGGCTACGCCGATTCTCACGGTGCCAACGTCAAGACAAATAATACGCTGCGCCATTATGCACCGATAAATTTGGAGACAATCGCCTCCGCAGCTTCAATCGCGGCGCCGATTTTCGAGGGGTCCTTGCCGCCCGCCTGGGCCATGTTGGGACGACCGCCTCCGCTGCCGCCGACAATCGCGGCGATTTCTTTCACGATCTTTCCGGCGTGCAGTTTTTTCCGCAGGGCCTCCTCGCCTACCATGCTCAGGATCTGGACTTTATCGTCGCCGGACTTTGAAAGGACGATAAAGACGGCCTTGGGATCCAGGTCTTTGATCTTGTCGCCCGACTCACGGAGCAGGTCGATGCTCTGCCCGTCCACGCGTCCGACGTAGAGGTTCACCGCTCCGTCCGCCAGGCTGCGCTTGGTCACCACGTCGTCGATTTTGCCCGACAGGTTAGCGCGCGACATCTCGGTGACCTGGCGTTTTAAATCCTTGATTTCCTTTTCCATGCTCTCGATTTTTTCAATAAACCGCGCCGGCTTGACGCACAGCCGGGCGGAGAGGTCTATGGCGCTCTCGCTGAGCGTCTGGAACATCTGGAAAGCGTTCATTCCCGTCACCGCCGTGATGCGTCTGATGCCGGAGCCGATGCTCTCCTCAGAAATGATCTTCAGGCTGCCGATCATGCCGGAAGCCGCCACGTGGGTACCTCCGCAGAGTTCGCTCGACACGTCGCCTACGGAGACGACACGCACCCGATCGCCGTATTTTTCCTCAAACAGGGCTTTCGCCCCCGAGGCTTTCGCGGTCTCGAGGTCGCTCTCGACGGTTGTCACCGTTTTATTGGCCAGAATAGCCGCGTTCGCGAGCATTTCCACCTCTTCGATCTGTTCGCGGTTCAGCGCTTCAAAATGGGTATAGTCAAAGCGCAGGAACCGGTCGGAGACCAGCGAACCGTTCTGGCGGACGTGGCCTCCGAGCACGTGGATCAGCGCGGAGTGAAGGATATGCGTCGCCGTATGGTTTCTCGCGATCGCCAGATGCCGCTCCACGTCGATGGCCGCGTGGACGCTCTGCCCGACCGAGATGGTTCCGCGGGTTACCAAGATGTTCTGCATCGCCAGCTCGCTGAAGGGATGGGTCGAATTCTTGACGACGGCGAGAAGTCCGTCAGCCTCTAGAAGGCCCGTGTCGCCGATCTGGCCGCCGCGTTCGGCGTAGAAGGGCGAGCGGTCGAGCAGAACCACGCCTTCCTGGCCTTCCGACAGGCTCTGAACCTTCTCTTCGCCGAGGACGATCGCCTTCACTTTGGCGACGCACTCAGTCTGCTCATACCCCACAAAGGGAGTGGCTCCATATTGGTTGAAGAGCTCGTTGTACACGTTGCCCTTGATGACCACGTTGGTCTGTTTGCTCGCGCTGCGGGCGCGTTCGCGCTGCTGGGTCATCTGGTTCTTGAACTCGGCTTCGTCCACGGTCACGCCCTTTTCCGCGCAGATTTCCTTGGTCAGCTCCAGCGGGAATCCATAGGTGTCGTACAGCTGGAAGGCCACGGCGCCGTCGAGAATCTTCGACTCGGAACGGAACGCCGAGTCGATCTCGACCTGAAGAAGTTCGTTGCCCTGCTGGATCGTCCGTCCAAAACCGTTCTCCTCGAGTTCCACAATTTTCTCGATGGTCAGGCGGTTTTCAATCAACTCACTGTAGGGATCGCCCATTTCCTCGATGACCGTCGGGATGATGTCGCCGATGAAGGGCTTTTTGATGCCGATCAGGCGGCCGTACCGCGCCGCGCGGCGAAGCAAGCGGCGAAGCACATAGCCCTGGCCATCGTTGGCGGGAAGAATCCCGTCGGCGATCATGAAGCACACCGAGCGGACGTGGTCGGAAATGACTTTCAGCGCCAGGTCGCTCTTGGGATCGTCGCCGTACTTGACTCCCGCGATCTGTCCCGCCTTGTTCATCAGCGGCGTGAACAGGTCGGTCTCGAAGTCGTTGCGCACTCCCTGAATCAGTGAAGCCAGGCGCTCAAGCCCCATGCCCGTGTCTATGTTCTTGCGGGGCAGGGGAAGGTAGCTGCCGTCGGCCTGCCGGTCAAACTGGGTAAAAACATGGTTCCAGATCTCGAGGAAGCGGTCGCAGTCACAGCCAGGGTGGCAGTCGGGGCCGCAGGAGTATTCCTCCCCTTGGTCATACATGATCTCCGAGTCGGGGCCGCAGGGGCCCTGGGGCCCCATGTACCAGAAGTTCTCGTCCTCGCCGTTGCGGAGGATATGGCTCTCGGGAAGGCCTATGTCCTTTGTCCAGACGTTGAAGGCCTCTTCGTCGTCCTTATAGATCGTGGCGTACATCCGGCTGCCGTCGAGCCCCAGGATATCCGTCAGGAACTCCCAGCCCCAGGTCAGAGATTCGCGCTTGAAGTAGCCGCCCCATGTAAAGTTGCCGAGCATCTCAAAAAAGGTATGGTGGCGCGCGGTGCGGCCCACGTTGTCGATGTCGTTGGTGCGGACGCACTTCTGGGACGTGACGGCCATCGCGTGTTCCGGCTCTTCAAGGCCGAGGTAGTACTTTTTAAAGGGCACCATGCCGGCGATCGTGAAAAGCAATGAAGGATCATCGGGCACCAGTGAAAAACTCTTATAGTGATGGCTTCCTTTGGACTCCCAAAACTTAATGAACAGGTCACGAATTTCCTTACCACTGCGATACTGCACAAGTACCACCTCCGTATAAATATTTAGCGAAAAGAAACGCCCAGGGAGCGCGCAGGCCGCAGCGTTTTCTCGGCGGCCGGCTCTCTCCCGTTCACCGTTTCTCCGCATGAACTTAAAATTTTTCCTCGGTTCTTTTGTCAGGAAAGGCCCTGCGTTTTTCTATTGCAGGCTGGCGATCAGCTTGCCCCGCATCGCGGAGCTGGCCTCCCTGATATCCTTTTCGGGACGGGGCAGAAAGACGCGGTCCTTCATGAGCCAGACGCCGCCGCACATCACATGCCGGACGTCGGCGGAACTTCCGGCGTAGACCAGATAGCCCGCCACGTTTTCCTCGTCAGCGCCGATATAATGGAGCGCTTTCAGGTCGACCGCGGCAAAATCGGCGGTCCAGCCTTCGCGCAGCAGCCCCGTCTTTTCAAAGCCAAAGGCTCTCGCGCCCTCGTAGGTCGCGCTGCGGATCAGCTGTCGGGCCGTCACCACAGTAGGATCCTTCGAAACGCCTTTATGCAGCAGCGCCGCCAAACGCATCTCGTCCCACAGGTCGAGGCGGTTGTTGCTCGCGGCTCCGTCGGTGCCGAGCGCCACGCGCAAATTCTTCGCGTACATGGCGGGCAAAGGCGCGACGCCGCTGCCCAGCTTCGTGTTGGACGAAGGGCAGTGAACGACGGCGGCGTCGTGAGCCGCCAGATAGTCGATCTCCTCTTCGTTCAGCCACACGCCGTGAGCCAGCACAAGGCGGCGGATTTTCATCAGGCCCGTCTTCTCCAGATACTGAATCGGAGTCAGGCCAAAGTTCTTTTGGATGTAGTCCCGTTCCCACTGGGCTTCGAGGAAATGAAACTGGAAGGGCATGTCCTTCTGAAGAGCCACCTCGGCGATCCGGCACATTCCCTCGAAGGTCACCGTGTAGGGAGCGTGGGGATCCAGGTTATTGACGATCCTCGGTCCCGCCACGTTGCCGTAGTCCCGGTAAAGGCTCTTTTCAAGGAGCTCCGCGTTCCGGCTCACCACCCCGACGGCGATGGCCCCGCGGACGCCCAGGTCGTTGACGGCCCGGGCGACCTGGTCCATATGATAGTACATGTCGGAAAAGCCCGTGACGCCGTTTTTTACCATCTCGCAGACAGCCTGGGACGTGCCTTCGTAAATCTGTTCCGGCGTCAACTTGCCCTCCAGAGGCCAGATCTTGCGTTCAAGCCATTCCATTAGGGGCTCTTCTTCGCCCAGGCCGCGCAGCAGCGTCATCGCAGCGTGGCAGTGGGCGTTGAAGAACCCCGGCAGCAGAAGAAGTTCGCCGCGTCCGTCCAGGACCTCCCGTTTTTCACCGCTCAAAGTCCCCGGCAGGCCAATCTGCGCGATGTCGCCGCCTTCGACGAGAAGGTCGGCGCGCCGGGCGCGCTCCATGGAACCGTCGTACAGACAGACGTCGCGAAAGAGGGTGGACACGCCTAATCCTCGCGCCAGTCGTTCATGTAGGCTTTCTGCTCTTCCGTCAGCTCTTCGAGAGCCAGCCCCATGGAAGAGAGCTTGACCTTCATGACGCGCTCGTCGATCTCGGCGGGAACGTCCATAAGCCCGGATTTCAAGGCCCTGCCATGCTGATGTACGTACAGAGCCGATTCAAGCTGCAGGGCGAAGCTCAAGTCCATGATCTCGATAGGATGGCCGTCGCCGCAGGCCAGGTTCACCAGGCGCCCTTCGCCGAGAAGGTTCAAGCGGCGGCCGTCGGCCATCGTAAAGGTTTCGATGTTGGGGCGAGCTTCCTCTTGCTTGACCGAGAGGGCTTTCAGCTCTTTTTTATCGATTTCCACGTCGAAATGCCCAGCGTTTCCAAGCAGCGCGCCGTCCTTCATGTGCTGGAAGTGCTCTCCTCTGATAACCCTGGTGTTGCCCGTAAAGGTCAGGAAGATGTCGCCTAGAGGCGCGGCCTGGGCCATGGTCATCACGGCGTTGCCGTCCATGACGGCTTCAAAGGCTCTGTGCGGGTTGAGTTCCGTCACGATGACGCGCGCGCCCAAAGCTTTCGCCCTCATGGCGGCGCCGCGGCCGCACCAGCCGTAGCCGGCGATAACCACCGTTTTGCCGGCGATCAGGATATTGGTGGTCCTCATCACGCCGTCCCAGACAGATTGGCCCGTGCCGTAACGATTATCGAAGAGGTATTTGCTGTTCGCGTCGTTCACTGAAATCACGGGGAAGGGAATCATCCCCTCGCGCTCCATGGCTTTCAGGCGCTTGACGCCGGAGGTGGTCTCTTCCGACCCGCCTTCGACGGCGGGGATCAGTTCGGGCATGAAAGAGAACAGTGTGGCCATGAGGTCGGCGCCGTCGTCGACGATCACCGAGGGGCCGAAGGAAAGGGTGTCCTTCAAATATTGATGATATTCCGAGGCGTCCATCCCATGGCGGCTGAAAACGCTGACTCCCGACTCCACCAGCGCGGCGCAGATATCGTCCTGTGTGGAAAGAGGGTTGCTTCCAGCGGCGCAGACCTCGGCGCCCAATTCTTTGAAGGTTTTCAGCAGGCAGGCGGTTTTCGCTTCGAGGTGCAGGCACGCCGCGAGCTTCACGCCCTTCAGGGGCTGGCCGGCCGCGTACTGGCCCTTCAGCGAGTTCAGCACCGGCATCGAGCGCCAGGCCCAGCTCATCTTCTTATGCCCCGACGGCGCCAAAGAAATATCAGCAATTTTATAATTCATCATGAACGCTCCTTAGGAAATTTTTTCTTTTTCTGTGATGTGCTCTATAGAACAAGCCGCGTCGCCGTCGATCAGCTGAACGGTGAGGCGCCCGGCGGCTTTGATTTGTTTTACTGACGTCACGGGCGCAGCGCCTGAAAGACACAGCGCGTACCCTCTGGCGCAGATTGACTGCGGCGAAAGCCCCAGCAGGGAACGCTCCAGATGGTTCAGGCGAAGCTCCGATTCTCGGAGGGACCTTTTGCACCTTACGTTGAGCTGCTCTTCCAAAGAGTCGGCCGTCTGCATTCCGCTTCTGATAAAACGCAGACAGCTACGCGTGATGCCGGACTCCAGCGACGCCACTTTGCTTGCCAGAAGGCCGCAGCGCGACGCAAGAGCCGCCGCCAGGCGATCTTCCGCGCCGCGCAAGGCGTCGAGGACGCCCTTTCTGTCGGGAAAGACGGACTCCGCCGCCGCAGTGGGGGTCGGAACTCTCAAGTCCGCCGCCATGTCGCAGAGCGACCAGTCCACCTCATGGCCCACGCCGCTGACCAACGGCAGCGGCGAACGCGCCACTTCCCTGACAAGCTCTTCGTCGTCGAAGGGGTTCAAATCCTCCCGGCTGCCGCCGCCTCTGACAAGAAGAATCACTTCCGCGCCCGGAACCGCGCCGGCCCTTCTGAGCGCGGCGGCGATCGACTCAGGAGCCTGAAGCCCCTGCACCAGGCAGGGAACGACTACAAGCTCCGCCGAGGGATAGCGTCTTCTGAAAACGTTGATCACGTCCCTGACGGCCGCGCCCGTCGGCGAGGTCACGCAGACCGCGCGGCGCGGATAGGGCGGCAGCGGACGTTTTCTCATATCCGAGAAAAGCCCTTCCTTTTCGAGCTTCAGCCTCAGCTCCTCTTTTGCCCGGGCTGCCGCGCCCACGCCAAGGGGGAACATCTTCCGCGCGTACACCTGGACGGTTCCCCGTTCGGCGTAGAGATCCACCCGGCCCTGCAGGATGACCCGGTCGCCCACGCGCGGCCACAAGAGCATTCCCGCAGCGTCGCTTCTGAACATCACGCAGGGGACGGAGGCCTTCGCGCCCTTCAGCATAAAGTAGACGTGGCCGCTGCTGTGCCTTTTCAGGTCCGACAGTTCCCCTTCCACGGTCAGGTTTGAAAGCAGCGGATCATACTCCAGCATTTTCTTGACGCGGAACGCCACTTCATCGACAGAAAGAACCTGCTTATTTTCTTCCTGAGAGCGGAGTGTCATTTTCTTTCACGCACGATCTTCGCGAGCACTCCGTTGACAAAACGCCCCGATTCGTCGCTGCCATACGTCTTCGCGAGATTCACAGCCTCGTTGATGGCCACTGCGACCGGCGCGGTCTGCGCGATAATGGCCTCGTAAACCGCAAGGCGGATAAGGGTCCGATCCACGGCGGACATCCTGTCCGGTTTCCAGTTGACGGCGTGCTCCATAATCAGAGCATCAATCTGAGGCAGCTGTCCGAGCACCCCCTCCACTTCCATGCAGGCGGAATGAAAGACCTCCATGGAACATTGCCAGCAGACGCAAGAACCTGCGCAAAACTCTTCATCCAAAGAGGGAGCGGCGCCTTTTTCCAAGCTCTCTTGCGTTTCGCCCTCTTCATTGGCGGGAGCAGCCAGAAAAAGATCTTTCATGTTCTCTTTCAAAGGTTCCAGACTGCTTTCTTTCTGTTTTTCAGTCAGATCCATGGCGCAAAGCATTTGAAATGCCCGCTCTCTGATGTTGTGTAAATCAGAAGGGGATCCAGTATGTAAGCTGGTCATCGTTTTAAGCCTCTCTTCAAAAAGGGGATAAGGTCCTGTAGATGCCCCCAGCCGCCGCCGGAAATAATCCACGTGGCGGTCAGCCACGACGCCGCGCCGAGGCCAATGTAGATCAACAGGTCTTTGAGCGGCATCACCAGGCAGACAAAGAGCGTACAAACGAGCATGGCCCAGAAACTGGGCATGCCGTAGAGGGGGTGATCCGCAAAGGGGGGATCGGACAAAAAACGGTTCTGCCGGATCCACTGCACACGAGGCAAGTCCATGCCGATCATCTTCAGATCGAACGCGATCGCCTTTGCCCTCTTTAAATCGTCCTCACGGCTCCAGAATTCTCTTTTGTCGCTGATAACGACAAGGCACAGCCTGTCATGAGGCCTCAAGCGAACGGCAGAGCACTGTACGCCCCGAGGAAGATGGCGCGAAACCAGAGAGATCACAGCCTGCGTCTCGACCTTTATTGAACCAAGAACGGTCCGTCCAAAGTCCTGATACACGTTGCCATCTCCTCCCTTGTAAAGCAAAATAGCCGGCCCGACGATGGCGAGCCGACTATCAGGTATCACTCTGCGGCAGTAGTCAGAGCTGCCTTTGCCTGCGTTTCCGTTGTGTCAGAATCCTTCTCCTGGGCATCGTCAAAATAAACGCCCTGCACGTGAATGTTCACGGACTTCACTTCATAGCCCGTCGAACTTTCAAGTTCTTTTTTAAGAAATTCCTGTACGTCCCACGCTGCATCGGGGATGCGCAGTCCATAACGGATCAGTACAAAAGCGTCGACTGAGATCTGGGCGTGAGCTCCTTCTTCGAGGGATACTCTCACACCTTCCGGATTTTTCCGTCCTATGCCAAGCACCGAGGTGATGCCGGAACTTGCGGGCTGGACGGAGGGAACTTTCGCAAGAGCCCGGCGGGCAATCTCCAGGACCACGTCCTCTGAAATATGCACCTTCCCGTCGGAAGATTCGCTCCCGTCGAGTTGGGCTTCGGCGACGGCCCGTTCCAGATCGAAATCGGATTTAAACGCAGATCCGGAACTTTGCTGTATATCATCCATCAAGGTCATCAGTTTTCTTCTCGGGGTCTACGGGGATCACACACTCGCAGTCGGGGCAAGTCACGCTGCTCTCTTCCGCGAGCATAGAGGGATGATAGAAAAAATGCAGCCCGCAGGAAGGGCACGTGATTTCCTTGTATTCATCGTCAAAATCAGCGTCCTCTTCATCAGCTTCGTCGTCAAACTTCGATTCTACATCGGAAAGATCTGAATCCAGTTCTTCGCAAATCGAAAAAAGTTCTTCCGTAACGTCCCGCTGCTCAGCAAGCCCCTCGTTGACTTCCTCCACCTCGTCAGCCAAAGCGTCCAGCGCTTCGACTATGGCACTATAGAGAGAAAGCGCAAGTTTATCTTCCGGTTTTCCAGCGTCAAGCAAACCCCTGATATAAGCGATCTTTTCGCGTGCGCTCATCATAATGCCTCCTCTTTTCAGTGCTTCCAGCCACAGTCCCCTCGAAAAAAACTCGGGAACTACTTTTTAGCGCGTTCGATATACTCTCCCGTGCGCGTGTCCACGACGATCGTTTCGCCGTTTTCAACGAACATGGGGACGGTAATCGTCAGACCGGTTTCGAGCGTTGCGGGTTTGCCGCCGCCGGCGACCGTATCGCCCTTGAAACCAGGCTGCGTTTCCACGATCTGAAGGGTGACGCTGTTCGGAAGTTCGATGCCCATGATGCGGCCTTCATACATGTCCAAGCTCACGTTCAGGTTATCGGTCAGATAGTTCAGGGCCGGACCGAGAACTTCCTTTGTAAGGTAGATCTGGTCGTAGCTTTCCATGTCCATAAAGACATAGCTGTCACCGTCAAGGAAGATGTACTGCGCAGGTTTCTCGTCAAAAACGATCCTCTCAAAACGCTCGCCCGACACAAAGCTGTTTTCCACAATGCTTCCCGTATCAAGGTTACGAAGTTTGCACTTCATCACAGCGCCGCCGCGACCTTTCATGTGATGCTGACAATCAACGATTTCCCACAAACCACCCTGCCATTTCAGTTTCAGACCAGGGTAAAACTTACTAGTATCAACAATTTCAGCCATAAGCCAAGCGACCTCCTGAGAGTCTGTTTATCTGTTACACTGCGTCAGAATACATGACGTTCTATTCTATAGTGTTTTGCCTTTAATTGCAAGATCCTGAACGCTTAAAATTTGAACCTCCCGTGATTCGTGACTTTTTCCTGCGTTGATTATGCATGAAAGGAGCGGGAAAATCAAGATGGCGGCGCACACTTACAGTGTTTTTCCCCGGATCACGGCATCGGGAACTTCTAAAATGTAAGGGATCAGGATCATCACGACCTGGCTGCGGGTTTTTTTGTCGAGGCGCGATTGAAAAAGCTGGCCTAACAGGGGGATGCTGCTCAGAATGGGAACCGAGGCTTTTGCCTTCGAGCGTGTCTCCTTGAAAAGACCGCCGATCACGAAGGGTTCTCCGTCGCGAACCCGGATTGTGGTGTTCACCTCACGGGAGTTGGTCTGAGGAATCTGCTCGCCCTGGCCGCCTTTGATCCACTGGACGATCTCGCCGGTGGCCAGGGACAGAGATACGGTGATCATCCCGTTTCTGCCGATACGAGGCGTCACCTCGAGCTTGGGCCCCACTTCCTCATCTTCATAGGTCGGGTTCTTCGCATCGTCCCTTTTCGTAACGTATTTCAACTTCTCGATGAGCTTCACCGTGGCCTTCTGTCCATCAAGCACCGTAACCGTAGGATCGGCCAGCACCCGCGCTTTATGGTTCTGTACCAGTGTTTGAATCCTGAAGTCAAGCATCCGGGTCGCGGCGCCGGCCAAACTGACCACGCCGTCGCCGATCTGGCCGGGAAGCTTGGACGCCGTGCTGAGGTTCGGCAAAGGGCCTTCGTTTGTCCCGCCTTTATAGCCGCTCTGCGCGAAGCCGGCGGAGAATGCTCCATTTTGAAAACTTCCCCACCACCAGTCGTAGACGGCGTTAATCGCTGTTTCTAGTTGATCACTCGCGTCGTCGTTGACCTCGATGATGCGGGCTTTCATCATCACCTGCCGTCCCGGTGCGTCGATCCGCTGGAGCGTTTTTCGCGTTCGCTCCTGCTGCATGGGCGTCGCCTTCACATAAAGCTCGCGCAGCCGCTCGTCGACGATAATCGAGTTGGCCGGTGACGTCAGATCCGCCATCTCTCTCAGCAACGGGACAATCTTTTGAGGTTCCGCGTAGGCAACTGGGTAGACCATGGTCACGGCTCGATCCATAAGAACGCTCAGGGCGTTTCGAGCGCCGATCACCACCGTCCGGCCTATAATGCCGTAGTCCAAGTTGCCGCTTCTGAGCACGAATTGAAACGCCTCCGCCAGCGGCGCGTCCCGAAGCGAAAGCGTCAGCGTGCGGTCCTTTGGTACGGAACCGTCCACGATCACGTTGACTTCGGCATAGGCGCCCAAAAGCCTGAAAGCTTCTGCAAAGGTGCAATTTTTCAGTTCCAGGGAGATCTTTTTCACCGACTGAAGGGGATCGCCGCGTTTTCGTTCCTCCATTCCGCGCCGCGTTTCTGAGAGATCTGACGGAAGGTCCTTAACGATCTGGATTCTCATTTTCCCTGTGGCTATTCCCTTCACGCCGCGTATTTTCAAGGGGGAATCGCAAGTCAGCGTCACAAGGACGTCGTCACCGGACTGTTCTATGACCACATAGGGAGCCAAGGGCGTATCCAGACTGCGCTCATGGCGCACCGCAGGAAAGGACACGCCGCGAAGCGCCAAAATCACGGAGTCGGAATTCTGGAGTACAATCTCAGGTTTTGTCAACGACGCACCTTCGAGAAACAGCAAAATCATGGAATCCCCCGCCTGCTCAGCGCGCAGAGAAAGCAGCTTGGCCTGCGCCGCCCCACTCGGGATTTCCGTACAGCCTAAAAGACACAGCATCAGCAGGAACCGCGCCGTAAATCGTCTCATTGGTTATTCGCTCCTGACGGTTCATCACTCTAGACTCACAAAGATGGAGCGCCCGCGCCACAAAAAAGCGACGCCTCTCCCGTCGATTTCCACAATACGCAGGTCATCCGCCACCATTTCGCCCTCATGGACCACGGCAGATTGAACCGTTCCGTCGACGGAGATCAACGCATATTTTTTAGCCCCTGAAAGGACGATTCCATGAACAAAAAGGGCCGGCGGGTTGGGGAGGCCCTTCTGAGCGGGCTCAGTGTCCGCGTGAAAGGCGCGCTCGAAATTTGTCCTTTGAAGAGCCCCGTTTCGCAGATCCAGGTAATCGCGCAGCCGGATTGTAAGGGGCAGGTCTGAAAAAAGAGCTTCTTCATTTGCGGCGCCGCCGCGAGGGGGAACGGGCTCCGTAATCTGACGCTGCAGCGCTGCCGTGGCGGCGCAGGCGCCCAGCAGGATGGCCCAGCGGAGACACTGCAAGATCTTTTTTCCCCTGAATCCTTGAACGAAAAGGAGGGAACCGCCCTTCCGCGAATCCATCACGGTCTTTCCCCCTTTTCTGCCGCACTGAAAAAGCCCAGCAGACGAACATCCATCCTGACGCGGCTATCGTCCAGATTGCGCAGTTCCAGAGCGGTCACGAAAAAAAGTTCCCGACGGTTTAAAAGAACCTTCAGATAGCTTCGGCACGCTTCAGGCGAGGCGCGGACTGAAAGGTTTAAAAACGCTTTCCCCGAAGCCTGATCGACCTCTGAAAGGACCGCGGAATGCTGAAGGCCGGAATCGACGGCCTGTTTTTCGGCAAGAGCTTTCAGATCTTCAGCGCTCGAGGCCAAATGCACAGGCAGCGACAGCAGCGCCTTCTCTTCATTTTCCATCGCGGCGGCGGAGTGTCCAAGCCTCTCTGTGCGCCTTTGGACACGTTCCGTCAGCGTTTGAATTTCCGCGTTGCCGGCTTTCAGCTTTTGCAGTTTTTCGGCGGCCGCGAACTCAAAGGCCACAAGCAGCAGAGCCGCCGCCCCGAGGCAGAACAAGGATACAGCCTCGGGAATAACAGTCAATTTTTTCATGGACGCCGCCTCGGCGCTTCTATTCTGAACGCCACAGCGCCCCGCTGAATCAGGCGGCGTTCCATCAGCCTGAAAGGACCGTATCCCGGCAAAGCGCCGAGGTCGCGCAGATAGCTTTCAAGCTCCTCAGGGTCAGCCAGCACGCCGGAGATCTCGCATCTCCTTTCGTCCGCAAGGAGGCGGTCCACAGCGCCCGTCTGCGGCAGCCATTGGTATGCCGCGGCGAGGAGACCGACCGCGGGAACGGAACGCTGCGCCTCCGCTAGAAGCGACTGCCAGCGGTTTCTCCGCGCGGCCAGGCTTTGAAAACGTTCGTTCAGCGCCGCCGCCTTTCCCATAACCGTTCTCTCCTCTTCAAGCAAAGCCAAACGCCGGTCGTTCAACTGTCTCGCGTGGTAGAGCGCCACGGCCGAGAATTCCGCAAAACAGAAGGCAAGCGCGAAAAAAAAACCGAAACGTCCCAGCAGGCGTCTCCACGGCGAAGGGGGATGGGACGCATAATCCGACGGAAGCAGGTTAAATTCCGTCTTCATCGGCATGCCTCAGCACAAGCCCGGCCACATCCAGCCAGTTTTCATCGGCCGGCGGCAGAAAAGAGAGATTGTAATAGTCCTTCACCGATGTTCTGACGACCCTTCCTCTGAATTTGAGCAGGGGGATCAGTTCATCACAGAGCTCCTCCGCGCCGGCAAGCTTGAGTTCTTCCACGTTCGGCGCGCCGTAAGCCGAGGAAGCGTAGCTTAGAGTCCTTTCAATCTCGCCGCATACGGCCTGGAC
The DNA here is from genome assembly GCA_004558205.1 of Pyramidobacter piscolens. Classification (GTDB taxonomy): domain Bacteria; phylum Synergistota; class Synergistia; order Synergistales; family Dethiosulfovibrionaceae; genus Pyramidobacter; species Pyramidobacter piscolens_A. The sequence goes on from SFDM01000014.1 coordinate 35,113, forward strand.
GCGGCCGGTCTTTTCAAACTCCGAAGAGTCGTCCTCGAAAGCGATGGTCCTGAACAGGAGCCCTGAATGGCCAAACAGGAGAACAATATGAGCGGCGCCGTGAAACAGGACCGCAAGAAGGCTCAGCCCACCGCCGCCGCTTCTGGGAGTTAGGGCGCGGGCACAGGCCGTTATCTGGGGTTCGGCCGCCGAAACGCAGCTGCGAGAGTTGGTCAGAGCGTCAAAGAGGGGCATCAGCTTTGAACGCAGGGATACGGCCGCGACGACCTCCATTTTTCCACGCGCTGGATTGGGCGTCTGTACGGGGCAAACGTCGAAAAGAGCATCTCCGGCTCCGTAGGCGAATAACTCTGAAAAGCTCCAGAAAATGGCTGAACGCGCCTCGCCGATATCCATCTCCGGAAGGCTGACAGTACGAAAAAGGCAGTCCGACGACGGAATTCCAATGACAAAGGGCAATTTTCTCCAACGAAAGGCGAGTTCCCTGCGCAAAAAGACGCCTAAAGCCGGCGCGTCCAGAATGCGGTCGTTCTGGAACGTCCCCGGCGGCAGGGACAGTACGTCTCCATCCACCAGGCACAATTTTTCCCCGCGCCTTGCAAGCTCAGCATAAAACGCGCAGCCGTCGCGCAGTGACAGGGCCGCGCTTAATCTGAAACCTTCGTTCACGCCATCTTCCCCCTTTAGGCAGTTTGCCTCCGTCCTGTTTTGCAGCCTTCAGAAATCCGCGGCCTCAGCGGAGGCGGCGCTCCAATTCAACTTTTTTTCTTCCGCGGGCGCCCTTCCAGGAAACCGTCACGCTGCACAGTTTCCCCTTCGGCTCTGGAACGATCTTTACGCTGACGTCGTAGGAAGCTCCATAGTGTCCAAGGTCCTCGGAAAGGTTTTTGATCGACGGGACGTCCCCAAGGGCGCTCGTCATTTCGAGGCAGGATGAAGCAATACGGAAGGCCTCTTCTTGCTGCCGCAGGGCGCTGGACGCAGAAAGGGCGTCGTGCAGCGCTGAAGCGAGAGGCGGCAGCAAAAGCGCCGCCACAGCTATGGCCAGAAGACATTCCGCCAACAAGAACCCCCGTGAACGGCCTTTCATCGTCTACCCCCCCAAGGATAAAGTCTGAACCAGTGAAAGAATTGGAGAGAAAAGAGCAAAAATCACCGCTGCGGCGATCATGCCGACGATCAGGATCAGGAAAGGCTCCATCACGGAGGCCAGGCGCTTGACGCTTTCTTCCAGATCCCGGTCATACCATTCGGCAATTTTCATCAGCATTTTTTCAAGGCCGCCAGTCTGCTCACCGGCGCTGATCAGCTGCGCGACCAGAGGTGGAAAAACTTTCTGCTCCGAAGCTCTGACGCCGAGCGACGCTCCCCGCGACGCCGCATCGTGCAGCGACATAATGGCCGCGGTGACGGCGCTGTTTTGCGTCGCACGGGCGCTCAGTTCGAGGGAACGGAGCAGAGGGACGCCAGATCCTAAAAGGGTTCCCAACGTCCTCATGCATCGGGAAAGCGCGGACTTAGCGACCATTTTCCCCACAACGGGAACACGCAGAAGGATGGAATCCATCAGGAAACGCCCCCTGCCATAGCGCCTCAAAAGACGGAGAAGGACAAAAAGAGCGCCTCCTGCCGCTATTGCCAGGAACGCCATGCGAGGCATCGCTTCGCTGAGGCTGAACACCCATGCCGTCTGAGAGGGAATCCTAAGGTTCATATGGTGGAAGACCTCTCTAAAGCGGGGCAGGATATGGTAAAAAAGGACAAATAACAGGACCAGAGAAAAAAGCATGACGATCATAGGGTAAGCCAGGGCTGACGCTATTTTTTTGCGCAGCGCTTCCCGCCGTTCATATTGGGCCGCGATCAGAGCCAGAGACCGGTCAAGCTGCCCCGCTTCCTCGCCGGCCTCCGCCATGGCCTGTCCAGCCAGGTCAAGAATACCGCGTTCGGCTATGGAACGGCTCAGCGAGCGCCCTTCGTCCACGTCCCGCTGCATACGGCGTATTTTTTTCGCCAGGGGACGGCAGGAGGTATTCAGCGCCAGATGCTGAAGCGACGCTCCCAACGAGACGCCCGCGCCGACAAAGGTCTCCAGTTGTCTGAAAAAGATCGTTTTTTCACTCAGGGGAATCGTTCCAATGGAGCTCATCTTTTCCCAAGCGGAATTTATCAGAGAGCGAAAAGCCGGAGGACGCCTTTCGGCCTCAATCAGCACGGGGAAAAGCCCGAGTTCTCTCAACCGCCTCGCGGCTTCCTCGGCGGAAGGGCACTGGATCGTCCCATGGCGGAGCTCCCCTTCTTCCGAGCGCGCTTTATACAGGAATCTCATTGCGCGCCCTGCAGAGCGCGCAGAAGGCGCTGAAGCTCCGCGGCGTCAAAAGCGCAGTCCATCGCCGTTTCTTCCGATATCCTGCCGCGGCGCACCAGCCAGGCCAAGGACTGCTCCATGCTGCGCATACCCTCGGCGGCCCCCGTTTGAATCAAGGACCTCAGCTGAAAAGTTTTCCCCTCATGAATTGCGTTTCTCACGGCGCTGGTCGCAGTCAGCAGTTCTACAGCCACCGTCCTGCCGCCGCCCGCCGCTGGAACGAGCTGCTGGGAACAGACCCCAAGCAGCGAGGAACTCAGCTGATTTCGCACCTGCGGCTGCTGGTTCGGCGGAAAGGCGTCGATGATCCTGTCAAGTGTCTGCGGAGCGTCTTGCGTATGAAGCGTAGCGAGCACCAAATGTCCCGTTTCTGCGGCTGTAACCGCCGCCGCAATCGTTTCCGGGTCTCGCATTTCGCCGATCAGGATCACGTCGGGATCCTGGCGCAGCGCGCGCCGAAGTCCTTCGGGAAAGCTGGCGCAGTCCTGTCCAATTTCTCTTTGATGGATCAGGGAGCGCTCTGACCGATACACAAACTCAACCGGGTCTTCCAAAGTGACCACGTGAACGCGGCGAGTCCTGTTGATCTCCTGCACCAGGGCGGCTAAAGTCGTGCTTTTGCCGCTGCCCGAAGGGCCCGCGGCCAGGAAAAGCCCCTTTTTGCGGGGACAGAAGGATCTCAATGCTTCGGGAAGTCCCAGCTCGCCGAGGGACGGTATTTTCATGGGAATCAGGCGTATCGCCGCATGTGGAAGGCCCAAGGCCCAGTAGCAATTCAGCCTCAGCCTGAAACTCAGCGACGGCTCATCCGCCTCAAACGCGCAGTCCAAGTCTTTTTCGCGCTTCAGCCGCGCGCCCTGTTCCGGACAAAGGATTTCCGACAACAGCGCCATCAGGCTCTCTTCATTGAGAGGCGGCAGTGAATCGTCGGCGGACAAGCCGCCGTCGACCCTGAAAAAAGGGGAATGGCCGCAGGACAGATGCAGGTCGCTGGCGCCCAACGCCGCGGCTCTCGCCAGCAAATTATTCATCTTCAAGTTCCACATCGCGGCTCTTTCCACTCCTTTCAATCGCAGGCGGCTCCCAAAACTTCTTCCAGACTGGTGACGCCTTGAAGCGCTTTGACAATACCACAGCCGCGCAGCGTCCTTATGCCGGCGGCGGATCTTTGCCGCCGCAGCGAGTCGGCGTCCTCGCGAAGCATAATCGCCTTCGCCATTTCCTCGTCGACCTTCATAATCTCGAAAAGGGCGGTACGGCCCCGGTATCCGCGTCCTCCGCAGCTGGGACAGCCCGCGGGCTTATAAAACAGGGCGTTCAGGGGAACGCCGAGTTCGGCGCATTGTATACCAGGAAGCTCGTAGGGCTGCCGGCACAGAGGGCACAATTTTCTGACCAGGCGCTGGGCGATGACACCCGTCAGCGTCGAGGCGATCAGAAAGGCCGGGACTCCCATGTCCATCAGTCGCGCGGGAACGCCGGCGGCATCGCCAGTGTGGAGCGTGCTCAGCACCATATGTCCAGTCAGGGCAGCCCGCACGGCCAACGAAGCGGTCTCGGCGTCGCGAATCTCTCCCACCATGATGATGTCGGGATCCTGTCTCAGGATGGATCGGAGCGCCGATGAAAAAGACAGCTTGCCTCTCTCGTGGACCTGAACCTGCGTGACGCCAGGAACGTGATACTCCACGGGATCTTCAACCGTCACCGTATTGAATTCCGCGGTGTTCAGCTTTTCCAGCATGGCGTAGAGGGTGGTCGTCTTGCCGCTGCCCGTAGGGCCAGTGCACAGGATAACGCCGCTGGATGAAGCGAGCAGCGACTCAATAGCCGCCAGGTCGCCGGGATCGCAGCCAAGACCGCCGAGACCCAGTGCGGCTTTCTGCCGGTCCAGAATTCGCATCACTATCTTTTCCCCATGGATCGAGGGCAGGGTCGAAACTCGAAAATCGATCTTCCGCCCCTGAACCTGCGACAAAATCCGCCCGTCCTGGGGCATCCTTTTTTCGGCAATGTCGATGTTTGACATGATTTTAACGCGGGCCACCACAGAACAGTGCAGTTTTCGAGGGAAGTGAACGGCGTCGGCCAGGCGGCCGTCGATTCGAAAACGCACCCTCGAATCCTGCTCCGACGGCTCTATGTGAATGTCGGAAGCGCCTTCTGACACAGCCTGATTGATGAGGCTCCTGACGATCTGAACCACCGGCGCCGATCCGGAAAGGTCCGATTCTTCCGCGTCAGGACCAGGTGAAGCCTCTGAAAACTCCGACGAAAGAGACTCTATAAGTCCGTGAAAGTTATAGGCCCTTTCAATTTCAAGCTTCAAATCCGCCGTGCCGGAAGGATAGGGATCCACCGCCATCCCTGAGAGCGCTTTCAGTTCGTCCAGCCCTGGCAGGTCGCCTAGATCGGCGACCATAACCCTGAGGCGGTTTTCCGGCGTGATCTCCAGAGGAAGCATGACCAGCCGAGCCGCCACTCTGTAAGGAATCAGACTTAGCGCCGCTTTTGCCGGTTTGAGCGCTGAAAGCGCTCCTGTGGCGAGAGGGTTTTTCTGAAAAAAATTTTCGTTCTGCGACAGCACGGCTCCACCGCCTTCCAATGAGAGCGCCGCAGCAGGCAGTCTCTTCAGCGCTCGATTGTGTAATAGATTCCCGACGACGGCATGGGCAGATCCACCGAAAGCGCCGTCAAATTATATTCCCCGCTCGTATCGTCCAGCGTAAGCCCTTTCACGGCCCCGCCATGCAGAATCAGCGCCTTCGCTTTGTCCAGAACCTGGGAGCCTGCAAGGCGCCCCGACAGGAGATCGAAAACTTTTAGAACGCTCTGGTTTTCCTCGGTTCCAAGCACATAAAGCAGGCCATCGTAAAAGAGCGCCGACATCACGGGATGAAACCCTTCAAGAAAACGCCACCAAGCGCCGTACCGCGCGTTAAGCGGCGCCTGCTCCCACCACAGATCCTCCATCGCTTCAGGGGCCGCCGCGATGACGGCGCCCTTCCCTGCCGCCGCAACAAAAGCCATCCACAGGCCTTGCACGGTCGCACAGGGAATCGGAGAAAAATAGAATTGCAGCGACGGCTCTTCAGTGATCCCGCCCAGGTCCACCCTGCCATCGGCGCTCCAGGACGAGGATTCCCTTGAAAAAAACTGTATGCCGCCGGCGCTGTCGCACTGAATCAGCCGCGACAAGCTTCCGGAAGCGTCCATCAGGCCACAGGGGCGAAGGCTGAACTGCGCCGCATCCTGTCCGTCACAACTGTCCAGGTTCTTCCCCGTCAGCGCGTCAAGAACCAGAATCTTTCCCGCTTTGTCCGGTCCCGACGGGACGATCAGATTCCAGTTTCCTCCGTAGTAAGCCACAAGCGGCGCCGCCTGGACCATGCCCATGCGCGAGACCGAGCTTTCACCCTTTCCCCACAGGACGCAGGCTTCGCCGTCCGGCCAGTCCTCTCTCGCCCATTCGAACAGCGGAGCTTCCGGATCGGTCACGTCAAGGCAGTAAAGGCCGCGGCCGCCCTGTCCCAAGGATCCCCACAGAAAGATCTTTTCCGGAGTCTCAGAGCCTTTCACCTTTTCAGCCGTCAGCCCTCCAGCGAGAAGCCACGGAAGCAGTTCGCCGGAGGCAAGCGCAAGCGCCGTCTTCAGCCGGAGCGCACGGCACAGCTGGGGCGGAAAAAAACTCCAAATCTCTTTGCCCGTGCGGAGGTCCAGGGCGCAGAGCAGGCCGTCGTCGCTCTGGCAGTACAGCGCGGATTTTACGAGAACCATGGAAGCGGGCCAGGGCGCCGCCATCCAGGAACGGTCATATTGAACCGCCATTTTCGCCCAGTTTTCCGCGTCCAGCCCGAAAAAAGCGCCCAGCGCCGAGTCGTAGGCCGGTAGAGGCTGGAGCGGTCCGGCCATGGGCGTTTCGCCGCCAAAGGGGGCGATCAAAATTTTTCGAGGCGCTTCGATTGAAGAGTCCCAGAGCGTTTCCAGGGCTTCCTCCGCCGCACAGCGCATTCGCCTTACCAAGCCCGCGTCGCGCATGCCCGCGAACCTTCTCCGCAGCGGCAGCAAGAGGCGCAGCGTCCCTCCTTCCCACCCCTCCGGCAGCGGGCTGCCGGCAAGCTGCCAACTGGAGGACTGCGCAAGCGTCGAAAGCGTCCTCTTCTGCACGCTGAATTCCGGAGGCAGCGCGCAATCCACGCGGGCGCCCCAGAAAAGAGCGGCCAGCAGCGCGAAAAGCAGGATTCCTTTTCTCATCGTTCCACCGTGATAACCCTCTCAAAAAGGACCACCCGGTCCCGCAGGCCTTCATTTTCCGCGGGAACGGCCGTTACCATGATCCTGTAGGCCCCGCGCCGGGGATGGGGCGACGCGGGGGCCATTCCCGGCGCGGACTGCTCAAAGGACTGGACGAACACCCTTTTTTTCACGTTCTCCAAAGGTTCATATAAACTGGGAGGATAATCCTTTGCCAGCACTCTCCAATTCAGTTTTGCGGGAGGCGTGAAAACGCACCAATGAAGGGCCGACGTTAGGGCCGCGCCACCGGAAACCGACCGTCTGAGCGGTTCCGGCAGCTCTATGGCGAGCGTGTCAAGCCCATCTTCAGACGTCAGTTCGACCCCGTCATAGGTCTTATCCGAGGGATTGGCGGGTTTTTGTTCCGCGGTCCAGGCCGTCACACGCTCAAGCATGTCCAGAGCGGCGTTTTCCAGTATCTCATGGAGCACGGCGTCCTCGGCCCTCTGCCGCAGGACCTTCCATCGTGCCGAAGCCAACGTGAGCAATACACCCAAAGACGCGGCGACAATCAGGGAGATCGCAAGAGCGCTGCCCCGCCTCTTTTTCAAAGGCCGAGTCTCCACGATCGCGCCTCCTGAATCTTAAATCCGGAACCAGGGCTGCGCGCGGTGATTCGCGCGTGCAGCAGCCCGCTTTTCTCAAGGCGAAATCGTACCTCCTCCACATTTTGAGCCAGAGGCTGATTTCCGCTGTCGTCATAATAGTTGACGTACAGCCTGCCATCGTAGGCGCAAATCTGCAACGCCATCAGGCGAAAGGCTGGGGCTCCCCAGGGGATCCGAGTATCCCGGCGGGCACGCAGCAAAGGGCGGTCAGATTGAGCGTCGCTGACCACATGCACGGGCGTCGACGTTCCCGGAAAGAGGATCCAGCTGCTCGTTTTTCTCTCCCCCGTGGCCCCCGCGATTCGCAGCGCATCGGAAAAACGCGCGGGGGCGCTTTCAGAGCGGCGCAGGCAGAGATCTTCCAAAAGAATGACGCCCCTCGGCACTCCATAGACAATACGGAGCGTATTGCCCCACCCGTCGCCTACCGCCGCAAAAGACTCGCCGTACCTTGAGTTGCCGACGACGGCAGCAGACCCCCACAGCGACCAGGCAGGAAGAGCTCCTGGATGAGTCAGGGTCGAAAAGAGGGACGAATCCCACCAACCGGGTAACCCTACGCCGCAGTGCCGGGCGGGAGTGCCGAGAAAGGCAAGGAATTTCTCAGCCGCGTCCCATCCGGGCGCGGCTGACATGTCCTCATTTCTCTCAAAAGTCCTGACGGCAAGGAAAAAGAGCTGAAGCACGGCAGTCAGAATCAACAGAGAAAGCGGAATCGCCGTTAGAAGTTCCACAAGAGTGACGCCGCGGGCTTTGCCCCCGTATCGAAACATGACATCCGCCCTTTCGTCATATATTGCCAGAACAAGAACGACCTTTTTACAAATACAATCTATCATTCATTGTTAAAAAAAGAAAGCCTTTGTTGATAAGTTTTTAAAAGTTATCAACAAAGGCTTAAAATTTCTGGCTTATTCTGTCTTACATGAAAAGAATCACATCAAAAAAGGGATATTCTCATAGCTCCCGGCAATTCCGCGCCCATGCGGTAAAATCCGGACCCGCTCTTACCGCTCCGAAGCGGAAGTCTCGCGCGGTTCGCTGGAACTGTTCTTCTTCTGCGTCATCGGCGAAATGCCCGTGGCGATAAAGTAGACCTTCTCCGCAAGGTTCATCATATGATCAGCCACGCGTCCCAAATGTCTGATAATCCAAATGGAACAGAAAATCTCCGTGGGCGTCTCGGTCAAATAGGGAGACGCCAAACGCTGCATCAAAAGGGCGACCGCCGTGTCGCCAATGTCGTTTACAGCATGGCGGTTTTTGCGCATCCTCTCCAGGATGGATCCGTCCTCCTTGTCGAAAGCTTCCAGAAAGTCGGCGGCCATGGCGTCGCATTTATCGCCCATCTCCTGGATCTGCTCGAGTTTAGGAATCAGGGACGAGCCTCCGGTGCTCTCCACGTATTTCTGAAGGCGTATGGAGATGTTCACGGCCTGGTCGCCAATGCGCTCCAGATCGGTGATGATTTTCATCACCGCGTAGACGAAACGCAGATCCTCGCGCATGGGCTGGCGCATGGCTATGGAGTAGAGGCATTCCTGGTCGATCTGCTCCTCCAGGTCGTCAATCCGGTCATCGTCGGCGATCACGCTGCCGGCCGTCTTTAGGTCCAGAGCGTTTAAAGCTTTCACGGCGCGCACCAGAGACTCCCGGGCAAAGTCCGTCATCTGTGTGACCAGGACCTTCATCCGCGCCTTATCGGAAGCGTAAAGATAGGTTTCAAGGTTATGCTCTTTTGACTCGATAGATTTTGCGGACATCAGGCTGTAATCTCCTTCCATTCATGAACGGCAGCGCCGGCGGCGTTGTAAAGCGACTGCTTCTTCGTAAACTCCTCGCCCTCGGCAACTTCCTTCGCCATGCCGAGAAAACCTTGCATCAGAGAGACTAAACGGATGATTCTCGCCGCGTTGCGGTCGTAGGCGCTGTTTTCCCCCACATCCCGGCGGATCTGGCTGCTGAGAGAGGCAAGCTGGGCTTCCAGTTCGCCGCCCAAAGCGACAAGCCCCATCTCCCCGATCACGAAGGCCCTCAGGCTGCAGCGCATGCATTTGCGCGAGAGCTTGCACCAGCGCTCCCACAGGTCGGCTCCAAGACGCTCTTTTAGAGCTTCGTGCATGGCCGGAGACTCTAAGCTCGTCTTGATGCCGCCGCAGAGAAGCTTCTGCATTCCCCGCAGGATAGACATGGTATAACTGATCGTCGCAAAATTTCTCGCAAGCTTCTCGTCATCCTTGGGAACGCTGATCTTATAGGCGTACTCCTGACAGGCGCCGCAGAGGTCTTCAATTCCCTTCGGCAGCGTCTCAAAGAAAACCTTGTCCCGCTGCTGAGGCTCGAGAAGCATCTGGAGGTAGGCTTCCATATAGTTGGAGAGCCTTGTCATTTCCTTCGAAAGGAGCATGACGGCCATGTCGGGCACCGTCAGAATTTCCTCGTCAAGATAGCGAGGCTCGCTCAGATTGCCCTCGTTGTTGATCAGGCAGCCCGACAGACGCGACAGCAGGCTTGGGAAGGGATAGAACAAAAGGATATTGAACGTGGCGATCAGGACCTGGCCGTACACAAGCTCCTGCGCCGCCGTAAACCCCCGTGCCACCAAAAAATCATGGACGAAGGGAGAAATGCACAGAAAGGCCAGGCCGCCGAGAAGCTTGAAGAAAAATGTCGCATAGCCAAGCCTCTGAGCGCTCATGCTGCCGCCCATGCCAGCCAGCACCACCATGGTAGTGGAGCCGATATGGGCTCCCAGCGCGATCGGCAAAGCCGACGAGGCGGGCAGCGCGTTTGAGGCCGCCAGTGCGATGCCAAGCGCCATGATCGCCGAACTGCTCTGAAGGACGCCCGATCCGATGAAGGCGATCATGCCCATGATCCAGCCGTTCGACGCCCAATGGACGACGATCTTCCTAAAGGCCTCGTCCTGAAACAGAGGCCCCGTGCCATACCCGAGGATCAGCATGCCCATGAAAATCAGCGAAAGGCACTCAAGCAGCCCGCAGATTCTTTTAACCCAGCTGTTCTTCAGTTTGCCCAGAAAAAAAGACAGACCGAACAGCAAAGGGGCGAAGGCGAAGAGATTCAGGCTCAGCAGAAAAGACACGAAAGTCCCGCCAAGGCTGGCCCCCATCATGACGATCAGCGACCCCGCAAAGGACAGAAGCCCCACGTCGACAAAACCGACGGCGAAGGATGTAGCGATGGTGCTGCTCTGAGTCAAAGCTGAGAGCAGCACCCCGATCGTAAAAGCCTGGTACTTTTTCCTCGTAAAGCGTCCCATCAGCTCGCGGGATTCGCCTCCAAGGTTATTCCTGAAGAACTGCGAACTCTGTTCAACGCCGAACAGAAATAGCGCCAGACCTCCAAGGACGTTGATAAAACAGAAAAAGTAATTCAACCCTTTTCCCTCCCTCTCCCCGTCTCATCGAGGAGAGACGGGGAATCAGCACGTTTTTTTGCCGTATTTTTTCTTCAATTCCGCGAATATGGGCGCCAGCAGCGAGAGCAGGGCAATGCCGAGCAGCGCGGCGCTCAGGGGCCTCTTATAAAGCAGTTCGGGGCCTCCCATAATGATGGTCATCTGCAGGTTCGTCTCGATCAGAGCGCCGAGGACGAGTCCAAGCACAATCGGCGACGACGGGTAACGGAACTTGTTAAGGATCCACCCCAATACGCCGAACCCTACGCAGACGCCCACGTCGAACACCGAGGAACGCACAGCGTAACTGCCCACCACGGAGAACGCGAAAATCATGGGATAGAGTATGGTCTTAGGCACCTTGGTCACCTTGATCCACAGCCGGCTGCCCCAGGTTCCGAGGAAATAAAGCACCACGTTCGCGACGAAAAGGCTCGAAAAGAGCGTATAGACGATGTCGGGGTGCTTCGTGAACAGCTCGGGACCGGGACGAAGCTCGTGAATCATCAACGCGCCGATCAACACTGCCGTCGAAGCGCTTCCGGGGATTCCCAGCGTCAGAAGCGGCACTAGAGCGCCGCCCACGGAAGCGCTGTTGGCAGATTCCGCCGCGGCCACGCCTTCAAGCGCGCCTTTGCCGAACATCTCTGGCTCCTTTGAAAGCCGTTTTTCCATGTCGTAGGCGAGGAAAGAAGCGATGGTGCCGCCCGCGCCGGGGAAAATCCCGATCAGCGTGCCCAGCACGCCCGACCTCAGGATACTCCATTTCAGACTCAGGTAGGTCTTCACCGAAGGCCATTCGGACACGTGGTCCTCAGCCGTCGCAAAGGCTCTGAAATCATGGGCCTCAATGTTAGCAAAGACCTCGCTCAAGGCAAAAAGGCCGATCAGGGCGGGCACAAAGGAGAATCCGTCGTAGAGGTTCAGGACGTCAAAGGTAAAACGGCTCACGCCGTTCACGTGGTCCAGGCCGATGGTGTTGAGAAGCAGCCCCAGGAGGACGGCAATCAGCGACTCGTTCCACTTCTCGCCAGCCAGGGAAGCAACGGTAGTAAGGCCCATCAGCGCCAGTGAAAAGTACTCGGCCGGCCAGAACTTCAAAGCGAAGTTTGCCAAAGGCGCCGCGAACAGCACCAGGATGATGATCCCCACAAAACCGCCCCACACAGAAGCGATCAGCGAAATGCCAAGGCCGTAGCCGGCCCTGCCGCTCTTTGCCAGGGGGTAGCCGTCAAAGGCGGTCACCACCGCCGAGGGCGTCCCTGGCGTGTTGATCATGACGGCCGTGATGGAGCCGCCGTAATTGGAAGCCAGATAGATGGCGCAGAGCATCACGATGCCCATGGTCGGCGTCATGCCGAAGGTGAAGGGCAGCAGGATCGCTACGGCCATCGAAGGCGAAACGCCGGGCATGGCGCCGCCCAGAATGCCGACGATCACGCCGGCGACGACCACCAGGAAGGGTTTGATGCCGATCAGGTTCTGCATCCCCGCCCAAAGTTGAGTCATAAGCTCCATGGCGTCCACCCCCTATGCAAAGAGCGAGCCCGTAGGCAGGCCAAGGAGAAGCGCCTTGTTGAACACCAGCCACGTAAGAACAATCCATACTGCGGCAACGCTGCAAATGAGGGTCAATCTTCTTTCTCCCAGGATCAGCATGATCAGCACGAGCATCGCCCCTGTGCTGATAAAGAATCCCAAAGAGTTGAACAGCGAGACCGTCAGGAAAAGCACGGCGATGACATAAAACACCTTGTCCAAACGTCCATAACCGGCCGGTTTCACGCTGGGAGCGCGCCAGACTTTTACAAACTGCCACAGCCCCGCCAGAAGAAGAGGGATACTCCACAGATAAGGCATCAGTTTGGAACTGCTCTCCATGCCGTCCATCTCTTCAAGCCCATTGGTGAGGAAGATGAAGGCCAGCGCCAGTTCGATAAAGAAAAACGCGACCAGGAGCGAACCGAGACGGTCTTTTTTTCCGCAGAACGCGCAGAAAAGCGCCATTAGAACCATGACCGCAGCTGCAATGCCGACGATAGTGCAAAGCCCTTTTAAATTAGAGAGAGACGCTGCAAGTTCAACCATACAGGATCACCTGCTTTCAAAAATTGGCCCCTGCCTCAGTGAAAATACAACAGGGACAAGAAACAAAGCGTTACCTCATTAATCAAGCTTTCCGCAGAGCCATCACAAAACTCCGCGTCCTTTTCAACCTGCCCGCAAGACTCTTTTCAGCTTCAGTTCTCAGGATTACTTTTAAGGCCGTCCCTGAAAAACCAAGAGCTTCTTCGACTCCGGACAGGAAGAGCACCACCCTCCGAGAGCATTGATGAAATTAATGAAACTGAAAAATCGACTTAATCTTTTATTCTGTCTCTCTCCCCCTCAAGGGAGACGAGGGATCAGCATGTTTTTTTGCCGTATTTTTTCTTCAATTCCGCAAATATGGGCGCCAGCAGCGAGAGCAGGGCAATACCGAGCAGCGCGGCGCTCAGGGGCCTCGTGTAAAGCAGTTCGGGGCCTCCCATGATGATGGTCATCTGCAGGTTCGTCTCGATCAGGGCGCCGAGGACAAGCCCAAGCACAATCGGCGACGTCGGGTAATGGAACTTGTTGAGGATCCACCCCAATACGCCGAAACCCACGCAGACGCCCACGTCGAACACGGAAGAACGCACGGCGTAACTGCCCACCACGGAGAACGCAAAGATCATGGGGTACAGCACCGTCTTCGGGACCTGCGTCACCTTGATCCAGATGCGGCTGCCCCAGGTTCCAAGGAAATAAAGCACCACGTTCGCGACGAAGAGGCTGGAAAACAGCGTATAGACGATCTCTGGGTGCTTCGTGAACAGCTCTGGGCCGGGACGAAGTTCGTGAATCATCAACGCGCCGATCAACACCGCCGTCGAAGCGCTTCCGGGGATTCCTAGCGTCAGAAGCGGCACCAGAGCGCCGCCCACGGATGAGCTGTTGGAAGCTTCAGCCGCGGCCACCCCCTCGAAAGAGCCCTTGCCGAACAGTTCAGGTTCTTTGGACAGGCGCTTCTCCACATCGTAGGCGATAAAAGAGGCGATGGTGCCGCCCGCGCCGGGGAAAATCCCGATCAGCGTGCCCAGCACGCCCGACCTCAGGATGCTCCATTTCAGCTTCAGATAGGTCTTCAGCGAAGGCCACTCCGACACGTGATCGTCCACGGCCGCAAAGGCCCTGAAGTCGTTGGCTTCGATGTTCGTGAAGACCTCGCTCAAGGCAAAAAGACCGATCAGGGCGGGCACGAAGGAGAATCCGTCGTAGAGGTTCAAAATGTCGAAGGTAAAGCGGCTCACGCCGTTCACGTGGTCCAGGCCGATGGTGTTGAGGAGCAGCCCCAGGAGGACGGCGATCAGCGACTCATTCCACTTCTCGCCAGCCAGAGAGGACACGGTGGAAAGGCCCATCAGCGCCAGCGAAAAGTACTCGGCCGGCCAGAATTTAAGCGCGAAGCTGGCCAGAGGCGCCGAGAACAGCACCAGAATGATGATCCCCACGAACCCGCCCCACACAGAAGCGACCAGCGAAATGCCGAGGCCGTAGCCGGCCCTGCCGCTCTTTGCCAAAGGGTAGCCGTCGAAGGCGGTCACCACCGCCGAGGGCGTCCCCGGCGTGTTGATCATGACGGCCGTGATGGAGCCGCCATAGTTGGAGGCCAGGTAGATGGCGCAGAGCATCACGATGCCCATGGTCGGCGACATACCAAAGGTGAAGGGCAACAGGATCGCCACGGCCATCGAAGGCGAGACGCCGGGCATGGCGCCGCCCAGTATGCCGACGATCACGCCGGCGACGACCACCAGGAAGGGCTTGATGCCGATCAAGTTCTGCATCCCCGCCCAGAGTTGAGTCATAAGTTCCATAACGTTCTCCTCCTATGCAAAGAGCGAGCCCGTAGGCAGCCCAAGAAGAAGCGCCTTGTTGAACACCAGCCACGTGAAGACCATCCATACCGCGGCGGTACTCAAAATAAGGAAAATTCTTCTTTCTCCCAGGATCAGCATGATCAGCACGAGCATCGCTCCCGTGCTGACAAAAAATCCCAGGGTGTTGAACAGCGAAACCGTCAGAAAAAGCACGGCGAGAACCAGGAAAACCTTATCGAGGCGGCCATGACCGGCGGCTTTCACGCCGGAAGCACGCCAGGTTTTTATAAACTGCCACAGGCCCGACAGAAGAAGCGGGATACTCCATAAATAGGGCATCAACTTGGAACTGCTCTCCATGCCGTCCATTTCTTCAAGTCCATTGGTGAGAAAGATGAACGCCAGCGCGACTTCGATAAAGAAAAACGAGACCAGGAGCGAGCCGAGACGATCCTTTTTCCCGCATAACGCGCAAAAAAGCGCCATCAGGACCATGACGGCGGCAGCGGCGCCGGTGATAACACACAGTCCCTTAAAGTCAGAGAGGGACGCTGCAAGTTCGACCATACAGGATCACCTGCTTTCAAAAATTGGCCCCTGCTTCAGCGCGAGCGAAACAGGGGCCAGAAACAACGCGTTACTTAATCAATCCGGCCTTGCGCAGAGCCAGTTTCGAATACTCCACGTCCGTTTTGACCTGCTCGGTGAATTCTTTTCTGCCCCAGTCAACCACGTCGATGCCGTCGCGCTCAAGATAGTTCTTCCACTCAGGATCGGCGGCGACCTTCTTGACCAGGTCTTCCCACCAAACATAAGCCTCTTCGGGAGCGCCCTTTTTGATGGCGAAGCCGCGCCACATAATGTCGTTCTCAAGACCGGCGTAGCCAAGTTCCTTGAACGTAGGAGCGTCGGGGAACTGGGCAAGGCGCTCGGAACGGCACAGGGCGACGATCTTGTAACCGGCTCGTCCTGCCATGTCGGCGGGGTTGCCCACGTAGCAGACGGACTGACCGCTCAGCGTGCCCATCATGGCTTCGGGACCGCTCTTGTAGGGAACCCATTTGGCCTTGATGCCCACAGTGTCCCACACCTTCAGTGCCAGGATATGGTCGTTGCCGCCGGGGGCGGGACCGCTCCAGAGCTGGGCTCCGTTTTTGGCCTTCGCGTCGGCCGCAATCTTATCAAAGGTGTTGAAGGGGCCGTCGGCCGCGGCGATCAGGCATTCAGGGTCGCGCATAAGCATGCCAACCCACTCCATGCTCCAGATCAGGTCGTCCTCACTCTTCTTGGCCGAGATAACCTTGTTGACCACGGCTGTCGTGGCAGCGAACACGGTGTAGCCGTCGGCAGGCTGCTGAAGCACATGGCCAAGCCCCACAAGGCCGCCGGCGCCCGTGACGTTCTCGACCACGAAAGTCGCGTCGGTGTACTTCTTGGCCACGGCGATGAACTTGCGGCTGGTCACGTCCATAAGACCGCCGGGAGCCACGTAGTTCACAACTTTGACCGGTCTGTCAGGATAGGCCGCCATTGCGGAAGCGGCAAAAACCGCCACTGTACCCAGAACAAGCGCACAGGATATTGCCTTACGTAAAGTCATCACAAAATTCCTCCTTGTTGAAAAAATACATGAGCGAATCCCCTTTGCGGCCCGGCCTGAATTTGCCGAAACCGCGCCGATTTACGCAAAGTGTATCAACAAACAGTTATTATTGTACAGTAAGACGTGAAAAAAAACTACGCTTTAAAGAGCTGGTACATCAGGCCGTGGCGCAGGCTTCTGTCGCTGACGGTCAGGCTCTGGGCTCCGCAGAGCTCAAGAATGGCCTTGACGATGCAGGCGCCAGCCAGGATCACGTCGGCGCGCTTGGGCTGAAGCCCCACGATTTCGCGGCGCTGGTCGAGAGTTTTCGCAGCGTAGTCGGCGATCTGGGCCTTTACGTCTTCAAGGGTCAGCGAAGAACCCTGAATCACGTCAGGATCGTAAACGGCCATCTTGTGCTTTACCGAAGCCATGCTGGTCACGGTGCCGCCCATGCCAACCAGGAACGCCACGGGGCCTTTGACGCCGCCCTCAGCCAGTTCAGCCTTGATCGAGGCCTGAGCTTCGGCAAGCTTCTCGGCGGAAACTGGCATCTGGGACAGATACTGCTCGGTGAAGCGCACGGCGCCCACGTTCAGGCTGAACTTGCGGACCAGCTTGCCCGACTCGCCGAAGACGAACTCCGTGCTGCCGCCGCCGGTATCGAAGGTCATCAGGTTCGCCTCGGCCGCGCCGGTGATCCCCGACATGACCGCTACATAGGACAGCTGGGCCTCTTCCTCGCCGGGAAGCACGCGGAGCGTCAGCCCCGTCAGCTCTTTCACTCTGGCGATGAAGTCAGCGGCGTTCTTCGCGACGCGCAGCGCCATGGTGCCCACGACCACCACTTCGTCGGCTCCGGCCTCGCGGGCCTGGGCGACAAAGTTCGCCACGGACTGAGCGTTGCGCTCCAAGGGCTCGGCGGCGATCATGCCCGTGTCCTTCAGGCCTTCGCCAAGCCGGGCGATATCGTTCGCGTCCTTGAGAACCCGGTAGGAACCGTCCGCGCTGCCCTCGGCAAGGCAGAATTTGATGGAGTTGGTGCCGACGTCGATAATCGCTTTTTTCGATGCCATTCTAGTTCATCCCCACAGATTTCTTCATAGCCTGGATGTAGTTCACGTTTTCGGCGCCGCAGAGTCCCAGTTTTTTCACGACGGTCATGATCAGCGCGGGATCTTCGTGCTCCACACAGATCGTCCTGACGGGCTTGCCGTTAAACTCGGCTTCGGCGATCTCGGCCGTGGTTCCGTCGATTTTGTAAATGTCGCGGGACTTTTTCACGTTCACGATCACAAGGTCCTTATTGGGCTTGACGAGCTCTTCGATGAACTGGTCATAGGTGTACTCCGCCCTCTCAAGCTTGGGAAGCTCCACGTTGAAGATCTTGAACAGGTCGCCCAGAACCGCCGCCGAAATGGGAAATCCCGTCTTCAAAACGGGAAGCCACTGCTCCAGCTTGTCTTCGTTCACGTTCTGAAGGGACTTCACGTCCACCAGGTCGAAACGGATCTTCACGTTCTCGTCGCTTTTGCGGGAGAGGATGTACACTTCTTCGGTTTTCTTGTTGAAATCCATTTTCATCGCGCGCATCATCTTTTCGCTCTCGCCGAAATCACCGTTTCCAAAAGTTCTCCATTCCCAGCGTGCCACAATAGCCATCATAATTCCTCCTCAAAAGAGTCGTCTCAAAATCTGCTCACGCAGTTTATACGCCATCCAGGGGCCCTAAAGCGCGGCCCTAAATGCCCAGATTTCCGCCGTGGTTCACAAAAAAGCGAGAAAGAGCTCTGCTATGCCCTCTCCCGCCTTTTATACATGTTGAGTATATCCCATACCATATCAGGAAAGTTACAGCCCTGTTACGATATTCTGCATTGTCTAACCGCACCTCAAAGGCGCGCTATCATGAGATTCCACAACTTGTAATAAAAAAAGGAGCGCTGCTTCTTCGGCATCCGCTCCTTCTGCATATTCCTTTGAGCATGACACTTCACCCCGGACAACCGAACGGTATTCTGCGTTGTGAAATCTCATTAAGTTATTTTTATCACTTTTCTCAAAAAATGTCAAGAGCTTCGTCCGCCCATTTTTTCAGAAGTTGTACATAATTCGTCGGTTCGTCGTGCTCCAGTTCGAATCCCCGGACTACGGTCATGACGCTTTCAAGCTTTTCGCTTTCCACGCAGAAAGTTTTGTATTGGTCGTTGAAAAGGGAGACCTCCCCCACTTCCATGATCACGTCGTCCACGGCGTAGATGTCGCGGACCTTCGACACGGGAAAGTGGCGCAGTCCACCGCAGGAAGGCACGAATTCGTTAAAAAACTCTTCCGCAGAGTAGCTCCTGCGCTTCAGCTCTGGCATGGCGATCTCAAAAAAAGCGGCAAGCCTCGCAAGATGGGAAGGCAAAAAAGGCGCGCGGCAGCGATAGGCCGGCAGCCACAGTTCAAAACCGCCTTCGCGGCTCTCCTGCATGACTTTCACGTCCAGGACGCCATCGCTGCGGACCTTCACATTCACGCCGTTCTGGGCCGACAGGACATAGACATCGCGATTTTCCTTATGATTGCCCAGAGGAAGACGATGCAATTTACCGATAATGGAATCCATGGAATTCACCGAGAAGGAACGCCATTCCCATCGAGCTTTTATAGATTTCCCCACCTTAACCCCTCCGCTGCAAACTTTGCCTGAATCCCACGTCAGCAACCGCTGAGCCGGCGATTCCCTTACGTACTATGATTCTTCTATTTGATATTTTTCAAGAAGCGCCTTTGCGAAACTCAGTCCGCTTTGCGTTAGCACCACTGACTTGCTGCCGTGAGACCCTTGCCGGATATAGTCGAGCTCATCCAAAGCGTCAAGCGCGGCGAAATCGTAGCCTTTCCAGGCTCTTTCGGCGTTGGTAAGGCTTTTTCTGCCGTCGTCGTGGAACCTGTTGAGATACATCAGCACTAAAGTCAACTCATTGACAGCATCTACCGGCTTTGTTTTTTCCATTGTCAGCTCGCCTCCACGTTGGATTTATTCACACAAGAACTCCAATACAGTCTAACCTTGACCGCCATGAAAAGTCAATAAAAAAACGCATTTTCCTCTCACGGCCGCCCTTAAAATACATTAAATAAAGAGCAACAGGCAACTCTAAAGGCCAATCGGCGATCTCTCTTCAGGCCTGGCCGCACAGTCCAGCGCTCCTACAGCGGCATCTCAGAGACCGCATTGAATTTTTTTCAGCGTTCTTACATCTTATCATGAAAATCTATCAAAATGTATAGGAAACCGATAGACTGAACTCTCAAAACCTTTCGGCCCACGGAAATAAGGAACTCATAACTCCCCCTCCGTTTCAAGCTTCCCCAGCGTCGCCGATGGTGATTAACCGGCTGTCCATGTGCTCGTACAGGCGGTGGGATATGGAGATCAGCGTCCGGCCGCCGGCGGCGCGTTTCAAAGCCGAGAGCACCTGGCTTTCCGTCACGGAATCCAGGTTGGCCGTGATTTCGTCAAGCAGCAGGATCAGAGGATCCGCTGCCACAGCTCTGGCAATGGAAAGCAGCTGCAGCTGGCCCTGCGAAAAATTGGCGTCACGGCAGGGCGTGTCATAACCGCTGGGAAGCGCAAGAACGCTGTCATGCAGTCCCACCAGCCTGGCCGCTTCTTCGGCCTGCTGCCGGCCGACGCTGCGGTCAAACAGCGTAATCTGATCGGCCACGGAGCCGGGAACCATCTGAAAACTCTGCTCCACGTAGCCGAACAGCCGGCGCTTCTCGCTGTCGGCAATGCGGTCGGCCGGAGTCCCAAAGACGCGCACCTGCCCACTCTGGGGGCTGTACAGGCCCAGAAGCAGACGAAAGATGGTGCTTTTCCCAGCGCCGGTGCGTCCCGCCAAGGTAACCCGCCCGCCGCGCTCCACGGAAAGGGAAAGCCCCTTCAGCACCGGCTTTTCCGGGTCGTATCCAAAAACGACCTGATCCAACTCCACGCAGGGCTCTGCTGCTCTCCTTTCCATACGGGGAATCGCATGGAGACCGGCGCAGATCCGCTCAGGCTGGGCCAGGAACTCGTCAATGCGCGCCACGCCGGCCACGGCGGATTGGACGTTCTGGATTTCCATGCCGATGCTCTCTATGGGCGTAAAGACCTGCCCCACATAAGCGATGACAGTCACCGCCGAACCGACCGTCAGCCCGAAAAACTCCTGGACGCCGCCGCCCAGCGAGGACAGAACCATCATCACGGCAATAACACCGGAGCTGATCAGGATAATCACCGGCGAATAGACTGAATCGTAGAGGTTGGATTTTTCCATGGAACGATAGCTCTCCTGAATGGATCTGTCATAACGCCGCTCCATAAAATCGAACTTGAAAAAACTCTGGATCATGCGAATGCAGCGAAGGGTTTCAGGGATGCAGTTATTCACCCGGCCGATAGCCGCCCTGTTTTCTATCTGCGCTTTCAGCATCCACCGCTGGAACTGCCGCGTCAGCAGAAACAGCAAAGGGATCAGGCTCAGAATGAGAATCCCCAGGCCGAGGCTTTTCGTGAAGAGGGCGGCCACGATCCCCAACATCTTGCAGGCGTCGGCTGCCATACCGACAATGCCGTTCGTGAACAGTTTTTCCACGGTGTCCACGTCGTTGACCATGCGGGATGTGATCTTTCCGGCTTCGTGTTTGGTAAAGTACGCCGCGGGAAGCCGGGGCAATTTTTGACACATGCGGCTGCGCAGCCCATGGGTGATTTTCTGCCCAAACTTCGTGATCAGAATTTCCTTGCCCGCGTCGGCCAAACCGGCAAGCACAAGCACCCCAAAATAGGACAGCGCCCAGGACAGCTCCACCGCCTGCCCCGCCGCAAGGCGGTCGACGATACGCCCCAGCACCTGCGGCGGCGCCAGCGCCAGCAGCACCGAACCGGCCACCGTAACCGCCAGAAGGGACGTCAAGCCCCGATAACGCCGCATCGCCGAGCTGAGCACGGCCGTTATGGCGGAATTCTTTATTTTTAACTTATTCATTCCTGTCGCCCTCTTCCGCCTGCGCCTCATAAACCCTGGCATAACCGGAGCAGCTCCGCAGCAGCGTCTTGTGAGTCCCCACGACGCAGCGCCCCCCCTCCATCCAAATGACCTTGTCAAAGAGAGGAAATTGCGTGACGCGATGTGAAAACAGTATAACGATGCTGTCCTTCATCTGCCGCCGCAGGCTGCGGGTGATGTTTTCCTCGGTGATCCGATCCACGGCCGAAAAGGGGTCGTCCAGGATGAGAAGCCGTCCGCCATGATAAAGCGTGCGGGCCAGGGCGGTACGGGCCTGCTGCCCTCCCGAAAGCTGCACTCCGCCTGCGCCCACCCAGGTTTGAGCGCCCTCTGGCATATTTTCAACTTCACGTTCCATGCAGACCATTTGCAGCCAGGGAGCAACAGCGTTGCCGCCTCCCAGGCGGACGTTTTCCTCCAGAGTGCCGCTGATCAGCTCCGGCTGGTGCCCCATATAGGTCACCGCGCGGCTGCGTTCGTAGGGCGTCAAAGTGTTCAATTCCCTGTCGCCAATGCGGATGCTGCCGCCGTAGGGACTCTCGCACAGAAAGACCTTGCCCAGCGTCGATTTCCCGCAGGCCACGGGCCCTGTGACGCCGATAAATTCCCCAGGCTGCGCGGAGAACGAAAGATCACTGAAGATCTCCTGCCCATCCGGATAGGCAAAAGACAGCTTTGACACGGTCAGCGGCAGGGGCCCATCCAAACCGGCGGAAAGGCCCCTGTTGGGCCTTATATACTCTTTCAGCAGCGGTTTGATACGCTGCCAGGATACCTGCGCCTTTTGGACGGAGTTGAACAGCTTCGCCGCCTTTGAGGCTTTGACCGCCATCTTGGAAAAACAAGCCAGAAAAGTGGTAAAGGCGGCAAGATCCCAGGAGGTCCACCCGGTCCCGGCCATATTCCTCGCGCCGAAGCAGAGGATGAAGACCGCCCCCGTCATGGCGATGATGTGATAGATCGGCTGCGGAGTGTTTTCCCAGATATTGGCGGCCACCGCCTTGTTTTCGTAATCCGTCAGAACCTCCTCGTAGGCGGCGGCGCGCTGCTCTTCGCAGCCGCAGACGCGATAGGTAATCGCGCGACCAGCCATATCCATGGTCGATTCCGACAGGAGCCCCGCGCTTTTTTTGTAGGCTGAGTTATAGTGGTACACGGCCCTTTTCAGCCGCTGGGCGACCAGATAGGCCACAGGGGTGAAGGCGCTGGAAAGCAGCGCCAACCGCCAGTCGTAATAAAACAGCATCGCGAGATACGCCGCCAGAGCGATGCCGGTGTCGAACAGCTCTGTAGTAAACTTGCGCATTCCCTCCACGCAGGCGTCCACGTCGGCAATCGCCTTCGTCATCAAAGCACCGGCGCGCTGCTGTTCCAGCTCCGCGCGGTTCATATGGAGGACGTTGTTATAGAGCAGGCGGCGCATATCGCGGGAGATGTCGTTGGAAAAACGTCGTACATAAAATCTCTTAACAGAGCGGGCTGCTTGTACCGCCGATATCACCAGCAGATAGCACCCCGCCAGAAAAACCATGTCCATGAAAGTCTTTTTTCCGTTGGAAACATCGAAAAGACGCTGCACCAACTGTCCCTCAAACCAGGGCCCCGCCGTCAATCCCACGTTATAGGCAATCCCTGAGAGGGTGACCAGCACAAGGGGAAAAATTTCCCGCCCAAAATAGGAGATGATACGGTCAGGATGCCTGACCTGCCAGTTTTCCGCGTTCTCATTCTTCCGCATCGTTCAAACCTTTCCGTTCTTCAAAGAGCTGCGTCACATGGGGAAACCCTGCCTTGCTTTCTGATTTGGACCGCTGGTAAATAACGTCCATCAGCCGGGCAAGCTCTTCCTTGTCCGGTTCGGAAAGCGCCTGCATCAACCATTCGTAATACAGAGATTCGATAAAGGCCTTGGAGTTTTTGAGCTTCTCCGCCTTTTCCGTCGCGACCAACAGCTGACTGCGGCTATCGGCGGGATTTTTCCGGCGGATTAGATAGCCCTTGGCCTCCAACCTGGCCGTGCGCCGCGCCGCCGCTCCCTTGTCCAAAGAGAGGATCTCCCGCACGCCGGCCTGGGTGATGCCCGGATTTTTGCGCACCACATGAATAAAATCGAACTCGGCGGCGCCTATCCCGTCTTCCTTTAGCATCCGCACCGTAAATTTGTTCACTTCCCGCGCGATCTTCGTAATCTGCCGCCGCAGAATATCCATAGTTTTGCCACCTTCTCGACAAAAATAGATGTACTATCAACCTCTTGCATGATAGTACATCTATCTGACTCTGTCAATAAATTTTTATTCAACGGCTTTCAGCAGTTCCACCGACTTTTCTTCAAGTCGACGTGGCATTCGTCCTTGAACGCCACCCCTTCGTCCGTTAAAAGCTTTTTTTGCCGCAGCCATCCCGGCACTAACCGGCCTGTGCAATTGACCACCCGATGGCATGGGTAAGAGCCGTAATAGGACGCCATGCTCAACACTTTGCCTACGAGCCGTGAGTTTTTCTCCCTGCCGATCAAACGGGCGATCTGGCCATAGGTCGCAACCTGCCCTTCCGGGATTTCCTCGACCACGGAAAGAATTTCATAAACCAAGTCCTCGTCCATGACTTTGCTCACAACCCCCTTCACATCACAGCAACCTCAGAATTTCACAGGTTTTAGACAACGGAGTTCACCCCCCGCGGTGTTAAATGCTAAATAGAGATCTCCGTCGAAAAAGCGATCGCCGCATTCGGCGTTGCCGAAGAAACAGACGGCTTTGTTCGAACTACGAAGCGGCATAATCTATAAAAATGTGATTTTTACCACTGGATTGCCAATAATAGCGTGAACCCATTGTGTTTTGCCACGGGCAATGTATAATAGTGTGATTACAAACCACTAAAATTCCAATAAAAGTGTGAAGGGGTGTTTTTCATGGAACGACTGATTTTGAACAAGCTGTTGGAATGGAAAAACTCCCCCTATCGCAAGCCGCTGATCCTGAAAGGCGTGCGTCAGGTGGGCAAAACATGGATTCTCAAAGACTTCGGCAGACGCTATTACGAAAATACCGCCTACTTTAACTTCGATGAAAACGAGGAATACAAGCAATTCTTCGAGACCACCAAAGATGTGGACCGCATTCTGCAAAATCTGATACTGGCCAGCGGTCAAAAGATCGCGCCAGGAAAAACTCTCATCATCTTTGACGAGGTGCAGGACTGCCCCAAGGTTATCAACGCCATGAAATATTTCTGCGAAAACGCGCCGCAGTACCACATCGCCTGCGCTGGTTCGCTTTTGGGTATCGCGCTTGCCAAGCCGTCCTCCTTTCCGGTGGGCAAGGTCAGCTTCATGCAGATCGATCCCATGACCTTCACGGAGTTCTTGCTTGCCAACGGCGACGAGAATCTGGCAAAGTATCTGGAGAACGTCGACGCCATTGAGCCGATCCCCGATGCGTTCTTCAATCCGCTCTATGAAAAATTGAAGATGTTCTATGTCACCGGCGGTATGCCGGAGCCTGTGCTGATGTGGACGGAAGCCCGCGATGTTAATGCCATGCAGGAAGCTCTTTCCGATATCGTCGGCGCTTACGAGCGTGATTTTGCCAAGCACCCCAATGTCAGCGAGTTCCCCAAAATTTCGATGATTTGGAAGTCCATCCCGTCACAGTTAGCGAGAGAAAACAAGAAGTTCCTGTACAGGGTTGTCAAAACGGGCGCACGAGCCCGCGAGTACGAGGATGCTCTGCAGTGGCTGGTTGATGCCAGGCTGGTGTACAAAATCTATCGCAGCAGCGCGCCGAGGCTGCCCGTCTCTGCTTACGACGATCTTTCTGCTTTTAAGATTTACCTGGTTGACGTAGGTTTGCTCCGCCGCTTGGCACAGCTTGCCCCCACAGCATTCGGAGAAGGTAATCGTCTCTTTACCGAGTTCAAAGGGGCGTTAACTGAAAATTTTCTGCTTCAAACTTTGGTCACACAGTTTGAAGTTGTACCACGATACTGGAGCCAGAGCAACCCGCCCTATGAGGTGGATTTCCTCATCCAGCGGGAGAACAACATCTTCCCCGTGGAGGTCAAGTCCGAGGCCAACACCGCCGGCAAGAGTCTCAAAAAATTCAAAGAGCTGTTCAGCGATCAGGTCAAACTCCGCGTGCGGTTCTCGCTTGACAACTTGAAGCTGGACGATGATGTTTTGAACATCCCTCTGTTCATGGCAAATTATGCTGACCGATTGATTGGCTTGGCGCTGGAACAGTGCAAACGCTAACGGAGATACTATTGCCGCGGTGGGTTTACGGTCCCTATGCCCCACGGCAACAACTTCATTCCTTGCTATGTGTAGAACTTTGTCACCAACCGGGAGTTTTACCACTGCCGATCAAACGGGCGACCTGGCTATAGATCGCCCGCGCCGTCGCGGGAGTATGTCACTGATGTCATGTTCAAATGCACACAGTGGTGCAAATCAACAGTGTTGTCTTTTTATGAGCAGTCCGTTGTTTTTCATACCGAGCGTTGCAAAAATCACCGAAATAATTTCAGACAGGCTTATTCTGGTCTATTAGCACCTGCTATACATACGTAGTACTGCCTTTAGTCTGATCTGCACCTGCGCAGGCGTGGTGGTTTTATACAGAAAATCGTCCGCTCCCATTGCTCGCAGTTCAGTCTCCTGCATGAAATCGCCGTATTGAGTGTTGGCCAAAACTGCCACATGATGATACCAGTCATTGGCGCGGATAATTTTTATCAAAGAGACACCATCAATTCCCGGCATCATAATATCCGTAATGACCGCAGCGATGTCCGGGGTATTCTCCAACACTGTCAGTGCTTCTTCACCGCTTCTGAGACAAACACATCGTACTCCTTGTCTATGGCGGCGGCCAGGACGGCGATATTCAGCTCCACATCACGGTTATTCTGACAGACCGCGGAAGTGAGTTTACAGCACCAGAGAGTCTCGAGTGCGGTATCAGCAACACCATCCGCACCTCTATTTATTATTGCAAGCCTCTTGCTTCGTGGCAGAAAGCCGGTTGTGAGAAAAATCATGAGTTCATCAGGAAAATCCTGCCCAAGGGTTCATATTTTGACAAGCTCTCCCAAACCGACATAGACAAACTGATCAATCACATCAACAGCGTTCCCCGTGAAACCATGAATAACCAAAGACCCTATGATCTGGCAAAAATGCTTATCGATAAAGAAGCCTTCAAATTATTCAATCTTAAAAAACACCCTCTAACTGTATTGTACTTACTCCTAACTTGCTTAAAAATAACTTATAAAGCTTATTGCGGACAAAATAACCATTTCTACAAAGAATAGAATAGACTGAGGAGGGTGAAATTTAGTTTTTCGCAAAATTGCACGCCTCCTAGTCCAGGCGTACTTTTTTTCTCGCAACAACTTAAATTCCACTCTTTTCCGCCTTTTTATGCCCTTTTTTCCTCCCTTGATTCAGCTATTGTAGAACTTACTCTTCTCTATGGAATTTAACTTTACATGTTGAATTTAACTTTTCATTCAAGGCCATTTATGCAAGAAACATCACCTATTATATAAGCCACTAAGGAACAAATAACGAGCCATAAAAATCAACTGAATAATAATTCTAAATCTTACTGAATGCCATTGTAAAATCGAACTGAATAGACTATAATGTATCTGAGGTGAGACACATGAAAAAAAGCGATTATCGCCCGCGCGTGATTGACAGGCGTGTTGATGAGTATCTGTCCGCGTTCGGCGCGGTCTGCATAGAAGGCCCTAAGTGGTGCGGCAAGACATGGACTTCTTCTTATCACAGTAAAAGTGAAATTCTGATAGGCGATCCTGCCGGTAATTTTCAAAACAGAAAGCTTGCAGAGCTGCAGCCCTCTCTTGTTCTAGAGGGTGATACACCACGGTTGATCGACGAATGGCAGGAAGTTCCGCCGCTTTGGGACGCCGTCCGCTATCTGGTAGATGAGCGGGCCGCAAAGGGGCAATTCATCCTCACCGGCTCGGCAACGCCCAACCATAAAGGAATTTTACACAGCGGAGCCGGCCGCATTGCGAAGCTGCGGATGCGCCCCATGTCGCTGTATGAATCCGGCAATTCGACTGGCAAGGTATCGCTCGAATCGCTTTGCCGCGGAGAGCTAACGCCGGCCATGACCGGCGAGGTCAATCTAAAGAAGCTCATTGACCTCATCATTCGCGGCGGCTGGCCCGGCAACCTCGGTCTCACCACAAAGCAGGCGGCCTTGCTGCCCATCGAGTACCTGAACGCCGTTGTGGACGATGATGTATATCGTATCGACGGTATTAAACGCGATACCACAAAGATGCGTTTGCTGCTGCGCTCTCTCGCCAGAAATGAGAGCACGACGGTGACGAATAAAACGCTGAGAAGCGACATCAAAGCCATTGACGATGAGGATATCGATGCCAACACTGTCGCGGCTTACCTCGACATCTTCAAGCGACTATTCATCACGGATAACCAGCCGCCGTTTTCAGAGAAAATACGTTCCTCTGTCCGCGTTAAGCAGGCGGAAAAACGCCATTTTACCGACCCGTCCCTTGCCTGTGCGCTGCTCAAGGCAACGCCGGAGGAGCTGCTGGGCGACCTTGAAACACTCGGCTTCCTGTTCGAGGCGCTGTGCGAACGAGATTTGAAAATCTACGCGGAGAGCTTCGGCGCAAACCTTTACCATTATCAGGACTACGCCGGTCGTGAAATTGACGCTGTCATAGAACTGAACGATGGCAAATGGTGCGCGTTCGAAATCAAGCTGGGCGCAAACCAGATCGATGCTGCGGCTGCAAATCTAATCAAAATCCGCGATGAGATCGCCCGCGACGAAAACGGAAAGCCTCCCGTCATCCTCTGCGTTCTGTGCGGCCTTTCCAATGCGGCCTACCGCCGAGCGGACGGAGTATTTGTGGTGCCTGTCACGGCGTTGAAAAACTAGGACTTGTCTGAAAAATTTCTGAAGTTGTTCATTTTAACCAAATCAGAATAGAAGCGATGAAAATAAAAACTTTAAAGGATTCATCAAGTTTTTCAAATCTTGTAGCAATGCGACGAAACCATTTAATTTTTTAAAAGAAACACTCTACTTGAAAACGCTCTTTATATCGCCATCGATCATAAGGCCATGGCTCAGCTGCGTTGGACTTGGGCGGTATTTCATAACTCCAGCCTTGTGCTTCTATGTATTCACGAATCTGTTTACTGCCATAGGCTTTATCCGCAATTACATAGCTTTCCGATGTGCTGAGATCGGAAAGCAACTCCAAGGCATGTTTGGAATCATGGTCGTTACCTGG
>SFDM01000056.1 GCA_004558205.1 Pyramidobacter piscolens
ATGACCGCCGGCGCGCTGCTCAAGGACAGCACCAACGTGTTCCGCATCGGCCAGGTGAACAAGCTCAAAGCGCCCATCGACATACCGGAACGCCACATGAACCGCCTGCGCCTTGGCATGAGCGCCGAACTGACCTTCGAGAGTCTGCCGGGTGAGCGCTTTTACGGCACGGTGACGCTGATCAACCCCTATATTGACACGTCGACCCGCACTTTAAGCGCCCGCATCACCGTGGACAACGAAGCCACGGGCTTTAAGCTCAAGCCCGGCATGTTCGCGCGGGTGATGCTGATCGAGGCGTCGGAGACCAACCCGCTGGTCATCCCGTCGGAAGCCCTGCGTTCCGACGGCACCGTGCAGGTGGTCAGGAACGGGAAGATCGAGGTGCAGGAGGTCAAAACCAGCGTTGCGAAAGGCAGCGTGGTGGCCGTGGCCGAGGGCTTGAAAGCCGGCGAAGCCGTGGTGGTTTCCGGCGGCAACAAGCTGAAGTCGGGCGACGCCGTGGAAATGGTGGAGAGCAAATAGGCAAAATTACAGACAGAAGGGTTTCCAACAGCGGCGGATAGGAGCGCCCCGCTTTGACGGCACGGTGACGCCGGCCGCGATCCCCGTACAGGCACGCGCCTCCTGGACGTCCGCGCCGCCGTGGACAGCGAGGCCGCTGGCTTCGAGGCGTTATTCGGACCGGCGCCGCCTCGAAGCCCCTCTCCGCCATGAAAAAAAGGTGAATAATAATGACGAAAATCTATCCTGTAGCCTATCTCGCCGCACAAATAGAGCAGCTTGCCGAAAACAGGCAAAGACGCATGATGTCGAAATCCAGCCTTCACCAGGGGCAGGGGAAGATCGTCCTGCTGCTGTATGGATTAGGGCCTCAGTCTCAAGCGGGCATCGCACGCTGCCTTCAGTTGTCCTCCGCGACGGTCGCGCTGACAATCCGGCGTCTGGAAAAGGAAGGCTGCGTCAAACGAAAAAGGGACCTCCTGACGAATCGCGCACAGATCGTGGAACTCACGGCGAAGGGCGAAGAATGCGCCCACATCGCCGCCAGGATATGGGACGACGTCAACGCTGACATGACCCTCGGCTTTACGGAAGAGGACAAGAACACCCTGTTCGGGCTGCTGCGCCGCGTGCGCGACAACCTCTCCGGCACGCCTATGGACGGCTATGACGCCGTCGCGGCCCGCCTGTTCGGTCTGAACCCCGCAAAAGAAGCGCTCTAGAATCCCCGCTCGGGCCGGTTCCTCAGAGAACGAGTGATATTAATTCCCTATTGACGTGCTTAATATCAAATCAAAAAGCCGCGTCAAAAGATTTCAACGTAAAGGGCGCAAGGGTTCGCAAAGGAAAACCTTGAAAGGCTTTTAGAACCGTAAAATCAATCAAAAACTATAAATTGCCATCACGCTAATTCATTTTTTTTGGTTGATAATTGAGGTCTTGTTTTTCCTTTGCGTCCTTCGCGCCCTTTCTGTTCAGCCTTTGCGTTGAAATCCTTTGACTCTGATCTTCGGTCCGGCATTAAGCACGTTGATGGATAAATGGATAAGTACTATTACAGCAAGTTAATCGCCGCTCCGCCGCCGATGATCATGACGATCCCGAGCCACTGGAGCGGCGTGATTTTTTCCTTGAAAAAGAACAGCCCCAGCAGCGCCGCGATCACGGGGCTGCTGCCGGTGATGGGCGACACCATCGCCGCGGGGATGTAACTCATGGCCTGCGATACGAACCAGCTCGGCAGGGCCAGGACGAAGACGCCCGCGGCGATCATCAGCAGCGCCTTTGTGTCGCGCAGCTGAAGCATCGGTTCCGTTGTTCCCAGCCTGCGCCGGTCGCGCAGGTAAGTCGGCCAGACGGTGACGAACACTGCCAGGGCGCGCCAGAAGGTGATTGCCGAGGCGCTGATGCCCGTGCGGAGGCTGATCCAGCGGATGACCACCAGCCCGCCGCCCCAGCAAAGCCCCGCACCGATCCCCAGCAGCAGGCCGGAGCGCACGGGCTGGTTCCCATAGCCGGCCCCGGCGCCGCGCTCCTTGAACAGGCAGAGCAGCATCAGCCCCAGGACGATCGCCAGAGCGCCCAGCAGCCCCCAGATCGAGAGCCCTTCCCCGAGGAAAGCCCAGGAAACGAACACCACGTAGAGCGGGTAGGTGCTTGTCAGCGCTGCGGCCTTGCCCGCGCCGATGCGGGCGATGCACTTGAAGTAAAGCGTGTCGCCCACGGTGATGCCGATAAAAGTCAAAGACATGAGCCAGAGCAGCTCCCAGCCGCCCGGCCAGAACAGCTTTCCCGGTTCGGCCAAAAGCAGCAGGATCGCCGCCGACAAAAAGCCGACCGACCTCAGCGCCTGCATCTTCGACGGAGCGAAGGTGTCGCCGCAGAAGCGGTAGATCACCGGCGCCACTCCCCAGAAAAACAGCGCGATAAAACAATAAAACAGCCCGATGGCGTTCAAGAAAACATCCCCCTCAAATGACAGTGAAAACTGCCTCAGTATACCCGCTGAAGGAATTGAAAAGCAAGCTTCGCTCCCTATTTTTACTTTTTCGGGCTTGCTTTTTTGAGGATCTGTGATAGAATTCATCACAGAGTAATCACTTTACCATGATAAAACAACAGCAAGGAGCGATTCTATATGGAAACAATGCGCGTCGACGTGCCCGTAGAGATGGAACAGCGCTTTAATCAGATGCTCGACAAATTCGCGCGGGAGAACAACGTGAAGCTTGTCAGCCGCGTTGAGAGCTGCGAAGACCAGCCCAGACACTGATCGGTCAATTTTAAAGCCCCGGCCTTTTTAGAAAGGCCGGGGCTTTTTGCGCGCGTTTTTTTCTGGCGCCGCGCCTACTCCCGCGGCAGTACCTTAGCGGCCTCCGGCGCGATGGAGACGGCGCAGCGTTCGCCTTCGGCGTAGATCCTATGGGCGTGGGGGTCGTCGATCTGGACCAGGAGCGTTTCGCCGCGGTCGTCCTTGAGGTAGGTCTCCATGCTGTGCCCCAGGTAGACGTTGGTCGTCACCACGGCATCGGCCAGGCCCGTCCCCGCTTCGCCGAGAGACATAGACTCGGGGCGGCACATGATCACGCACTTGTCGTCGGCTTTCAGCTCCGGCGACCAGCGGGGCAGCTTCAATACCTGGTCGCGGACTTTTACCGCGCACAGGCCGTCGCCGCCGTCGTTCACGCCAATCACGCGCCCCTTGAAGAAAGCCACCTTGCCCACGAAGCCGGCCACGAAGGCCGAAAGGGGGTCGAGATAGATCTCGTAGGGCGTGCCCATCTGGGCTATTTTCCCCTTTTCCATGACGATGATGCGGTCCGAAAGGCTCATGGCCTCCACGCGGTCGTGGGTCACGTAGACCGCCGTGATGCCCAGGCTTTTCTGGATCCGGCGGATTTCGACGCGCATCTGCTCGCGAAGCAGCGCGTCAAGGTTCGACAGCGGCTCGTCGAGCAGCAGGACGCCCGGCTCCACGATCAGCGAGCGGGCCAGGGCCACGCGCTGCTGCTGGCCGCCCGAGAGGCGCGACGGCGGGCGCATGGCCAGTTCCTCCAGCCCCACGAGCTTGAGGAATTTTTCGACGCGGATGCGGATTTCGTTCATGGGGACTTTGCGCAGCCTCAAACCGTAGGCCACGTTCTCGAAGACGTTCATGTGGGGGAACAGCCCGTAGCTCTGGAAGACCATGGCCGTGTCGCGCTTGTTGGGCGGCAGGGCCGTCACGTCCTCGTTGTCCAGCAGGACGCGCCCCGTGGTGGGCAGCTCGAAACCGCCGATCATGCGCAGCATCGTAGTCTTTCCGCAGCCCGACGGCCCCAGAAGGGTCACCAGCTCGCCCGGTTCGATCGTGAAGCTGCACGGCTCCACAGCCGTGACGTCCCGTCCCGCCTGCTTATCGTGAAAAACCTTGGAGACCCCCTCAAGAGTCACCGAAGTGCTTCGTCTCATAGGCATTCAATTCCTCTCTCGTTCAAAATTACGCTGTCATACTAATTCTCCATTGTCGAGCTTAATATCAAAGCGAAAAGCCAGGTCAAAAGATTTCAACGCAAAGGGCGCAAAGGCTCACAAAGGAAAACCTTGAAAGACTTTTAGAACCATAAAATCAAGCGAGATTTATAAATTATCATCACATTAATTCGTTTTTTTAGTTAATAATTCGGGTCTTGTTTTTCCTTTGCACCCTTTGCTTCCTATCTGTTCAGCCTTCGCGTTGAAATCCTTTGATTTTGACCTTCGGTCCGGCATTAAGCGCGTTGAATGCGAATTGGTATCAGACCAGGTTCTTCTCGAGGTTTTCGTTTTTGGCCACGATCACGCGCATCAGGCCGAAGGTGGCCAGCACGATGATGATCAGCGTCGTGGCGAGCACGCTGGCCAGGCCGAAGCGCAGGTTTTCCGAGAAGTTGTAGATCAGCACCGTCAGATGGTACCACTTGGCCGAGATCAGGAAGATCACGGCGCTGACGGCCGTCATGGAACGCACGAAGGTGTAGGACAGGCTGGAGATGAACGCGGGCCGGATCAGGGGCAGCACGATGGTGCGGAACACGGTGGCGCTGTTGGCCCCCAGGTCCTGCGCGGCTTCTTCGATGGACGGGTCAATCTGGCGCAGCGCCGCTATGCCGCCCTCGATGCCCACGGGCAGCTCGCGCACCACGTAGTTGATCACGATGATGGCCGCCGTGCCCACCAGTAGCAGGGGATAGCGGTTGAAGGCCAGGATGTAGCTGATGCCGATCAGCGTGCCCGGCAGCGCGAAGGGCGTCATGAGCAGCGCTTCGAGGAACCGCTTGCCCGGGAACTGGCGGCGCACCAGCACCACCGCGGCCAGCATGGCCAGCAGCCCCGCGATGGGCGTGGCCATGGCGGAGAGCGTCACCGTGTCGGCCAGCGCGTCGCGGCCGCGCTGGATGGCTTCCACGATGTTGTCGAGGCAGAAGGTATAGTCGATGCCCCAGTTTTTGACGAAACAGCCCGCCACGATGGTGCCGTAAAGCGCGATCAGCAGGATTGAAATGGCCCAGACGGAGCCCGTGAGCAGCCTCTTGACCGCCGGCGACGTGAGCTCACGCAGGCGTCCCGAGGGCTTGCCCGTGACAGTGACGTAGGACTTGCGCGCTACCCAGAACCTCTGGACCAGAAAGGCCGACAGCGTGGGCAGAAGGAGCAGCAGCGACAGCGCCGCGCCGTTGCCCAGGCGGTTCATGCCCGTCACTTCCAGATAGGCCTCCACCGACAGGACTTTCAGGTTCCCCGCCAGGATCAGGGGATTGGCGAAGTCTGCCAGAGAGTTGGTGAACACCAGCAGCCAGGCGCTCAAAATCCCGGGCACCGACAGGGGCAGCGTGACGGTGATGAAGGTCTTCCACCGCGTGGCGCTCAGATCCAGGGCCACGTCCTCCAGCGTGGAGTCGATGGCTTCCAGCACGCCCGCCATGGTCAGAAAGGCGATGGGGAACATGCCCATGGTCTGCACCACCGTCAGGCCGCCGAGGCCGTAAATGCTCACGTTGGTCCAGCCCAGCGCCCTGGAGATCAGGCCGTTGTTGCCGAAAAGCAGAATGATGGACAGCGTCAGCGAGAAGGGGGGCGAGATGACGGGCAGCGTGGCCATGGCGCTTAAAAATTTTTTGCATTTCACGTGGGTGCGGCTCAGCACGAAGGCGAACAGAAAGCCCACCGCCGTGGAGAGCGTGGCGGTGCACACGCCCAATTCAAGGCTGCCGAAGAGGGCTTCCATGTAGCCCTTTTGGGTTAAAACGGTCTTCCAGACCTGGAGGCTGAACTCGCCTGTGGACATAAAGGTGAGGCGCACCGCTTCAATAAGAGGGTAAACAATAAAGACAAGGGCGATGAGGGCCAGCGCCAGGATGGAAAAGCCCAAAAAGGGGTCGCGGCTCAGCCGCCCCACGGTCATGAGCGCCGCGAAGAGGCAGAATCCCCCTATGGCCAGGGTCGCCAGCAGGCGCTCATACATGGCGATTCCTTCAAGGTCGAAGGAAAACAGGGCGACGCCGCTCACATACCCTTCGGCGTCGAGCACGGGCGCGAAGATCAGCCGCCGCTGCGTTCCAGCGATCTCGGCCTGCCCCGCGTCGCAGATTTCCTCGTAGGCCGCGGCTTCAAAGCCGCGCTTGAAATCGGGCGAGGCCTTCCGTTCCTCGAAGAGCTTCAAAAGCCCGGGACTGGTGCTCTTCACGCCGCCCCCGTCGGGTGCGTAGAGCAGATCGAAGCCGCCCTGCTGGTCCTTCAGGCGCCGAAGCCAGCCGTCGATCTTGTCCGCGGATTGGGGCACCGAGGCCAGGGCGCTTTGGATGGTCTTTTTCTGCTGGGCGCTCATGAGCGAGCCGAAAGACCGGTCGAGGCTGCTCCAGGCCCACCAGGCGCACAGCCCGAACAGCGCCAGCGCCGCGATTAAAACAGGAAGCTTCTTCTTCAATAGGGTCACTTCCAGTCAAAAAATAATATCAAAACCTCTTATTAAAGATTGGAACGCAAAGAGGCAAAGAAGAGGACACAAAGGCCCGCAATGGAAAACAAAATCTAAATCAATGGCTAAAGCCCTATTCATATGGATGTAACTATTAGGTTTTACCAGATAGGACGCTCTAAAGCCTTTCCTTAGCGCACTTTGCTCCCTTTCTTTTTAACCCTTTGCGTTTCAATCTTTTTGCTTTCACTCCTGAGAACGGCGCTTACTTCGCGTTGGGGACCTCGGCGTTCCAGCGGGCCAGGAGGCGGTCCTTGTTTGCGGCGTCCCACACGTCGTCCTGGTCCACGAAGGTAAGCTCCGAAACCTTCTTCTCAATCACGGGCACCGTCACGTCGGCTCCCAGCGGGATCACGTACCAGCCGCCGATGATCTTCTGCCCCTTCTCGCTGAGCACCCAGTCGTAGAGCTTCTTCGCTTCCACAGGCTCGGGGCCGTTCTTCAGCAGCGACATGGAAGCCGTCTCGTAGCCCGCGCCGTCGGAAGGAACGGCGATCTGAAGAGGCGCGCCCTTGATCTTCAGCTTGATCTGATCGTGCAGATAGCCGATGGCGATGGGAATCTCGCCGATAGCGCAGGTCTTGCCCGGCGCCGAGCCCGACTTGGTGTACTGGTCCATGGCCGCGTTCATCTTTTTC
This sequence comes from Pyramidobacter piscolens, assembly GCA_004558205.1. Lineage (GTDB taxonomy): Bacteria > Synergistota > Synergistia > Synergistales > Dethiosulfovibrionaceae > Pyramidobacter > Pyramidobacter piscolens_A. The sequence continues at coordinate 7,138 of SFDM01000056.1, forward strand.
AGGAACTCAAAAGCCTTGTCCTCGTCGCCGCCGCAGATGCGGATGATGTTGGTCACCACGTTGTAGCCCGTGCCCGACGTGGCGGGGTTCGCCATGCGCACCTTCTTGGCGTACATGGGTTTCAGCATGTCAGTCCACTTGAGAGGCATTTCCAGCCCCAGTTCCTTGGCGCGGTCGGTGTTCATGACGAAGCAGATCGAGCCGAGATAAAGCCCCGACCAGTATCCATCGGGATCGCGGAATCGCGCCGGCACGTTCTGCGCGGCGACCTTCGAACGGTAGGGCGCCGTCAGGCCCTTGTTCTTTGCGTTGATGTGGAGCGTTCCCACGCCGCCGACCCAGATCGAAGCCTGAGGGTTCTCCTTCTCGGCCTCGATGCGCGTCACGGCCTCGCCGCTGGCGAGACGGACCCATTCCACCTTGATGCCCGTGTCCTTCTCGAAGGCGTCGAAGATTTCCTTCGCAAAAACTTCCTCGAGAGTCGTATAGGCTCTCACCTTATCCGCCGCCGCGGCGGGGACAGCGCAGCAGAGCGCGAGGACGAACAGCAGTGCCAATGCAATTTTCTTCACGATTTTTTCCTGCCTTTCCGAATGTGATAAAGTGTGGAACCGCCGGGAACGCTCCCGGAAAAAAGCCGGCTTCTGATTCGCTTTGTTAAGGTTATATTACCACAGATTGGACGGAGCGGGGGAAAAAAATACCCCCTCCGCGCCTCTCCAAAATGTTTCTTTACCCATAAAAAAGAGAGAACCTGCGAGGTTCGGCGAGTTCCCGCGAGATTTTACACTTTATTCCAGCCAGAAAGGCCATGTTCCACGTAGAACATGAACGCGAAACGCCCTCCCGCCGTTCCGAAAAGCCGGGTCAAAAGGTTGAATCGCAGCGGTTCGCCGAGGGCGCGAAGGAAAAACTTGAAGTTTTTTAGGGGTGGCGGGTTTTCCTTTGATACTAATTCTTCATTGATATGCTCAAATATCAAATCGAAGTGCCACGTCAAAAGATTTCAACGTAAAGAGCGCAAAGGCTCGCAAAGGAAAAACTAGAAAGGCTTTTAGAACCGAAAAAAATCAAGAAAAATATATAAATTACTATTACTTTAGCTCGCCTTTTGGGCTAATAATTTAGTTTTTGTTTTTCCTTTGCGTCCTTCGCGCCCTTTCTGTTCAGCCTTTGCGTTGAAATCCTTTGACCTTGATCTTCGGTTTCGTATTAAGTGTGTTAATAGGGAAGTTGGTATGAGTCCTCTGTTCTCTCCTCAGCGGCCTTCGCGTTCCGATCTTTCGGCGTGGCTTTCCGCGCCGCCCTAACCGTCGCAGGCGGGCCTTTTGCGCAAATTCACGAGGGCGGCGCTGAAATCCAGCCTGGATACGCCGTTTTTGTAAAAGTCGTCGGCCGTCAGGTGAGTGTAGGTGGTCTGCGCCGTGGTCTTCTGCGTGTGTCCCACCAAGGCGTTCACATAATAGTCCGAGACGTTGGCGGCGTACAGCGCCGACGTGTAGTTGTGCCTGAGAGAGTGGAACACCTTGGACTCGTCCTTGATGTTCAGGTCCTTCAAGTATTGGGAGAAATGCTGCGAGATGGAGCAGGGGTGATAGGCCCACAGCCGGCCGCCGCCGGAAGCCGCCGTCTTCACGTAGTCGAGAAAGCCCGTGCGCAGCAGCGCCTTTGGCACCGGGACGTCGCGCAGGGCGTTTTTCGTCTTGCCCCTCCTGACCGAGATGTAGCAGACGCCCGAAGGCGTCCGGAGAACGTCGCCCGCCGTCAGCGCCGCGATCTCCGACACCCGGAGGCCGCAGGTCAGCGCGATGATCGGCGCGTAGTAGTGTACAGGCTTGTTCGACAGCGCCGGGCTGAAAATTTTTCGAAGCTCCTCGTCCGTAAAAAGAGTCCGGCTGCTCTCGTCGGCTTTGCAGCCCTTCAGGTCTTTCAGGGTTTTCAGCGCGTCCTCGGGGATTTTTACGCGCTCCACCTCCTGGCAGTAATTGAAAAAGGACAGCAGCGCCGCCAGATAGGTCTTGACGCTGGCCGGTTTCATGCAGCGGCTCAGCTCCCTGTCGAGGCCGATCAGCGCGTCCTTGTCCAGGTCCCGGGGGTCCTGGGCCTTCAGGATTTGCGCGATGCGGCTCAGAGAAACAAAATGCCGGTTCAGCGTGGCCGGCTTGAGGTTTTTCACGTGTGAGTTGTATTCCAGGAACGCCTGCAATAACCTGTTCAGATCCTTCGGTTTCTGCGCGGGGGCCGCTTCCGCCGCCCGCGGCGGCGCGCATGGCGACGGGGGAGGGACCGGTCTGTTTTTGCGGCATGGCCGCAGAATCAGCTGTTCTATCTGTCTGCAGCAGAGCTGCTCGATTTCGTGGTTGACGAAACGCTGCAGCTGCTCGCTGTCATATTCTTTATAAAGGCCGTCGGGATTGGTCAGCTCCCAGAAGAAGTTGTTCAGGAAGACCGTGATCGACGGCTCAATCCTCGCGGCCTGCTTTTTTCCATCGGTATGCACCGTATGGATGATGAACTCTTTCCCGTACCGTTCTTTTAAATACTTTGGAACACGTCTGCGGTAGCAGATGTTTCTATTCTCGCAAAGCACCAGATGCGGCATTTTCTCAATTCTCCTCCGATCCATGTTCATAATTTATCGTGTTATAGGGCATTTAAGGTAAATTATCATATCATGATGTCGGGGCCCTGTTAATGCTTCAGTATAAATGACGTCATCGTTTGGATAGTAGAAATAATAATGTGCAACTGAAGTCTGAAGATTCCGGTGCGAAGAGCAGCGGCGGTTCAAGCGCGGGGCAAAAGGTTTCAACGCCGATGGCGCGAAAAGCGCAAAGGAAAACAGAAGGGTTCTGAAAAGCGTGTCTTTAAAACAGTGCAGGCTGCGGCGGCATTCGGTTGCTTTTACGTATTGATTCAGGATCTGTTTTTCTTGGCGGCCATCGGCCCTTTCGCGCTGAAAGCTTTTGACCGTGTTGTTTGCCGATGAAGCGCAATTCCTGTTCCGGCGCTCTTGCAGGCTATCCCTGCGCCGCAGCAGAGGCCCCGTCTAAAAAAAGCGGCAACCCCGAAAGGAGTTGCCGCTTGGTGTTCGCCGTTTGGACTAGGTACGTTTAAATAAAGGTTTGATTAGAAGTTAAGCAGCGTGCGGAAGCGGATCTGGTTGTTGTCGTAATCCTTTGTGGAACTATCGAAGCCAACATCCAGGTTGTTGTAGGCCAGTTCGAAGTACAGTGCGGGGCTATACTGATAACCGACGCCAATACTCCACTCTTTGAGGTTGCCAAAGTTGTCCATGTCGTACTTTACATAGCGTTCAAAGCTGCTCCACTTCTCATTCCACTTCTGAGCTGCTTTGACGAAGAACACGGACGTATCATCAGCGAAAACGCCGAGGTTATAGCCTTCCATGCTCCAGTCTTCGAAGTTGTTGAAAGCCCACGGCACGTTCTCCATGTAGAAGCCCTTGTCGATCTTGGCGTATTCAACCCACAGGCTGGTGAACTTCAACACGTCCTGATTGACGTCGAGGATAAGTTTCCAGCTCTTGGGGCTGTCGTTGTTGGAATCAAGGCGAGTGTCTTCTGCGATATCCTGGAAGTAGTAAGCGCCCTTCAGTTCGACGCCGCCCAGGAATTTGGCGCCAGCGCCTACCCAATAAGTTTTATACTGTCCGCCAATAGTCCACTTGGGATCTGTTTGTGCCCAGTAACCTGAGCCAGGCTTACCCACATTACCAGCGTCAATTTTTGTCCATGTATCGCTGCCAGCGCTAAGGGAATTATTGTTGTTGACGATGTAAGCGTTGGCGCTGAACCAGAACTTCTCATTAAAGTTCAGTTTCAAACGAGCGCCGTATTCCTCATTGCTTGCATTGGCAGTATAAACGTTGCCGCCCTTCTGAGAAGAAGCGAAGGCCTCAAAGTAGCCCATGCTGAAGTCCTTCTTGATGCTGAATCCGCGGTAGGTACCATCCATAAAGTAGGAATCGTTGTCGGCGTACAGACCGTCGTCGCCTTCCCAGTCAACATAGAAGGAACCACCTCTAACGGTGAAGCCTTCCCAACCCATGAAATCTTTGGCGGTGAACCACCAGCGGTCAAACTGGCCGCCGTGCCAGCGGGCATCAAAGGTAACCTTGTCGCTCAGATCCTTGTGAAGGAACAGACGGGCACGGTTATGGGTAAAGCCAGTGTCCTTGTTGCCGCCAGTAGTAGTGGGATCCTTGTCCCACGCGTTGTAGTCAAAACGCATCTGTCCGGTGATCTTCCAGCCGCCCACGCCCTTCTCGAGCTTGGTAAGTCTGCTGTCAAACCCGTCGACGGTGACGCCGAGGGCTTCGAGTTCGGGCTGGAATTCGACGACGAGGGC
>SFDM01000057.1 GCA_004558205.1 Pyramidobacter piscolens
AATACGGCAGTAGAGGGCACCCTTGTCGTCGGAAACGCCTCGGGCGTAGATCTTTCCGTCCCTGATTTCGGGCTCGAAGGGCGCGCCGTTGGTCCAGTTCTGAGCCTTGCCCGGCTCCACCACGTCGTAGTGGTTATAGAACAGCAGCGATTCTTCCGAGTCGCCTGCAAGTTCCGCCGAGATCAGGGCGTTCCCGCCTTCCACGGGATGAAGCCGCGGCGACAGCCCGGAACGGCGCATGTCCTCGGTGATGCGGGCGCGGGCCTCTTCCAGGCCTTCCAGGTTGCCGGCAACGCTCGAGCAGCGGCAGACGGCCTTCAGGTCCTCCAGCATCTCGTCGAAATGCTCGTCCACGTAGGCGAAGGCTTTTTCCATAGGAGTCATCAAAGGGCCTCCCGCCGCTCTAGAGCGGAACGGCGACAAACTCGCCTTCGCAGCTGGGGCCGGCGCAGATAAGGGCCACGCCCTCGGTCAGGTTGTAGATGATGCCGGCCACGGTAATGCCGCGGCGACTCATGGGCAGGCTGGTATCGGCGGGATGGCGGCAGATCGCCTTGGGATAGTTCTCGTGGTCGCTGAGGCAGCGGATGATCCAGGGCACGTCGATGGAGCCGCGCTTTTCGCGCAGAAGCTGGTCCAGGCGGTCGCCGCGGGGCGTCTTCTCGAGGGCGTTATGGGCGTCGGTGACCACGAAATGGTTGGCGTGGGCCACGATGCCGTCCCGGGGTTCGATCAGGTCCACGCCCAGCGGGCAGGTTTCAAGATCCACGGCTTTGCCCTCAGCGGAGGCAAGCATGAAATTGTTGGATACGTTGCGCTTTGTCTCCAGAAGCAGTTTTTTCGCCTGGTCAAAACTGCGGCTGGTGAGCAGCTTGCGGCGCAGGAAGGTCACGGGCAGGGCCGTGCCGCGGTTGTCGTGCACCGACTGGAGGTTGTTGGCGCACAGCCCCACGCCGTGGCTGTTGAAGCCGTTGCGGATCACCTGCCCCGCTTCGGCGAGTCCCACGATGCGGGTGCCGTCGGGCTCTTCGATGTGCAGGATCACCACGTTGTCCAAAATGCCGGCGCGGTAGTCCCAGTTCTGCCCCACGTAGGTCACGCCATCCTTCGAAGCTTCGGGAAGCACGGCGAAGGAGGTGCACTCGTGGGGGCGGGGGAACTTGGTGATCTCGTAGCGGGTGTTGAGCACCATCACCTCGGCGAAGTCCACGCCGGCGCCTTCAGCGATGCCGCGGACTTCGTCGGTAAGCTCGGGATAAAGCCCCTTGACGATGGGCGTGAAGCTCAGGGCATATTCGCAGATTTCCTGCCAGCTCATGGTGCTGGTCTGGGCGAACAGGGTCCTGTAATCGGCCAGGCCGTTTCTGATCTTTTCCGCGGCCTGGAAGCCGTACTGGCGCCCCATCTCAAAGGCCGAGCCGGGCGTCACATTCACAATCTGAAAACGTCTCATTTTTTTCCTCTTTTCGTCCTAGCGTTTAAAGCAGGCTACAAAATGGCCGGGTTCCAGCTCCCGCAGGGCCAGCCCCGCCTGATGACACTCGGGGGTCGCCTCGGGGCAGCGGGCGGCGAAACGGCAGCCCGGCTTGGGGTCAATCGGGCTGGTGACCTCGCCTTCCATGACGTGCAGCGCCTTGCGGAGCTTGAGGCTTGGGATGGGGATAGCGTTCAGCAGGCCGCGGGTGTAGGGGTGGATGGGGTTTTCAAAGAGCATGTCCGTCGGCGCGGTCTCCACACACTGGCCCAGGTACATGACGGCGATGTTGTCGCTGATGTGCTTGACCACGCTCAGGTCGTGGGTGATGAACATGTAGGTGAAGCCCTGGCTGTCCTGCAGGTCCATCAGCAGGTTCAGTATCTGGGCCTGGATGGACACGTCCAGAGCCGACACAGGCTCGTCGCAGACGATGAACTTGGGGTTCAGAGCCAGGGCGCGGGCGATGCCGATCCTCTGGCGGCGTCCGCCGTCCAGCTCGTGAGGATAGGTGTTGACGAAGCGCTCCGCCAGGCCGACGGTGCCCATCAGCTCGAAGACGCGCTCCAGCAGCTCGTCCTGATGGCGGTACACGCGGCAGACCTTCATGGGTTCAGCGATGATCTCGCTGACGGTCATGCGAGGATTCAGCGACGCGAAGGGATCCTGGAAGACGATCTGCATCTGCTTGCGCATCTCGTTCATCTGGTGGGGAGAGTACTTCAGGATATCCTGTCCCTCGAAGAGAACTTCGCCCGCGCTGGGTTCCAGCAGGCGCAGGATCAGGCGTCCGAGCGTGGACTTGCCGCAGCCCGATTCGCCCACCACGCCCAGGGTTTTTCCCGCGTCGATGGAGATGTTCACGTCGTCCACGGCGTGCAGCAGGCCGTGAGGCGTGTTGAAATATTTTTTCAGACCCTTGGTCTGAATCAAAGGGGTATTCATGGATTTTTCCTCTCCCTTCATGCCTGGCAGCCCTTGGCGAGGTGGCACTTGATACAGTGCATTCCCTCGTTCACAGGCTTCATGGCGGGGCGTTCTTTTTCGCAGATGTCCATGCGGTGGGAGCAGCGCTCGGCAAAGGGACAGCCAGGAAGCACCGCCGAAGGGTCGGGCATCAGGCCGTCGATGGGGTTGAGCCGCGCCGTCTTCTTCGACATGTCGGGAATGGCGCCGAAGAGGCCCACCGTGTAGGGATGATGCCAGGAGCTTTCAAAGATGTCCTCCACGGTGCCCATCTCCACGATCTCGCCGGCGTACATGATCGCCACCTGGTCGCAGATCTGGGCCACGATGCCCAGGTCGTGGGTGATCAGGATCATGGAAGTGCTCAGCTTTTCCTTCAGCTCGTTCATCATTTTGAGCACCTGGGCCTGGATCGTCACGTCCAGCGCCGTGGTGGGCTCGTCGGCCAGGAGCAGCCGCGGGTTGCAGGCCAGAGCGATGGCGATGATGATGCGCTGCTTCATGCCGCCAGAGAACTGATGGGGATACTCAGACTTGCGGACGGCGGGAATGCCCACCATCTCCATCATGGCGTCGACTTTTTTCTCGATCTCGGCAGCGCTGTCGTGTTCGTTGTGAAGCGCCAGCACTTCGGCGATCTGGTCGCCCACAGTGTGGATCGGGTTCAGGCTGGTCATGGGGTCCTGGAAGATCATGGAGATGTCCTTGCCGCGCAGGAGGCGCATGTCCGCCTCGGAAAGCTTCATCAGGTCAATGCCGCCCAGTTTGATGCCGCCTTTGGTGACGAAGCCCACGCGGTCGGGCAGCAGGCGCAGGATACTCAGCGCCAGCGTGGTCTTTCCCGCGCCCGTCTCCCCCACCAGTCCCAGAGTCTTGCCCTTCTCGACGGTCAGGTTCACGCCGTTCAGGGCGTAAATGTTGTCGTCGTCGGTGCGGTACATCACGTGCAGGTCCGTCACTTCAAGAAGTTTTTCAGTCATGGGTTGTTCCTCCTAGTTCTTCAGGCGGGGGTCAAGAGCGTCCCGCAGGCCGTCGCCCAGAAGGGTCAGCGACATGACCGTCATGACGATCGCCACGCCCGGCGCCACCGCCAGATAGGGATGGTAGCGCAGCTGGCTCTTGGCTTCGGACAGCATAGCTCCCCATTCAGGCGTGGGTTCCGACACGCCGAGGCCGATGAAGCTCAGCGACGCGATGGTGATGACCGAACGCGCCACGGTCTGGGTGGCCTGCACCAGGATCGGACCCATGGCGTTGGGCAGGATGTGGCGGAAGATGATGCGGGCATCGGTGGTGCCGCAGGAACGGGCCGCCTCGATGTAGTCCTGGCCGATGATGCCCAGCACCGATGATCTCACGATTCGGGACATGCGCGGCGTCTGGGAAATGCCCATGGCCAGGATCAGGTTGAAGAGGCTGCTTCCCAGCGCGGCCACCAGCGTGATGGCCATCAGGATGTTCGGAATGGCCAGGAACATGTCCATCAGGCGCATCAGGATGTTGTCCACCTTGCCGCCGTAGTAGGCCGCCGACGCGCCGATGATGGAGCCCAGCGACAGGGACACGCAGATCGTGGCCAGGCCGACGAACAGCGAGATGCGCCCGCCGTAGATCACGCGGGCCAGCACGTCGCGGCCGTACTGGTCGGTACCCAGAAGGTGTGCCGACGAGGGGTTCTTGAAGCGCGTGGACAGGTGCTGCGCCACGGCGTCCTCTTCATAGTTGAAAACGCAGTCCGCCGCGACCACGGTGGTCAGCATGCAGAGAAAGAGCACGAGGCCGAAAATCGCCAGGCGGTTCTTTTTCAGGCGGTTCCAGATGGTCTTGAGCTGGCTTTTCTTCTTGTACTTGTGCAGTTTTTTCGCGGCGGAGACGCCGCCTGCCTGTGCCGGTGCGGAAGAGGTCATGCTTTAGCACTTCCTTTCTTGACTGAAGCGTATTTGGCTTTCAGGCGGGGATCGATGTAGACGTAGAGGATATCCACCAGGAGGTTGATCAGCGACGCGATGATGGCCGCGAACAGGATGGAGGCGATCACCATGGGCGTGTCCTTGGTGCGGACGGAGTTGATCATCAGCTGGCCCAGGCCGGGGATGGCGAAGACCTGCTCTACCACGATGGTCCCCCCCAGCGAGATGCCGAAGTTCACGCCGATGATGGTCACCACCGGCAGCAGCGCGTTGCGGAGCGCGTGGCCGAAGATCACGCGGTTTTCCTTGGCGCCCTTGGCGCGGGCCGTGCGGATGTAATCCTGGCGGATCACTTCCAGCATGGTGGAGCGGGTCATGCGCATCAGCGACGCCAGCGTGTTGGCTGAGGTGGCCACAGCGGGAAGGATATAGTGCTTCCAGCTCGTGACGCCCAGCGACGGCAGCCAGTGCAGCTTCAGCGAGAAATAGAGGATGAGCATCATGGCAAACCAGAAAGCGGGCATGGAGGTCAGAAGCAGCGCCGTCCCCAGCGCCACGTTATCCGACAGAGAGTACTGCTTGACCGCGGAAAAGACGCCGATGGGCAGCCCAAAGGTGACGGCGATGATGGTGCTGATGACGGCAAGGTTCACCGTGTAGGGCATACGCACGGCGATCTCCTGAAAGACGGGAATGCCCGTCCTGTAAGAGGTGCCGAAATCGCCCTGCAGGGCGCTCCATACGTAGCGGAAATAGCGCACCAGGAAAGGGTCGTTCAGCCCCATCTGGGCGCGCAAAGCGTCGTATTCGGCCTGCGTGGCGCCCTCGCCCAGGATCATGACGGCGGGGTCGCCGGGCGTGAAGTTCATGACCGTGAAGATAATGAAGGTCACTCCCAGCAGCACGGGGATGATCATCAAGAGTCTCTTGAGGATATACTTAGACATAGTTCCTCCTTAAACGGGAATTGGACGTTATGAAAAAGGGTGCTGCCGATTCGGAAATCGCAGCACCCGACTTGAGAACGGAAATCCAGTCAGCGGACTTTCCCGTCCTTACTCCACAAAGTACATCTCGTGGGCGCCGAAGCGGAACACGGGATGAGGATAGACGCCTTTCAGCTTTGAGGAGAAGAACATCTGCTGGCGATCGGTGTAGATCGGGATCAGCGGCACATCTTCTTTGAGGATCGTGTAAACCTGGGTGTAAAGGGCGAGACGCTCCTTGGGATCCACGGTGACGCGGGCCTTATCGATCAGCGCGTCCACCTCGGGATTGCTGTAGCCGGCGTAGTTGTTGCCGCCGCCGATCATGGAGCTGTGGACGCGGCGGGTCAGCACGTAGTCGGCGTCGCGGACCGAGGCGTTGATCATGCGGAGGCTGGCGGCGAACTGGCGCTTGCCGGCCACCTGGTCAAGGTAGGTAGCGCGCTCCATCTTGTCGAAGGTCACGCGGATGCCGATCTTGCGCAGCTGGTCCTGCATGACCTCGGCAGGCTTCATGTACGTGGCCGAACCCTGCATGCTGAAGACCACGTCGAAGCCCTTGGGATATCCCGCCTCGGCCATCAGAGCCTTCGCCTTGGCAAGATCCTGGGGATACCACTGGAATTCGCGGTCGTAGCCGAAGATCGTGGTGGGGCACAGGCAGTTCGCCACTTCGGCGTTGCCCTCGGCGCCGCCGATCACGATGTCGTCGCGGTTCAAGGCATAGGCCACGGCCTGGCGCAGGCGCTTGTCCTTGAAGATGCCGTCGGTGACGTTGAAGGTGATATGATGGAGCCCCACGCCGGGACAGATGACGCTCGACAGGTTCTCCAGGCTGTTCAGGTACTCGTAGTCGGTGGTCGCCGCGATATAATAGAAGTCGAGGGTGCCGTCCTCAAGGCCGATGGCGCCGCTGGCGGCGTCGGGGATCAGCTTGAAGGTCAGGGTCTTGATGGGGGCGGGGCCGCGGTAGTAGTCGTCGAAGCGCTCCAGCACCAGGGCGTTGCCGCTCTGCCAGGAGGCCATCTTATAGGGGCCGGTGCCGCAGGGATTGCGGGCAAAGTTGATTCCCTTGGCTTCGGCTTCTTCAACGGCTCTCTTGCTGACGATGCCGAAAGTGAGGTTGGTCATAGTGTCCAGGATGGGGCTGTAGGGGTGCTTCATGACACACTTGACCGTTTTGTCGTCGATCTTTTCAAAGGCCGTGATGGGGCCGCGGATGCCGCTGGAATAGCTGGATTTGAGAGAGCGGTTCAGAGAAAAGGCCACGTCGTCAGCGGTCATGGTGTCGCCATTGTGGAACTTGACGCCCTCGCGCAGATGGAAAGTGATCTCCCTGCCGTCGGCGCTGAACTCCCAGCTCTCGGCCAGACCAGGGATCAGCTTGGTGTAGTCGCTGGGTTCCTCGCGGACCAACGTATCGTAGATCTGGAACATCATCATGTGGGTCACCGTGTCTTTGCTGGTGGCGGGATCCAGAGACGAAGCCTCGGCGTTGACGCCCCAGAGCAGCGAATCCTTGGCGCTCACGGGCGCGGCCGCGCAGGCCGGCAGGGCCAGGCACAGCAAAACCATAAAAGACAAAAGCTTAAGAACCGTTGCGCGTTTCATTCATACATCCTCCTTCAAATAACTGACATTCTGAGCAGCCAGGCCGCTCATATTCGTAAAACGCCGGATCGACTCCGATGCTTTATCCTTATGCACAACTATAATGATTTTATGGACAGATCGCCAATGAACGTTTATTATTAACGTCATAACTTATTATGAATTCAGGTGATTTCAGTGAAGGCAGATATCTCTCAGCTCGTGGGGCTGGTCGCGGAAAAAGGCAGCATTACCAAAGCGGCCGAGCTTCTGGGCATCTCGCAGCCCGCTTTGACAAATCACATTAAAAAGCTGGAAAACGAGCTAGGCGTCAAGCTCTTCAACCGCGGCACCTCCCCTCTGGCACTGACCTACGCGGGACAGCGCTACCTGGAAAACACGAAGAAACTTCTGGACGTCAAGAAAAGCATGGACCGCGAGATGAGCGATATCGCCCGGGGAATCACGGGGCGGGTCCGCATCGGCGTCACGGTGGAACAGGGCGCCGCCTGGCTGCCCCTGTTCCTTCCCGATTTCATCAGCCGCTATCCCAAGGTGGAGATCACCATCCGCGAAGGCGTCAGCGAGACTTTCGAGAAATGGCTCCTGGACGGGGAGATCGACCTCTGCGTTATGGCGCTGCCCGTCATGTCTCCCGACATTCAGTACGAACCCTTCATCAACTCGGCGATCTACCTGGTGTCGTCACGCGGCCACCCCTTTGCCCGGGAAGTGAACCTGGAGGTCAACAGCCCGCTGAAACCCCATTACATCGATCCGCAGCGGCTCGAGGGCGAGCGGTTTATCATGCTCATGCCCCAGCAGGGCCTCTGCCGCATCGCCTCGCAGATTCTGGACAAACACGGCGTCAGGGTCAATACCGTCATGCGCCTCACCAGCAACCGGACCGCGGCCCACCTTGCAGGCGCAGGGCTGGGGCTGACCTTCACCACCTACAACGGCTGCCTCAGCGCTCTGGCGATCCCCCAGATCCGGCCCGTCTTCTACACCGTGGAGGATCCCCCGTTTTTCCGCTACGTGACCATCGCCTATCGAAAGGACCCTGTCTTCACGCCCGCGGCGCAGTACCTGCTTCAGTTGATGCGGGACTGCCTGCGGCGGCAGTTCAGCAAGGACGGGATCCTGATCCAGCGACCGGCACTATAGCCTCGACAGGCGGTCCATCACCTCGGCGCTCACGTGAATGCCCCTGTAAAAGCAGTCCAGACGGAAGTTCTCGTTCGGCGAGTGGTTCGTCTGGTCGGCGTTGCCGTAGGGCACCCCCACCGAGGGGATCTTCAGGATCTTGGTCCACACGTAGTCGGGGTTGGAGCCGCCCGAGGAAGGAAGGACCAGCGCGCCGGGATAGAAGACCTTCACGGCCTCAGCCACAGCCCGGCACAGCGGCAGTTCGGCGCTGGTCTTGGAAGGCAGGGTGCTGCCGTCCACGCGGACCTGCACGTCGGGATTGACGGCGGCCACATGGCGGCGGATTTTACGTTCGATGTCCTTGGGGTCCATCTTCTCCACCAGCCGGATGTCGAACTTCGCCAGCGCCGAGCGGGGCACGCAGGTTTTATGTCCCACGCCGTAATAGCCGCTGCACAGACCGTTGATCGTCAGGGTGGGCAAAAACATCAGCTGGCGGTAGTAGGCTTCCTTGCTGTCCACGGCCAGCTTCTTGACGCCGTAGACGCGGGCCAGCTCTTCGGGGTCAAAGCCGCACTGGTCCATGAGCTTCTGCTCGTACTCCGTAGGCGGCAGCACGTCGTCGTAGAACCCGTCGATCGTCACGCGGCCCGAGGAGTCGGCCATGGTGGCGATCAGCTGCACCAAGTCCATGGCCGGGTTCCGTATCAGGCCGCCCGTCTTGGAGTGGTTCTGATGGGTGGCCGTGGTCAGTTCCAGCTCGAAGGACATGACGCCGCGGTAGCCCTGCTTGATCTCGGGGAAATCCAAAGAGTGCATGGGGCCGTCGGAGTTATAGATCAGGTCGGCTTTCAGCAGGTCCCGATGGCTTTCCACAAAGCCTTCCATGTGCGGCGATCCGCTTTCTTCCTCGCCGTCGAGCACGAACTTGACGTTCACGGGCACGCCGCCTTCGGCTTTCATGAAGGACCGGACCGCCAGGATGTGCGCCAGAAACTGCCCCTTGTTGTCGGCGGTGCCGCATCCGTAGAGGCGCCCGTCCCTGACGGTGGGCTCGAAGGGCGGCGTGATCCACTCCTCCAGAGGTTCCGGCGGCTGCACGTCGTAATGCCCGTAGAAGATCACGGTCTTCGCGCCCTCTTTTTTCGACGCCAGTTCGCCGTACACCACAGGCTGCCCGGGGGTTTCAAAGATGGTCACGTTGGAACATCCCGTCTCCGTCAGCAGTTCCTTCAGCAGTTCCGCGCAGCGGCGAACTCCCTGATTCTGGGCGCTGATGCTCGGCTGAGCCACCAGCTTTTTAAGAAGCTCCAGATCGGCCTCTTTCATACTGTCAATATGGCGATGCACTTCATTGATACTCATTTTTTGTTTTTACCTCCCCTTTCTCATCTTCTTCATCAGAAAAGCCGGAGAACCTCCGGGGCGCGCCGTCGTCAGCTCGCCCCAAAAGAGCGCCGCGCAAACGGCGGGAACGCTTTGCCGGCGCCTGCCCGGCCTTCTTATCCAGCTCTCCATCACTATAATAGATCAAAGTGAAGAAGGCCAATGAACTTTTTCTTATGAAACCATAACCTTCACCGCAAGGAGCTGTCTCTCTATGAACTTCGATATTTACCGATACTTAGCGGCCGTCGCGGAGACCCGCAACATCACCAGGGCAGCGCAGCTCCTTCACATCTCGCAGCCGGCGCTGACCAAGGCCATCCGCAAACGGGAACGCGAGCTGGGTGTGGAGCTCTTCGACCGGCGGACTTCCCCGCTGTCGCTGACCTACGCCGGCGAACGCTACCTCAAAAACTTGCTGAAACTGCTGGACATCCAGCGTTCACTCCGGCAGGAGATGGACGCTATCGCCGCCGGAACTCGGGAACTGCTGCGCATCGGCATCACCGTGGAGCGCGGTACGACCTGGCTTCCCTTTATCCTGCCGCCCTACGCGGCCGCCCATCCCGAGGTGAAACTGCAGGCCCTGGAGGGCACCAACGAAAGCTTTGAAAAGGACCTTCTCGGCAACAGGCTGGACCTGTGCATCTCCACGCTGCCCGTGGAATCCGACGACATCGAATATGAGCGCGTCAACGAATCCCCGGTCTACCTGGTGTCGTCGCCGGACCACCCCTTTGCGCGGGAGGTGGACTTGAGCGTCAACAGCCTGCTGAAGCCCCATTACATCGCCCCTGAACGCCTCTCGGGCGAAAAATTCCTCACGCTGCTGCCTCAGCAGGGCATGTACCGCGTGGCCCAGCAGATCTTCGAAAAATACGCCCTGAAAGTGGACGTGGTCATGCGGCTCAGCAGCCAAAGCACCATCACGCTGCTGGCCGCCGCCGGCATGGGCCTGGCCTTCACCACCTACAACGGCGGCACGAAAGCCCTGCAGACCGCCGGGATCCATCCCGTCTTCTACACCGTGGAGGAGCCTCTGTTCTGCCGGAAAAACATCATCGCCTACAAAAAGGACCGCGTCTTCTCCCCCGCAGCCCGCGACCTGATCGCCCTAACGCGAAGCGTCCTCTGCAACGCGCCGCGGCTCCAGATCGAGATTCAAAGATAGACTGTTTTTATACGAGACGGCGACTCTCATCCAATCACTTTAGCGATTGAGTGAGAGCCGCCGTTTCGTAATATTTATTCAAACCAAAGTCGCTGCCCCTATCGTTTCTAACCTGGCCAAAAGAATCAGCTTTCTTTGACTTCCAGGGAGGAAATAAGAAATGAGTATGAAGAAAATGCTTGCAGTAGTGGCAGCCGCCGCGCTGGTTGCAATCGCAGCCCCCGCCTTCGCCGCCAACC
>SFDM01000002.1 GCA_004558205.1 Pyramidobacter piscolens
AAAGGTGCACGCCGGGTTTGGGGAGCGGAGAGGGGAAACCTGAGCCGGCGACGGCTTAAGGCGCCCTTCTTCTACTCCATAGAACAGCTGAACTTAACGTCCGGGGCCGGCCCGATGGGCCATGCAGTCGCTAAAGACTATCTCGGCCTGTTCGGCCTGCCTATACTCGCTTGGTGGATACTCCTCGGGTCGGCCCCTCCATGCCCATTTTGCGTTTTTATTGCAAAATAGTATCACGTCAAGTTTCTTATGAAAAATACGAAGAGCGAAAGCCTTTTCCGAAAAGGGGCTTTCGCTCTTTGTAAGTTTCTTATTTTATTCAGACTTCAAGTAGTCCAGAGCAAACTGGACATAGAGCTCTACACCTCTGCCAATACAGCGCTCATCCACGTTATGACGCGGGTTGTGCCGGGGATAGAGGGTCTCAGGCATGCCGTTATTGCTGCCCAGGCCAATTTGAATGATCGGGGCGATATCGCCGTAATAGGCAAAATCCTCCACTCCGGTACTCCGCGGCAAAGTTACCACAGATTCAGCTCCCCAGAGCTCTGTCGCCGCCGCTTTCGCGATCTTGGCAAGCTTTTCGTCGTTCACAATTGGAGGCAAGCCTGGGGTCACAGCCACATCCGCAGAAGCTCTGTATGCCTGCGCCGTCCCTTGGGCTATCCTGGTAATAGCCTCAGTCAGCTTGGAAAACAGGCCAACGTCGTAATACCGAAGAGTACCGCTCAGAACCGCGGTTTCAGCGATCACATTTTTTGCCGTCCCCGCATGCAAAGTCCCGAATGAAAACACGGCCGAATTGTTGATGCTCAGTTCCCGGCTCACCACGGTCTGAAGGTTCATGACCATCGCCGAAGCTGTCACCAATGCGTCGACGCACTCCTGAGGGCGCGCGGCGTGACCGCCCTTCCCCGTAACTGTAATGTCTACGCTTGAAGAACCCGCATTAATCGCGCCCGACATAATGGCAGCCTGCCCCAACGGCAGTTCACAGCGGACGTGCATCGTCATGACTGCGTCAAGGTCATTCAGATCTCCCTTGCTCATCATGGCTTTCGCCCCGCTTGGGAAATACTCTTCCGATGGCTGAAATATCAGCTTTACAGTCCCGCTGAAATTGTTTTTCACCTCGTTCAGAATTCTCGCCGCCGAGAGCAAAGCCGCCGCATGAACATCGTGCCCGCAAGCGTGCATCACCCCATCATGCTGAGATTTATAACTGCAATCGATGAGTTCCTGAACGGGCAGAGCGTCGATATCCGCCCTCAGTCCTATTGTTTTTCCCGGCTTTTTGCCGTGAATAAGGGCGATCACCCCCGTTTCAGCGGGGGTGATACATTCTATTCCCCAGGAATCCAAGGCCTCTTTTATCTTGCGCGTGGTTTCATATTCCTTGGAACTCAATTCAGGTTGACTGTGAAAAGACCGGCGCATATGAATCGTGAAATCCTCATATTTCTTGACTAACTCATGAACGTTCATTCGTAATTCCTCCTCTGTTTAGAACGGACCGACGTTAAACTGGACGCAGCACATCAGAATAAGGCAGGATTCGATAAAGGAGATCGCCATATAGGGCCATATGAATTTAAGCCATTGGTCAAAAGTAATTTCGGCTATCGAAAGATTCGCCATCGTACTGCCCGACGTAGGATAGAGCAGGTTTGAAAGCCCATCGCCAAGCTGGAACGCGATGACTGAGGTCTGACGAGTGACGCCCACAAGATCGCCGAGAGGAACCATCAGAGGCATCGTGATAGCCGCCTGCCCGCTGCCCGACGTGACAAGAAAATTGAAACACCACTGAAAAGCGAACATCAAAAGGACGCCCGCAAAAAGCGATTTATGCTCCAAAAGCACGGAAGCCCCATAGAGAAAAGTGTCAATAATCTTCCCGTCGGAGAGGATAACCAGAATGCCCTTTGCAAAACCGATGACCAGCGCTCCTGTTAAAACATCCTTCATTCCTTTTATGAAACCGCCTGTAATCTCGTCGGCGTTTTTACCGTCTACACAGCCGACAACCAGGGATAAGCCCAACAGGTAGGCGCTGATCTGTGTACCCGAACTCCAGCCCTTGAGAATACCGGCGACTAATCCCGCAAATCCTACAATCAGGACTGTCAATACAAGCTTTTTACGCCCAGTAAAATCACGTTTCTCAACGTCGCTCTCTTTTTCCTCCAAGCGAAAGCGCTGCTCCAAATCGAACACGATGCTTTTACGAAAATCCTTCTTTACGCTGTAAGCATAGCGCAGAACGAACAGGATACCCGTGACGAGCAAAACTCCATGAATTGCCAATCTCACGCCAAAAGCCGAAAAAAGGGGAAGCTCCGCAATTCCCTGAGCGACCCCGGTGGTGTACATGTTCATCGCGCCGGCGGAAAACCCAGATATAATGCCGATGTTGACCATCGCGACGCCGACCATGGCGTCGTACCCCAAAGCCCGGGAAAAGGATACACAGAGAGGGACAAAAACCAGAGCGCTGTTCGTCAAGCCAAGAAAACCGCCCATAATCGAAAAAAGGATCATCATGATGGGAATTAAGAGGAAGGCGGTGTTTTTCATCTTCTTACTGGCGCTTTCAACCCCCATTTCGAGGACCATCGTCGCGTTGATAATACCAAAAGCACCGCCGTACATAAGAACCATAAAGATCACGTCGGCGCTTGAAATCAGTCCCCTTATAGGCGCCTGGAACAACGCGAAAAGAGACGTGGGCGAAGAAGCAATCTGAGCATAGGTTCCCGCTGAAACCAGCGTTCGCCCCGTTGCGGCGTCTTTGACGCGCTGATAAGATCCCGCAGGGAGAATGTAGGTGAGAATAGCGGCAAAAACAATAATTAAGAAGATAATAACATACATATGGGGGACTTTAAATTTTCTATCTCTTGACATTTTTCTTACCTTCCCTCTTTTTCGTTTTCTGTTCAATTAAAGACGTGCAACGCCTGCAAAAAATCTCCAATCAGATCATCGGGATCCTCCAGCCCCACGGACACGCGAATCATTCCGGGCGTTATGCCCATGCTCCGGCGGACTGCATCAGGCACATGGGGATGGGATGAAGTTACGGGATGGCTCAGAGTCGTCCTAACCCCACCCAGCGTCGGCGCGTACCGCGCGAAATGAAGAGCGTCCATGAAAGCGTTAATGCGCTCTCTGTCCTCGGGAAGGGTAAAACTGAGCATGGCACAGCCTGGGCCGCCGCGGAAAAGATGACCCGCCAGCTCTTTCTGAGGGTAATCCGGCAAGCTTGGATGGTTGACGTCCTTCACTTGCGGCGCCAGAGCCAAAGCCCCGGCAAGCCGGGCCGCAGAGTTCATTTGCTGGCGAATGCGCAGACTGGCAGTTTCCAAACTCCTGCAGACTAACCATGAGCTAAAGGGATCTCCTGCTGTACCGCAAAGCATCGACATATGTTGAATCTGGGCGACCAGATCGCTCCTTGCCGAAACAGAACCAGCCATGACGTCGCTGTGACCGTTCAGGAACTTAGTGAGACTGTTGACCACCAGATCAACGCCCCATTCAAGAGGGCGTATGGAGACTGGGGACGTGAAAGTATTGTCCACCATGCACAGCGCCCCCGCATCGTGAGCCATCCGCGAAAGCTCTTCAATATCCGCCAGAGTCAGCGTCGGATTGCTGAGGACTTCGGTGTACAGCAACTTCGTCCTTGGCGTCAGCGCGGCGGTAGCCTTGGCAAGGTCCCTGAGATCAACAAAAGAGACGCTCACGTTCATTTTTGGCAAAATTTCAGTCAAAACCTCATAGGTCTCGCCGTAGATGTTGGAGTTGCAGACCACATGATCCCCAGGTTTCAGGACCGTGAGCAGGGAAGTCGTGATCGCGCCCATGCCCGACGAGAAGATCAGCGAGTCCTCGCTGCCTTCAAGATAGCTGATTTTCTCCGCCAGAGCCGTTCTGTTCGGATTGCTTTTACGGATATAAGTATATCCTTTTTTCTGAGTTACATCCCCAAGTTCGTCAAGGTCCTTCATTACAAAAGCCGTCGTCAGAAAACATGGAAGAGTTTCCGGCGTTCCTATCATGCCTTCCTTCATCTGGCCTTTATACAAGACCTCGGAAGCGCGCTTGTATTCCACAATGATCACTCCTCAACTGTAATTACAGATATAACCTCATGCATGATTTCGGGTTGCATTATGGCATTTTAGTTCGCTATAATGTCAAGAGGGCTTTTTTCTTTTTCATACAGTTTTACATAGCGGATTTTTCTATTTATTCAGACATAATGATGCGATAAACTTCCGTAACAACTCTAAAAAACCCAAAACCCTACAACGCGCTATAATCTTTGAATGATTGCTCCTTGAGGAGGCGAAAACATGAAAACTCTCTTCTACATCGGAGAGGTCGCACGTCTGCTGGGACTGTCACCGCAGACCCTGAGATATTACGAACGCATAGGCTTGCTGCGGCCTTCGGTTGTGAATCAAAAAAACGGCTATCGCCAGTTTGCCTATGATCAGATCCATTATATAGAACGAATTCGTTACCTTCAAAACCTGGGGTTAAGCCTGAAAGACATTCGATCGGGGCTGGTCAGCGGAAACATCGACGACCTTGTCGCATGCCTCGAACGGAGAAAAGAGACCATCCACGGAAAAATACAAGAACTCCAGGAGGTGGCCGAAAGCATTAAATGGTACATCGAATATTACCGCCATATGGAAAAGAACGACTTTCCCGAAATCCCCTTCAAACGGTATTTCCCTCAAAGATATCTCTTGGCCGCGCCTCTTGAAGAAGGTGAATCAATTTACGGAAGCGCAGGTTACAGGCTCACTGAAGAGATGAGCAAAAAAAACTTCCGAAGCGTCCTCTTTCTGAGGCAGAACGGCTATATTTTAAATTTCAGCGCTCTCAAGCAGAAAAAAATCCAGCCCCTGGCCTATTACATTTTTCTGAAAAAACGCCCTCCCTTCGATCATCCCTTTATCAGGGAAGTACCAGAGGGAGAATACCTGTGCTTTCGAGGGCGAATTTTAACAGGCGAGTTTTCTCTGGACTGCGTCGAGAAGTACCTCAGTCGCTTTAAAAGTTCGCCTTTAATCTTGGCAAACGAATACGAGGATAATTTCGAGGAATTTCTTAAGTGCAATTACGAAATACAAATCCTTATTAGAAAAGGCAGTCCAAGCACACTTGCGCCGACCATGGATTCTTAAAACAGCCCTATAAGGACTCATAACGCTCTCCCCTGCCTTATTTAATGCTAGGGACGCTCCGAACACAAGAGGACGCCTGCCGGCGTGTCGCGCCGGCAGGCGTCCTCTTGTGTTCAATCACTTTTGAAAGGCCTTTAGCCCTCAATCGCGATGATCTTGCTCTGTTCGATTTCTTTCTGGCCCTTCTTCGGGAAGGTCAGTTTCAGAATGCCGTCTTCCAGCTTGGCGCTGATATCCTCTTTCCTGATATCGTCGCCGATGAAGAAGCTGCGCGAGCAGCTGCCTTCGTAACGCTCTTTGCGGATGTAGCTGCCCTTTTCGTCTTTCTCTTCCTTATCGAGCTGTTTCGCGGCCCCGATGGTCAGGTAGCCATTCTCAAGCTTGACGGAGATGTCGTCTTTCTTGAAACCCGGCAGGTCGATGTTCACTTCGTAGGCGTCTTCCTTTTCCTTCACGTCGGTCTTCATCAGGTTCTGCTCCCGTTTGCCGTAGAGCGGATTGCCGCGGCGGAAAAAGGCTCTCTCAAAAGGATCGTTCATCAACTCGTCAAACAGGTTTTCTCCAAATACGCTCGGCAACATCATAATACATTCCCCCAATCGAAATTTGACGGACCCCGACTCCCAAGGAATCGGACTGACGACCCGCCACTTTAAGATTATTGTGGTTGCCTCGACTTCGGGATCGGAACTCTTGACGAGCTCCTTTCCTTCTTTCTGAGCGTATTATAGCACGCTTGTTAGCACTGTCAAGAGGTGAGTGCTAATTCCTTTAGTTTTGAATGGGTATTTTTTTCGCGCTCATTTTTGACGGGGCGCTGGCCGGCATGGAACAGCCTTTTACGTTCGCCATGCCGGCCGCGGGCGCTATAGGCCATATTTCGAATTTCTCGGGGAACTTTTGCCGGATCTTCCCGTCAGACTTTACAGGAATTTTACAAAGTCTGTATTTGTTCTGAACAGAGCGGGGCTATACTCTGCTCACACATTAAGGAAAGAGGGAATTCAAATGAAAAGAATGGTTTTCATGGCATTAGCGGCCATCTTGGCGGTCGGCGGTCTGGCGAACATGGCGGTTCCTGCTGGCGCTCAGACGAAGGGCGAGATCAACGTGATCTCCCGCGAGGACGGTTCGGGAACGCGCGGCGCTTTCATCGAGCTTTTCGGCGTGGAACAGAAGGACGCCCAGGGCAAGAAAGTGGACTGCACCACCGAGAACGCCGACATCACCAACAGCACGTCGGTGATGATGACTTCCGTGGCGGGCAACCCCAAGGCGATCGGTTACATCTCGCTGGGCTCTCTGAACAGCTCCGTCAAGGCTTTGAAGATCGACGGCGCCGAGGCCTCGGTGAAGAACATCAAGTCTGGAAGCTACAAGATCGCCCGTCCTTTCAACATCGCGGTAAAAGCCTCGCTCAGCAAGCCGGCTCAGGCTTTCATCGACTACATCATGAGCGCCGAAGGACAGGCTGTGGTGGAGAAAAACGGCTATATCGCCGCCGTGGAAAAGGCTCCCCGTTATAAAGCGAAAAGGATCGAAGGCAAAGTGGTGGTCGCCGGTTCGTCCAGCGTGACGCCGGTCATGGAAAAGCTGAAGGAAGCCTACATGGCCGTCAATCCCGCGGCGGTGATCGAAGTTCAGCAGAGCGACTCCTCCACGGGCATGAAATCGGCTATTTCGGGCATCTGCGACATCGGCATGGCCTCCCGCGAGCTGAAGGACAGCGAAGTGAAGGCTGGCCTGACGCCCCGCGTCATCGCCATGGACGGCATCGCCGTGATCGTCAACAAGGGCAACTCCCTCTCGGGGCTGACCAGCGCTCAGGTGCGCGACATCTTCATGGGTAAGGCTGAGAACTGGGAAGATCTGAAATAGGACGATGAAAAACGTCAAGGAACGGCTGGCGCGCTGGGTGTTTTTGCTGGCGGCCAGCCTTTCGGTTCTCTCGGTGGCGCTGATCTGCGTTTTCCTGTTCGCCAACGGGGTTCCGGGCATGGTGAAAATAGGGGTCTGGGATTTCCTTTCGGGAACCACCTGGAAGCCCGGCAGCGATATTTACGGGATACTGCCCATGATCCTGGGCAGCCTCTACGTCACGGCGGGGGCGCTGATCATCGGCGTGCCCGCGGGGCTGCTGACGGCGATCTACCTGGCGAAATTCGCCGGTCCCGCCATGGAACGGCTTCTCCGTCCGGCGGTCTCACTGCTGGCGGGGATTCCTTCGGTGGTCTACGGTTTCTTCGGCCTGGTGGTTATCGTTCCCGCCATACGGCAGATCTTCGGCGGCAGCGGTTCTAGCCTCCTGGCGGCGTCGCTGCTTCTGGGCATGATGATCCTGCCGACCATCATCACCGTAGGCGAAGCGGCTTTAAAGGCTGTCCCTCAGAGTTATTACGAGGGCGCGCTGGCGCTGGGCGCGACTCATGAACGGGCCGTTTTCAGCGTGGTCTTCAGGGCCGCCAGGTCGGGGCTGACCGCGGCGGTCATCCTGGGAGTAGGGCGCGCGATCGGCGAGGCCATGGCGGTCATGATGGTGGCGGGCAACCGGGCGGTTATGCCGCGCAGCCTCATCCGGGGCGTCCGCACTCTGACGAGCAACATCGTCATGGAGATGGGCTACGCCGCGGACCTTCACCGGGAAGCGCTGATCGCCACGGCGGTGGTCCTTTTTGTGTTCATCTTGGTCATCAATCTTCTCTTCTCGATCCTGAAACGGAGGGCTCAGTCATGAACCGCTCTCATTTAAAAGCCGCGCTGATGCGGGGCGCGGTCTACGGCGGCGCCCTGTTCACCGTGGGCATATTGCTGGGCATCACGGTCTACATGCTTGTCAACGGGATCCCCCATCTCTCTTGGGACTTGTTCGCCTGGAACTACAATTCGGTCAACGTGTCGCTGACGCCCGCGCTGATCAACACTTTGTCCATGACGGCGCTGTCGCTGCTCTTCGCGGCGCCTCTGGGGATCTTCGCGGCGATCTATCTCGTGGAGTACGCCCGGAGGGGCAGCCCTTTCGTGAAGCTGATCGGCGTCACGGCGGAAACGCTTTCGGGGATTCCGTCGATCATCTACGGTCTTTTCGGCCTGCTGTTCTTCGTGACGGCCTGCGGTATGGGGGTCTCGTTGATCGCGGGCGCTCTGACGCTGGCGATCATGATCCTTCCGCTGATCATGCGCACCACCGAGGAGGCGCTGAGGGCCGTTCCCGACAGTTTCAGGGAAGGAAGCTTCGGCCTCGGCGCGGGCCGTCTGCGGACTGTGTTCTGCGTAGTGCTGCCCAGCGCCGTCCCGGGGATTTTGGCGGGCATTATCCTGGGCATCGGGCGCATTGTGGGCGAGACGGCCGCCCTGATTTACACCTCGGGCACCGTGGCCGCAGCGGCTTCAAGCCTTTTCGATTCAGCGCGGACGCTGTCGGTCCACATGTACGCGCTGTCCAGCGAGGGGCTGTACACCAATCAGGCCTACGCCACTTCGGTAGTGCTGTTGATCATCGTCGCGGCAGTGAACGCGCTGTCGGTCTACGCGGCAAGGAGACTGAGCCATGGCAAAGTTTGACATTGAACATCTGAATCTGTACTACGACCGCTTTCAAGCGCTCAAGGACGTGTCGCTGGCGATTCCCGAAAAGGAGATCACGGCCTTCATCGGCCCTTCGGGCTGCGGCAAGAGCACGCTGCTCAAGACGCTGAACCGCATGAACGACCTGGTGGAGGGCTGCCGCATCACGGGGAAGGTGCTTCTGGACGGCGAGGACCTTTACGGGGACATGGACACCACGCTGCTCCGCAAGCGGGTAGGCATGGTGTTTCAGAAACCCAACCCCTTTCCGATGAGCATTTTCGACAACGTGGCTTACGGGCCGAGAACCCACGGCATCCACAGCCGGGCCAGGCTGGCGGACGTTGTCGAGCAGTCTCTGCGCAGCGCCGCCATTTGGGACGAGCTGAAGGACCGGCTGAAAGCCGACGCGCTGGGGCTGAGCGGCGGGCAGCAGCAGCGGCTCTGCATCGCCCGCGCCCTGGCGGTGGAGCCGGAGGTCCTTCTGATGGACGAGCCGACCAGCGCTCTGGATCCCATTTCGACGTCAAAAATAGAAGATCTTGCGGTGGCTTTGAAAGACGATTATACTCTTGTGATGGTCACTCACAACATGCAGCAGGCGGCGCGCATTTCCGACAAGACCGCTTTTTTCCTGCTCGGAGAAGTGATCGAATTCGGAGAGACGGAGCGGATTTTCTCAGCGCCTCACGACAAGCGCACCGAAGACTACATCACAGGGAGGTTCGGTTAAATTGAGAAATCGTTTTGATGAGCAGTTGAACCAGTTAAATGAAGAACTGCTTGAGATGGGCTCCCTGATCGAGCAGGCCATAGAGAGCGCGTCTCAGGCTTTGACGCGGCAGGACACCGGCGCCGCCGAGAAGGCGATCGCCTGCGAAAAGGAGATCGACCGGAAGGAGCGGGACATCGAATCGCTCTGCCTCAAGCTCCTCCTGCAGCAGCAGCCTGTCGCGCGTGACCTCCGCCTGATCTCGGCGGCGCTGAAGATGATCACCGACATGGAACGCATCGGCGACCAGGCAGCGGACATCGCGGGCATCGTGCTCTACCTGACCGGCCAGGCCTACATCAAGCCGCTGGAGCACCTGCCTCAGATGGCCCAGGGGGCTATCAGGATGGTGTCAGGCAGCATCGACGCTTTCGTGAAAAAGGACCTGGCCAAGGCTCAGGAGGTCATCGAGATGGACGACCTGATCGACGAGCTTTTCAGGGTGATCAAGAAGGAGCTCATCGCCCTGATCCAGAAGAACGCTGAAAACGGCGAACAGGCCATAGACCTGATGATGATCGCCAAATACTTCGAGCGCATCGGGGACCACGCCCAGAATATCGCCGAATGGGTGGTGTTCTCCATCACAGGGCGACATAAAGGGGAAGAGCTCCAATGATCTATTACGTGGAGGACGACGCCAACATCCGGGATCTCGTGATCTATACGCTGACTCAGACGGGCTTTTCCGCAAAGGGCTGCGCCGGCGGGCAGGAGTTTTACGCTGCCTGCGCGGCGCAGACGCCCGAACTGATTTTGCTCGACATTATGCTCCCCGACGAGGACGGCCTGGCTATCCTCAAGCGCGTCAAGGCCGACAGGGCGCTGGCAGGCGTGCCGGTGATCATGGTTACCGCCAAAGGCACGGAATATGACAAGGTGGTCGGCCTCGATTCCGGCGCCGACGACTATCTGACCAAGCCCTTCGGCATGATGGAGCTGGTGGCGCGGGTCAAGGCCCGCCTTCGCGCCAGCGCCGCGCCGCAGTCTCTGGAAATTTTGAAATGCGATGATCTGGAACTGAACAGCACGTCTCACTCCGTGACCGTGGGCGGACAGGCGGTGACGCTGACGCTCAAGGAGTTCGCCCTGCTGCGTCTTTTCATGGAGCACAGGGGCGTGGCTTTCACCCGGGAACAGCTTCTGGAACGGAACTGGGATTACGGTTACGAGGGCGGAACGCGCACGGTGGACGTGCACGTGCAGACGCTCCGCACCAAGCTGGGCGGCTGCGGCGCCATGATTCAGACTGTCCGCGGCGTCGGCTACAAATTCGAGGGATAGGCCATGCAGCGAAAAATATTCTGGAGCATTTTCAACACAGCGCTGGCAGCCATGCTGACCGTCGGCGCCTGCGTCCTCTTCGCGATCTACGGCGTCTTCGACAGCCGCATGTCCGAGGAGCTGAAGGCTCAAGCCGACTACATCGCCAGGGCTCTGCCCGCGGTGCGCGCGCCTCTGGACTACCTGGAAAGCCTGTCCTCCGATACCCGCGTCACGCTGATCGCCGCTGGCGGGCAGGTGCTCTACGACAATTCGGCCGAGCCGGCCGCCATGGAAAACCACCTGCGACGGCCCGAGATCGTCCAAGCCGCCGCGGAGGGCTCCGGCGAAAGCCGGCGCTACTCCGACACGCTGACGCAGAAGACGCTCTACTACGCCCTGAGGCTCTCCGACGGAAGCCTGCTTCGCCTGGCCGCCACGCAGAGGAGCCTTCTGGGGCTGGTGCACCGCGTCCTGGCGCCGCTGTTTCTGGCCATTGCCGGCGTGGCGCTTCTGTCGCTGCTGCTCTCGAAAATACTGGCGCGGCGCGTCACTGAGCCCATCGGCAAGCTAAACCTTTCGGAACCTCTGGACAACGACGCCTACGACGAGCTGTCGCCTCTCCTGCTGCGCCTGGAAAAGCAGAACGACGAGCTCCGCGAGCAGCTGAGCGCCCTGGACCGGCAGCGCAGGGAGCTGACGGCCATCACCGACAGCATGCGGGAAGGACTGCTGCTGATCGACGCCTCGGGCGGCGTGCTCTCCGTTAACAGGAGCGCGGCGCGGATTTTCGAGACCGACGCCCAGACCTGCATAGGGCACAGCGTGCTGATTCTGAGCCGCCGCGCAGAACTTCAGCAGGTCATCGCGTCGGCCCAGCAGGGAAATAGTTCCGAAGCTCTGCTGTCCCTGAAGGGGCGGCTCTACCAGATCCTCGGCAGCCCCGTGACCGACCGCGGCGCAGTGCGCGGCGCCGTGGTGCTGCTGCTTGACGTGACGGAAAAACAGGAGGCGGAAAACAGCCGGCGGGAGTTCACCGCCAACGTCTCCCACGAGTTGAGGACTCCGCTGACGTCCATCGCGGGCTTTTCGGAGATCATGCAGAACGGGCTGGCGAAGCCCGAGGACATGCGAAGCTTCGCCGGACGCATTCACGATGAAGCCCTCCGCATGATCTCGCTGATCGAGGACATTCTGCAGCTGTCCCAGCTCGACGAAGGTTCCAGGCTTCCCGCCAGGGAGCCCGTCGACCTGCTCCAAGCCTGCGAAAACGTGGCGGCCCGCCTTCAGCCCAACGCCGAAGCAAAAAAGGTGACCATCTCCGTGGCGGGCGACCACGCCGTCGTTCAGGCCATTCCCAAGCTGCTGGACGAGATGATCTACAACCTGGCCGACAACGCGGTCAAATACAACGTGCCGGGCGGCACGGTGGACCTGACGGTCGCCCAGCACGGCACAGGCGCGGCGGTCTCCGTTAAGGACAGCGGCATCGGCATCCCGCCGGAGCATCAGAGCCGCGTGTTCGAACGGTTCTACCGCGTGGACAAAAGCCACAGCAGGGAAACCGGCGGCACGGGGCTGGGCCTGTCCATCGTCAAACACGCCGCGGCGCTTCAAGGCGCCTCCGTCGCCCTGGACAGCGAAGTGGGCAAGGGAAGCCGCTTCACCGTCGTTTTCCGCCCATAGATCCTTTTTATCCTTGCGTGCCCGGCTCTCGGGCTGTGTGTAATAAGAATCGGCATGGCGCGTCTGCAAGGCGCGCCATGCCGATTCCTATTACACACAGCCCGGCCGATCCGCGCCAAGATATGCGCCCCTCTGCAGCCGCTGGACAAGTCGAGCGCTTTGATGTATCTTTCACGGATATCCTTTTTTGCGGCACAGGGGGCGGGAAGATCGATGAATTGCCGTACAGACTTTTTCAAGGCGGTGGAATTTGGCGACGGGATTGTTCGCATCGAGGGGACGGGCAGCGTGTTCTGCTATCTCGTCGAGGGGCGCAAGAAGGCGCTGCTGATCGACACGATGACAGGGCTGGGCGACCTGCGCGCGTTTGTCGCTTCGCTGACGCCTTTGCCGGTCACGGTCGTATGCACCCACGGGCATTTTGACCACATCGGCGGCGCGGTCGACTTTGACGAGGCGTGGATCCCCGCCGGCGACGCGGCCATGATCGCCGAACACGAGACGGTGGACCTCAAGTACCGTTTTGAGCAGCGGCTATGCGGATTGCGCAAAAAAACGCTGTCCTTCACGCGCGACGATTTCACGCCGCCGCGTCCTATCCTGTGGCGCACGCTCCGCGAGGGAAGCTCTTTTGACCTGGGGCGGCGAATCGTCACGGCAGTCTCGATCCCCGGACATTCGCGCGGGTCGATGGGCTTTATTGACTCCAAGACGGGGATTCTTTTCTCGGGCGACGCGGGCAGCCGCAGCACGTTCCTGTTCCTCTCCTGCTCCACCGCGGCGGAAGAGTACCTGAACGGCCTGCTGCGGCTGAAGCGGATGCGCGAGTGCCAGATTTCCCAGTGGTACAACTTTCACAGCTACACGGAGATGCCGCCGGCGATCCTCGACGACTTGATTGGCGGCTGCCGCGACGCGCTCGCTGGGCGCGTCTCCGGGCCGGCGTTCCGCGGCGACGCGAAGTTCCGTTTCGTCTATCCCGTGGACGCGAAGTGGAATCGCGCCGACGGCGGTTTCGGCAATATCATTGTCGACCTGTCGCGGCTTCGGGCCTCCCAAGCCTAAGGGCGTTCTTCGCCCAGGGCGGCGCAGGCCGCTAAACGGCGGTATGGAACGCGCTGACGAATGTACCTCCACTGGATCATGCGTTCAGTTCTTTGCACAGTTAAAAACAGGGCGGCTCCGCATCGCTGCTGGAGCCGCCCTGTTTTT
This sequence comes from Pyramidobacter piscolens, assembly GCA_004558205.1. GTDB lineage: Bacteria > Synergistota > Synergistia > Synergistales > Dethiosulfovibrionaceae > Pyramidobacter > Pyramidobacter piscolens_A. The sequence goes on from SFDM01000002.1 coordinate 13,702, forward strand.
TTTAGATGATTCTCGCGTTTCAAGCCCTGATTCACCGCTTTAAAACGCAGGAGATAACGACAATGCTCAGCTCGTAAAGGGCGATGGCGGGCAGGGCCAGGAGGCACTGCGTAAAAATGTCCGTGGTCGCCGTAAACACGGCCGCCGCCACAAAGGCCATGAAGATGACGATCTTTCTTTTTTTCCTCAAAAAAGATGACGTGACCAGGTTCATACGCGCCAGCAGGATCAGCACGAGAGGCAGATTCAGCACTGCGCCGAAAGGGAGGATCAGGGCGGCGGCAAAATCCAGATATCCCTCCATGGTCAGCAGAGGCTTGAACGATGGTCCCCCGAAGCTTAAAAAGAACTGGAGTCCCTTGGGAAGCACGAAGAAAAAGGCGAGGCCGCAGCCTCCAAGGAAGAGCGCTACGGAAAGCATGGCGAAAAACGTGAGGCGGCGGCGGTCCTTTTGCAAAAAAGCCGGTATCAGGAAGGCCCACAGCTGATAGAAAAGGCAGGGTGACGAGATCAGCGCTCCGGCGCAGAGAAGCATCTTGAGATAGACGAAAAAGGCGTCCATAGGGCGCGAAAAGTAAAGCTCTCCGGCGGAAGCGGTGACGAAGCGGAAGATCGGCTCGGAAAAGAAAGAGCAGGCCAGCGTCCCTAGCGCCAGCGCCGCAGCCGCCCGAATAATCCGGCTGCGCAGCTCCGTCAGGTGCCCCGTCAGCGTCATGCACTCGTCGTCAGACGGCTGGCTCCTTTCGTCCATTTACCGCTCCGATTCCTTGTCTTCGTCGCTGCCGGCTCCATTGACGGCGGACTTGAACTCCCGCAGGCTTTTGCCCAAAGCATTGCCCACCGCTGGGAGCTTTCCGGGGCCAAAGATCACCAACCCGATGACAAGGATAAGAATAAGTTCAGGCACACCAATTCCAAACATGAAAAGACCTCCTTAAATTTTTTACAGCTCCAGTATAGAGCCGCTCTGTAAAATCCGTATACCCTTCAGGACTCGTTTTTGTAAAATATTAATGAATTTCTTTACAGGCTTCTGACAAAAACTTGTCCTTGATTTTGCATTTCCTTTATCGGAACCATACAGATTTTCGCTAAACTGGACGCGCTTCCAAAGAAGAATAACTCAAAACATTTCAGGAGGAAAGAAAAATGAACCAGTCTACCATGTCGCGCCGCAGCTTCCTGCAGCTCAGCGCCGGCAGCATCGCTTCCACAGCTCTTCTCCACATGCCCACTCTGGGCTTTGCCCAAGATTCCTCGGCGGCTTCCTGGGGAATCCGTCCCGCCGCTATGAAAGACCTTCCCCGCAAGGCCGAGGACGCCGCCCTCGCCTCGCCCCTTGTCAAGAAATCCTACGAGGACATTCTCAGCATCGCAGGAACTATCAAAAACGCCAAGCTCCGCGCCGCGGTCCTGGAACTTGTAAAACATCCCCAGCTCCGCTTCCTCGAACGCTTCCGCTCCGCCGAGGCAGTGAAGAGCGCCTATGCCGAGCTGGCCGCCCAGGGGCTGGCGGATCCCGCCAAGATTTCCGCGGAAAACCTTCTTCCTCCGACGGATCGCCCCATTCAGGCCTTCATGACCGCCCCCGGCAGCGGCTACGTCAGTCACCACCCCTACCCAGGTGGATTGGCGACCCACACCGATGTGAACCTTCACGTCACTCAGGCGCTATGCAGGATCTACCACGACGTCTTCGGCTACGACGTGGACTACGACAGCGCCGTCGCCGCTCAGACCCTGCACGACATCGCAAAACCCTACGTGTTCCAGTGGCAGGAGGACGGCTCCTCGCGCAAGGAGTACACCCTGGCCGGACAGGGCGCCCACCACACCTTCTCCCTCGCCGAAGTCATCTACCGAGGATTCCCCGCGGAAACCGTCATCGCCCAGGCGTGCGCTCACGGCGCCCCCTCCTCCCCCAAAGAAGAAGCCGACGTGGCAGGCTGGCTCCGCGCCGCCGCGATCCTCGCAGGGACAGACGCCGCCGCTTATGGCCTGGTGAACAAAGAGGGAACGGCCCTGAACGGCGTCCACCGCCAGGAAGGCTACATCGTCCATCTGGGCGACCATGATTTCGTGCTCTCCGGCCCCGCCGCCCACAAGAGCGTGGACATCCTGAGGAAGGTCGCCAGCGAAACCTACGGCATGAGCGGCGCGGACCTCCAGGGAAGCGCCTTCAACGCCTTCAGAAACTACGCCGGCGCGCAGCTTTCCTTCATGTTCCTGAACGCTCTTGAAAGCAGGAAGGACGGCTTCGAGGCAATCGCCGCCGAAGTTTCCAAAGTTATCCTCAAGTAATTGAGAATTACGCGCCATGGGAAATTAACGCCGCTCCTAAAATGTTCCACGTGGAACATCATGGCTCCGACAGAAATAAATCATAAAAACAAGGGCGAGCTCGCGGAATCACGCGGGTTCTCCCTTGTTCATGCCGGTCTATTTCAATTTCCGCAGCAGGCCGGCGATACCGCAGTCCTGCCAGGACAGCTTGTGCGAGGCGAACATTTTTCGCGTTCCAGGCCTTCGCCCTCAAGCTTAAAAGCTTTTAACGCCAAGGGGCGCAAAGATTCGCAAAGGAAAAACTTTAAAAATTTTTCCCTTTTCCGTTTCTCCTTCGCGTTCGCGACCTTTCTTTTAATCCTTTGCGTTTCAATCTTTTAACCTCGTTTTTCGCGTCACTCAAAGGACCTCCCCTGAAATTCTTTCGGGGGAGGTTCCTTGAGTGTTCCACGTGGAACATCATGCTTCCAGCAGAAATAAATCATAAAAATGAGGGAGAACTCGCGGAATCGCGCGGGTTCTCCCTTTTTCGTGCTGGACTATTTCAATTTCCGGGGCAGGTCGGCGATATCGCAGTCCTGCCATGACAGCTTGTGCGAGGCGAATGCCGTGGTATACTTTAAACCGCTGCCGGTCATGACCAGCGCGGCGCTCTCGCCCTCCTTGACGACGCCCTGCTTTCTGGCCGCCCTCAGAACCGCTAGGGGCACGCAGGACGCGGGCTGGCCGAAGAGGCCGTGGCGGGCCATGTCAGCCTGGGCCTTGACGATCTCCTCTTCCACGGCGGTTAAGGCCCAGCCGCCAAGACGCCTCAGCTCAGCCACGATCCGGTTGCCGCTGGGCGGATAGGGGTTATCGATGGCGTGGGCGATGGTCTCAAGGGCCTCGAAACGCTGGATTTTCGTCCAGCCCTCGGCAAAGGCCCGAGCCATGGGACAACAGTTCGCGGCCTGAGCGCAGATAAAACGGGGCAGGCGGTCGGTCAGGCCCGCGCGCAGCAGGTCCTCGAAGCCGTTGATGATGCCGCGCAGGTTTCCGCCGGCGCTGGTGGGGACGATCACCCAGTCGGGAACCTTGAAGCCTCGGTCTTCGGCGATCTCGTAGGCGATGGTGCGCGATCCCGCGGAGCGGAACGGCACGTCGGAGTTCATGAAGTAGATGCCGCGCTCAAGTCCGAGGCGCAGGCTCTCGTTGTAGAGCCGGTCATAGGGGCCGGCTACGCGCAGCAGGTGGGCCCCGTAGATTGCGATGGGGGCCATTTTCTCGTCGGCCACGTTGCCCTTGACGAGGATGTAGGTCTCGAGCCCCGCCGCCGCGCCGAAAGCCGCCACCGACGCCGCCATGTTGCCCGACGACACGGTGCCGACGCTGCCGTAGCCGAGGGCGCGGGCGTGGGCAATGCAGGCGGCGGTGCCGCGGTCCTTGAAGGACCAGGTGGGGTTGGCGCTCTCGTTCTTGATCTCCACGCTCGACAGTCCCAGCTCGTCGGCAAAAGCCTTCACGCTGACCAGGGGCGTGCCGCCCTCGCCCAGCGACGCCCATTCGCCGGCTTCAAAGGGGAAGAAATCGGCATAGCGTTTGGACTGGCAGCGCGACGATTTGTCGATGCGGGCGCCGTCCCAGACGAGGTCCAGAGGCTCGCCGCAGGCGCAGCGGAAAACAGGCTTAGACGCGTCGTATTCAGCGCCGCAGGTCTTGCATTTCAGTAGAGCTTTTTTCATGAAGAACACCTCCATTAAAGATTCAGACCCATCTGAGCGCGGAACGCAGAGATGCGGACTCACACGAAAAAAACGGGATAGAGCTTGAACTCTTGCAATGTGGTATTATATCAGAGATAATAACGTCAGGGAATCGAGGAAGCGCAATTTTTTCACACAACCGCGGAACTTCCCTCCGAACGTCCTTTCCGGCCCCTAAAAGGCGAACTGCCTTTCGCATATCGGGGGCAGGCGTTTTATAAAAGGCGGCGGCTTTACTATCTTGAGCCGCGGCGGAGCCCGTCGTTTTTTTTACAAATCCGTCCCGAAAAATCGCGTTTGCCTGTTGATTTTTGGAGCTTTAGCAGTTTTAATGTACTATGCTACACTGTCGTTATTATCTGTCGGGGCTCTCTTTCAAAAACCCCTTTTTATGCACGAGGCTCCGGTTTCAGGCCGGAAAAAAAATCAATCAAGAAAAAAATGGAGGCTGGCACAATGGCACCTAACATTGAAGATCCTAAGATGAACGAACAGAACGCAGAAAGCAAAAAGAAAGAGGTTCTCGCCAAAGTGGAGACAAAGGTCAAAGACTGGTCGAAAAAGGCGGCGGCGTCCACGGCTTCGGGGCTGAAAAAACTGGCTCCCGACGATTTCCACGAGGAAATCGCGGCGATCAAGGACGGTGTCCACGTCATCAAGAACAAGTTCGTCAAGGGCGAAGCCCCTCTTCCCGAGGAAGGAAAACCCATTCCCGTGGACCAGCTGCCCAAGCCCTCGCTGAAAGCGAGAATCCTCCAGACGGGCGGCCTCTTCAAAAAGACCGTGGAGGAAACGCTCGCCGTGAAAGAAACGGTGAAAATAAAACCTGAAGCGGCCCCCACGGTGACGACGAAGACCCTGATCCTCGACAAGAGCGACGCCCCTAAGCTGAGCAAGACACCGCCCCCCCATGCCGACAAGAAAGACCCTCTGCCCGTCTATCCCCCCCAAAAGGTGGTCGTCACCTTGGAGGAGAGCTCCAGCGACATCGCCCAGAAGAGCGCCGAAGCCCAGGCCCGAGGCCTCAGGGAATATTCTGAGGTCCCCCCGCTGGCTGGCCGCACTTCCGCGGCCGTCGCGAAGGGGCGCGAGACCTTGGCCCGCAGCGTGCGGAAGACGAAGGAGGCCCTGCAGAACCTGAAGCAAAAGGCCGCCAGCCTCGCGGCGGAGGAAGGCAAGGAGCAGAGGAAGGCCATCGCCGCGGACGTAAAGGGCACCTTTGTGGAATCCGCCCAAGGCGTGGCGGAAGGGCTGAAGGCTGTCCGCCACGCCCTTGAAAAGCGGGCTTCCTTCGCCAAGCCCGTTTTCAGGGCCGTCGAAAAAGGCGCCCAGAGCGTGAGCGGCAAGCTGAAAGAGCTGAAGCAGTCCGACGGCTTCGCAAAGGTGAAGGAAAAGGTGGCGAAGACCACGGCCACGGCTGCCGAAGGCGTCAAAAAAGCCGCCGGCACCGCCGGCGAACGCCTCGCCGAGATGAAAAAGAAGGCCGCTTCGGTGAAGGCCGCAGAAAACGAAGAAAGGGCTTCCGCTGGGGAAGAGGCAAAACGTCCCTTTAACGCCGAGGCCGCGAAAGAAAAAATCAAAGACTTCGGCGCCAAAACCTCCGAAAGCATCAAATCCGCCTGCGCCAAAGCGCGGGAGAAGATGTCCGCCGGCGGCGAAAAGGGATCCGCGGGAGAAAAGCTGAAAAGCCTTTCCGAGAAGGCGTCACAAGGCTTGAAGGCCTTCGGCCAGAGCACGAAAGAGAAATTGGCGTCCCTGAAAAATAAGGCCGCCGGTTCCGCGGAAAGCGTATCGAAAGAGGAGAAAGGCCCTTCGCTGGCCGATAAATTCAAGTCCTTCGGCGGAAAGATCTCCGAAAGCGCCAAGGGCCTGGCGGAGAAGACCCGCGAAAAAGCCGAGAAGTTCATGGACACCGACGACGGCGCTGAAGAAGGCGGCAAGCCCGGCTTCGGCGAAAAGTTCAAGGGCCTGGGCGAGAAGCTCTCCAAGGGCGCCAAGGGCCTTGCCGAGAACACCAAGGCCAAGGTAGAGGAACTGCGCCGCAGCGAAAAAGGCCAGACCGCCGAAAGCGCCGTGAAGGAAACGGTGAAGGACGTCATGCCCTCGGAGACCATCGTAGACGTCAGCCCCGAAGACATCGAACAGGAAGCCGAGCAGTACGCCGCGAGCGAGACCATCGACACGAAGGTTCTGAACGCCGGCGGCGACCCCGAAGAAAGCGGTTCCGACGCCGACGGCGCCGAAGAGGGATTCCAGAAACAGAACGACTCCGCCGGCGACAACAGGAACTTCAGAAACAACAAAAAGAGACGCCATCACTAAAATTCAAGGGCGCACAAAAAGCAGGAGCTCGAGGTCACTCGAGCTCCTGCTTTTTGTGCGCCCTGCCAAAGGCTCAGGCCAGAAGATTGAGCCGCAAAAGATCCTTTGATCTAGGGCTGCCGGCCGGCCAGCTGAAGCAGACAGTCCAGCAGCACGTCGGCGCCTCGGGAAAGGGACTCCCACTCCGTCCATTCCTCAGGGCAATGGCTCTTGCCTCCCGCCGAGGGGACGAAAATCATCGCCGAAGGGCAGACTGACGCCAGCATTTGAGCGTCGTGGCCCGCGCCGCTGGGCATGACGACCGTCTTGTAGCCTCGGGCTTCTCCCTTTTCGCGAACCATCTCAACCAGCGCCGGCGGAAATATTACAGGCTTCGCCGCTTCCAGTTCATTGACGTCCGCGCGCAGCCCCAGCTCGGCGCAGAGCGCCGCAATCTGGGCGTTTACCTCGCGCCGCGCCTCCTCGTACTTCGACAGGTCCAAGTGGCGCAGGTCCACGGAAAACTTCGTCATCCCGGGAACGATGTTGATCACGTGAGGCTCCGTATGCACCCGGCCGATCGTCGCGACACCGCCCAGGCGCTTCGTCAGATCCTGCAGGAAAACGTGCAGCCGTGAAACGGCCAGGAGCGAATCATGGCGCATGTCCATGGGCGTGCTGCCCGCATGGTTCGCCTCGCCGATAAAGCTTCCTTCCCACCACAGCACGCCGGGGATTCCGGCGACAGCGCCGATTTCCAGGCCTTCGCTGTCCAGACGGGGCCCCTGTTCGACATGAAGCTCCAGATAGGAAGAAGGCAGGGGAAGTTCGTCCCGCCCAAGAAAGCCGATGCTTTGAAGCCTCTTCTCGACCCATTCCCCCGTCCCGCCGTAGGGACGCCGCAGCAGCTCTTCAGCGCTTTTATGGCGGGTATAGTACTGGCTGCCCATCAAGCCGGGAGGCGTGCTTCCCTCTTCGTCGGAAAAGGAGACGACGGCGATGGGCTTCTCCGTCAGAATCCGGGCGTCGTTCAGGCTGCGGACGACTTCCATGGCGCTCAGAACGCCGGCAACGCCGTCGAACTGGCCGGCATAGCGCACCGTATCGATATGCGAGCCCATCACCACGGGCGCGGCGCCCTCTTCCCGCCCCGCGCGCAGTCCCATAATGTTGCCCAGCACGTCGATTCTGACCTCAAGCCCAGCGTCTTTCATCCACCTGACCAGAAGCTCCCGCCCCTGCCTGTCCTCTTCGCTGAAAGCAAAACGCGTCCGGCCTTTCCCCTCTTCGGCGCCAAGGCTTCCCATGGCCTCCATGGCGGATTTCAACCGCGCTCTGTTCGTCTTCATAGCCGCATCATCTCTCTCAGTCTCAACTCAGATTTCCGCGCGCAGCGCGCGGGCCATCAAAAAAACGCCGTATAAAACTTCACGGCGCACGAGCCCGGCTCCGGCGCGGCAGCCCCATCCGCGCGCAGCCGCCCGCGTTTTTTCGCTTCCTACTCCGGCAGGCGGATCATGTCGCGGGAGATGTCGCTCAAGCGCGCCGCTCCGGTCATGATCATGGTTTCGCTGAGCTCCGCGGCGATCTTCCTGAGGTAGAGCTCCACGCCCTCGGCGCCGCCCCCAAAGGCCGCGGCGACCACAGGCCGCCCGATCAGCACCGCGTCGGCGCCCAGAGCCAGAGCCTTGAACACGTCGCCGCCGCTTCTGATGCCGCCGTCCACGAAGATCTTGACACGGCCGCCTACAGCCGCGCGGATCTCGGGCAGCACCTCGCAGGTCGCCTGAGTGCTATCCAAGACCCGGCCGCCGTGGTTCGACACCACGATGCCGTACACGCCGGCCTCAGCCGCCTTCAGGGCCCCTCGGGCGGACATGACGCCCTTGGGGATAAAGGGCAGCGGCGCGGCAGCCTTCACCAGCTCCGCCAGCTCCATCACGCCCTTGGCGTAGACGGGACAGCCGTTGGCCTTCATGTTCACGAGCCCCGCCGCGTCGATATCCATGGACAGGGCCATGGCGCCCGCTTCCTTCGCCTGGTTGATCTTCATGACCGCCCTGTCGAGCACCCAAGGCTTGAGCGTGGGGACGCCATGGCCTCCCAGCTTTTTAATCTCCGCCAGCGGCTCGAGAAAGGCCGCGTCCACAGGCGAATCGCCCGTAAAAGCCGCCGATCCCGCCGCTTTCGCGCCGCGAAGCACCCTTTCCGCCTGCTCGCCCTCGGTCACGCTGGAGTTGTAGTTCATCTTCATGCCGCCGATGGGAGCCGCGAAAACAGGCATGTCAAAGGTCCTGCCGAAGAACTGGCAGGACGTGTCCTGCCCGCGGTCGGCGTAAATCGTGTCGAGGACGATCTTCACCCCGGCCAGCCAGTCCACGTTGTGCGTAAAGGACGCGCCCGTCCCTTTGCCGCCCACGCCGGGCACTTCGCCGCGGCAGGCGCGGCCGTCGCAGACGGGACAGACCCGGCAGCGAGGCGACATAATTTCGCGGGCTTTCACCAAAATTTCACTGTAATTCATTCAAAGACCCTCCTGTTCCACCCTCAAAGAAACGCCTTCACCGCGGCCACCACGGCCACGGCCGCGAAAACCACCACGGTGGGGCTGCATTTTTTCCACGCCAGAATGGCCGAGACGGCCACAGCGGCGGAAGCGCTGAGAGGATCGCCGGTGCTCGTAAAGATCCCCGGGAAAACCAGCGCCGCCATCACCGTAAAGGGAACGCACTTAAAGAACCGCTCCCAGAAGGGCGAAAGCTTGATGTCGCCCAGCACCACAAGAGGCAGCGCCCGGGGCAGATAGGTCACCAGCACCATCAGCGCCAGCATGATCCAGAACTTCATCGCCCGCCCTCCCCTCGCCCGTCATCAGCCTTAGGTAGGATGAACGCTGCCCCCAGGGCCGAAGCCGTCACCGACGCCACGATCACGCGGGTTCCCCCGCCCAGGGAATTCAGGGCGGGAACCACGTCGAAGAGCACGCTGACCGCCACGGCGCAGAGCATCACGAGGAAATAGCGCCCTTCCCCGTTGAGCGCGGGAATCACCAGCGCCAGAAACATGGCGTAGAGGGCGATCCCCATGGAATCCTGGATCAGCGGCGGCAGCGAAGACGCCGCGACGCAGCCCACAACCGTCGCGCCGCCCCAGGAAAGCCAGAAAGACAGCGTCAGCCCCGACATAAAGGGCACCGAATAGGCCCCCTCGCGAAAGGATGCCACCACGAAAGTCTCGTCGGTCAGGCCATAGCTCAGCAGAGCCAGCGCCCACTTGGGCGTTCCCGGAAGGACCTTGCGCGACAGCGCCGCGCTCATCAGGAAATGCCTGAAATTCAGCACGAAAGTCGTCACCGCGATCCCCAAAAGCGAAGCGCCCGACACCATCATATTGACGGCTACAAACTGGCTGGCCCCCGCAAAGACAAAAAACGACAGCGCCGACGCCTGAACAAGGCTCAGCCCCGAAGCCCTGGCCGTCATTCCGAAAGCCAGCGCCACAGGAATGACGCCAATACTGATGGGGACCGACGCCCGAACCCCATCGCGAAAATCACGAACCATTTCGTTCCTCCTCATCCCGGCGCCCTGGCACTCCCCAGGGGCGCGCTTTCGGCGATTATTCCCCGCTCCCGATCCAGTCCTGCGCCAAACGGAGACGGATCCCAAGACGGCCCAGGCGGCATGGATTTTTACGGGAAAGCGCTCCAACAAAAAAGGTTACAACGGCAATTATTATTGTTATAATAGCCAGATCAGCGGCTCCATACACAGCCCTGCAAGATCAATCAAGGAGGTTGAGCCATGAAATGGAAAAACAAGCTGCTGAACGTCCTCTCCCGCACCGTCATAAAGAGTGAAAGCGAAGAAGCACCCGCGGAAGAAACGTCTCAGCCGCCGCAAACCCAGCCGGAGAACGACGCGGCTTTAGAACCGCCCTCGGAACCCAGGATACAGCCAAGCGACATCAAACAGATCGAAGAAAACACCTATCAGTTCCCAGGAAGGGTCGACAGCAGCATGGTCAGTCTGCAGAGGCAGATCGCGCCTTTGAGGCCCCATTACATAGATCCCGCCGCCGCCCGCGCCCAGCTGGCCCGACAGAGGGCCTGGGCTGAAAAAAAAGCGGAACGGGACGCGAACCTCGCCCAGCCTCCGCAGTCGCTTCCCCTCGAAACGCCCGCGTCGCCGCAGCAGCGCGGGGACGATTTTCCGCAGCCTCAAACGCCGCAGCCAAAAGAGGCCGCGGCGGCAGGAGCGCAGGCAAGCGAAGCGCGCGGCCGCTCCATTGAAGACCTCTTCGCCAACCTCCCCACGCTGAACAACTGCGCCATGTCCAAATGGACCTGGTGGGTGCTGGTTCACGCCTGGGTGCGCGAACGGGGCCCAAAAATCGTCGTGGACGACCTGGCCAAAGCCTCGGGCAAAGACCGGAAAGTGGTCAACGACTACCTGATGATCCTGGACAAAGCCGGCGTCATAAAAATAGACAAATCAAAGGACGAGCGAGGCCCCCGCAGAATGGTCATCAGCCGCACTATAGAACTGAAACTGAACGGCCAATGGGGAACGAAGACGCTGTTCGATTAAAGGCCGAAGGACGCGCTTCGTTCCCCTGAAAAAGCCCCGACCCCTTCAGCGGCCGCTGTCCACCCGGTCCAGAAGGCTCCAGGCGAAGCCTTCCGCTGCGGGCGACCATTTCAGGATCATGGAGGCCCCTTCCTGCTGGACGATGGCCCAGCAGGGCGCGGCGAAGCTGACCTTCGCGTCTGCCGGAAGCTCTGGCCGGGCGGCGCGCAGCGACCTTTCCAGGGTTTGGCGCGTCAGTTCTTCCGACCACTGGGGTTCTGAGGCCGCCAGGCTTAACCTGTAGGTCAGCTCGGCGTTCTGGCGCACCAGCTTTCCGCTTTGAAAGGTGGATCCCCAGAGCACCACCGTGGCCGTCACGAGAGCCAGGCCGGCGACGACCGCCAGCGTCTTTCCTGAAGTCGGCAGGGGCGACGTCATTGCCGTTCCTGCGCCTTTCCGCGAAGCTGACCGCAAGCCGCGTCGATATCCACGCCCTTCTCACGGCGAAGTTCCGCCTCCACGCCCAGTTCTTTCAGGATGTCCATAAAGGGCTTGATGCGGCTCGCCGACGGGCGGGCAAAGCGCGTCCCCGCCACGGGGTTGTAGGGGATCAAGTTCACGTAGACCTGAAGGTTCTGGAACAGCGTCACCATCTCGTAGGCGCACTGAGGCGTGTCGTTGATGTTCTTGAGAAGCACGTACTCGATGGTCAGCCTCACGCCGCTCTTCTTCTGCCAGTATTCCAAAGCGCTGAGCACCGTGCCCAGAGGATAGCGGTCGTTCACGGGCATCAGGCGCGAACGGATTTCATCGTTGGGCGCGTGCAGCGACAGGCACAGATAGATGTCCAGCCCCTCGTCGGCCAGCCTGCGGATTCCGTCGGCCACGCCTGAGGTCGAAATGGTGATGCGGCGCACGCCCATGCCGCGCATCTTGGGCTCCATGAGCATCCGCACGGCCCTGATCACGTTGTCGTAGTTCAAGAGCGGCTCGCCCATGCCCATGAAGACCACGTTGTTGATGTCGTGCCCCAGATCGGATTCCATGGCGATAAAATGGCCGACGATCTCGCCCGCCGTCAGGTTGCGCGTAAATCCCTGCTGCCCCGTGGCGCAGAACTCGCAGTGCAGGGGACAGCCCACCTGCGACGAGATACAGGCAGTGTAGTGATTTCCGTGATCCAGAATGACCGATTCGATATACTCGCCGTCGGCCAGCTTCCAGAGATACTTGCGCGTGCCGTCGGCGGAAACCTGGCGCTGGGCCATTTTGGGCAGCTGGAGGTCGATCTGCTCGGGCAGCCAGGCGCGCAGGTCCTTCGACAGGTTCGTCATGGCCTGGAAGCTGAAGACTTTTTTCTGATAGATCCACTGGCAGATCTGGTCGGCCACGTAGCGCGGCAGGCCGAGCTTCTCCTGAACCAGCGACTGCCACTCCGCGAGGCTTAACTCAAAACCGAGAACTTTTCCGTTATTTTCCATCGTGCATTTTCCTTTCATGAAGGCAGCCAGCCACGCACTGTGCGGGACTTACAAAACCGCCTTGCCATTGCAGGGGAAGCATAACAGTTTTATCCATAAATCGCAAGATATCAAAACAAGCGCCGGCTCCGCGGCAGGCTTTGAAAGATTTCAAGCGGCAGACAATTCACACTAACTTTCAATTAAACAGCTAATACTACTTTGCAATAAAAACGCAAAATGGGCACTGAGGGGACGACCCGAGGGGTATCCACCAAGCGAGTATAGGCAGGCCGAATAGGCCGAGATAGTCTTTAGCGACTGCATGGCCCCTCGGGCCGGCCCGGGTCTCTAATTTAGCCGTCTTATTGCCAAATAGTATAAACTAATGTCCGGGGATGGCCTGAGGGAAAGCGGCTCCGCTTCGGACATAGTCGAACCGCTTTTCGGTCCTGCGCAGCTTGCGGCCCCGATCTCCCTCAGGTCGGCCCCTCCAAGGTATTTGGCGCTTCAACTGATAATAGTATTAGAGGGCGTCCTTCCGCCGCTTCCGCGGCGCTGCAGGACGCCCTCTTTCATTAGATTTTCGGATTGATGTACCCTTTGGACACGGCGAAGATCGCCAGCTTGGAGACGCTTTCATAGCCCGTCTTGGACAGGATGTTGGCGAAATGGGTCTTCACGGAGTTCAGCGTGATGCAGAGCTTTTCGGCGATCTCCCTGCGGGTCATGCCGTCGCAGATCAGGCGCAGGATTTCCTTCTCCCGTTCCGTCAGGCCGGCGGGATCCAGCGTTTCAGGCGGCGGCTGCATGGAATAGACGCTCTTGCCAGCGCAGGTGTCGCGAATCACCGACGCCAGTTCGGCGATGCCCATGTCCTTGTAGATAAAGCTGTCGGCGCCGGCCTTTTTCGCCCTATCGATAAAGGTGACCTCGGGCATGCCCGTCATCATGACCACGCGGACCGAGGGGTGATTTTTCTTGATCTGCGCCGCCGCGTCCAGCCCGCTGGAGTCGTTTTCGGTGCACACGTCCATGAGCGCCAGGTCGATTTTGTTCTTCTCACAGTAAAGGTCGGCCAGCGCCGCGTCGGCCAGCGTGGCCGCAACCTCGAAGCCCTCTATCGAGGAAAGGCTCACTTTCAAGGCCTCGCGCATCATCGCCTGGTCTTCCACGATCATAATCCGAATCATCACTCATCACTCTCCCTTTATTTTATCATATCTTTTTTTAGGAATAATTTCCACCGCCAAAATTCTTCATCCCTTTGGGTGATGTTTTTTCCCGCAAGGGTGTTATTATCTATTTTAACCTTCAATAACTCCGCAGCAAGGCTTAATAATCGGTATTCCCTATGCGGCAGCGCTCTTCGCTTTCCTCAAAAAGCGAACCTGAAAAAAACAACCGAGGCCTGACCCTTAAGGCACCAGCGTCCTCCACGGCTTCGACCGCTAAGGGCGCGTCAGCGCAGGGCGGTTTTTTTTCGAAGACCGCCCTTCAACTTGTCCGCACTCCCCACTTCCTGGTAAAAAATCAAGACTTTCCGTAAGGGAGATTTTGTGGTAAAAATATCCATGCGGTTCAATCTGAATCCAGAAAAACGAATAAGAAGGAGGATTATTTATGTCGAAACATCCCTTTTTTCTTGCCGTGGTTTGCGGCATTACGCTGATTTCGACGCCAGCACTAAGCATGACAGCCGCGGAACGACAAAGCGAGGAACGGAACCTCAAAAGCGAGATCAGCTTCGCGGCCCACTACGTGAAAGAATACGAAGCGGAAGTGGCGCGCAGCCGAGGGGGCGGCGGCACCATGCTGTACCGCAACCAGACACAGGCGCTCTCGCGCGTCCGTTCCCTGATGGAACGCTACCCCGACGATCCTCGGGTCCAGGAGCTTTACAACCGCGTCCGTTCCGCGCTGAAGCGCAGCAAGGGCGACTTTATTGAAATAACTCCCGAGATGGTCAAATACCTGACCGACGAGGAAAACATGCGAAAGTATTTTGCCGACCTCAGCGCCCGCGAATGGGAAAAGATGACCGGCCAGGTCAAGGACAGCCTCATCTCCAAAACGTTCCCAGTCCCCGACTTCGACACGGTTTCGGTGGAGGAGCTGAAAGACCGCTACGTCCTGCTGGACAGCGTGGAATATCCGCGCAACCAGTTTATGGGCGCCTCGGGAGAATATGTCGCCGTAGGGAAGAGGTCTTCGGGATTTTATTTCGTGGATATCGGGGGAAGAAGCTGGCTGGGGCCCTATGAGGCCGTAAAACGCTACCGCCGCCTCGTGGACACCACCATGGCGGAGGTTCAGAAATGGTCCCTGCTGGGCAAAATAACGGGAATCGCCATGGAGGTTCCCGAAGCGGGGCAGCACAAGGTGGGAAGTTTCCAGTTCGGCTGGATCGTCACGCCTGTGGCGCTTTACGTTCCAGGACACGTGATGGGGCTCTGCGACGCAACACAGGAGAGTTCGGGACGCTTTATCGGCGAGGAGCAGGTAAGCGCCATCAAAGACAGCTGGTACACCGTCAAGTCCGTACCCGAGGACGTTACGCCCGAAAGGCTCATGGAAATTTTCATGACCGCCATCAAGGAGAAGAACTACGACCTTTACGTGAACTGCATCGACCCGGGACACGACCGCAAGGACCTGAACGAAGCCGAGCTGCGGCAGCATTGGGACATGCACCAGCGAAGGTTCCACCAGGAATACGTCCACGGCACCTTTTCCAAGGCAAAAATCTCAGTTTTGAAAGGTTTTGACGACAACAACGACATGGAAAACTTTTTCCTGGAGGATCAGGATAAAGAGCAACTCCGCAAGATAGCCGGCGCCAAGGTAGAACAGGCCGTCGTGGAAAGCCGCGGTTGGGACAAGAACGGACGCCAGGTGGGACAGCCGAATTCACACAGCCTGCGGCGCGTCGGCGGCGGACGCTGGTATGTTTATGATTACATGAGATGGTTTTAAAGAAAGGAGGGTCTTTTCGATATGAAACGACTGTTTGCAGCGTTCTGCGCGGGAGTCCTTCTGTTCGCCTCGGCAGGCCGGCTCTGGGCTCAGGGAGAAATAAACGAAGGCTTCGACTTTTCCGAAGAGGACGCTCAAAAAAACGTCTACTCTCTGGAAATGATGCGCAGCAGCCTGAAGGAGACGAAAACGCGTTTCGCTGATCATCTGGCGTCACGGATAAAGCCCGACCAGTGGGTAGCGGATTCTCAGATCAAAGAGGCCTGCGCGCCCTGGAAACAGAGCCTGTTCAAGCTCGATTACCACTATGTGGGATCAGCGCGGGATAAACGCCGGGCGCATGCGCTTTTAGATCTGATCGCCACCCGCGAGTATGCCGTCCGTTTGCGTGTGACAGACGTTCTGGACGTTCTCACAGAAGAGCGAATCATGCGCTGGCACTGGAAGCTGAAAGACCTCGCGGATTCCCTGGAGCAGGCCTACCCCGACGTCATAAGCCTAGCCAGAGGCTTGATAGAGGGGAAACAGACAATACTTTCCTACATTCCCTCAGACGAGAAATTCACGATGCAGGGCCTGCGCCGCCAATACAGCATGGGGCGGTTTCAAGAGTATTGCAGTTGGGAAGGCGGCGTAAGAAGCCGCGCGAACATCCTCTACGCCATCGACACAAACACGTCAGGCTATGATGACGACCTTCTGAAAAAGATACAGGAGAGCGCTAAAAAGGTAAAAGGCTCCATCGAAAAGGCGCGAGCCGTCCTGGCGGAGCATCAGCCCGTCATCCTGGCGGCAAAGGAACCGGAACTTATAGAGCTAATTAACGCAGAATCGCGTGTTCTCGACGCCGTTCAGACCTTTTTGGACAGCCTGGAGAAACAGATCAACACCCTTTTAAGCTGGGACAGCAAGGCCGGGCAGATACTTCACTACAGTTTTGTGCCGCGCCCCTTCGAGCAAATGGCCCAATCTTTCAAGGGCGGCACGCCCTACGTAAAGATGCTGCGGGACATGGCGGCGGAGCTAAAGCGAGAAGTGGAGCGCAAATGGAAGCAGAACAACGAATGGAGGGGCGTGAAGTAATCGGCAAAACCGAGAAGAATAGGGGCTCAGTGCCTGTGAATTAAGAGGTTGGCATACAAAGCGGAAGCGTTCGGCGCCCGTCTCCGTTTTGCAGCCGCGCCCCTTGCGGCCTCACAAGTTATTTAATTTAATTTTAATTATTACATAAAAGCCAGACCACGACAACCGTTCGCGGCCTGGCTTTTATGTAAGAGGCACATGTCGTGCGGCTCGGGAAAAAATTCTTCACCCCTTTGGGTGATGTATTTTTTCTTATAAAGGGCTATGATTCACTTTAGCATCAATAGCTCTGTGCCGCCAATACAGAGACAGCAGACAGAAGGAGGCGATGCGCCATTCGATGGAAGGACGGGAGGCTTTACGCCGGGCAGTTCAGCATAGCCGTTCCCAACGGGATTTATGTTGACAACAGTTCTTTTTCCGAAGGCGTTCCTGAGTGGGGTGAAAGCATCCGCCTCGGGGACGCCCAACACCGTTTCGTGATCGAGATCGGCGACGATTTTTTCAGAGAATCGCCTGACCTCTCGATCAGCGAGTACATCCAGAGCTTCAGCCTCGGCCCATCTGAAATCCTGGGGCGCGCCTCAATCCGCCGGGGCGAGCTGCAGGGGGCCAGCCTCCGTTTCAAGGAGCCTCGGCGGCAGGCCGAGACGCTTCTCGAGTACCTGACCTGCAAAACCGCCGGCGGCAGAGGCGTTTCCATCACCGTCAGGGCGCTTGCTCCGGAAACCATCGACTCTGCTTTAAAAATTTCCGAAGTCGAAATGATCATGAACAGTCTTGAATTTAAGCGAGGCTTCGAGGATAATTATTTATAACCCTCTCGATCATGCAGGCACAGGGGACAGTTTTTTTACGGCCAAACGCAAAAATACGCGTTTTAGTCCAGGGAGCTGAAAATGTTCTACGTGGAACATTTTCACAGAAAATTTTCACATCTCATATCATAATCAGGAGGTAACAGTCATGACATTGAAGAGAAAAACCACGGGAATCGGCGCGGCGCTGCTTCTCACGGCGCTGGCGGGCACGGCCTTCGCTTCGCCCGAAAGCGACGCCGTCAAGGCGTCGGGAGTTCCGGCCACGCTGAAAATCGCCACGGTGACCATCCCCAAGAGCTGGAAACCGGGGCAGCAGCCTTCCGACAGCAATACGGCCTTTTCCTTCGCCGACCCCGAACTGACGCGGAAAAGGAACCGCTTCTGCGTCACTACGTCCACCAGCTACGCGCCCACGGAGGCCACGCTGTACAAAAGGCTCGCCACCAATGCAAAACTGTCCGGCGCCTACGGCGTGGAAAAAATTGTGGTCGCCGGCTCTCCCGCCTACGTAACGGTACTGCCGTCGGGCGACAGGCGCCCAGACGGCACTCCCTATGCGAACATCCGCATCGGCGGCGCCTGGCCCGCCAACGGCAAGGTTGAAACCTTTACGATCGAGTTCTTCATGAGCACGCTGGATTTCAAAAAGTCCTTCACCGAAGCCTATAACAAAGGCGAACTGGAAGATCCCGAAGTGCAGGCCGTGCTTGAGACTCTGGCCTTCACTAACCCCAAGGTGAACCAGTTCTTCGCGGAGCGTCTTGCTGAAGTCAAGGCCGCGGACGAACAAGAGGCGGCCATCCTGGCAAAATTACCGGAGTTTGAAAAAGCCGACGTGCCCGAGACGCCCGAAACGGTCCTTCTGGGCGAATGGAAAGCGGGCTCGTCCACGCTAGTCTTCAACGCCGACGGCAGCGTCACCGTGAAGGACGCATGGAAGGTGGCCGACGGCAAGCCCGTGGTCACCCTGCCCACTGCCCTCGCCTACGACGGCGGAGAGCTGTCCAGCGCCGTGGAAGGCGCGAAGGTGACCTACGCCAAAGCCCTCTCGCCCGAAGCGCCCGCCGCATCCAATGAAGCCATCGTGGGCGTCTGGAACATGAAGGGAGCTCTGCTGCGCTCCCAGCCTATGGACGCCGCGAAGACGGCCTACTACTTCCCCGAGCAGGCCCTCAAGATCCAGTTCCTCCCCAACGGCTCCGTCAAAACGGGCAGCGATTACTCCGGCGTCTGGGAAAAGGACGGCGATGGCTATAAAGTCAGCGTCGTCAAAGGCGCTTTCAAGGGATTGCCCTTCGCCTTCGACGGCGAAAAGCTCCTGTGCTCCCGCAGCGACGCCGTGAAGATCATTTATGGGAAGTAGAACCATGACGACTCTCAAAAAGATTCTAACGGCAGTCTGCGCGCTGGCCCTCGGGGCTTCGGCGGCTTTCGCGGCTCCCGACGCAGGCAGCGTCAGGGTGCCGGGCGTTCCCTACAACGGCAGGATCGCTGCGGTGCTTATGCCCCAGGGCTGGCAGAAGGGCACCTTTGACTCCACAACCTGGCTTGACCTGGTGGCTCCCGGCGACAGCAAAGCCCGCCCCACCGTCCGCTTCGAGAAGAAAAACATGTACTCACGCTCCGAGCAGGAATTCCTCGACAAATTCCAGGGCGAAGCCCAGAAGGCCGGCGCGCGGAGAGTTCAAAAGGCCCGCGTGGGCGGACAGCTGTTCTATTTCTACCTGACGCCCTCCAAAAAGCGCCCCGTTCGCGGCGAAGCGGCCCTCTACGACATGAAGATGGCCTCGGACTGGCCGAGAAAATCGGGAAGCTTCCGCGACTGTATGACCATCGCCGTCACGGGCCGTCCCCTGATGGGAAACTGGACCGAGGACAAGGCGGCAGAGCTGATCCACAAGGGACTCCTGAACGACGCCCCCGTTATGGCCATCCTTCAGAGCGTGGCCTTCACGGACGCGCCCTTCACTCCCCTCGCAGTTCAACAGCCGGCGCAGCCTCCGATCGGGGGGAATCCTGAGCCCGCCTCCGCGCTGGAAGAAGCTGTCAGGATAGGCAGAATAGCGGGAATCTGGAAGCCTGTCATGCTCAAAGTAGCAGGGCGGGACCTTGAGGGTTCCGAGATGGAAGAAGCCGCCGCGGGCAAAAAGCGCACCTTCATCTTCAACGCCGACGGAACCTTCTCCTACGAGCCCAAGATCCTCACCTGGACGCCCAAGGAAGGCCAGCAGGCGAGCTATGTCTTCGGCGACCTAAGCGGCAGGCTCTGGTTTGAAAAAGGACAGCTCCATTTCCAGGATGGAGAGGGTTTCCACTTTGTTTACGACAAGGTCCCCAATCCCAACCCCTCCGACGCGGAACTGCTGGCCGGCGTCATCGGCGAGTGGCAGGCCGTAGAGGTTATCGAGAACGAAAAAACAGCCATGGGCGAGGACCTGGGATTCGCCATGCGCCGGAACAGCTTCAGGATCGACAAGATGCAGATTCGCGCCGACGGCGCCATAAACAGCGATTTCCGCGAGGGAACCTGGAAGATCGAAAACGGACAGGTGCTCTTCGACTTCGACGGCTTGCAGCTTCAGGCCTTCCCCGGACGGATCGAGGCCGCGAACGGCAAGGGAGCACGCTGTATCTACGTTCCAGCGGAACGCGCCGCGTCTCACCGCTCGGTCTTCCAGGCCGAATACGAGGAGCGGGAGCGCCAGGCCGCCAAGGACGAGCCCGTCATCGGCCTCTGGATTCCCTTCGCCGGAGAGGACGCCAAGGGGAATCAGACCGTGGGCGAGAGCTTTACCCGATTCTACGGAAGCACGGCGCTACCCCTGCTGATCGTCTCCGACGGGACCATCCGTGAGGACGGCAAGGTCAGGGGCAGCTGGCGCAACGACGGCGGCTACATCTTCAACATTACGGAGGGCCGCTACAAAGGGCGCGTTCTCTCCTTCGACGGCACGGTGCTTCAGATGGTCTACAGCGACAACATGACCTTTAGGTATATGAAGAAACGTTAAACCTTCGGGCTGTTTATGCCGAAAAGGGCTTCACCGGCTCCATACTTAGAAGTCCGCCCCCGGCTCCGCCGGTTTACAGATAAGCAGTATCAGACTTCAAAAGAGAAAGAAGGCGGTTCTATGGGTTTGAAAAAAATCATCGCGCCTCTGCTTCTCGCGGCGCTCGCATCCTCCGCGGCCCTGGCCGCGCCTGCGACGAAATACGCCTGCGACCCTGAAAGCAAGGCAGTCTACGAAATCTCCCACGGACAAAAGAAATCCCTGCGGGGCGTCGAACTGGAAGCCGTTGGCGATCCTTTCAGCCCACAGCTGTTTTACGCCCGGCTCGACCCCGAGCAGGCCCAGTCGAAGATTCCCGCGCCGGGCATCGCGCTTTTCACCGGCGACGGCAAGTTCGCCGGGCTGATCCCCGTGGAGGGCGGCTCCGTTTCCGCCGCAGCCGTGGTCCCGTCGCCTCTTGGGACGAAGCTGATCGTCTCCCAGCCTAGGGACGTCGCGGCTGACTACAGGATCTTCACCTTTCCCGGTCTGGACAGCCTCGGCACGGTCACAGACGGCCTCTCGGACTGGCTTTCGCCGGCCTGGGCCGACGAAGACCGCTTCGCCTACAGCCGCTACGACGACAGCGTCCAAAAGCCCATCAAATCGGTTCATGAAGCCAAGGGATACACTCAGGTGGAGCTCTACGACCTGCACGGCAAGAAATCCACCGTCATCAGGAAGTTCTCCCCCACCGAGGAGTTCTACCTGACGGGCTGCCACGACGGTTTCGTCACCATGACCCGCTTTTACGTGACCGACCAGGCCCAGTGGGACTCCGGGCACGAAGGCTCCGAAACCCCGGGTGAGATCTACTCGGAACAGACCTACGCCTGGCTTCCCGGCTGGAAGCCCTACGAGGGATGGAAAAACCCCGAGAGCCTTTTCGCCGTAAACACCGACAACCGCAGAGTATACAGGCTGAAGGGCTCCAACAGAGAAGAGCTTCCCGCGCTGGAGCTCCACAAAGACAGCTTCACGCTGCAGGACGGCGGCGAAGAGGAGTTCTGCTGGTTCCACGTCGATCCATCCATGGATCCGTCGCTGAGGGGCGAGATCCCCGCGGTCTACGTTTTCAACGCTCTGGGCAGGCTGACGGCCTGCTTCCCCGTGGAGGAAGGATCGGTCTGCCAGGACCTTTCGGCTTCCCCCGACGGTGTGCTGTGGCTCCTGTCCATGGACGAGGGCTCCACGCTGGACTACGAACTCTATCAGAACAAGGGCGGCTTCCGCCACTGCCAGAGCCTGAAAAGGGCCGTGGGTGATTTTGTCTGGCTCGACTCGTGGCGCGTGGCCTATTCGGCGCTGAACATCGAAGCCGAACACAGCGGCGGCGACCCGGCCTACGCCGTGGACGCCCTGCTCTACGACGCAGCCGTGGACCTTTTCACACCTCTGGCCAGGGGCGGCGCCAGAACCAGCTACTGGGTCACAGGGCGCTCTGAAGAAGGCGTGGAGGCCGAAAAGGAAACCGTCCAATCCCCCGCCGACTGGAAGACTCCCGGCAAACCCCGCCGGGTCAAAGTCACGCTGGAACTCCCCGCCGCGGGCTAAAGCTCCAAAAGCTTTCAGCGCAAAGGATTGCAAAGGAAAAGCGGTACCAAAATCAAGAGCGTTTTAACGCAGAGGACATAGAGAAAAACACAAGCATAGAAATCGGAAACAGGGTTGACGCTTGAACTGTATTTGCTGTAACACCAGATTTTGGATTTGGATTCGCCTTTCCTTCGCGTTCCTTTGCGTTTCAATCTTTTGTTCCTTTTTTTCAAAATAACACTACAAAAATTCTTAAGGAGGCACATCCATGAAATTCAGAAAATCATTCTCACTCGCGGTTCTTCTCGCGGTGTTCTGCGCTTCCGCGTCCAGCGCGGTGCTGCTGGAAGAGATTACCCCCAAGCCTTTCAGCGACAAGGACGTGAACCTTACGGCGTCGCTGGTGGAGTTCGCCGACCCCGTGGAAGAGAGCGACGCTTTCGGCGTCAAGGGCGCCGTGTGGAAAGACGGACGGCTCTACATGCTGCATCAGGAAGGCAACCTGGACTGCTACGTTCTGGAAGGCGATTTCCTGGTGCGCGACCCCAAGGCCTTCGGCGGCAAAGGGACCGTCAAGCTGGACAAGAGCATGGAATGCCTTCAGATGGACAACCAGGGCTGGTTCTACGCCTCGGCGTCCAGCTTTCAGGATCTCTACATCGTGGAGCCCAACGGGACCGTGCACAAGATGAAAGACGGAAAGAGCAACATGGGCAAGCTGTGGGTCCACCCTTCGGGCGAATGGGGCGTCCGCGTCTCCGGCAAGCCTTCGCGCCTGGCGGACCTCGTCAAGGCCAAAGCGGGCGAAACGGCGTTCTCCGCAGAAATGGCCAACCTTTCGACCAAGAAAGGCGCTCTGAGCACCAGCTTCGACCGTTTTACCTACTTCAAGATCAACTCCGACGGCAGCTGCTTCGTCAGCGGCTCCAGCCCCAAGGTCAAGGGACAGGGATACTGGGGCGTTCTGGACAAGGATTACAAAGAGGTCTTCGCGTTCCTTGAGAAGCCTCAGTCCAAGGATCCCCGCTGCATCGGCAGCGTAAGCGAAATCATCACCTGCAAACAGGGTTACGCCGTGCTCGACGGTAACCTGCGCCGCCTACACTTCTACGGTAAGGACTTCGCCCACATCACCACGGCCGACCTGAGGGCGCTGCTGGGGCTCAACTACTGCTGGCCTTCGGCCGCCGTCAGGATCGACGACGACACGGTGCTCGTGGTCTGCACTCAGGACTTCCCCAAGGGCAGCAGGTGCGCTGAAGCTCTGGTCATGAAAGTGAAAGGGCTGTAAGGAGCCAGTTTCACCCTTTCTGAAAGGAGGCGAAGCTCCATGCGCAAAGGGCTTTTTCTCGCCGCCGCCCTGATCCTGCTGAGCGCCGCGGCGGCGCTGGGCGCTCAGTCCTACGAGGCGATCCTGTGCTCAAACTGCGCCTTCGGCGATAAGAGGAACTACTGCGTCAAATGCGGCGCCTACACTTTCGGCAGGGGCGTCCCGGCGCGGCTCTGCTCCAGCTGCGGTTTCGGCGACCGGCACAACTACTGCGTCAAGTGCGGCGCCTACACCTTCGGCAGGGGCGCGGCGGCGCAGCTCTGTTCCACATGCAGTTTCAGCGACCGCAAAAAGCACTGCATCAAATGCGGCGCCTGGCTCTTTGATTAACTCAATATCAAATTTTTATCATCCAGGAGGAAAGGCATCATGAAAAAATTTTCAGCTTTTGTCTGCTCGCTTCTGCTGCTCCTCGCGGCGACCGCCGCCATGGCCTACAACATCACCGTCACCGTGGGCGGCGTGAAGTACCAGGGACGCAGCATGGGCGGCCAGATCGAGTATCGCGTCAACGGCCAGGTTGTGGGCTACGAGAGGAACCTCGGCGGCACCGTGACCTACGTGGACGGGCGCAACAACATCCTCGGCTCGGTCACAAAACTCGGCAACAGCTACCAGTTTAAAAACGCCCGCGGACAGTTCATCGGCTCGGTGACGCCCCTCGGCAACCAGCACATCTATAAAGCCGCCAACAACTCCCAGATCGGCTCGGCCGTAGCGCTGGGCGGCAAAACAGAGTACCGCGCCAGCAACAACGCTTCCATCGGCTCCGCCGACACCAACTCCATGCCCCTCCGCCCCATTCCTCTCGAAGTCTATCTCAGAAACGGCGGTGCCAAGAAGCCCGACGGCCTCTGCCTGACCCGCGTGACCAAGGTCAAGCCTGGCAGCCCAGCGGAACAAAGCGGCATGCAGCTGGGAGATTTTCTCATCACCTACAAAGGCAAGGATTGGACCCAGTTTGACCTGCAGCACTCCGATCAGCCGACCATGCACGCGCGGATGGTGGAAAAAGTCAGCGCCACGCGCGACGAGGAAAACCTCGTGATGATCGTCTACAGGCCCGCCGAGGGCGAACGCAACCATGCCAACGGGAAAATCCTGAAGCTTGCGCCGACGCAGCCCGGGTTAAAGGGCTTCACCTACACGACCGCGGAAGATTGTTCCTACTACACGCGGGAAGGCTCTAAAGCCTACTCGAAGCAGATGAAAGAGATCTATCAGAATTGGGAAAAAGAGAACCAGTAAAGTAACTCTTTTCAAAAAGCAACTCCAGCATGGAACGCGCCGACGGCAAAAACCGGCGCGTTCCATGCTCACACTCGCAGGGGATGCCGACGGCTCATGCCGTTTCACAACAGAAAGGCTTCATCAAAACTTCCGGGGCGCCTCAAGACGCATCCAGCCGTTCAGCCATACTCATATTCGGCTGCCTTAACTCGCTTGACGGATGCCCTTCGGGCGTCACCATCAAAGAATATTCAACATTTCTAATGACAATAACCAGGGAGGACGGCCTTTCTACGAAGGCCGCCTTCCTTCAAACCTTTACGCAAGGAGGAGCAGGTCTATGGGATTTTTCGACAATCTGTTCGGAGGCAAAAAGCCTCAGTCTCAAGAGGAAAAAACCGTCCAGCCCACGCCGCTTCACGAGAAAAAGGCGCCCGCCGCGGTCCAGCCCTACGAGACCAGCAACGGCTACATGCTGCAGCAGGACTCGCAGGGCAGCTTTATCACGAACACAGAACGGGATGAGCTGGAACTGAACCACGACCTGGGCATCATGGAGTTCGACGAGTATTTCGACGAGCTCCTGGAGCTGGTTCCGCCCTGCGGCGTCAAACTGGAACGCGACGAGGAAGGCAGGTACAAATGCCGCACGGAACGGGAGCGCCTGGCGGTCGAGTTCGTCTCGGGCAGGCTGTCCCGCAAGGGGTACATGGACGCGCTTCAGGCTTGGGAGGAAAAAGTATATCAGCTCCAGGTAGCCCGTCATCAGGGTACTGTCAGCGATGCGGAATACCAGGAGCGGAGGAAAATTCTGGGCACGCCCTGATTAACCGGCAGCGCGGCCCGCAGGCAAAATTTTTCGCGTGAATGTCGTCCACATCGAGGCTTCTCGCCGGGAAGTTTTTGTGATAAAACTGCTTTAAAGCTTTATCTTCAATCACAAGGAGGATTATTCATGGCGAAAATTTCATCTCTGATCGCCGCGTTGTGCGCCGTCCTGTTCTTATCGGCCCCGGCGCTGAGCCTGACTCTCGAAGAACGCCAGAAAGAGGAGCGGGATCTCAGGAGCGAGCTCAGCTTTGCTACCCATTACGTGAAGGAATACGAGGCGGAAGTGACCCGCAGCCGCGGAGGCGGCGGCACCACTCTGTACCGCAATCAGGCGCCGGCGCTTTCCCGCGTCCGCTCTCTCATGGAACGCTATCCCGACGACCCTCGGGTTCAGGAGCTCTACGACCGTGTCCGCAGCGCGCTAAAGCGCAGCAAGGGCGATTATATCGAAATCACGCCCGACATGGTCCTCTACACCGTCAACGAAGAGAATATGCGCAAACACTACGCCGAGATCAGCGCCAAAGCCTGGAACGACATGATCGCCAAGGTGGAAGACAAGATCATCCGCAAGCCCTTCCCCACGCCCGATTTCGACACCGTCGCGCTGGACGACCTGAAGGACAAATACGTGATCCTGGACGACGTGCAGTACCCAAGAAACCAATTTTTAGGTGCGTCAGGAGAATACGTCTCCGTCGGGAAGCCCTCGGCGGGCTACTATTACGTGGACGTGCGCTCGCGCAGATGGCTGGGGCCCTACGAGGCCGTCAAGCGTTACCGCCGCCAGGTGGACACTACCATGGCCAACGTGGACAAATGGACGGTTCTGGGCAAGATCACGGCCATCGCCGCCGAAATCCCCGAGGCGGGGCAGCAGAAGGTCGGGACCTTCCGCTTCGGCTGGGTCGTAGCTCCCGTGGCTCTGTACGTCCCCGGGCACGTGCTGGGATTCTACGACGCCGCCGCCGAAAGCTCGGGATACTTCGTGGGCGAAGATGAAGTGGAGCGTATCAAGCAAAGCTGGTATACCGTCACCTCCGTGCCCGACGACGTGACGCCCGAAAGGCTTATGGAAATCTTTATGGCCGCCATCAAGGAGAAGAACTACTCGCTCTACCTGAACTGCATCGACCCCAAGGGGGACCGGAAGGACATCGGCGCCGGCATGCTCATGTTCCACTGGGACGCCCACCAGAGGCGGTTCCATCAGGACTATGTGCACGGCACCTTCGGCAAGGCGAAGCTCTCGGTGATCAAGGGCTTTGACGAGAAAAACGATATGGAAAACTTCTTCCTGGAAGAACAGGACAAGGAACAGCTCCGCAAGATCGGCGGCACCAAGGTGGAGCAGGCCATTGTGGAAAGCCGCGGCTGGGACGCCAACGGCCGCCAGGTCGGCCAGCCCAATCCCCACCGTCTGCGCCGCGTCGGCGGCGGACGCTGGTACGTCTACGACTTCGGCATGTGGTTCTAGGCGGAAAACGTGAAAGGAGAATAGAACATGAAAAAAACATGGTACGGACTTCTTGTCGCGTTTTGCGCCGCTCTGTGCCTCATCGCTTCGGCGGGCCCCCTTGCGGCAAAATCCGAGGGTTTTGACTTTACCGACGAGGAAACGCAGGAGGACATGAAGCTGACGGACAGCGAAGAACAGGGGCCGAAGATCCTGTCGCTGTCTCAGGTGCAGCTCATGGTCTTCTCCTACATGCAGCTCCACCAGGAAATGCTCAACGCTCTGAAGAACGACGGACGGGATAACGCCTCGGAACTGAGGGACGCCCGCAAAAGGGAGTTCAGCTTCTTCCTGGTCGGAAAGGAACAGCCGCAGTTTTCAGGCTCCGCCCGCGACAGGGCCGCGGCCGAAAGGCTCTGGGAGGAGATGGCGCGCTATAAAAGCGGCGCTGCGAACCAAATCCAAAACCTTCTGATCCATCTGTCGAGCGAAAATATCTTTGAAATCAACACAAGCATGGAGCTCAACCTGCGTTTCCTGCGCAACAACGAATCGAAAGTCAAAGAAGAGTCAAAAGCTTTCTACAAAGCCTACTTAATGGTAGTGCGCGTCGCGGACAACCCCAAGGTGCCGCTCTCAATGATCTACAGCGCGGGATTCAACGCCTACGTCCTGCCTTCGGGGCAGCTGGGGCCCAGAACCAACATCTTCGCAGTGCTGGACTACCACAGCCGCGAGATCGGCGACAAGGAATTGGAAAAGCGCAAGAAAACCTGCGAAGAGCTTCTGAGCGGCGCTCTCGAGCAGTGCAAAGCTTCTTATAACGAAAGCGCGGCGCGCCTGCGGGTCCTCAAAGCGGGAAAAGACGTGGAGAACCTCCTCGCGTTAGACAACCAGATCATCGCGAGGGCCAGGGACTGGCTCAGCGAGACCAAGAAAATGGCCGAAACGCTGCTCGACCCCAACAGTCCGCAAGGAAGCCTGCTCCACTACAATCTCGGCTCGTCGTCGGAAACTCTCTGGAGCAGGGCAATGCCCAGCCCCAACGGCACTGACTACGCGGGATGGATCAAAAGAATAAACGCAGACCTGCAGGCCATCATCAAGAAAAACCAGAAGCGCTGACGTCTGCCGCCAGCCCTGATTCCGCGGCAAAGAAAAGAGGGGCTCTTTGAAACCTTTCAGGGCCCCAGAAGCCACGCAAAAAACGGGTTCAACTGGACAAAACACCAATGCGGCAAAACAACTTCTGTGTTAAGCTTAAAGAACTTTAAAACACCATTTTACCGTCATTATCAAACGAGAGGGGATTCAACATCTATGGGTCTTTTTAACGCAATCGGAAGTTCTTTCGGCGACGTGTTCGCCGATCAGTGGCGCGAGTATTTCTACTGCGATGCCATGGACGTGAACGTGCTCGTCGAAAAGGGATCGAAACGCAAGGGCAAACACGCCGCCAACAACAAGGGCAGCGACAACGTCATCAGCAACGGATCCATCATCTCCGTCAGCGACGGCCAGTGCATGATCATCGTCGATCAGGGCAAGGTTGTGGAGCTCTGCGCCGAACCCGGCGAGTTCGTCTACGACACTTCCAGCGAGCCCAGCATCTTCTACGGCGGCCTCGGCAAGGGCCTCATGCAGACCTTCAAGACCATGGGCAAGCGTATCAGCTTCGGCGGCGAGACGGCCAAGGACCAGCGCGTCTATTACTTCAACACCAAGGAGATCGTGGGCAACCGCTACGGCACGGCCAACCCCGTGCCCTTCCGCGTAGTGGACAAGAACATCGGCCTGGACGTGGACATCTCGATCCGCTGCCACGGCGAGTACTCCTACAGGATCACCAATCCCATGCTGTTCTACACCAACGTGTGCGGCAACGTGGAAGACGAGTACCGCCGCGAGGAGATCGACAGCCAGCTCAAGGCCGAACTTCTGACGGCCCTGCAGCCGGCCTTCGCGAAGATCTCCGAGATGGGCATCCGCTACAGCGCCTTGCCGGGGCGCACCATGGAAATGGCCCAGGCGCTCAACGACGTGCTCTCCCAGAAGTGGGGCGGCCTTCGCGGCATCGAGATCGTGTCCTTCGGCGTCAACTCCGTCAAGGCTTCCGAAGAGGACGAGAAGATGATCAAGGACCTGCAGCGCAGCGCCGTGTTCCGCAATCCTACCATGGCCGCGGCCCATCTGACCGACGCTCAGGCCGACGCCATGAAGAGCGCCGCGAAAAACGAGGCCACGGGCCCCATGTTCGCCTTCGCGGGCATGAACATGGCTGCTCAGGCCGGCGGCATGAACGCCGCCAACCTGTTCGCCATGGGCGCTCAGCAGCAGGCCCAGCCTCAGATGGAGCAGCCCGCGCCTGCGCCCGCCGGCTGGACCTGCGCCTGCGGCACTACGGGCAACACAGGCAAGTTCTGCCGCGAGTGCGGCAAGCCCGAGCCCAAACCCGAGCCCCAGGGCTGGACCTGCGCCTGCGGTACCGAGGGCAACACGGGCAAGTTCTGCCGCGAGTGCGGCAAGCCCAAGCCCCAGGCCTCGCCCGACGGCTGGACCTGCGCCTGCGGCGCCGTGAACAAGGGTAAGTTCTGCGCCGAGTGCGGCGCAAAAAAGCCCGCCGGCGAACCGCTCTACAAGTGCGACAAGTGCGGCTGGGAGCCCAAAGACCCCAACCACCCGCCCAAATTCTGCCCTGAATGCGGCGACCCCTTTGACGACAACGACATCACCAATAAATAGGAGGGATGAACATGGCGGATCAGAATTACGTCGGCGTTGACGAAGAGCAGCAGCCCCTTCGGGTCAAGACGAAGGAAGAAACCGACAAGAAGTGCCCTGCCTGCGGCGGCGTCATGGACTTCGACCCCGCGACCGGCGGCCTGCTCTGCCCCTACTGCGGGCACACCCAGGAGATCGAAGCCGAGGAGGGCTTGGGAGAGCAGGACTTCGCCTCCGCGGAGATCACGGGCAACTGCAACTGGGGGGCTGAGAAAAAGGTGGTCATCTGCCAGTCCTGCGGCGCCGAGTCCGTATACGACGCGCTGGACGTCTCGAACGAATGCCCCTACTGCGGATCGAACCAGGTCATGGAGGAAAAGGGCAAGGACACTCTGGCCCCCGGCGGCGTCTGCCCCTTCAAGATCGACAAGAAAAAGGCCGGCGCAAACTTCAAGAGCTGGATCAAGGGCAAGCTGTTCTGCCCGTCCCTGGCCAAGGAGAAAGCCAAGCCGGACTCCTTCAAGGGCGTCTATCTGCCCTACTGGACCTTCGACACCCAGACCCAGTCCACCTACGAGGGCCAGTACGGCATCGACCGGACCGAGAAGACCTCCGACGGCAAGACCAGGATCGTCACCGACTGGTACTATACGTCGGGCGACTACAGGGAGTTCATCGACGACCAGCTGGTCATCGGCACCACTCGCCACGACTCGGCCATGCTCAGCAGCATCGAGCCCTTCGACACGGCCAACAACGTGGCCTATAAGCCCGAGTACCTGAGCGGCTTCATCGCCGAGCGCTACTCCGTGGGGCTGAACGACGGCTGGGAAAAGGCCCAGGACGACATCCGCCGCCACCTGGAAAATCAGATCTCCGACAAGATCCGCTGCGAGCACAACGCCGACCGCGTGAGCTCGCTGAGGGTCCGTTCGGCCTTCGACGACGTGAAGTACAAGTACCTCATGCTCCCCATCTGGCTTTCATCGTTCAAGTACAACGGCAAGGTCTACAACTTTATGGTCAACGGCCAGACGGGCCGCGTGGGCGGCAAGACGCCCATCTCGCCCTGGCGCGTGGCCGCCGCCGTCCTCATCGGCGTGGCAATCGTGGGCGCCATCTGGTACTTCAACCAGCAGGGCGCGCCGGTACACCCCTAAGCGGCAATTTCCAATTGGCCGTTTATCGGGCTGAAAGCCCGAATTAAAAGATTGAAACGCGGAGAGCGCAGAGGCCCCGCAGAGGCCCGCAAAGTAAAACCTGAAGAAAAGGGGAAAGGACGCCCATCATTCCAACCGGAACGACAGGCGCCGCGGCTTTTTCTCCGATTCACCGGTTTTACGCTGCGAAGCCGGGCGCTCCCTTTGCGGATCTCTGCGTCCAATTTTTTACCTCGCCTTCCAATCCGATTGCAGGTTCATACTGCTTTGCGATAAAATGCAAAATGGGCATGGAGGGGACGACCCGAAGGGTATCCACCGAGCGAGTATAGGCAGGCCGAACAGGCCGAGATAGTCTTTAGCGACTGCATGGCCCCTCGGGCCGGCCCCGGACGTTAATTCAGCTGTTCTATGGATAAATGGATAATTAGTATCAGCAGCACACACTTTACTCAGGAGGTGTTTTTTTATGCGAAGATTTATCACAGGCCTGCTCCTATGCCTTTTCTTCATCAGCTCGGCATGGGGCGCAGAAGTGACGGTGCAGCGATTTTCGCCTCAGGGCGAGACGCAGCTTGCCCGTCCGAAAATAACAGTGACTTTCAGCGCGCCCGTAGTAAAAAAAGCGCAGCTCAACAAGCCCCTTAAGGGCAACGCCGTGCCCATCAAGTTCCGTCCCGCCATCGCCGGCACGGCCAAGTGGGTCAAGGAAAACGAGCTGGTCTTCACGCCTCAGTCCGACATCCTAGCCGCCACGCGCTACGACGCTGACTTCGGCCCCGGCGGCCTGCGCACCGCCAGCGGGCAGCTGATCGCCGGGCCTCAGAGCTTCTCCTTCAACCGTCCCGCGCTGAGCTTCGACAGCGTCACACAGCTGTCCTTCGCTTCCCAGTCCCGGGAGGCCGTCATCCGCCTGGACTTCTCGACGGAAGTATCGCCCGTCAGGCTGCGCGGATTCCTGTCGCTTTTCGACGCCAACGGCAGTTCCGTGGGCTATTCCATCCGGGGCCAGTCGCCGTCGAAACAGGTGATCATCGACACCAACAGGATCAACGGCGGCACGCTGAAAATCGTGGTGGCCGGAGGGCTTCTGCCCAACCAGGGCGACCTGCCCCAGGACGGCGGCCGCGAAGCCACCATCTCGCTGACCAGCGAAACCCTCGTGACAGGCTCCAGCGCGAACATGAACGCCTATGGCCGCGGAAGCATCAACGTGGACATGAACTGCCAGGTCGACCTGGAAAAGGTCAAGGGCTACATCGAGCTCTCGCCGGCGGTCCCCTTCACATTGAGCAGCAGCTATTACGGCTTTAACATTCAGGGCGATTTCGCGCCCCGCAGCCGTGTGTCCCTGACGATCAAAAAAGGGATGGCCGGCAGGGACAGCAGCCCCCTGTCCGAGGACTTCGTCAAGTCCTTCATCTTCCCCGACCTGCCCTCGTCGGTGCGCTTCCCCTCGGCGGGGCTGTTTTTGACGCCTGCCGAAGCCCCGCGCGTCGCCATCGAAACGTCCAACGTGCAGACTCTCGAGCTGACGGCGTGGAAGCTGTACAACAACAACGTCCCTGTGGCCACCCTCAACCTTGACGATTGGAGCAGCGACTTCACGCGCTGGGCCAAGCCTCTGGGTTCTAAAAAATACCGCGTCGGCGGCGCCGTCAACGAAGTGACCCGTCGCGCCGTGGACCTGAAAGCCCTTGTGGGCGAAGGCGAGGGCGTCTATCTGCTCCGCGCCCGCAACGCCGACCCCGACACCTGGGATGACGCGCAGATGCTTCTGTGCATCACCGACACCGCAGTCTCCGCGCGCGTCTACAAGCGCGGCCTCCAGGTCTGGACCGCGTCGATTTCCGACTCCAAGGGGCTGGCCGGCGCCGACGTAAAGGTCTTCTCGTCGAGCAACCAGCTGCTCCTGACGGGCACAACCGACGCCGAAGGCTGCGTCTCCTTCAGCCAGCCCGACGGCTGGGGCGCCGACCTTGAACCGGCCATGGTCATGGTGGAGAAGGAAGGGCGTATCTCCTTCGTGAAGCTGGGGACCAACCAGCTTTCGGGGCGCGACGTGGACATCTCGGGCGCGCCGTGGAACGACGCCTACGAAGGCCTCTGGATTATGCCGCGCGCCCTGTGGCAGCCCGGAGAACGGCTCGAGGCCGAAGCGATCGTCCGCAGCACCGCTCTGGACCTGCCCGGTGAATTCCCCCTGCGCTGGACGCTCACGGGCCGCGGAATTGAGCTGGCTTCAGGCGTTATGAAGCTGAACGCCCAGGGCGTGGGCTCCATCGCCACTGAAATTCCCGCTACTGTGGAAAGCGGCAACTACTCTCTCAGGCTGACCGTGCCCGGCACCAGGACCGTGGTCGCCGAAAGGACGGTCCAGATCGAGGAGTTCAAGCCGCCTCAAATCGAGACGTCCGTCAAGGCTCCCAAATTGATGCGTCCCGGCCAGGAAGCCCAGTTCGAGATCGGCGCCAAATACCTCTTCGGCGGCTCCGGCGCGGGACTGAAATGGGAGATGTCCTACAGCACCGTCCCCGAAGCCTATAAGTCGAAAGCCTTCCCCGGCTACGTCTTCGGCTCCGAAATGGCCAAGGACGCGGGACGCTCTTCGGGCTCCATCGACGAAGGCGTTCTGGACGGCGACGGCGCGGCCACGGTGACCTGGACGCCCGAACCGGACCTGAAAGCGCCTTCTATCATCCGCGCCCACGTGCGCCTCAGCGTCATGGAGGCCAACGGCCGCTGGACGGGGCGCACCGTCGCCGTGCCCATCTATCCGACGGAAGCCCTGATCGGCGTCATGAAGCCCCAGGACAGCGTGCGTCCCAACGTGGAAACATCTGTCGGCCTGGTGGCGCTGAATCCCCAGGACAAAAAGGTGAACCTGGGCGACGTGAATGTCATCGTCAGCCTCGTGCAGAGCCGTTACGTCATGGTGAACGACGGCAGCGGCAGCCGCATGACCTGGCAGGAAGAAATCTCCGAGCAGTCGCGCCAGAAGATCAAGCTGAACGGGACCGCTCAGTACGCCTTCAAACCCAAGGACGAGGGCGAGTATCTGCTTACCTTTGAAAACGAAAAAGGAAGGGCCTCCGTACGGATCTCCGTCTGGGAGCCCTGGAACGGCTCCGCCGCGCTGAACGCCGCCATGCCCGACCGCGTGGAGATGAAGGCCGACCGCGACAGCTACAAGCCCGGCGAGAAGGCTAAAATCTTCATCAAATCCCCCTTCACGGGCCGCGCCATCCTGACTCACGGCAGCGACAGGCCCATCAGCGTCGCAGCCTTCGACATGAAGGAAAAGGAAATGACCGTCGAAATCGACGTAACTGAGGACATGCTGCCCAACAGCTGGTGCTCCATCCAGGTGACCCGCCCCGAAGGCGCCGACACCAAGCCGCCCTACAGGGCGCTGGGAGCCTTGCCTCTCAAGCTCGACCTGACGGAACGCAGGCTGAAGGTGACCGTGGAGACGCCTGAAAAGGCCGAACCCGGCGAGCTGAAAGCCAAAATCCTCGTGACCGACGCCGCGGGACTGCCTGTGGACGGCCTGGTCTCCGTGGCCCTGGTGGACCGCGGGATCCTGCTCCTGGCGGGCAGCGACAACGCGAACCCCTGGGAGTTCTTCACGCGCCGCAGAGCCATGGACGGCAAGCTGTGCGACATCTACGATTCTCTGCTGCCCATCGAAGCCCGCGGCACGGCGCTGCTCCACCCCGCCGGCGGCGACGACGCCGAGATGAGCCGCATGAAGCTCATGGCCAACGCCGACATGATGTCGCCGGTGCGCGCCATGGATTACAAGCCGCTGGCGATTTGGCTTCCCTCGGTCAAGGTCACCGGCGGAACCGCCGAGATCTCCGCGGAAGTCCCCGAATTCGCGGGCGCCCTGCGCGTCGAGGCCATCGCCGTGGACGGAGCGTCGCTGGGACGTTCCTCCGGCGAGACGAAAATCGCGCGCCCCGTGGTCATCGACAGCTCGCTGCCCCGCTTCGCCGCGCCTGGCGACGAATTCTCGGCCGTGCTGAACGTCACGCCCTCCATGGGCGGCGCGGGATCGGCCCAGGTCCTGCCCTCCGAGGGGCTGACCTTCGCGCAGGGAAAGAGCTGGAAGGACGAAAAGATCAGCTTCACCGCCGATAAGCGTCTGGACCTCTCGCCCTCGCTTCCCACGCTGAACGTCCTGTCGGGCTCCGCAAAGGGAACGCTGGACGCCAAGGTCACGCTGGGCGGCAGGACCTACGAGAAGCAGGTTTCCATGGCGATCCGTCCGCCCTATCCGCTCTCGTCCCTGCTGGGCGGCGACAGCGCTGCCGAGGGGACCACGGAATTCACGGTCCCCGGCGACTGGTATCCCGGCACGGCGCAGGTGAAGATATCCCTGGCCGGAGCTCCCGTGGTGGACGCGCTCTCGCTGCTGAACTGCGTCGACAACTGGGGCTGCTGGCTGGACCGCCTGATCTCCCGCGGCTGGATCACTCTGAACCTTCCCTCGCTGCTCAGCGAAAAGGATCAGGACCTGAGCAATCCTCAGGAAAACCGCATCGCCATGAACACCGTCCTGGCCAGCCTGACGTCGCTTCAGCTCTACGACGGGTCCTGGAGCGCCTGGCGCAGCGGCGCCACCGATCCCTGGGGTTCCGTGGCCGCGCTTCATCTGCTCACGGCCGTCAAGGACGAAGGCGTCATCGAACCCTCGGGGCTGAGCACCGGCTATCAATGGCTCCGCCGCTACATGGCGGAACCGCTCCCCGAAAAGGACGTCACCGAAGCCCTGAACGCCCGCGCCTATGGCTGCTACGTGCTCGCCCTGGCGGAACAGGCGCCTCTGGGCTGGATGAACTGGCTTGAAGAGCGCGCCTCCGACCTGGACAACGCGGGCCGCGCGCTGCTGGCGGCAAGCTACGCTTTGGCCGGCGAAACCGAAAAGGCGAAAGCTCTGGCCGGAACTGAAGCGGCTGGAAGCGGCGAAGCGCTGAACCTGCGCGACGCCGGATTCAGGATGCTGGCCCTGGACGCCATCGAACCCGGCGGCTCCGCAAGCCGCGACCTGGCGGGACGCATCGCCGAAGAGCTGGCCAAGGGCCGCGGCAAGAACAACGCCCGTGACGCCGGCAGCATGATCATGGCTCTCGGCGTCTTCTCCAAGCACGTGGCCGGCGGCTCAGTGCAGGCTAAACTGCTGTCCGACGACGGCGCGGAACTGGCCGTCTACGACGGCAAACCCGTGGTCTGGAGCGGCGGCGCTGGCGGCGGCTTCAAACTCGTCACGACCGGCACTGGCTCGCTATGGTACTCCTGGAGCGCCTCCGGCGTGCCGAACGCGGCGCCCAAGCCCTACACCCGCGGCGTCCGCGTCGTCAGGACCTTCCTGGACGCCAAGACCAAGGAACCCGTGGACCCGGCGTCGATCGTCTTTGGACAGGAGCTGATCATGAAGATCAAGCTTGCTTCCACGTCCAAGGGCAGAGACCTGCGCGTAAGCGTGCTGCTGCCCGCGGGACTTGAAGCGTCGGAAGCGGGCGAGATGGTCCAGCAGGAACGGAGCTACAGCGCCAGAGGCGACCTGCGCTTCGACCGCCTGCTCCTGAACCTGAGCGGCGACGGCAAGTCCATGGAATGGAACCTTCCCTGCCGCGCCATCGTCAAGGGCAGTTTCGTGCTTCCGCCCATCTCCGTCGAAGCTCTCGGCAACAAGGGCGTAGGCTTCCTGGGCAAGGCCGAAACGCTGAACGTCAACTAGGCTTTCACGGATAAACAGCCATGAAACGCCGCAGAATCACGCTTTTGCTGGGAGGGCTGCTGCTCCTCTGCGGCGCGCTGCTCTGGTGGCGCCGCCTGGGCGATCTTGCCCCCGTGGAGGCGCGCCTTTCCAGCTGGCCCAGGTCACGGGTCGTCCGCGACCGCGCCGGAAATATGCTCAGCGTGACGCTGTCAGAGGACGGGGAGTTTTGTCTCCCCGTCCTTCTTTCTGACATGGGACGCTGGATGCCTCTTGTGGCCGTCGAGGTGGAAGACCGCCGCTTCCGTTACCACGGCGGCGTGGACTGGCTTGGCGTGGCCCGCGCCGTCAGGGACAACCTTCTGGCTGGAGGCGTGCGCTCCGGGGCGTCGACGATCACCAGCCAGGCTATCCGACTGTGCTGGCCCGCTCCGCGCACCTTCTCCACCAAGCTGCGCGAGTTCGCTCAGGCCATGCAGCTTGAGCGAGTGAAAAACAAGGACGAAATTTTGGAGATCTACCTGAACCTGGCGCCCTTCGGAGGCAACCTGCGAGGCGTCGAAGCCGCGGCGCGGGGCTGGTTCGGGCGCTCGGCCCGCGACCTGACCATCGCCCAGGCGGCGCTGCTGGCCTGCATGATCAAGGGGCCCACAGCCTACCGCCCCGATCTGCACCCCAAGGCCGCGAAGGAACGCCGCGACTGGGCCATCTCGCTGCTGCGGGAACGGGAGCTGATTACGGCTTCCCAGGAGCGGAGCGCCAAGGCAGAACCTCTGCCGGCCGGCCAGACGCCTCTGCCGTCGGACGAATGGGTGTTCTGCCAGAAGGTCCTGGGCCTTTCGCCCGAAAAGAACGTGACTTCCACGCTCGATCAATCCTATCAGGGGATCCTGCGGGCGGCGCTGCTCGACGCGCTGGCCGATCAGGACGGGGCCGTCACCGCGGCGGGCGTTCTGATCGAGAACGCGACGGGAGCCGTGCGGGCTTACGTGCCCAACGCGCGGTGGGGCATGAAGAACGTCCACGCCGCCTGGGTCGACTGCGCTTCGGCTTTCAGGTCGCCCGGCTCGGCGCTCAAGCCCTTCGCCTACGCCATGGCCTTTGAGGACGGTTACCTCAGCCCTCTGTCGCTGATGGCCGACACGCCGCTCACCCTCTCGGGGCGCGCGCCGCGAAACTTTGACCGGATCTACCGGGGCCCCGTCAGCGCCGCCCTCGCCCTGGTGGACTCCCTGAACGTGCCCGCCGTGCGCATCCTGCGCCGCGAGGGCGGCGAGAGGGTGCTTCAAAAGCTCCGGCTTCTGGGGTTCTCCCAGCTGACGGAAAGCGCGGCGCACTACGGCGACTCTCTGGTCCTCGGCGGCTGCGAAGTGACGCCGCTTCAGCTGGCCGTCGCCGTGACCGCTCTGGCGCGCCAGGGGCGCATGGTCGAAGCGCGGTTTTCGGAGGCTCAGCCACTCGTCGAAAAAGACGTCTTCTCCCCCCAAAGCGCCTGGCTCACGACGAAAATCCTCGCCGATCCTGCGCGCCTGCCTACGCTGTTGCGCTCCGTCGATCCCCTTCGGGGCCGCATGGCCTTCAAGACCGGCACCTCCTACGGCCTGCGCGACGCCTGGACAGCGGGCTGGAACGACCAGTGGAGCCTGGCGGTCTGGCTCGGCGACCCGCGGGGCGAGCCTCACCCCGAACTGGTGGGCCTCGGGGCGGCGGCCCCGGCGGCGCTGAAAACGATGCGGGCGCTGCCCCTGGGCTCCTTCGCCGATCCGCCTGGGGGCTTAGGCACGCGGAAAGTCTGCTCCCTCTCGGGGCTTCCCCCTTCGGACCTCTGCCCAAGCATCTTGCAGGAAGACTACATCCCCGGCGTCTCGCCCGCGGGAGTCTGCCCCATGCACCGTCTTGAAAAGGGCAAGGTTGTGGTCATCTGGCCTCA
Organism: Pyramidobacter piscolens; assembly: GCA_004558205.1. Taxonomy (GTDB): domain Bacteria; phylum Synergistota; class Synergistia; order Synergistales; family Dethiosulfovibrionaceae; genus Pyramidobacter; species Pyramidobacter piscolens_A. The sequence continues at coordinate 51,902 of SFDM01000002.1, forward strand.
GGAGCTTTCGGCTTACATGGAAAGCCCCCGGGAAAAGCGCACCGAAATGGTCGTCTCCTCGCCCCTGGCCGACGCTTCCTACCTGCTCCACGAGGAAGGGGCGCGGCTGATCTTCAAGGCCGAGGGCACGGGAACCTTCGACTGGTTCGTGGACGGGAAATACGCCGGCCAGGGCACGCCCGACTTCCCCTACCTCTGGCCCATGCGCCCGGGCCGCCACCGCCTGTCGGTGATCGACTCCCTGGGACGGCAGAAAACCCTGACCTTCTCGGTCCACACCCTGGACAAAAACCCGGGGTCGCAGCTGCAGGAGCTGGAACCGATCGAGTAGAAAAAACGCACAGTAAAAGGCCCGGCGGTTTGGAACCGCCGGGCCTTTTACTGTTTTATACTAATTTCCTATTGACGTGCTTAATATAAAACCGAAGAGCCACGTCAAAAGATTTCGACGCAAAGGGCGCAAAGGTTCGCAAAGGAAAACCTTAAAAGGCTTTTAGAACTGCAAGATCAAGCGAAATTTATAAATTTCCATCATGTTAATTCGTTTTTAGTTAATAATTTAGGTTTTGTTTTTCCTTTGCGCCCTTTCTCTTCAGCCTTTGCGTTGAAATCCTTTGACTTTGATCTTCGGTCCGGCATTAAGCATGTTTAATACGAATTAGTATGAGTCGTCTTATTGCCAAATAGTATTACTCCGACTTTTCGGATAAATAACGTAGGACAGCAAAAAAAGGAGTTCCCGGGCGATTCGGCGAGGAACTCCTTTTTTTTTGTCACTATTTGGCTCTTAAGGGCTATGTTCCACGTGGAACATTTTTCGCCCTCTGTTGGCTCCGGACCGCTTTAAAAAAATTCCAGAGAACCCATGCCGACTTTGGCCTTCGTGTCGGCGTCGAACAGGATAATGCCGCTGCCCACCACGTTCATGCTGACCACCTCGTCCACGGCGTAATCCACGCTGCCGAAAGCCACAGAGGTGAGCATCAAGTTGTGGGGCATGGAAATCTTCACTATGGTTTCCATGCCTGAGGGAAGCGTCGAGTAAGCCTTGCCGCTTACGGATCCATTGGGCTGGATCGGCAGGAATTCAGGACGGATTCCCACTACCAGATCCCGGCTGGAAAAATTCAGGCTGTCCTGGGCAACGAGCCTGGCCTTCTTGCCCAACAGCTCCAGCGTGGCGGTGCTGCCGCTGACGCTCTCAAGCTTGGCGGGAAGAAAGTTCATGGTGGGATTGCCCACAAACTCAGCGACAAACTGGTTGACGGGCTGGTTGTAGACCACCAGAGGCGGATCGTATTGCTGGAGGAGACCGGCGTTCATAAGGCATACCCGGGTGGAGAGGGTCATAGCCTCCAACTGGTCGTGGGTGACATAGATGAAAGTACTGCTGGTGTCCGAGTGGAGTCGTTTCAGCTCGGTGCGCATCTCCTGGCGAAGCTTGGCGTCCAAATTACTGAGAGGCTCATCCATGAAGAGCACCTTGGGACTGGGAGCCAGGGTACGGGCAATGGCCACTCGCTGTTGCTGGCCGCCTGAAAGTTCCGACGGATATCGTTTTTCGAACTGCTCGATCTTCAGCAGAGCCAGAAGCTCATCCACGCGGCGGCGGATATTTCCTTTGCTCCATTTCAGGTTTTCCAGGCCAAAAGCGATGTTCTGATAGACCGTCATATGGGGCCACAGGGCATAGTTTTGAAAGAGGAAGCCAATATCTCGCTTTGCCGGAGGCAGGTTGATCCCCTTTTCGGCATCAAAGACGACCTTGCCGTCAATGGTGATGGCCCCCTCGGTTGGAGTCTCCAGGCCGGCGATCATCCGCAGAGTCGTGGTCTTGCCGCAGCCTGAGGGGCCCAGCAGAGTGACAAAGCCATGGTCCGCAATTTCCAGGTTAAGATCGTCCACGGCCACGAATTTTTCGAACCGTTTGGTCACATGTTTCAAACTGATATGGGGCATGGGCTTAACCTCCTATCCCTTTATCCAGAGACGCGCCGGTGAGTTTGTTGGTCAGGGCATTGATAAGAATGACGATAAGCACGATGAGCAGGGTGACGGCGCTGCCATACTGGGAGTAGCCTGTCTCGTTGAAAGAGAATAACATCGTAGTGAGCAGATACCGCGCGTAAGGTACCAGGAGCGTAAAGAGCGCGACCTCGCGCATGACTGAAATTACAGGGAGAAGGTAGCCTGAAAGGATGCTGCTCTTCTGGATTGGAAAGAGGACCTTGACCATCCTCTTCCACCAGGGAACGCCCACGACCATGGCGGCTTCCTCGATCTCTTTGGATACCTGGAGCATGCTGTTGATGCCGCTGCGGGAGGCAAAGGGGAGAAATTTCACTGCCGCTACCAATACCAGGCATCCAAAAGCGCCATAGAGAAAATTGAAGCTTTCGCTGGTAGCCACAGCCAGATAGATTGTACCAAAGGCCATAGCCGGCATCAGGTAGGGGAAGAACGCCATGCTCTCCACCGCCTGGGAAAGCGCGGTCCCGCGGCTCCTAGCACAGGCGTAGCCTATAAGGATGCCGCAGGTCCCCACGATGGTTCCCACCACGAGGGCCAGCAAAACCTGCCGCCCAAGGGCTTTCCACATCGTAGAATTGAGCAGTATGCCGGCGATCATTCCAGGTTCGTAAGCCGAGGCTTCCGAACCAAGCCAGAAGTGGAGCGTCATATTGGACAGGGCGTAATTTCCGGGCTGGCGGATCACAGATTCCAACCCGAAGGAAATCAGCGGCATAATGGCGAAGAAAATCACATATGCGCACAAAAAAATGGAAATAGGCAAGTTGGCCTTCTTCAAATTGACCAGAGAGGCCTGTCCGGATTTCCCTGTGACCGTAGTGTAGCTTTTTCTCTTGCCGGTAAACCACTGATTCAACCCCAGGATGAAACATCCCAGCACAATGGAAACAAAAGCGATGATATACCCCTGCCCCTGGTAGCCGGCGTTGATAAGGGCCCGCATTTTGGTGGAGAGGGTAAAGCACTTCACCGAAGACCCCAGAAAGGTTGGCACAGTGTAGGAACTGAACCCGCTGGAAAAAATCAGCAGGAATGTGGAAAGAACGGCGGGCATTATCATGGGAAGGGTAATACGCCGGATGATCTTCCAGCGGCTGGCCTTTAAGATGGTGGCGCTCTCTTCAAGAGTGGCGTCCATGTTCTTGAGGATGCCGCCGATAAGAAGGTAGGCGAAAGGCGAGTAGTGCAGCGCGGTCACAATAATCATGGGGAAGCTGCCAAAAACGAACCATTTGGGCATACAGACTCCGAAAATGGATTCTACCATGCCGACGTTTCCGCCGCCTACCTTGCTGTTCTGAAACAGGTTAATCCAAAAGAGGGCCAGCGTCCAGGCGGGCATCATGTATGGGAACAGGAACACCGAACTGATGAATTTTTTGAACCTCATGTTGGACCGGGTAATAAACCAGGCAACCGCGCCGCCGATGATGATGCCCACCACGGCGGCGCCGGCAGCTACGATGAAAGAATTCTTCAAGGGGATCCAAAAGTTGACTTTGCTCCAGTCGCCGGGCGTGAAAAGACGCTGGAAGTGATTCCAGGAGAAGGCTCCCACGCTCAGCCTCAGCAGTTTCTTTTCCACGCCGAGGTGGACGGTGAACATGTTGCTGAGCATAGTCAGCAGAGGCAATACTGACAGGCAGAACAGTACCGCCAGAAACAGGACGAGCAGAAGGTTCGAAGGCTTGGAGAAGAACGATTTGAGGCGGTGAGGCAAGTTTTTCTTGCCCTTTTTCATGGAGTTCCTCCTTAATCTGCGCGAGACTCCCCTCTCGAGAGCGGAACAAAAAAACTGCCGCAAAGGGCAATCAGCCGCTTTGCGGCAGCTTCCGCTTCAATCGGGCCAGGGGAAGGGATTTTACTGAAGATGGCTAGGAGTCTGTCGGGCTTACTCGCATTTTGCAGAATTTAGATTGCAATATGTCGTTAAAAACTGATTGTGAAAAGATAAATGCCATCTTATTGTCTGCTTTATACTGCTTTCTGTTGTTAAGTCCGTCAGGCTCCCAGAATTTCAGACGCAAGCGGCGGATTCAATTGCCCACTCTTGTCGCCACGAACTCGTAGACAGTGCTGTAATTGTTAAAGATGTAATCCAAGTCCTCCGCCACAAGGCAATCGGCCCAGTAGGAGTACGCTTTGTCCTGAATTTTATCGGGCTTCTCGATGGAGGTGTTGGGGGAATAGTAGCCCTGGCTGGAGTTCCAGGATTTCGGTCCGGCGAAGCCGGCCTCGCTGAGCAGGTAGTTGATAAACAAAGCGCAGGTGTAAGGGCAGTCTGTGTCTTTGCACACCGTGGCGTATACGGCATACATGAAGCCGCCAAAGCCCTCCACGGGGTTCTCAAATTGACAGATGGTCAGATTGCCGCGGTCGGCCTTGTCCACTTTGCGGAGTTTGGAAAACACGAACAGGCCTAAATTGCCGCCAGCGCCGGAGGCCACGCCTGTGGCGATCTTGGTGGCGGAGGTAAAGGTGTAATTCACGTTCTTAAGGAACTTGGCAATCCATTCATAGGAGGCGCTTGAATACTCACCGGAAGTCCAAGCCTTTCCATAGCGGCCTTCGTAAGCTTTTTCCATGCGCGTTGTCCACTCGGGAGAAGTGAGCTGGATCAGGAAGTTGACGTTTACAGTCTCGTTGGTCGGATCCTTGAAGAAAATCCTGTCCTTCCATTCGGGCTCGGTAAGCTGCCAGACGTTTCTCAGGTTAACGGAACCGGTTTTGTTGTTGTAAATGAAAAGTGAGTTGATGAAAGTGATTACGGCGGGAGACTGGTACTGCGCGGGTACCAGGGACTTCATGGCGTTTGGGAAGTAGCTGTAAGACAGGCCCTCGTCCAGCAGGTAGGTTTTCAGGTCGGCGCCGTTCTGCACCAGCCCCATATCGGCGGAATCAGCGACGCCTGAGCCGATGGTGTTAGAGAGGATGGTATAGGTTTCGCCGTCGTCGATCTCGGCATAAACGACCTTGCCGGCCAGCGCAGGATAGTCAGTCATAAAATTGGCGGCAGCTTTCTCGGCAAAGCTGGTGGTGGAATAAAATCTGAGCTTGGCTCCCGCGGCTATTTCTTCCTTGGCTTTTTCGTAGAGTTCAGCATTGCTCATGGAAGCGGCGGCAGCCAACTTCTCCTTCACGGCGGCGGCAGCCCGGGCCTCTTTTTTACCGCAGGCAGTCAGGCCTACACACAGAGAGAGCGCCAGCAACAGGACAAGTGTACGTTTTTTCACGATAATCACCATTCCGGCCGTTTCACAGTCCGCGCTCAGGGGACTTAAAAAACACGGGCAAACGGCCGCCTTCCTTATAAGATTAAAATAAGTTTAAGGAGAGACACACTGCAAATCAAACGCAGCCTCGCCCCCAAACGCCAGAGATCGTGGCGCTCCGCGGTTTCAGCTGCCGATTCCTCCTCGCTGTTTGAGGAGGGGTTCAAAAATCCTGCATTCCCACCGCTGCGGAGAAGAAATTCACAAAACCCCTTTTAACGGCCCCCGTCGCCCCAAAACGCAGAAAAGCTTACAGCCAAGCTGTCGGGAAAAACACAGGATCCGCCCGCACTTCCGCAGTGCCCAGCCCTTCCGCCTTGAATTGGCGCCGGCAAGGCTGGACATGCAGACCCTTTAGGACGGGACTAAAAACCGGGGGTTCCTTCACACCCCATCCTCCTTTTATATCGGCCTGTTCTTTTGCAGCCGGTTTCAAATAAATTTAACAATTTCCAGTGAGAAAAATCAAGAGACAACGGCAAATCAGCGAAAAATCACTCTCGTCCAAAATAGAAAAAAATCAACATATAACAATTCCCTTAAATCTGAGATATGATTAAAGTACTCACAATAAACGAATCCCAAATAAAAGAGGATAGGAACATGGTAAAGGCAACTGGCCTGTTTAGTCAAGTAGTTTCTGAAATTTGTTCATCGGGATTGCTTTCCTATCCTATTGGCCTTCATGTTTAAAGTCTCCATATAATATTAATTCGCATTCATCGTGCTTAATGTCAGACTGAGGATCAAAGTCAAAAGATTTCAACGCAAAGGCTGAACAGAAAGGGCGCAAAGGAAAAACAAGACCTAAATTATTAATAAAAAACAAATTATCATGATGGAAATTTATATATTTCGCTTGATTTTACTGTTCTAAAAGCCTTTCAAGGTTTTCCTTTGCAAACCTTTGCGTCCTTTGCGTTGAAATCTTTTGACGTAGCTCTTCGATTTGATATTAAGTATGTCAATAGAGAATTAGTATAATACATAAGCGGGGGCAAAAGTCCACCTCCGCCCCCGCCCACTCTCGCTTTACAGAACCTTCTTGTTGTCCGCGCCAGGAGTGGTCACGATCACCTTTTCCGGCGTGATAATCAGCGCGCCCTTGGCTGTGACGGCTCCGTTATACTTTTTCTCCACCTTTGCCTTGAAAGCGTCCACAACGGGGCCTTCGCTCACGTACTCCGCCGTGCCCTTGATCTGGTAGCCTTCCAGACTGCGGGCGTCAAAAACGGAGACGGCGATCTTGCCGCCGTTGGCCTTGACGTTGTTCAGAGTGGTCTCCATAAACACGTCGCCGACCAGGAGCTTGTCATCCTCCGACACTTCCCTATACGCCACAGGCACCACGTTGGGCTCCCCGTTGGAACAGGTCGCCAGATCCCACATACAAGTCTTCAACAGATTCAAAACCGATTCGTTTATCATAGGAATAACCTCCAATTTTCGATTTACCCTCTGCTTGATCAAGCTGGATTTATTCTATGCAACTCGCTCATGGACGGCAAGATATGAGCTAATTTATGAGCCGCTCATAAATTCCATAGCAGCTTGAAACGGCGAAGCTGCAACTGTATACTACTGTATACTTTAAAGGAAAGGAAAATTTCTGCGGCCTGTCGATTTGCGCGCAGGAGTTCTGATAAGGAGGCGGCGACCGTGTATCAAAGAAAACTGGATAAGGATATCCGCTGCCCGCTGGAATACGGCCTGGAAGTGTTCGGCGGTAAGTGGAAATCAAGGATTATCTGTGTTCTCGCTGCGAAAAGGGTGCTGCGTTACAGTGAACTGCGAAAGGAAAGGGGCAATATTACCGATGCCGTATTAACTTCGTCCTTGAAAGAACTGATGGCAAAGGAGATTATCCTGCGGAGGTCCTACGATGAAATTCCGCCCAGGGTCGAGTATGCCCTCTCAGAAAAAGGAAAATCGGTCGTTCCTATTTTACAGAATATCTGCAAGTGGTCGGGAATCTTCCATAAAGAAGACAGCGAAAATATCATGATCCACTGCCAAAGGTGCGACTATCGCTGAAACTTCAAGTTCTGTCATAAAGCCCTTGAAACAGCGCACTTTCTATGACACAATAGAAGTATAGTTTTATAATCGAAAGGAGAGGGTTTTATGCTGATCTGCCAGGCGGACATGAGCGACTATCAAGGGATACTTTCCATTCACCGGAAGTACCACACAAACTACATCAAGCCCGAGGACAGGCCTGATGGATTCGTCACGACCAATTTCACGGAGGAACAGCTGGAAAAGCTCATCGTGAAGGAACGGGGCGTCACGATCGCGAAAGACGGCGAAGGCACGGTGCTGGCCTACGCGATGGCCGCGCCTTGGGAGTTCTGGGCGCCCTGGCCTCTGTTCACCTGCATGATCGAAAAGCTGCCTGAGTTCTCGCTGGACGGGCGGCCCATCACCGTCGAGAATTCCTATCAGTACGGGCCCATCCGCATCGACAGGTCAGTCCGCGGAACGGGGCTTTTCGAGAAAGTGTTCTGCGCATCCCTGGCGAGCATGGCAGACCGCTGGCCCATCATGGCGACCTTCATCAACCAGATCAACGGCCGCTCCTATGCCGCACACACGCGAAAAGTCCCCATGACCACCGCGGGCACCTTCCAGTTCAATCAGAACGACTACTACCTGATGGCCTGCCCGACCAGCTTGGCGCAGACGATCAGCCGTAATACTTCTTCATTTTCGCTGTTATAGGTCTTCACGCGAACCTCAATGCTATGCCGCACAGCGTTTACTGAATGATCAGCAGCCTTAGAAAACATAAAAGAGGCGTCAGGCAGCCACACTTAATGGCCTGACGCCTCTTTCAATTTTACGTTTCGTCCATGTTTACAGTTTTAAAAATTTTCCGGGATATCTGCCTGTTAATTTTTTATCCTTATAAACTGTTTCGCCGGCAACGACGACTCGCTCAATACCGTCGCATAGAGCCAAGGGAAATGCGTAATCGGCCCGGTCGCAGATTCGTCCATAGTCGAAGATCAGCAGATCGGCGTCGGCTCCGTCGGCGATGACGCCTTTGCCCGTCAGGTTTAGAAAACTAGCTGGCAATGAAGTCATTTTACGGATCATGGCCTCCAGCGATAGGAGTTTCTTTTCTTTCACAAATGTGCTGATACAACGGGGGAACGTGCCAAAACCTCGCGGATGGGTTTTCTCCGTCAGATCGCGCACTACGCCATCGGAGCCGATCATGGCCCGGTCATGAGAGACGATGCGGCAAAGGTCGTCGTCGCACATGGAGAAGTAGATCGCCGTCGCAGCGCTTCCATTGACGGCCAGGAGGTCGAAGTACACCTCGAAGGGATCTCTTCCCAGCTCCGCAGCATAGTCGGCAACCGTCTTTCCTTCCGCTTCCGGAGCCGAAGGACAGCCGGAAATCATGATACCCGTAAAACCTCCGCAGTGACGGTAACGCCCGTCGATCACTTTCATCTCGTCGGCTATGGCTCTGCGGTTGGCCGAAATACTAACCATTTCCTTCATTTTTTCAATCCCCTGAGCAAAACAGCGCGGTGGCAAGCAGACATTTAAATTGCTGCACGACGCTGTGTAGGGATAGACGTCGAACCCCACGTCTACGCCTTCGGCGGTGGCTTCGTCGATAAGCTTCAAAGTCTGTTCCGACACACCCCAATTATCGCGCCCACAAACTTTATGATGAGAAATTTCCAGCTTACAGCCCGATTCGCGAGCAACATCCAAGGAATCTTTGACGGATTGAACTACTCCCGACGCTTCGTTGCGCATATGGGTCTCGTACACACCGCCATACTCCGCGACGACTTTGCAGAGCTCGACAATTTCCCGTTTCCGCCCGAAGCAGCTCGGCGGGTAGATCAATCCGGTGCTGAATCCAAGAGCCCCCTGTTCCATGGACTGGTGTAGCAGCGATTTCATAACCTCAAGTTCGCTCTCGGTCGCTTCCCGGTCTTCAAAACCGACCGTCGCCGCCCGCAAAGCAAAATGTCCCGTCAAAATTTTAAAGTTCGCCGTCAGATTCAACGTTTTAACGTAACCGAGATAGGCGTCCAAGGACGTAAAAGAATCCATTGCGGCAGGAAGCTGCTTGGTGATGGACCCGCAGGCCTGACGAAGCAGGTCGGCTCTCCCAGGAACGATAGGATAGAGCGTTGCGCCGCACTGTCCCGTAATCTCGGTAGTCACACCCTGCGACGTCTTGCAGAGCTGCCCATGAGGAGTTCCAAAAACGCCGTCTCCATGGGAATGTACGTCGATAAAGCCGGGACAGACAAAGAGCCCTGAGGCGTCAAAAACCTCTACGGCAGGGACATCTTCCGAAGTCAGCGTAACTTTGCCGCCTGAAACGGCGACGCCCGACTTAAAGGCCTTTTTCCCTGTGCCGTCAACGACGGAAGCACCTTTTATCAAAAGATCAAACACACTGTTTTCCTCCTTCGCTTAGGGCTACATAAACAAGAAGTAGTTCCCAATCATGACCCCAAAATAGTTGCCGATAATATAGCCATAGAGAGCACAAAGAATCGTGGGAGCGATCAGAGAGCTCCATCCCTGGTTGATCGTCAGCGCGGCTGACGAAGAGGGACCGCCAATGGTCGCAGTAATGGCGCAGCAGATTTCTTCGAGGCTGAGCCCAAAGAGCTTGCCAAAAAGAAACGAGAAGATCAGATGGATACTGAGAGTCACAAAGAAGATGAACATCACGATACCACCGAATTCGACGATCTTCACCAGATCTGCCGAAGTGCCGATAGTCACGTACCACAGCGTGAGGATGATCATGCCGAACTCGTCGCCAAATTTAAGCTTAGAGAACCAACCAGGCATAAAGGTGGCTCCCAGGCAGGACAACGTAGTCATAACCAGCCAGATGCTGCCGAAAAGCTGCTGAATCACGAAGGGGGGCTTCATCGCCGTGACGGTACTGGCGATGAAACGGCTCAGCGCGACGATAGCGAAGGCTGTAGCGAAGGTTTTCAGGATATCGAGAAGCGACAGTTCGCGACACTTCCAAAAAGCCGCAGAGAGCGGCTTTTTCGCCGCTTCAGGATCGGCGAGGACAGCGGCCTCCCGTTCTTCCACATAGGGGTGTTTGAACATGCGGCGGTAGAACTTGGAATTGACGACCAGCGAGAGGATAAAGAGCATAATGCCAAGGCTGAAGTTGCCGAGCATGGCGTTAGCGCTGAGCAAGTTGTCGCTGGCCTTGAAGACGCCGGCCATGGCGACCATGTTGACGGTACCGCCGATATGGCCGCCGGCGTTCATCGCAACCATGGCGGGCAGCTCCGCAATCCCCCAACGTTTCATGACCGTGCCGTAGATGAAAGCCGCAATAACTGTGGAGACCGCGGCAAGGTTAAAAGCGATAAAGACGCGTCCGCCTTCTTTGTAGATTTTTCTGAGATCTGATTTAAACAAAAGCATGGGAATAGCCGTATAGAGCAAAACACCCGAGATCGAACTGTAAACGGGCGACTTAAAGGGCAGAATGTGCAAATTGGCCAGAAGCATGCCCCCCAACGATGCAAAGCACCACGATGCTCAGCTTATTCGCCCATTTGTAGCGCTGATCCAGCCAGTTGGCCAGGCAGAGCACGCTAATGAGAATAGCCCATATGTAAATAGTGTCGGTCGGTTTAATCAGAGACTCCATAAAAATCACTCCTCACAAAAAGTTCATTCCGTCCCCAGAGGACTCTCATATCGTAGAACATTTTTTTTCGTTCGTTATTTGCTTTTATTATGCTGTTCGCAGTCTCTCAGTTATAGATAAATTGCCATTTTTGAGAACTTTCTGCTATGATAGGATCAGTCTATGATTGGGTGGTGACAAGTCGTGAAACTGGAACAGATTAGGCACGTTGTCGAGGTCGCAAAAGCAAAATCCATCAGCAAAGCCGCGGAAAATATCTTCATCTCACAGCCTCAGCTTTCGCTTTCCCTCAAGAACCTTGAGAGCGAGATTGGGCGCCAGCTTTTTAAGAGAAGCAACCGGGGCGTCGAAGCAACGCCCTTTGGGCAGGAATATGCCAGATTTGCCGAAACGGTGCTCCTGGAGCTCGAGCAGTTGAAGCGTATGAGCGAACAGAGAAGGGACTCCTGCGAACAGTGCCTTTCCATATTCAACGAGGGATACCGCTATGTAAACCACGCCGCCGCAAAACTCTATGAGAGGCATAAAAATGAACGGCTCTTCATCGATATCCAAGAGGGGGCCTGGAGCGACGCGGCTGCGCGCGTAGAAGACGGCAGCAGCATGATCGGCCTGGTCGCCCTGTTCAGCCACTACAAGAAGACGCTTCTGCGCCAATACGAAACCCGAGGGCTCCAGTATTTCCGCTTCTGCCACAATCCAGTAACGATCATCCTCGGCAGAAACAACCCTCTTTTCTGCAAAAAGGACCATAGCGTCAGCTCGTCCGAGCTCAGCGGCTACCCTCTTGTCATCTACAGGCATTTCGACATGGGGCCTTACAGTACAGTTCCCGACATTCTCAAGCTGGGACAGGACCGGAACAGGATCATCGTCAGCGGACGCGGAGCTCTATACGACATGCTCGAGAAGACCGATGGGTTTTCAATCACAAGCACCAACCAGATCGCCTATAAAAATACCGACTACTATCCGAACATCCGCTCCTTTGTGCTCGCCAACAGCAAGATCTCAGCCGAAATCGGCTGGATCAAGAAAAAAAGCTACAATCCGTCGCCGCTGGTGCTGGAGTTCCTGCAAATTCTGTCCAGCTACTACACCGAAAGCTGATATAACAAATTTTACTAAATAGCCATTATGCTTATTGATAGCATTGTAAATTTACCCTCAAAGTAGAAATTATTATTACAAATACAACTATTCTCCCAATCTGCCGAAAATTCTCTTCAAAAAAAGCGGAACAGTCCCATGAACACAGGGACCGTTCCGCTTTTTTGAAATGTTTTCCGCATTACCGTATTTTCTCCGCCCGCGCCAACAGCATCATGGGGCGGCGCATTTCGTCCTTCATATCGGGAAGGCACGCCATCTCCGGCGAGGGCATGGCTTCTTCGACGGCATCGATGCGGAAACCGCAGCGCAGAAGGCCGCCGAGGATCTGCGTCAGAGTGTGGTGCTGCTTTATCACTTTCTGTCCTAGGAAATTGACGGCACGAGCGCCGGGAAGAAAGTAATCGTCCTCGGGCCAGCACAACGTTTTTCCTTCGGCGTCGCGGAGCCAGTCTTCGTTGACGCCGGCCGTGAAGGTGGGGTGTTCGATGTTGAACAGGAAAAGGCCCCTTTCTTTCAAGGTTCTGAAAATGCCGCGATACACTTCGTCGAGGTCGGCAAGGTAATGCAGCGCCAGGTTGGAAACTACCAGGTCATAGCTATCCGCCGGGTAATCATAAGCGTCGATTCCGCAGACTCGATAGGTAATTTTGGGATCAGCGTTCCGTTTTTTCGCTTCGCCGATCATTTTCTCGCTAAGGTCAATGCCCAGCACGGCTTTGGCGCCCTGCTGGACGGCATATTTACAATGCCAGCCGTAGCCGCAGCCGAGGTCGAGCATCATTTTGCCCTCAAGCGCGGGAAAAAGCAGGCGCAGCTGGCGCCATTCGGCAGCAGATTTTAAGCCCTCCACACTCCGGGACATTTTTGAATAGGCTGTAAAAAAACTATTTTCATCATAGGGGTTCATTTTTTGTCCTTTCCTGACGAAAGATCAGGCAGCTGTTTTTATCGGAAAAGCTTATCGAAAAATCTCTTTTATGTAAAGCGGCGGGTGCTTTTATACGCCGGGACCTCACTAAAAAAAGTAACATAAATATCAGCTTATATTCTTAACTTCTCGCTTATACCTAGTTGACGAAGTCAAAAAAAACGTGGATAATAAACCTTGTCATCGTTCTTGTTTTAGTAAGAGTTTATGCGCTTTAAGTGCTCCCGTCAGAAAAGCGCTGCTGGCGGGAGGGGTCTATGGCAGCGCTGAATATTGAAGAAAATGGAGATGGTGTACTTATGAAGAGAAGTCGTGTATTGACAGTTCTTGCAGTTGTCCTATGCAGCGCGTTGTTCTGCAGCGCCGCCATGGCCAAGGATACCCTTATCGTCGCCGACCAGTACGATCCCACCACGATGGATCCTATCGGCCACAACGATATGCCCAGTTCCCGCGTATGCTTCGAGCTCTACGACACACTGGTCTTTATGGGTCCTGACGGACAGCTCGTTCCCGGCCTTGCCGAGAAATGGGAATTCCCGTCGCCCACCGAGTACAAGTTCTACCTCCGCAAGGGCGTCAAGTTCCACAACGGCGACGAGATGAAGGCCGAAGACGTCCAGTATACTATCATGCGCGCCACCACCGACAAGGGCGCCAAGATCAAGTCCTATTCCGAGAACGTGAAGGACGTCCAGGTCATCGACGATTACACCGTGGTGGTCTACCTGAATAAGCCCGACTTCTCCTTCTTCTCCTCGCTGACTCACAGCTGGGGTTCCATCGTCAACAAGAAGATCGCCAAGGACTGCGACGACACGGGCAAGGTCTTTGAGCCCGTGGGAACCGGCCCCTTCAAGTTCGTGAGCTGGAACAAGAACGACAAGTATGTGCTTGAGCGCTTCGAAGACTACTGGGGCAAGAAGGCCGCTTACAAGTTCCTCGAAGTCCGTTCCGTCCCCGAGCCCACGGCCCGCACAGTCCAGCTTGAGGCCGGCGACGTGGACATCGCCTTCCCCATCGTCACCAACGACATCAAACGCATCCAGGAAAACGAGGATCTCGTGCTCTATCGTGAGCCCCAGACCTCCATCACCTACATGGGCTTCAACACCGTCAAACCGCCCTTCAACGATGTGCGCGTGCGCCGCGCCATTGACGCCGCCCTCGACACCGTCAGAATCCAGAAGGCTGTGTGGCGCGGCGTGGGCGTCACCCCCACCTCCATGGTCCCCGTGGCTATCAAGTACTCCATCGCCAAGGAAGTGGAAGCTCATAAGCAGGATACAGAACTGGCCAAGAAGCTTCTTGCCGAAGCCGGCGTCAAACCCGGCACGAAGTTTGAGATCTGGACCAACGAGCGCAAAGAGCGCCAGGACATGGCGACCATCATCCAGGCTCAGCTGAAGAAGATCGGCATCGAGACCGAGATCAAGGTCCTTGAGTGGGGCGCCTACCTGAACGGCCTTGTGGAAAAGAAGCACGACATGTTCCTGCTCGGCTGGGTTTCCACGGTGCCTGATCCCAACTTCGCTCTGGCGGGACTTCTGGGAACCGACGCCGGTTCCAACTACACCTTCTTCTCCAATAAGGAATTCGACGATCTTCTGTCCCAGGGCCGCATGACCCCCGACGGGGACGCGCGCAAGGAGATTTACAAGAACGCCCAGCTCCTGCTCAACGATCAGCGTCCCATGGTATACCTCCACAACGACGAATCCATCGCCGGCGCTCATAAGAACGTGAAGGGCTTTGTGCCGAGCACCAACGAAGTCCACTCGTTCCGCAACGTCTATTTCGAGTAAATAATAGGCCGGCTTTGCGGGGAATCCCGTAGTTCATTGTCGAATCAGGCAGGGGAGTTTCCGATTCTCCCCTGCCTGTTTGTTGGCGAAAAAACTAAGGACCGTTTTTTCCGCGTTCTCAATGTAAAAGAGTCTTTCAAGAAAGGCAGGTTAGACGATGATACGATACATCTTCCGCCGCGTGCTGTTTCTCATCCCAGTGCTCATCGGCGTTGCCTTCTGCGTATTCACGCTGCTCTACCTGACGCCGGGCGATCCCGCAAAAATGGTGCTCGGCGACATGGCGACGGAGCAGGCTGTTCAGGAGTTCAGAGAGAAAGAGGGCTTGAACGATCCCTTCTGGATCCGATTCGGAAACTACCTTTATAAGGCTGTTTTCGAGGGCGATCTCGGGCGTTCCTATTCTTCCCGCCGTCCCGTGCTTCAGGAGCTGCTGGCTTCATTCCCGGCCACGCTGAAGCTCTCGGCCTTCGCCATGGTGATCGCCATCATCATAGGATTGCCATGCGGCATCATATCAGCAATAAAACAATACTCCATGTTTGATACTGTCACCATGATCTTCGCCATGATCGGCCTGTCCATGCCGGTGTTCTGGCTGGGGCTGCTGCTGATCCTGCTGTTCTCCGTGGAGCTTCGCTGGTTCCCCGCCTCAGGCTTCAGCACTTTCAAGGCCATGGTCCTGCCTTCGGTGGCGCTTTCCGCTCAGGCCATCTCCATGGTGACGCGCATGACCCGCTCGTCCATGCTCGAGGTGGTGCGCGCCGACTACATCAGGACCGCCCGCGCCAAGGGGCAGAAAGAATCCATCGTCATCTGGGTTCACGCCCTTCACAACGCCCTTATTCCCGTCGTGACGATCTGCGGCCTTCAGTTTGGACATCTTCTGGCCGGCGCTATCCTGACCGAGTCCATCTTCGCGATTCCCGGCATCGGCCGTCTGATGGTCACGTCCATCATGGCGCGCGACTACCCCATGGTCCAGGGCGGCGTGCTTTTCGTCGCCGTGGCTTTCGGTTTCGTCAATCTTCTTGTCGATATCCTCTACGCCTATGTGGATCCGCGCATCAAGGCGCAGTATAAGTAAAGGGGGTCGCTTTTTATGTCTGAAACCATGAACAACACTGTCAACGAAAACATGAATAGAGACCTGACTCCCGACGACGAGAAAAGGATCGGGCGCGGCCCCTTCGCGGACGTGCTGCACCGTCTCAGCAAGAGCCCTCTGGCCATGTTCGGGCTGCTCTTCATCATTTTCCTGGTCTTCCTGGCAGTCTTCGCCGACGTCCTGGCTCCTTACAACTTCGCGGAGCAGGATCTGGAGCATATGTTCGAGCTTCCTTCGAAGGAATTCTGGCTCGGTACCGACGAGTTCGGCCGCGACATCATGAGCCGGCTGATCTACGGCGCGCGAGTCTCGCTGCAGGTGGGCTTCATCGCCGTGGGCATCGCCCTGGTGATCGGCGGCCTGCTGGGCGCCGTGGCCGGTTTCTATGGCGGCTGGATCGACAACGCCATCATGCGCATCATGGACGTGCTGCTCGCCGTACCCCAGACGCTGCTGGCCATCGCCATCGCCGCGTCTCTTGGGCCGGGGCTCTACAACCTGATGATCGCTGTCGGAATCTCGGCGGTGCCCAACTACGCGCGCATCGTCCGCGGCTCGGTGCTCTCGATCCGCGGCATGGAATTCGTCGAAGCGGCGCGCGCCGTGGGCTCTTCGGACCTGCGCATCATCCTGAAGCACATCATCCCCAACAGCATGGCTCCGATCATCGTCCAGTCCACGCTGGGCGTCGCCTCGGCCATTCTGAACGCCGCGGGCCTCTCCTTCATCGGCCTGGGCATTCAGCCGCCTTACCCCGAGTGGGGCGCCATGCTCTCGGGCGGACGCCAGTACATCCGCGACTTCCCGCACATGACGCTCTATCCCGGCCTGGCGATCATGCTGACCATCCTTGCTCTGAACTTCCTCGGCGACGGGCTTCGCGACGCCCTGGACCCCAAACTGAAACGATAAGGAGGAGCTTTTACCATGACTGACAAAAACAACGAGCAGCTCCTTCAGATCAAAGACCTGACCATCCACTATGTCACCGAAAGCGGCACGGTCCACGCCGTCGAAGGGCTGAACCTGGAGCTGGGCTACGGCGAAACTCTGGGCTTCGTGGGCGAGACCGGCGCGGGCAAAACCACCACGGCGCTGGGTATCATGCGCCTTCTTCCCACGCCTCCTTCAAAGATCCTCTCCGGTGAAATTCTGTTCCAGGGCGAAGATCTGCTGAAAGTAAGCGAGTCCCACATGCGCAGCATCCGCGGCGGCAAGATCGCCATGATCTTCCAGGACCCCATGACGTCCCTGAACCCCGTGATGCCCGTGATCAACCAGATCGCCGAGATGGTGGAGCTTCACCACAAGGGCAGCAAGGCCGACGCCATGAAGCGCGCCGGTGACATGCTGGAGCTGGTGGGCATCCCCCGCGAGCGCGGCGTGGCCTACCCCCACCAGTTCTCGGGCGGCATGAAGCAGCGCGTGGTCATCGCCATCGCTCTGGCCTGCGACCCCACGCTCCTGATCGCCGACGAGCCCACCACGGCTCTCGACGTGACCATTCAGGCCCAGGTGCTCGAGCTGATGCACGAGCTCAAGGAGAAGTTCCGGACTTCCATGATCATGATCACCCACGATTTGGGCATTGTGGCCGAAATGTGCGACAAGGTGGCCATCATGTACGCCGGCCGCGTGGTCGAATACGGAAGCACCGAGGCGATCTACAACCGCACCACCCACCCCTACACGGAAGGGCTTTTCAACTCGCTGCCCGATCTGGATTCCGACCAGGAAGAGCTGAAAGTCATTCAGGGCCTTATGCCCGACCCGACCAACCTGCCCAGCGGCTGCTGCTTCCATCCCCGCTGCCCCTACGCGGTGGATGAGTGTTCCAAATGCACGCCCGTCATGACCGAGATCGAGCCGGGACATTTCGTCGCCTGCCCGGTCAAAGCCCGGCAGTTTCAGCGTAAAGACTGAGGAGGACCGATCATCATGACAGAAAATATGAACAACTCCCAGCCTATGGTTGAGGTCAATCACCTGAAAAAGTATTTCACCACTCCCCGCGGGCTGCTTCACGCCGTCGACGACGTGTCCTTCACGGTTCAGCGCGGCGAGACCCTGGGGCTGGTGGGCGAATCGGGCTGCGGCAAGTCCACGCTGGGACGCGCCATGATCCGCCTGCTGGAGCCCACGTCGGGCGAAGTGAAGTTCTGGGGAAAGGACATCGTGGGCCTGAGCTCCGGCGAGATGAAGGAAATGCGCAAGCGCGTCCAGATCGTCTTCCAGGACCCCTATTCCTGTCTTAACCCTCGCCTTTCCGTCTCGGAACTGATCGCCGAACCCCTGATCGTCAACAAGATCTGCGCCAGCCGCAGGGAAATGGACGCCCGCATCCACAAGCTGATGGACACCGTCGGCCTGGCCCGGCGCCTTGTGGGGGCCTATCCTCACGAGCTTGACGGCGGGCGCCGCCAGAGGATCGGCATCGCGCGCTCCCTGGCGCTGGACCCCGAGTTCATCGTCCTGGACGAGCCCGTGTCGGCCCTGGACGTGTGCATCCAGGCTCAGGTGCTGAACCTGCTGTCGCAGCTTCAGAAGGAGAACAACTACACCTACGTGTTCATCTCCCACAACCTGAGCGTGGTCAAGCACCTGTCGGACCGCATCGCCGTCATGTACCTGGGCAAGATCGTGGAGCTGACGGATTACAGGACCACCTTCAAGAACCCGCTCCACCCTTACACGCAGGCGCTGCTCTCGGCCATCCCGATTCCCAAGGTCGGCCAAAAACGCGACCGCATTATCCTGGAAGGCGACGTGCCCAGCCCCGTCAATCCCCCCGCGGGCTGCCGCTTCGCCGGGCGCTGCCGCTTCTGTCAGGATCAGTGCCGCGCCGCCTCGCCGGAACTTCGCGAGCTGGAGCCCGGGCATTTTGTGTCCTGCCACTTCGCGGGACAGATTCATTACAGCCGTTAAAAGCGTAGAACAGCGGGCCCCTCGAATCCAATGAGGGGCCCTTTTATCAGGAGGTTAAGGCAGTGTTGAAAGTGGATATGAAATACGTGCTGGAGCTGAACGCCGAACTGCTTGCCATCCCTTCGGCGGCCGGCGACTGCCGCGAGGTTCTGGCCCGTCTTGAGAAGGAATTTGAGCGTTTCGGACTGAGCGTGACGAAGAACAATAAGGGCGCTCTTTTCGCGAAGATGGAAGGCGCCGACGCCAAAGGCGCGCGCCTTGTGGGCGCTCACGCCGACACTCTGGGCGCCGTGGTCAGGGCGATCAAACCCAACGGACGGCTGCGCCTGCTGCCCATCGGAGGCTACGCCTGGCAGAACTTCGACGGCGAAAACCTCTGGGTCAGGACTTCTGAAGGGGCCATGATCCGCGGCACGCTGCTGACCGACAAGGCCTCGCGCCACGCCTTCGGCGAGGAGTGCGACACCTTCCCCCGTACCAGCGACACCATGGAAGTGCGCCTCGACGAGGACGTGAACAATCCCGTGGAAACCCGCGCGCTGGGCATCGAGGTGGGCGACTTCGTCTTCTTCGACTATCGCCTCGAGACGCGTCCCAACGGCTACATCAAATCCCGCTACCTCGACGACAAGGTCTGCATCGCCGCCATGTTCGGCGCCATCAAGGCCATGACCGAGGCGGGACGCCGCCCGACCCATACGGTCTATTTCAACGTGAGCAACTACGAGGAGCTGGGCCATGGCATCTCCTTCGTGCCCCAGGACGTGACGGAATGCCTGTCGCTGGACATCGGCATCGTCGCCCCGGGAACGAATTCCAGCGAAAAAGCCGTGACCATCGTAGCCCGCGACAGCCGCACGCCCTACGACTTCGAGTTCCGCAACCGCCTGGCCACGCTGGCGAAGCGCAGTGGCATTCCCTATCGCGTGGACACCCACTTCCGCTACGGCTCCGACGCGTCTCTGGGCGTCATCGCCGGCAAAGACTTCAACTTTGCCTGCATCGGCCCCGGCGTCGACGCCTCCCACCACTACGAGAGGACTCACAGCGACGCCGTGGAAGGCTGCGGCAATCTGGTACTAGCCTATATCTGCGATTAACTTTCAGGAGGAATACACACATGTCTTCAGCTGCTGAACGCTTTATCCGTTACGCTAAAATCCCCACCCAGTCCCAGGAAGGTCAGAAGACCGTCCCCAGCACCGCCTGCCAGCACGACCTGGCCAAAGTCCTCGGCGAAGAACTGAAGGAACTTGGCCTGAGCGACGTGGTCGTGGACGAGCACGCCTACGTCTACGGCACATTGCCCTCCAACGCGGGCGGCGGCGTTCCCACCATCGCGTTCTGCGCCCATATCGACACGGCGCTGGAAGTGACCGACGTGGGCAACGAGCCCCGCGTCGTGGAGAACTACGACGGCGGCGACATCGTCCTGAACGCCGCGGAGAACGTGGTGCTCTCGCCTTCAGTGTTCCCCGAACTGAAGAAGTACGCAGGAGAGTCGCTGATCGTCACCAACGGGACCACGCTGCTCGGCGCCGACGATAAAGCCGGCATCGCCGAGATCGTAGCCGCTCTGGAGTACATGGTGAAGCATCCCGAGTTCAAACACGGAGCCGTGCGCGTCTGCTTCTGCCCCGACGAGGAGATCGGCCACGGCGCTTCACTGTGGGACCTGAAGCGCTTCGGCGCCGACTTCTGCTACACCGTGGACGGCGGGGCCGCCGGCGATTTCGCCTACGAGACCTTCAACGCAGCCCAGGCCCATATCACGATCCAGGGCCGCGCCGTACACCCCGGCAAGTCCAAGAACACCATGATCAACGCCTGCCTGGTGGCCATGGACCTGGCTTCCACCTTCCCGCCCGCCGAGACGCCCGCCCATACCGAGAACTACGAGGGCTTCTACCACATGACGAGCGTCAAGGGCAGCTGTGAGAGCGCCGAGCTGAGCTACATCATCCGTGACCACGACTCGAAAAAGTTCGAGGCCCGCAAGGAAATGGTGCGCACCCTGGTCCGTCAGGTGAACGAGCGCTGGGGCGCCGAGCTGGCCACGCTGGAGATGCACGACCAGTACCACAACATGGCTGACCTGATCCGCAAGGAAATGCACATCGTGAACACCGCCCTGAAAGCCATCGAAATGGCAGGCCTCAAGCCCAACGTGCACCCCGTGCGCGGCGGCACCGACGGCTCCCAGCTGTCCTACCGCGGGCTCCTGACGCCCAACATCTTCACCGGCGGCCACAACGCCCACGGCAAGTACGAGTACATCCCCGTGAGCTCCATGGAAAAGGCTGTCGAAGTGATCCTGAACATTTTGAACCTGTACGCTACAGGACAAGAAGTGAGATAACCACTAAGATAAGATTGCGAAAGGCGCCCTCTGCTGTCAAAAAGAGGGCGCCTTTTTTACAAAACGGGGACAGGTTGTCAGTCTTTAAAGAGTTCCATCGCCTTTGACGCGAATCTCTCGCCGAAAAGCTCAAATTCCGTTTTGCAGGCTTCATAATGCCCCTCGACGGCGTCCAGCGCTACCGGGCCGTGATGGAGGATGGGCTTGCCATAGGAGCCGCCTCCTGAAAAAACAGCCATGCCGAACACGAGAATGTGGTTGATAATGGTCATGATGGCGCTGTCGAGGCCGCCCTGGGCATAATGGGCGGTAGCAAAGGCTCCGCCGAGCTTTCCTGCCGGTTTGAGCGTCCCGAAGTCCGTCTGCAGCCACTTTACCATTTGCCAGCAGGCGTTGCCCGCATAGGTCGGAGTCCCGAAGACAAGGCCCCGGCAGCTCTCCACGTATTGGGCGTCCACGGGTTCTTCAACGCTGAAAAGCCGCGCTTCGCATCCCTTCCTGCGCATTCCCTCGGCGATCTTTTCGGCCATCTCTTTAGTATGGCCGGTCTTGCTGAAATAGAACAAGGCAAATTTCATGCGGCGACACTCCCCTATCTTTCATGGTAACCCGAGAAAGCTCAGGAAGACACTTTCGAGTTTCGTCGTTATTATAGCATAAAGGGAAAGATCCATACCTTTCGCAAAGCCTGTCCGCCGCCGCTTGTGTGCGCCCCACGACGGCGGGCTCTTTCGACTCCCCCAGTATTGCTCCTTCGCCGTCCCGCTCACGCTTAATTACAATATTCTTTCAATAAGATCGTCCTCTTGCCCCTTTCACGTTGAGTGATATAATTCACAGCATGGTAGTGATTAATTTCACAATTACGTTGCGAATGTCACGTTTTCTATGAAAGGGGAAATGATAAATGACGAAACTGAAACTGATGAGAGCTCCCGCGAAATACGTTCAGGGAGCGGACGCGCTGCTTTACGCCTATGAGGAGACCAAAGACCTGGCCGATTCGTTCCTGTTCGTGTGCAGCAAAAGCGGCTATAAGGCCTGTCGCGAGAAGATCGAGAAGAGCTTCGAGGGAAAGGGCTGCAAGGTGATGTTCGAGGTCTTCGGCGGCATCAGCTCCATCGGTGAAATCGAGCGTATGCGCGTCATCGTGAAAGAGAACGGCATCAAGTGCGTTGCGGCCATTGGCGGAGGCTCGGCGATCGA
The DNA here is from genome assembly GCA_004558205.1 of Pyramidobacter piscolens. Lineage (GTDB taxonomy): Bacteria > Synergistota > Synergistia > Synergistales > Dethiosulfovibrionaceae > Pyramidobacter > Pyramidobacter piscolens_A. The sequence continues at coordinate 74,314 of SFDM01000002.1, forward strand.
CACGGCCAAGGCCACGGCCTACTACGAGCATCTGCCCGTGGTCATCATCCCCACCGTGGCGGCCACCGACGCGCCCTGCACGGGCCTGTCGGTGATCTACAACGACGACGGCTCCTTCGCGAACTACCTTTTCTACCCCAAAAACCCCGACGTGGTCATCGTGGACACGGCGGTGCTCGTCAAGTCGCCCGTAAAATTCCTCGTGTCGGGCATGGGCGACGCGCTGGGGACCTGGTTCGAGGCCCGCGCCTGCGAGAAGGCGAAGGCCCAGAGCCTTGAGAACGGCGGGATCACCAAGTCGGCCATGGCGCTCTGCAAGCTCTGCTATGAGACGCTCCTGGCCGATGGATACAAGGCGAAAATCGCCTGCGAACAGGGCTTGCTGACGCCCGCCGTCGAGGCGGTCCTGGAAGCCAACATCTACTTGAGCGGCGTGGGGGCCGACAACGGCGGCCTGGCTGTGGCCCATTCGGTCTACAACGGTTTCACCGCTCTCGAGGAATGCACGGCCATGCACGGCTCGGTGGTCGCCTTCGGCACCATCGCCCAGCTGATCCTCGAAAACGCGCCCATGAAAGAGCTTGAAGAGGTCATCCGGTTCTGCGTCTCCGTAGGGCTGCCCGTCACGCTCGCCGAGATGGGGATCACCAACCCGGCCCGCGTGCGCCTGGGCGCTGAAAAGGCCTGCGCCCCCGGCGAAAGCATCCACAACATGACCGGCGACGTCACGCTTCAGCAGCTGACAGACGCCCTTCTGGCAGCCGACCTGATGGGACGGGAATACCTGAAATAGCGAATTCGTCTCGGAAACAGCGCGGTATCCGCGAAACAATGGCTCAAGCTCCCGGTTTTAAGAAAACTGTATAATTATAATAGAGATGTAGGAGAGCCTCCTGCGCGGAACTTTGAGAAGTCCGCGCGCAGGAGGCTCTCCTATGCCGGAGGATTTGCCGAACTGGCTTCACTCCCGGCAAAGCCGGAAGCGCCCTGATTCAGGGTCATCTTTGGCGCCGGTCATTCGAAATATAGTAGGAGCGTTTGTTCTCCAGCATTCGCTCGTCCGCTTCGCGCGTCACACGGTCAACGCCCGTCTCGTTTTGGCGGCTTGCAACACCGAACGCGATGCTGTACCCCTGTTTTTCCAACTCAGCCGCCGCTTTGCGGACGCTCTCCTCACAGCTGGCTTTGGAGCTTTCCTCACAGAACAGAGCAAATTCATCGCCGCCAATCCGATAGGCTAGGTCGTGGGGGAAGCGGCGTTTCAGCGCATCGGCCACCGAGCGAAGCATCTGATCCCCGGCGGCATGGCCGCATCGATTGTTGATATCGTGGAGGCCGTTGACGTCCACATAGACGCAGGTGATTGAAGCGAGTTTTGTTTCGCTCCGGTTGGCGGTGTAGCGATCATAGGCATTTCGATTCAGGAGGCCGGTGGTCCTGTCCTCCGAGCCCAATCTCTGAACCTGCAGGTAAGCCCGGAACAGCGCGGCGGTCACGCAGGCCATATAGGCGAGCAGGACGGCTCCTACCACCCCCGCCATTCGATACAGGCTTGACCGAATGGCCATACTGTCTCGCATGGCCACTTCCTGGGTGGTCATCACAAGGACGTTCCACCGGTTAACGTCCACAGGCTCGTAGTGGAGATAGGTCACTTTGTTCAGCGTTTCGGAAACCACTTCCAGCCTGCCGCTGATTCCCCGCCGCATATCGGAGATCGCCTTCTCCCACGTATAACCAGACAGCAAGCGGCGGCCGGTAAAATCCTCTATATTGCTCAGCGACTTGTGCCAGGTGTCCAGCAGGAAGTCTCCCGTAGCCCCATCCTCCAAAAACACCTGCGCATAGCCGTTATAGATGTCTGTTTTATATGTTTCGGCAAGCTCCGAAAGGCGGATGACTCCATACAGAACGCCGATCGTCCGGCCGTCCCGTGTCACCGGCACGGCGCTGCGGACGACCTTTTCACCGTGGCCTGACAGGCTCCGCTGAATATCGGAGACAGAGGCGCCGCGAGCGGCCTCCCGCGCGAAATCAAGCACGCCGGCAGCATTGTGCGCGGCGCCGTCCGACGTAAGGACGACGCCGTTCTCTTTCAGCAGCTCCACATAGGACACGTAAGAAGCGCCAAAACAGAAGCTGCCCATGATCTCGCACAAAACGGCGTCATCGGCCTGCTCCGCCTTCGCCATCTCGCGCGCCATGGCGGTTAGAAGGATTTGATCTATTTCCACGGACTGGCGCAGTTCTTCGGCCAGCCTTTTGGCCGTACCGGCAAGTTCATCAAAACAGGATTGCGTCACCCGGTCGTCCACAAAACGGATCGTACGATGTATGAACAGCGCCAATATGAGAATGGTCGCCACGGTCAGCAGAGCAACGAGCCTCATCTGTTTTTTGTTTATACTGCGCATGGGGCTTCCCTCCCTTTTGTTTCAAAGAAACGTTCATAGCGCTCTGCTGCGGCCGCAGCGGCGTCACGTTTTTCAACGCTTTTTTCCATGATGACGCCAGAACATGGAAATGCCGTGCTTCCGCTTCATGGGCGCGTCCTTCCCCTTCCATAACACGATTCTATCTTTTGCAACAGGAGCCCTCTCTTGTTTATTGCCATCTGAAGGTGTTGTAAAAAAATCCTTTTATAAAAAGATGAACAGGACAAAATTTTTTTCATTCTACACGCTTCAAAAAAGATATGCAAATAGCAGCTCTCGCTCCCAAAAGCTGGTTCCGCGCCCGCCTCGCTTAACCAGAGCCTTTGCCGCGGAAGCGCGCCACGCCCATGACCGTGGCGCGCGGCGGTTCATCGAGACCGCCGCTCCTCTTCTGGCGCTGATCCGATGGAGTGGATGGCCTGTCTCTAAAATAGCCGAAAAAAAACCCTTCCGGCAGATATAAAAGCATGAATAAGGGAGAACCCGCAAGGTTTCACGCGTTCTCCCCCATTTTTTTACATTATTTCCCCGGGAAGCCCAATGTTCTACGTGGAACATTGGGCTTCCCGCTCGTTTTCTAAAACGGAACTTTTACCCGCCTCTCAATTATTTCCTCCGTGCCGCCAACACCGCTTGCTGAATTGGCATTGACTATAGTTCGATATCTTGAAAAAAACAGGATTATAATAATTTCCATTAGCTGCCGTGCTAATAAAAACATTGCGAGAAGGCACAACTACATGTTTGATTGTTTTGGAAGCTCCGATAAGAAAAAGGGAGCTGGGGAATGGACATCCGATGAAATATACACACAAGAAGATTCAGATAAAATAATAGGCCTTACGAAAGAGACCTCGAGACACTTAGCACCGGCGATGGGGATAGCGATCAAGACTATGACCCAGGCATGGAAACTTACAAAGGCATACTAAAGCTATAAAAAAAGACAACGAAAAGGACAACCCCAAAAATAAAAAGGAATTCCCTTGGGATTAATTTTTGCTTTTCACACAAGCTGCCTCTCTTATGAGAGGCAGCTTTTTTATGTCTGCAAACTCACTCCTTTTTCTGATCTTTTAACTTGACAACTTCGCCTATGTATGTTATAACGCACTCAAGAACATCATAGAATCTTCATGATAAAACCTTTACCCTAAAAAATCCGTTCCGCAAAAGAAAGCAGCCCGCAGTACACTTTGAAGGAGGTCACCGACATGAGCGTTACCGCAAGGATTGAGCGTCTCCGTCAGAATTACGTCAACACCAAACCGGCTATATGCTATGAACGCGCCCGCATTTTCACCGAGTCGCACCGGCGCACCGAGGGCCAGCCCATGGCGATACGCAGGGCCCAGGCCTTTTACGATTTCTGCGATCAATTCGACCTGAACATCTTCGACGACGAACTGGTGGTCGGCACGGCGGGCAAGTTCCGCAGAAGCGGCATTCTGACGCCCGAGTTCTCCTGGAAGTGGGTGGATGCCGAGATGGACCAGTTCGACAAGCGTCCCCAGGACCCCTACGAGATGACCGACGAACAGCGCGATTACGTGCGCAAGCATATCTTCCCCTACTGGAAGGGCCAGTCGCTGGAGGAGCATTTCCTCGCCCGCCTCCCCAAAGACACGGCCAAGGTCGCCGTGGACACGGGCATCATCGACAACGACTCCAAGTGGCGTCAGGCCGTGGGCGAGATCACGCCCGACTATCCCGACGTGCTGTTTCCCCGGGGCTTCCGCAAAATCCGCGACGAGGCGAAGGCGCATCTTGAGGCGCTGGACCTCTCCAACCCTGAGGACATGGAAAAGAGCGTCTTCTACCGCTCCGAGATTCTCGCGGCCGAGGGGATTATGCGCTTTGCCGAGCGTTATGCCGCCAAGGCCCGTGAGCTGTCGGCGGCCGAAAAGGATCCGGCGCGCGCCGCCGAGCTTTTGAAGATCGCCGACGTGTGCGCACACGTGCCCGCCGAGCCGCCCCGCGGTTTCCACGACGCCATTCAGTTCGTGTGGTTCACCCAGCTGGGGGGCATCATCTCCGAGAACCCGCTGGCGCTGAACCCGGGGCGCTTCGACCAGTACATGTGGCCCTATCTTGAAAAGGACCTCGCCGAGGGCGTCCTGACGGAAGACCAGGCGCTAGAGCTGGTGGAGGCTCTGTGGCTCAAGTACTCCGAGTGGGTCTGGACCATTTCGTCCAACACGGCGGGATTCTTCGCCGGGTACAACCAGTTCCAGAACCTGACTGTAGGCGGGCGCAAGCGCGACGGCAGCGATGCCACGAACAAGCTCTCCTACATGTGCCTCAAGGCCACGGGCGACGTGCTGACCCACCAGCCGGGATTGAGCGTGCGCATTCACAGCGACTGCCCCCAGGAGTTTTTGGACGCCGTGTGCGACCTGGTCGCCAAGGGTACGGGCTTCCCCGCTATCCACAACGACCAGGCAGGCAGCCAGATGCTCCTGCGCGTGGGCTACGAGGCTGAGGACGCCCGCGACTGGAGCAACTGCGGCTGCGTGGTGCCCCATTTCCGCAAGACTGGCGAATGGACGTCCGCCGTCAACGTGAACTTCGCCGCCGCCCTGGAATACGCCATGAACCGCGGCAAAAGCCGCATGACCGGAGCCGATATGGGCCTTCCCGAGAGGGCTCTGACGGAGTTCGCCTCCTACGACGAGCTGAAGGCCGCCTTCTTCCGCCAGTTCGACTCGCTGATCCGCCATTCCGTGATCGCCACGATCACCGCCCAGAAGCTCCACACCGAGATGGTGCCCCGCCCCTTCCTGTCGGCTTGCATCGAGGACTGCATGAGCCGCGGAGTGGACCTGAGCCGCGGCGGCGCCCACTACAACGTAGGCCCCGTGCTGACGGGCATCGGCCTGGCGGTCTGCGCCAACAGCCTGGCGGTCGTCAAGAAGCTCGTCTTCGAGGATAAAGCGGCCACGCTAGCCGAGCTCGACGCCGCGCTGAACGCAGACTGGGAGGGCTGCGAGGCGCTGCGCTTGAAGGCCCAGGCCGTGCCAAAGTACGGCAACGACAACGCCTACGTGGACGACATCGCCCTGGAAATTTCCAACCACTACTACCGCGAGACCACAAAATACCGGGACGTGTTCGGCTCCACCTTCAACTCGGCCTTCATGGGCATCTCCAACTACATTCCCACGGGCCGCGTGATCGGCGCCACTCCCTGCGGACGCAAGGCCGGCCAGCCTCTGACCGAGGGCGTTTCGCCCTTCGCGGGCAGCGACGTGGAAAGCCCTCTGGCAGCCATGCGCTCCAGCGCCAAGATGAACCACGACGTCCACAGCGGCGGCACGCTGCTGAACCTGCGCCTGAGCGAGGACACCGTCGCCACGCCGAGAGGCCGCCACAACCTGGGCGCCCTGATCCGCGCCTACTTCTCGCTGGGAGCCTTCCACGTGCAGTTCAACACCGTATCCAACGAGACGCTCAGAAAAGCCCAGAAGAACCCCGAACTCTACAAGGACCTGCTGGTCCGCGTGGCCGGCTACAGCACCCAGTTCATCAACCTGTCGCCGGAAATGCAGGAAGCCATCATCGTCCGCAACGCCCACAGCAACTTCTAGGAGCCGACCATGGCTGAAACCGCTTCCTGCGGCATGCTGCTTCAGATGCAGCCCTTTTCGGTCAACGACGGACAGGGAATCCGCACTCTGATCTTTTTGCCGGGCTGCAACCTGCGCTGCCAGTGGTGCTCCAACCCCGAAACCTGGACGCCCGAGCCCAAGCTGGCCTTTTACGGGAACAAATGCCTGGGCTGCGGCCACTGCAGATCCGTTTGTCCCAAGGGGATTTTCCCCGCCGAAAGACAGGCCGCCGCCCAGGGCTGCGACGCCTGCGGCCTCTGCGCCGCCGAATGCCCAGGCAAGGCGCTGGCGGTCCTCTGCCGCAGCGCCACGGCCGACGAGATCGTCAAACGGGCGCTGCGCGACGAGATCTTCTACCGCCACTCCGGCGGAGGCGTCACCTTCTCCGGCGGCGAGCCGCTCTATCAGGAGGCTTTCCTGAGGGAGCTCTCGCTGCGCTTCGAGCGCCTGGGCATCGACATGTGGATTGAAACCTGCGGCTTCTATCAATGGGACCGGGTCAGCGACATCTTCGCGCGGCTCAGCCACGTTTTCTTCGACCTGAAATGTATGGACAGCGGGCTGCATCGTAAGCTGACGGGCGCGCCCAACGACGTCATCCTTGAAAACGCCGTCCACGTCCACGACCTGGGCCTGCCCATGACCGTGCGCATTCCCTGCGTCAAAGGCGTGAACTTCACGCCCGAAAATATCGGGGCCACGGCGAAGTTCATGAGCATGCGCCTGCCCAAGGCCGAGGTGGAGCTGCTTCCCTATCACAACTTCGGCAGCGACAAGTATCGCGCCCTGGGCATGGAAGACCGGCTCCACGAGGAGTTCCAGAAGCCCGAAAAAGAAGACCTGGAAGCGGCAAAGCAGGTCTTTCGGGGCTATGGCGTCACGATTGCCGAGTATCGGTAAAAAACAAGCCCTTTCAAACCCCGCAAGCCCCGAGCCTCGGCCAGCTGCTTTTCCACAGGATGGAAAGCTCCAACGGGGATCTGGGACTTTTATGTTAAGATCCGCTAAACAAAGAGCCAGAAGGCAAAGGCATCCCCGCGAAGGGATGCCTTTGCCTTCTGGCTCTTTAACATGGATCTACTTTGCGTAGAAGATGGTCTGCTCCTTGATGTCGGTCGTCAGAGCTTCAAGACATTTACTCACAATGCTGTAGCGCTGCTGATACTGCTCTTCCTCCGAGGCTTTGGGATCGCTGCACGGGTAGGGAACTGAAATCGCCTGCACAATTCTGTTGCTTCCAATGCTCATGGAGATGGGCGTCATGCTTGCAAGGTGGACGATAGGATATCCCGCTTTTTCAATTTCTTTTACCATCATTGCACCGCAACGAGTACAGGTTCCTCAGAAGGACACCAGAATCGCCGCGTCGACCTGATCTCTCTTGAAACAGTCGATGATGTCCTGAGCCATGCGGGTGGAATCTTTCTGATTGGTGTGGTTTCCCGTGGTGCTGAACAGATAGGGATAGAGATGTCCGATCCTGCCCTCGCGCTCCAAAGCGTGCAACGCGTCCAAGGGGACGCCGACCATGGGGTTTTTGTTGACATACTGGGGATCATATCCGCCATGTACAGTGCGCCACTGCCCCGGCTGCGGCTCTCTCAAATCCCCGCCTTTCAGGACGTCCAGCTTTGATATGTCGTACATGCCAAAGCGCGTCGCCGAAGCGGATTGGATTTTATCTGGATTGTCGATCGGAACGATGCCGCCCGTGGAGATAAAGGCAATCGTCGCCTTCGACGTGTCTTTCAGGGGCGCGGCAATCGGAATGCGTTCCTGCTTGACGACGGGAAATTCCGACGTAAAGGGCTCGCCGCGAAGTTTTTTCATCATCATTTCAAAAGCTCGTTCGCTGGCGGTTTCACTCTCGCCGAGCACCACCTGCTGGCGCAAACCGCGGGGGAAATACCCTTCGGCATCCGCCCACTTGACGGGCTCTCCTGCCAGAAGCTTGTTCGCAAAAGCCGCCATTTTCGTCAGATCCGCGCGCATACTGACGGCGCGGTCGCCGCCCTTCAGGATGTACAGATCTGGCTGATAAAGCTCCCGTCCGGGGTTTTCTTCATACATCGACGTAACCGTCGTCTTGCGGAATCGGTCCTGAACGTATTTGCACACTTCACTGCAAGCCGCGCCATAGCGCCCCGCCATGAACGCCGGCCCCGCCGCGAGCAGGTCGAAATCCAAGGCTTCCAGCATCTTGCCGATGGCCGCCAGCGCTTCGTCCCTATAAGACGCCATGTAGTTGTCGCCGCAGACGATGGTGTGCGTGACCTCGCCGCCCTTCAGCTGAGAGTTCAGCGCGGCGGCGGGGCCTATTTTTTTTTCGGTAATGAAGGGTTCGCAGTCGGCCTTGTCTTCGCCGCCAATACCGCCGTAAAACTGGTTAAGGTATACAATGACCTTTTTCAATTCAATCCCTCCCCTAAAAGTCTTTGCAGACCTTATTGGAAAATCCCAGATCGCCGTCGTGGCCGATAATGCTGTGGGTGTCGCCTATAAGGGAACCATCAGCCCTAAGCGAGGGGCCGTAAACCGCGTTGTCCGCCCAGAAACCGGGATAGGTATCGCGCCCGATCGAGCCGAGGTCGCCGATAACGCGCTTCATGGCCGGAAACTCCATCACCTGCTGATTGTTACTGCCTGAGATAATCGCGTCGCCCCGGTCGTCCATCATGGTTTTGCTCTGGGTACGTCCATCGCGTCCAGGGCTTTCGGAGATGACGCCCACGGTTTTGACGCCTTCGTCCTCCAGCCTGATCAGTGTGTTGAAGAAATCGATATCCACGTTTCCGCCGCCCTGCTCGCATAAAATAGCGCTGTCGCAGCGCAGCATTTTGGCGATCGTCGCGATCCTGATGGCATAGGCGCTTTTTCTCTCCAGGTTGTTTCCCATCAGAAGGTTCACGACGCCCACAAAATCAATGGTCTTTCCATGTTCAGCGTAGAGTTTTTTCAGTATGGGGAACTCCTGGTAGTCGTAAGTGTGATTGTGAGAAGATCCGGGGACCAGGCTGCTGCTTGTTACGGCTCCGTCAAGGAACTCGTTGGGATGCATCAGCGTGGGGATGTTGTAGATCACGTCCTGGCCGTAAAGAGCTTCGTTGAATCCCGGCTTCAGCGTGTAAAAGGACGAAAAGTGCGCGCCCAGCAGCACGCGGGGAAGATTTTTCCCGCTGCAGTCGCTCAGGCTATACTCTTCAAGCCTTTCAGGCTCCATACCGACCGTCGCTTTTCCAAGATACTCTGCCAGGAGATGGGCGCCGAGACGGTAATCAGCGTTGGTCTTTTGCGTGTCGCCGCAGTCATCGGCGGGATCAGTCGTTTCCGCCGTGAAGGCAAGGACGTTCAACTTCGAATAAAACGTCAGTTCAGCGGCGGGGCCGCTCATGTCCAGCATGGATTCCATCCAGCCGCCATACTTACCAACCGCCAGCACGCACATTCCTTTCAGGCTGTGAAGAAGCCCTTCGCCGGCCTGGGCGATAGGGCCCGTGTAACCAGGGAAAGCCGCGCGGCCGTCTGGACGAGCGCAGGGTTCCACCGCCGCTTTAATGGGCAGAATCCGGCAGCTTTCGCCGGGACGTGCGATATGCAGTTTCACGTTCTTCAGCTTCCCATTGGGGTTAAGCGCTTTAACCGCTTCTTCTTCATTTACCGTCAAAAGGCCGTTTTTGTACTCCGTTTTCGAACCGAAGGCAATGTCCTTCACGGTAAAATTTCCAATTATCAATTTTGTCATTCGTATTATTTTCTCCTTCTTCATTCTTTCAAAGCTAAAGGAGCTCAAAATCACGGCTTCGGATATGGGGCGCGCAGCCAGACTACTGGGCGGCCAATACCGCCAAAAAGGCAACGGCGTTTGCGCCTAAAGTGACGAACAGCGTGGGCATAAAACCGTCCTTCACCGAAATCTGAGGCCCAATGATCAAAGGGCAGCAGGGCGACGCCGCCGGAACGAGATAGCCAATCTGCGACACCATGTTCACGGCAAGGCCGAAAGCGGCCAGATTAACTGTGTTTCCCACAACCGACGACAGGACGGGGACGAAAACGTACAGCGTGACCACCACAGAAACCGCGTCGGACATGATATTCGTCAGGACGCTGCACAACAGCAGCCCCGCCAGCAAAATAAGCGTCGGATGCATCCCTGAGAAAACGGGGGTCAAAAGGCTGATCAGAAATTTTTGAACGCCCAGTTCATCCATGGACATCCCTGAAGAGGTCAGGTAGACCATCCATAAAAAGACCACGACTTTCCAGGGAAGCCGGGACAAAGCTTTATTCAGATTGATAACAGGCTCGCCGTCGGCCTGAACGAAACAGAGGACTCCGACCATGAGCAAAGCTGTCACAGCGGTGCCAATGTCGTTAAAATACTTCGCTATGAAAAGGCTGTCTTTAAAAAAGGTGATGAGCCAGGAGGCGACCAGAGCGATAAAGCAGGCCGTGAGGCACTTTTGGCGTTTGTTGAAAGGGCTGTTTTTCATCTCTTCGCGAATCGCCGCAGGCTCGTAGGCAAAAAACTTACTTGTATCGGGATTGATAATGAATCTCACCGCAAGCAATCCAAGAACAAATACGCACAGCATAACGGGCACGAGGAAAAAAGCGTACTGGCCGTAGTCTATTGGATACCCCATGTCGGACATCGCCGCAATAGACGTTAGATTAACGGGTTTGTTGAATGGGAGCGCGATCTGCCCCCAGGAACTGTTCCAGATAATCAGAACCATGAGAGCCAAATGGAGCTTCTCGCCTTTTTTTACGTTTATGCTTTCGCACACGCCAAGAGCTATGGGAACGAAGACGATTACCGAAAGCAGAAAGCCTATAAGCATTCCCGAGATGAAATCTGCCAGAGCGAACAGGAAGAAGAACACATATGGACGCTCCACGACCACGTTTCTGGAGACAAACCACTGAGCCTGTTTTTTCAGGACGCCGGCTTCAGTCACCTCGTTGATGAGCATGGACGCCGCGACGATAATCCCCACGGTATAGGCTCCCATGGACAGTGAAATTATGGATTTCGCCGCAAACACATGAAAAGCGCCCATCAATCCAAGGCCGAGAAGGCTAGGGATCGCCGTATCCACTGTCATCCATTGATAGACTATCATGATGAATATGGCGAGAAAATTCTTCCCCCTGGGAGTGAGTCCATACTCCATCGGTATCATCGCATAGGAGCATATGAACAAGAGGACGCTGATAAAAATATTGACGCAATCTGCTTTCGATAGCCTCATAGAGAGCGTTCCTTTCTACATTGACAGCCTGCTAGGCGTTGTCCTTCCTGATGATCTTTCCGGCATATCTTCTATACAGCGTCAGGATGCAGACAAAGGCAACGACGTAAGAAGCGATGTGGACAAAGTACATAGGCTTGTAGGAACCCACCATGTCGGCGATGATACCGGGCAAAGTCTGAAAGACAAGTCCCGCGATGACGCTCATGGACTGGATCTTTTTCAGAGTTTTCATGTAATCTTCCTGATTGGCAATATCGCCGCTCCACATGGCATAGCCCACCGTCGAAGTGGGGTGCAGGAAGAAGCCGATCAGCATGGCTGCCGCGTAGAGGGGCATGACGGCCGTACCGTTACAGAAAATCACCAGAGTCAGGCAGGCCATACTGGTTCCAAGAAAATAGATGATCGCAGTTTTTACGGCGCCGATCTTCTCGCAACAAATGCCGTACAGTGACTTACCGACGATGCCAAGCACGCCGTTTAAAGCCATCGCAGCGGCAACGGAGACCTTTTCATATCCCATATGGGTTGTGGCAAGGGAAAAACTTCCCTGCAGCGTAAATGCTGGAATGCCGCAGCAGAGGCCGAGGATCACAAGCAGCAGAGCGCCTGTAGAGTCCATAGGAGCGGCCGGCTCCCGCTGAATCCTTCTGCTCTTCTTCGTTTTTCCTTCCCCTTCGCCGTAACGAACCAGCCCTACATCGGAAGGTTTGTTGCGGACGCAGATCACGTAGAAGATGGTGAAGCACAGAAAGAGAACCGCCCAGAGGCGTCCCGCCGCATAAAGCCCTTCGGCCCGGGCGACTCTGGCGATGGGGACCGACAGCAAGGCGCCCGTCAAGGCTGAGCCGGCGACGGAAATGCCGATCATCAAGCCCCGTCCTTTGTCAAACCACGCGTTCATCAACACAGCCACAGCCATCGCGCCGCCAAGCCCAAAACCGATGCCGTTCAGGGCCGAAGCAAAAACGGCGATGAGATAGCTGGTAGACAGACCGAAGAGCATGCCCGACGCGGAAGCGAAACAAAAAGCCAAAGCCGCGCCCCATCGAACGCCTAAAGCCTTAAAATACTTGTCCATGATCAAAGTCGAAAAGACAATAAACAGCTGGCGTACCGTCGTCAGAAACGCAGACTGCGTCTGAGTCAGTTTCAGAGTGTCTCTGACAAAAGGAAGAAGAGCGTTCATCAGTGCTGAACAGCCCATGCAGGTGACGCCGAGCAGAAGCCCGCAAAGCCCTATGACCCCGTAATAGGCTTTTTTCATTCCAAGGTTCTCATCCATTTGACTATTCCTTTCCGCCATGCCCCAAGCGCAAAGCGCCCCGGCACAGCCCCTCAAGTTTGCATTCCCATACCCTAATAAGCGCCTGATACTTTTCATAATAAAGGCACCAACGGATCTGAATGCACAAAGATCATTCCACCCGTCCCGGCTGTACCCGCAGCCTTACCCCAAATCCCCGCGGCAAACTTGGAGTTTTACGAGAGGCCTCCGTCTATGCTCAAATATTATGGATAAATTGTAGCATCATGATGTTTTAGACGTCATGGTGCAGGAGGCTTATAAATCGAAACTGGAATTTGTGCCTCAGGCACAAAACCGTACAAGGATCGCGAGGAACCCTGCGGTAGAGCTGCCGATCCTAGGAGAAGCGCTAAAAAAACAGGGCCCCCGAGGGACCCTGTTCAAAATTTATATTGAAATTCTAATATAATCCACCCTAGCGCCGTGTTCCCCAAAGCGCAGGCTTCAACACCCTTTCCTGGAACTGCCTATATCAAAGGCTCCTGTATGTCCGCCAGATAAACCGATCCAAGGTAGGCAAAAATGAGGACAGAAAGGTGCAGTTTCGTAATAAGGCGGCGGTTGTTGAAGTCGACCTTGAACAGTTCCTTCAGGTTCGTAAGGCGGTAGTACATGGTGTTCCTGTGTATAAACAGGGAGTCGGCCGCAGCTTGAAGGTTCAGGTTGTGCAGAATGTAAGCCGCCAGGGTTTTCAAATACTCCGTTTTATGATCCCGGTCGTACTCCTGAATTCGAATAACCGTAGGGTGGCAGAAAGACATCATGGGATGCCCGCTTTCAACAGCGATTTCCAAAAGATGGGATATCACCTTATCCTCATAACGGGTCAGGCAGAAGTCCTTTGAGATATGCTTCCCCAAGGAAATACTGGCCTTACCCTGCATAAAGGCCCTGCTCAACATTGAAAAATCGAAAAAACCATAGCTGAGCCCCGCATAGAGACAATGGGAGCTTAAAAACTGGACCAGTTCCGGAAAATCCTTTGCCTCCGCCTGATAATCCCATTTGCATCCTATCACGGCAACGTAGTAGCCCTCATAGGCATAAAATTCCTGTCCAAGGATCGCTTTCAGGGCCCCCCTGAGCGCCGGAGCTTCGCTCTCCGCCTTTTTCTCGACGGCGAGAAGATAATACTTCTCACTTTCGGGCCAATGAAGAAGCCTCATCCTCTCCCGAATGACCGCCTGGTCTGTCAAGCAGTTCTGAAGAATATCCAGCACAAAGCTTTCAGCCGTCAGCTTTCTCCCTTCGCCAGAATCGGAAGAACGGGAGCGGCCGGCCAGTATGGAACAGAGTAAACTGACATATTGGACGTCAAAACTTTCCTCAAACTTGTTCTCGACCTCAAGAACAAGGATAAACCCCATCGTCACGCCGTTTAAAAGGACGCTCCCCAACAGCCGCCTGCAGCTGGAGTTCTCATCGGCCGCGATCATTGCAGGCGCGCCGCCGGTACAAAAGGCGGCGCAGTCGCAGACAGCCTGCGAAAAAAGCTCAGGACGCCCCGCCGAAACGGCAATCGGCCGGCAATGCGCATCTAAAAGACATACAGGGTTCTCCATAATCCCATGACAGATAGAAGCCACTTCATTGCCGTCGTAAGAGACCGCGCCGTAAACGGCATGGTGCAGCCTCGAAAGCGCCGCGCTCCTCCGATAGTCCCTGACGAGAATGCTCTGGACTTTATCCAGAAGCCTTTGGACCTGCCCATGGGGAACGCATAGGACACTGGTTTTCGGGCTCGCGGGCAGCGCGCCGTCTCCTTCGGCAACATAGAGAATCCCGGCACGGCATTGGTCCTGCGCATCGTAGAGCCTCGCTTCATAGATTTCCGTTTCGGCGGAACCATAAAAAAAGCAGCCCGGTTCATCGAGAATATTCAGCAACAGTTCAGGATTCAACGCCACGACAATTCCTCGCCTTCCGCTCCAGAGGCCGATCTTCGCCCCTCGACGCAAAATCAGGCTGGCCTCTGTACAAGCCAGCCACTTCAATGTTCCTCAATATACGTCAAAATACATGCATATTTATTATAGTACGCTGCGGACAGTACCGCAAGACAACGGACGCGCCCTGGGCGCTCGCGCAGTGTCCGCACGGCGGATGCGGGTTCCAAGTCGATTTTCCGACGGAATGTGACAACGCCAGCTGCATTCCGAGTTTATAGTCAGTATTAATCAATTTCTAGAAACTCATTTATAAGCCACGATATCACGTTTTGAATTGCCTTGACGCCTTTCTTCAAAAAATCATGTTGAAAAGATGTCGAAAACGCCATCTCCCTCAATCTAATTTTATGTTAGAATAAGTAAAATTTACAGAAAGGATTGATTTTCATGCTGAAAAGAATACCTCTTTTGATCGCCGCCGCGGCCCTTTTGTCCGTTGCCTCACCTCAGACGCAGGCGCGGACTCTCAACGCTCAAGAGATCCAGAGAATGATGTACGAGCTCCGCGACTCCGAGGAATTCCCCTACAAGGCGCGAGTCAAGGGAACTTACGTAAACATGCGCGACGCCCCCTCCACCAAAGGCAAGAAGGTCGGCCAGATCTCGAACGGCGAAGTGCTGGTCTTCGGCGCGGAACTGAACGACGGCGAAAATTACCCATGGTACCGCTGCGTCAACCTGAAAGGCGGCGGCGAGGGCTGGATGTTCGGTCAGTTCGTTGGCACCGACTGGGACGAGGACTATCCCCGCAGGCTGAAACACAGGTTTTACGCGCTGATGGACCTGGAAATCCCTCTGGATGAACAGGGACGGCCTATCGGATGGGGTCAGCCGGTCAAAACGGAAAAAGAATACATCGGCGACTTTGACATGACCTACTGGACCTACAGCTACGACAACGCTGAATTCATGATCTGTCAGTCGGGCGCGAATTTCTCGATCCAACGCGCGTCCGTTTCAGTCCCGGGCAGGGGCTTCGGAGGCCTTTACTGCGGCGTGGACTGGTGCGATCAGTTCTATGCGGATAAGCACCTCGAGGGACTCCTGCCCGAAGAAGCCCAGCGCGGCGAAAAAGATGGCGTCTGGCACTACGACGCCGTGGAAAATGAACATTTCGAGCTCTTCGTCAGTTTCAACGACAGCGGGCTGGTAAAAAATATCGAGTACATCGCCTATATCGATTAGATCGCCCCCTTCGGGGAACAGCAAAAAGCCGCGCCTCTCCGCGCGGCTTTTTCTATTGCTTGCGTCGAAAACCATCCCGCGTCAATGCTGAAAAAAGCCTCGGCGCAGAACGCCCTTTTTGTTCGAGACAACTCCGTCTCCATGCAGCGTCTCCCCTCCTAGAAACCTCCCCCCTTCGGCCTCCGTTTTTACGTCTCCTATCCGCGCCTCTTCGACACTCCGGCCATTTAATGGCGGCCGGGGAAAAAAGTCTTTTGATGACCATCCTGTTCGCGCGATCCCTTTCACAGAAAAATGAGGCTCAAGAAATAAATCAATACTGATCAATATACCATCCCCACCTATTGGAAATTAAAAGCCAACTAAAACCCAAATAGAAAAAAACTTTTCGTCCTTTCCGCCGACTCAGAGTGCTATAATTATTATGTATACATATAACGCATAAGAGGCAGAGGATCAAAGCGCCGGCGGGAAGGCTCCGCATCTGCCCTCCCCGCCGGCGCCGCTTGGCATGGGTTTCCAAGAATCTCCCATCTTTCGTTTGTGTAAATCGGTCAGAGTAAAAATTGAGGAGGCTTTTGCGTGAGAAAAGAGATTGCCGTCATCAAGGGAGATTACATCGGCCCTGAAATTGTGACGGAGGCCATGAAGGTTATGGAACGAACGGCGGAAGTGTTTGGACACCGCTTCCACTTTGAGGAAGTCCTCATGGGGGGAAGCGCCATCGATGCCTGCGGCAGCTGCCTGCCCGAGGCGACGCTTGAAAAATGCCTCGCGTCGGACAGCGTGCTGCTCGGCGCCGTGGGCGGCCCTAAATGGGATAAGGTGGACAAGAACAACCGCCCTGAAAAGGGGCTGCTGAAACTTCGCAGCGGAATGAAACTCTACGCCAATCTGCGCCCCGCCAAGATATTCCCCCAGCTCGCCTCGGCGTCGCCCCTGCGCCCTGAAAGCGTACAAGCCGGCATCGACCTGATGATCGTGCGCGAGCTGACGGGCGGCATCTACTTCGGAAGCCACAGCACCGCCCTCGAAAAGGGACAGAAAGTGGCTACCGACGTGATGAGCTACAGCGAAGTGGAAATAGAACGCATTATGCGCGTCGGCTTTGAGACGGCTCGCAAGCGTTCATGCAATCTGGTGTCGGTGGATAAATCCAACGTGCTGGACTGTTCGCGCCTCTGGGCGGAAGTGGCCCATCGCGTGGCCGCCGACTACCCCGACGTGACCCTCCGCGACATGCTGGTGGATAACGCAGCTATGCAGCTTGTGCGCGACCCCTCGCAGTTTGACGTGATCGTCACCGAAAACATGTTCGGCGACATCCTCTCCGACGAAGCCAGCATGATCACCGGCTCCATCGGCCTGATCCCCTCGGCGAGCCTGGGCGAATCGGCCTGCGGCATGTACGAGCCAATCCACGGATCGGCCCCGGACATCGCCGGGAAGAACGTGGCCAACCCCATCGGCACAATACTGTCCGCAGCGATGATGATGAAATATTCCTTCGACATGCCCGAAGAAAGCGCCGTCGTGGAAGCCGCCGTGAACAAAACTCTCGACGACGGGTACCGCACCTGTGACATCATGAGCGCCGGATGCCGTCAAGTGAGCTGCACCGAAATGGGCAGCCTGATCGTTTCAAATATTGCAAAAAGATAGAGGAGCTTCTTTATTATGATTTCAATCCCCGTCATTTCATTGCTTGTCCTTGTGGGCGTTATCGCCTTAAGCGTGGTCACGAAGAAAAACTGCGGCATTATCGCCCTTGTGGCCGCCTACATCCTCGGAACCTTCGTCGTCGGAATGAAGGCTTCCGCCATCTACGCCGCCGGCTGGCCCATGGGCGTGTTCTTCATAGCGCTGTCCACCACGTTCCTGTTCAGCATCGCCACCGTCAACGGCACGGTGGAAATCATGGCGAAAAATATCGCCTACTTTGCCGGCGGGAGCGCCAAACTGCTGCCCATCATCTTCTTCATCGGCGGAGCGATTATCTCGGGCATCGGCGCAGGCGGCTTGGTGGTGGCTATCATCATGCCCATCGCCCTTTTCGTCGCTGTGGAAAACAAGATCCCCGTCATCATGATGTCGCTGGTCACCATGGGAGGCATCATGGTCGGAGGCCTCTCGCCCCTGGCGATCAACGGCATCGTGGCCAACCGCCTGGCCGTCGAACAGGGCATCACCAACTACACAGCGCTCTGGATGCCCTACGGCGTCAGCATGACCCTCTTCTCCGTCCTCGCTTACGTCCTGTTCGGCGGCTTCGCCCTGCCGCGCAACGAGAGCGCCTCGCAGGCCGCCTTCACTTCCTTTGACCGCAACCAGAGCCTTACGCTGCTGGCGATCGGCGTCCTGCTGGTGGGCGTGGTCGGCTTCAAACAGGATCTGGGCCTTCTGGCTTTCGCCTGCGGCGGCATCCTGCTCCTTCTCAACGCGGCGGACCAGAAAAAAGCCATCTCCGCTATGCCCTGGGGCACCATCCTGCTGATCTGCGGCATGGCCGTGCTGCTCAAAGTGGTAGTCACCGCCGGCGGCATCAAGCTGCTTTCCGAACAGCTGAAAACCGTCATGAACGCGCGCTCGGCCCAGCCCATTTTCGTGGCCCTGGGCGGATTGATGGGCGCCGTCTCGAGCGGCACCGGCGTGGTCATGCCCACGCTGATCCCTCTGGCCGCGGACATGTCGAAGCAGATGCCCGAAATCGGATCGCCCCTCGCGCTGATCATCGCCGTCGTCGTGGGGACCAACGGCGTCGTCATCAGCCCCCTCTCCACCGTCGGCGGCCTCTGCGTCGCTTCCGCTCCCGAAGGTGTGGACCGTGACAAACTCTACAACGAGCTGCTTCTCGCCGCCGTCATCTTCTGCGCCGGCAGCGCTGTCGCGGCCTATTTCGGACTCTACTAAGGCCTGTTTTCTAAAAAATGAGGAGAAAAGTCCGCACGCCCCGTACCGCAAGGGGCCGCGGACTTTTTTATTTTCAGCGTAACCCGTGAGCCACACCCTTCACTTCATACTACTCCACAGAACAGCCCCGTTAATACTCTTTCGCAGTTAAACGGCTTAATTGGAGACCGAGGCCACCCCGGGGGACATACAGCCGCTCAAACATACTCAGCCTTCAGCCTGCGCAACTCGCTTGGTGGGTGCCCCCGGGCCGCCCTCTCCGTGCCAATTATGCGTTTCTATTGATAACTAGTATCAATTTGCCGGAGGGCGCTTTCAAAAAAACTGATTGCTGAATCCCTCGCAGCGGATTAGAATAAATTTCATCGATATAAAATCCAGCTACAAGAAAGGGCATTCTTATGGAACTCTTTCACCTGCGTTATTTTCTGTCGGTGGCCAAACACGAGAACTTTTCCCGGGCCGCCGAGGAACTTTTCATCTCCCAGCCTTCGGTGAGCAAGGCCATTCTGTCTCTGGAAAAGGAACTCGGCGTTTCCCTGTTCACCCGGAAGGGCAAACGCATCCAGCTGAACGGGACTGGGCAGGCCCTGCAGAAGAGGCTGCTCCCAGTCATGGGAGTGTTGGACAACCTCCCGCACGAGCTCCAGGTCGTCTCAGGCTGTTCCAGGTCCACCATCCTGCTCAACGTGCTCGCCGCGTCCTCACTGCTGCCCGACATGCTGGTCAAGTTCCGGGCGATCCATCCCTATATCGACTTCCAAATCACCCAGAAAGACCGCTCGGCCAAGTGCGACCTGAGCATCTGCTCCACGCTGCCGGAAGCCATTCCCAGCAACGGGACCCTTGTTTTGAGCGAAGAGATCCTTCTGGCGGTCCCCGTCTCCTCCACGCTGGCCCTGCGCGATTCCGTGACGCTGAACGAGTTGAAGGGCGAGAACTTCATCATGCTCAGCAAGAACCGCTCCATGCGGGAGATCACCGACCATTTCTTCCTGTCCTGCGGCTTTTCCCCGCAGTTCAGCTTCGAGAGCGACATCCCCAGCACCATCCGAGACCTGGTAGCCGCCGGCCTTGGCGTCTCCCTGTGGCCCGAGGTCACCTGGGGAAAGATCCCGACCGAAAAGGCGAAACTCCTTCACATCTCCAATCCCCACTGCCGCAGAAACATCTATGTGATCAGTGAAGATCAGGCAGAGCTCTCGGAACAATCCCTGTTGTTCATGGCCTTTATCAAAGACTACTTCAAGACGCTCCTGCATAATTCCTAAAAGACAAAACACACCAATCCCCAAACGGCGGCCCGCCATCGCGGACCGCCGTTTTTTTATCGGCAAAGTATATCCCTGTGCCTTTGGCTGAACGTCAACGCGCCTTGGCCAGGCCAACGGACGGAACTTGGGCTCCTCTGGTCCATTATTAAAATAAATATTAAAAATTTACTTGAAAACTGATTGTTTCCTCACCGAGATTCATGTTTTTTTCGCATTTCATTCCTAAGCAGAGAATTCGGAACCTTAAGGAAAAAAAGCACATGAAGGGCGGGGCGAAAATATCCTCCTCCGGCAAGATGGAGGGCGGATCATCCAATCCTATAAAACAAGTTAAGCACTCCCCAATTTCTGGAAAGAACAGAATAAAACATAAAAGGATACTTGACAAAGATATAAAAGGACATTATCATTTCAGTTAAACGTTTAACTAAAACGTTTTAATTTGAGGAGGTAGATTTTCATGTCTGAGAAGAAAGAGATCAAACTGCTTGGTATGGATTGGCCTTATTTCGCCGCATTATTCGTAGTAGTCGCTCTGGCAGCTTATTACAACTTCCTGCCTAAGAGCCTGGCTGGGCAGCTTCCCTTTCTGCTCGTCCTTGGAGAGGCTCTGCGCTTTTTCGGCGACCGCATCCCCATCGTCAAAGACTACCTCGGCGGCGGTTCCGTCGTCGTCCTCTTCGGCTGCTCGGCTATGGTTATGTACGGCATCATTCCCGCTTCCGTCGCTACAGCTACAAAGAATTTCATGAACAACGAGTTCATCAACTTCGCGCTGGCAGCTCTCTGCTGCGGCAGTATCTTCGGCATGGACCGAAAACTTCTCGTCAAATCTTCGCTTCGCTACATTCCCTGTATTCTCGGCGGCGCGGCGGTAGCCCTTCTCTTTGCCGGTATCGCAGGCAAATTCCTTGGCTTTGGATTCGCAGAAGCCATCATGTATATTGGCCTTCCGATTATGGGCGGCGGAACTTCAGCAGGCGCTCTGCCCATGTCGAAAATGTTCGCAGAAGTTCTCGGTAAAGACTCTGGCGAGATGCTCGCCATCATGACGCCGGCCGTCGCTCTGGGCAACGCCTGCGCCATCGTCTTTGCCGGCCTTCTTGACAAACTCGGTAAAGCCGTTCCCTCCTTGACCGGCGAGGGCAGCATTCTTCGCGGTAATGGCGCTGAGACCACCTTTTTGTCAGAACAAAAAGCAGCCAGCGAACCCCTGACCGACCTGAAAGTCTTTGCGGCAGGCATTGCTGTCGCCGGCATATACCTGGGGCTCGGACAACTGATTCAGCGTTTCGTCCCAAGCATCCACGCCTACGCCTGGATGATCATCCTGATGGTCATTTCAAAGATTATGGGCCTTCTGCCTGCTGGAGTTGAGAAGAGCTGCGCCCTCTGGTATCAACTTTTCATGAAAAACTTCGCAAACGTTTTGCTCGCGGGTCTCGGCGTCGGCTTGATCAGCTTAAAACCCATCATTGCCGCTTTCACCCCCGCTTATCTGCTTCTCTGCGTGATCGTCGTCATCGGTGCCATTCTCGGTTCTGCGTTGGTCGGCTATATCGTCGGTTTCTACCCCATCGAGTCGGCCATCACCGGCGGACTCTGCATGGCTAACATGGGCGGTTCCGGCGACATTGCCACACTGCTTGCCTGTAAGCGAATGATTCTTATGCCCTTCGCGGCCGTGTCATCGCGCCTCGGCGGCGCGCTGATCCTTATCCTTGGAAGCTTCCTGCTTCCTCTGATTGCAGCCGTTTCAACAGCTGTAAAGTAATTTTCCGAAGTTTTTCTTTTTCATAGAAAGGACTGATTCAAATAAGCTGGTTTAAACGCTCTTCCTCCTTGGATTCGGCCACCGAAGGCTGGGCCACGTCCCCATTGAAGCTGACCAGCGTAGAGCTTCGCGACGGTCAGCAATCGCTGCTTGCAACACGCATGAAAACTGAGGATATGCTTCCCGTTATCGAAAAGATGGACCGCGTTGGCTACGACTGTATGGAAGTCTGGGGCGGCGCCACCTTTGATTCCTGTATCCGATTTCTGCACGAAGATCCATGGCAGAGGGTTCGGGACTTCAAGAAAGCGGCTCCACGAACGCCTCTGCGGATGCTCCTCCGTGGTCAAAATCTTCTAGGATATCGACAATACGCCGACGACGTGGTGGAAAAGTTTGTGTTCGCCTCCGCCGCCGCGGGTATCGACATTTTTCTGATCTTCGACGGCCTGAACGACAGCCGCAACACCCGGGCGGCCATGAACGCCGTGCTTAAAGCAGGCAAACGCCCCGAAGCCAATATTCTCTACACGCTGAGCCCCGTCCACAGCATCGAAAAGTACGTTGAACTCGCTCGGGAATACGAGGCCATGGGAATGCAGGCAATCCATCTTGAGGACATGGCCGGCATGGTGGATCCCCTCTCGGTATACAAGTGCATCAGGGCAATCAAGGAAGCCGTCAAAGTGCCCGTCCACTTTCAAGCCCACAGCACAGGAGGCATGGCCGACGTGGCTTACTGGGAAGCGGCGCGCGCCGGAGTGGACGTGCTCGACGTGGACGTTTCGGCCCTCGCCCTCGGCACCAGCCATCCGCCGATCGAGCCGTTGATCGTGGAGCTGCGGAACACGCCCCGCGACACAGGCATCGACCTTGGACTTGTGGCGGAGATCAACCGCTATTTCATGGACATGCGGGTCAAGTACAAAGAGTACGAAAGCAGGTTTACGGGCGTGGACATCAGCGTGCTGCGCCATCAGGTGCCTGGTGGTATGCTGTCCAACCTCGAAAGCCAGCTGAAGCAGATGAATGTGCTGGACAGGCTTGACGAGGTCCTCGCGGAAGTAGCTATAGTCCGGAAGGACTTCGGCTATCCGCCCCTCGGGACGCCCTTCTCGCAGATCGTGGGGGCCCAGGCGACGATCAACGTCATGACTGGCCAGCGCTATAAGATGTTCCCCAAGGAATCAAAGCTCTATATCAGCGGACACTACGGCAAAGCGCCCAGCGAGGTTTCCCCCGAACTCGTAAAAAGAGTTCTCGGCGACGCAAAACCGATCACCTGCCGTCCCGCCGACCTCATCGAGCCAGAATACGACAGGATGAAAGCCGCGGTCGCCGGCCTGGCGCGCAGCGACGAAGACGTGCTGACCTACGCTCTCTTTCCCGCGGTGGCGCGCGATTACCTCAAGGCAAAATATCATATTCAGTAAGAGGAGCTATTCCTATGAGACAGACCAATCCTGAACAAATAGCAAAAGCAAAAGAACTGATCGAAGATCTGAAAGCTCTTCGCGGCGGCACGGTCATCGATTTTCACAAGAGGATCGCCAACGATCCGTCGCTCCTGAACGCGTTCACTCAGCAATATCTGAACTGCAACAAGAAGGACACGTCGATTCCCCGAAAGTACAGAGAACTGATCATCATGGCCTTAGGCTGCACCCGCGGGGCTCAGACCACTATCAACACCCATGGCCGCCTTGCCCTGGAAAACGGCGCAACCATAGAAGAAATCGGCGAAGTCCTGCGGCTGGTCTTTTTCCTCTGCGGCGCCACAGCGTTGATCCCCGCCGCAGAGATCTTCGAAAAAATGGACGTGGAGTAAAAGACGGCAGCCCGCGACCTATGGGCTGCCGTCTTTTATCAACAGGATTCTCGCACGTACAGTTTGGACTCAAAGCTGATGTATTGCGGCCTGTCGATTTTTCTTTCTATGAGCTTAATCATCAGCGGCACGCTGGCAGCCGCCATTTCCTCCAGGGGAAGCTCCACGACCGTCAGAGGCGGAACGCTGTAGCGGCCGAGTTCGGGAATCCCCATCCCAATGGCTACGATCCGGACGTCTTGAGGAATTCGGATCCCCGCCTGCGAGAAAGCGCTGATCAGACCGTAAGCCATGGGATCGTCGTCGCAGTAGATCCCCTTCGGGATCTTGCCTCGGCGAATAAACTCCTTCCCCGCGGCATAACCGCCCGTGATGGTGTCTTCAGTTTTGACCGTCTTCGACGCAAGGCCGGCAATGCCGTACTCTTCACAAGCCTCGCAAAAACTCCGGCTGCGGATGCCCAGCGCGAGAAACTGATGTTCCTGGGTGACCATGCCGATATCGGTGATGCCCTTGTCAAGAAGTTGAAGCGCGGCCAGACGCCCCGCCGCGCGATTGTCGGTCCCTACGCTGGAGAATCGGTCGGACTGGCGATTATAAAGCACAATGGGCAGCAGGGGCGGGGTCTGTTCGATGTAATCGAGGTCGTCGCGGCTGATAGTGGCAAGCAGCGCAGCGTTAAAAGAGGAAAGCCCCTGAAGCGATCTCTCGTCGCGCAGACGTCCCGCCGTAAAGGGGCAGACTACGAGGTTAATTCTGCAAAGACTCTGCTGAACGGCTTTCTGCAACGCCTCAAGCACTCGGGTCAACACGATGATTCGCGTATCGGCCGCCCAGAAGACGCCCAGAGTGTACTCCAATTTATTGGAACTGCGAAGTTTGCGCGCCGAGAGGTTGGGCTGGTAGTTAACGGCGCGGACCGCTTCCAGCACTTTATCCTGCGTCGGCTGGGGAATTTTACGCTCCGCCGACATACCGTTCAGAACGATCGACACCGTGGATATGGAGACTCCTGCAGCGCTGGCCACATCTTTTATAGTAGACATAACAAGTATCCTTTCTTCGAATAATTTTAGTAAAATTCATCATAAAAAAAAGCCGCCGCCCTGTCAAGAGAAGAAAAGTTTCAAATCCAGGCTATTTCTTTCTTCTAAGCATAAAATAAAAAAACACTTTTACCTGAACGCCTTTCTCGCTGATAAGTAAAACGTAACACTTTATCGTTTCTTTTAAGTAGAATGTTTTATCCCAGCAAAGTTTTCCAAGCGATCGAACGTGTTTCAACGCGCCAAAACTATTGAGATGTTAAAAATGGAGGGTTTCTCATGGAAAGGAACAAAGAACAGAGACTCTGTGTGGACTGGTGGGTCGTGAACGATGCCGCATCCAGCGTCCTTCCCGAACTGCTGGGGTCACGCCGGCTTCTCTATCCTGAAAAAGTCAAGGTTTTCATAGATCACGATGTGCCCTGCGGTTCCGTCGATGCGGCGCTCGCACAAAAAAAACTGATTCAATTCGCTTTGGATCAGGGCTGTGAACTCTTCAACGGCGCGGGGATCTCTTATCAAATTATGCTGGACCGCTTTGTTAAAAAAGGGCAGGTCGTCGCCCTCTGCTCGCCCCACGCGCCTATTTTCGGCGCCGTCAATGCGCTGGGGCTGGACATGACACCCCCAACCCTCGCCGACTCGATGCTCACCGGTACAGCCAACTTCACGATGCCGCAGGCCTGCCGCGTGGAAATCACGGCCGCGCCTCAGCCTCCTCTTGGCGCCAAGGATCTCGCCCTGACTCTGATCGCCCGGGGCGGAAGCTTTCTCAAAGGGCGCGCCATCGAGTTCGTCGGCACAGGAGCTTTGGAGCTCCCCCTTCACGACAAAATAACGCTCTGTCAAATGGTCAACGCCACAGGCGCGGTCTGCGCGTCCTTTGGGTCCGAAGACGCCTCCGGCGCAGCGCTCCGGCTCGATCCACAAACGCTGTGCCAGCTCGTCGCCGGTCCCCATGAAAACACGCAGGTTAAGGCTCTTGTAAAAATTGCGCCGGCGCCTCTCGACGAAGTCTTTATCGGCGGCTGTTCGGGCGGCCGCATCGAAGATCTGCGGACCGCCGCGAAAATCCTGCGCGGCCGCCGCGTCCCTCCGCGCCTTCGCCTGATGATCGCCCCGGCTACGGCGGAAGTCTTCAGCCAGGCCGCCGACGAAGGCCTGCTCGACATCTTCTTCGACGCGGGAGCGCTCGTGATGGGACAAGGCTGCAGCGTTTGCTGGGGAAAGTCCCAAGGCTTGATCGGTGAAGGCGAAACTCTGCTGTCCACGGGTTCCCGATGTTCACGGGGCTGTACCGGCCCAGTGAATTCGTCTGTGTACGTCTGCTCGCCCGAGGTCGCCGCGCGGTGCGCCCTCGCGGGCAAAATCTGCGATTATAAGGAGGCGGGAATATGATTCAGAAATTTTCAGGACGCCTGTGGAAACTGCGCGACGACATCGACACCGACATTATCATGCCAACTCAATACCTTTCCCTCCCGACGCTTGAAGAGATGGCTCCTCATGCCTTCGAACCCCTTCGGCCGGAACTCGCCGCCCTGATTCGCCCCGGCGACATTATTGTGGGCGGCAAAAACTTCGGCTGCGGTTCCTCCCGTGAGCAGGCCGCCGCGGTTTTGGTGACAATCGGCATTCGCTGCGTCATCGCAAAATCCTTCGCGAGGATTTTTTTCCGCAACGCCATCAACAACGGCCTTCTCCTGATTGAAAGCGGCCTGTACGACTTCTGCGAAGAGGGCGACGTGGCCGACGTAGAGATCAACAGCCGCATTGTCTGCCGCGGCAGGGGGTTTATGATCCCAAAAATCCCCGACGACCTGTTAAAGATTCTCGACGGCGGGGGCCTCGTCAGGAGCATGAAAAAACTCAACGGCATTCTCGATTAGGAAAGAGGGGATTTATCATGGGACACACACTCGCTGAAAAGATACTGATGCGCAATACGGGCTCGAAAAGCCTTCATCCCGGCGATATCGTCATCACCAAACCCGACATGGTCCTTTTTCTCGACATCTACGCCCCCTTCGTTTACCACCAATTTAAAGAAATGGGTTTCAAGAAGGTGTTCAATCCTGACCAAATAGCCATCGTTGATGACCATGAACTCCCGACTTGCCTGAAAGACGATCCCAGGTCGGTCAGCTTTTCTCACAAATTCGCCGAGGAATTCGGCATCAGAAATCACTATATCGCCCAGGGAATCGGTCATCAGCTTGTGCCTGAACTTCGGCTCGCCCGTCCCGGAAGTGTGATCTACGTCACCGACTCCCACACCACGACCTATGGCGCCGTCGGGGCCTTCGCCACAGGTGTGGGTTATACCGAAATGGCTTCCGTGCTCGGCACCGGCAAGATGTGGGCCCGCGTCCCGGCAGCGATAAAAATCCAGATCGACGGGGAACTGCCTCTGGGCGTCTATTCCAAAGACGTGATCCTGAGGATCCTTGGGGACCTGAAGGCCGACGGCGGAACTTACAGATCTTTGGAGTTCTGCGGAACCACTATCGACGCCATGAGCGTGGACGCCCGGTTAACCATATCCAATATGGCCGTCGAGTGCGGCGCAAAAGTGGGGCTTTTCGCGCCTGACGCGAAAACCTGCGAGTACAGCGGAACATCACCGGAAGAAACGGCCTGGCTCCATTTCGACAGCGACGTCTTTTACGAGAAAACCCTTCATTACGACGCGGCGAAGTTTGTTCCCAATCTCTCATGCCCGCAGTTCGTCGACAACGTCCATCCTGTCGCCGAGAAGGAAGGATTGGAGGTTAACCAGATTTTTCTGGGATCCTGCACGAACGGAAGGCTTGAAGACTTGGCCATAGCCGCCAAAATCCTGGAAGGACGCCACGTCCCTCCCCGGGTCAAATTTATCGTAACGCCCGCTTCGGTAGGAATCTACAAGAACGCGCTGAAAACCGGCTATATTCAAACTTTAGTCAGAGCCGGAGCCGTCGTAACTCATCCCTACTGCTCGCTGTGCCAGGGACGCGGAAGCGGCCTGCTCAGCGACGGCGAAGTGGTTCTCGGGACCAACAACAGAAACTTCCTGGGGCGCATGGGGGCGGCCAAGTCGCTGATCTTCCTCGGCTCTCCCGCGACGATCGCCGTTTCGGCTCTCACTGGAAAGATCACGGACCCGAGAGAATATCTTGAAAAATTATCGGGAACGGACGCTTTGCCTCGCGCTCTTTAAGCTGATACGTTGTCTTACTGGACTGCGGCGGCTCTGAGAATGGCTTTCTTTTTGAATTTTACTTATCTGTCGTTTAAAATAATAAAATTTAAGGACTTATGCCGGTAATTTTGTATTGACGAACAAAACATCATGCTTTATCATTTTAAGGTGTCTTTTCAAGATTTATTTATCATCAGGAGGTCAACAAAATGCTGAAAGACGTCAGAACCATGGATGGAAACGAAGCCGCGGCCTATGTTTCCTACGCTTTTACGGAGGTCGCGACGATTTATCCAATCACGCCGTCGTCGCCTATGGCGGAACACGTGGACGAATGGGCGGCGCGGGGGAAGAAAAACCTCTTCGGCCAGCCCGTCCGGCTCGTGGAGATGCAGGCGGAGTTCGGCGCCGCGGCCGCCATGCACGGTTCCCTTGAATCGGGGGCTCTGACCACCTCGTACACAGCCTCCCAGGGGCTTCTTCTGATGATTCCCCCCATGTACCGCATGGCGGGCCAGCTGCTGCCCGGCGTGCTGCACGTCAGCGCGCGCACCGTGGGCACTCACGCCTTTTCTATCTTCGGCGACCATTCCGACGTGATGTCCACGCGCCAGACGGGATTCGCCATGCTCTCGTCGGGCAGCGTGCAGGAAGTGGCCGACCTGGCCGCCGTCCCCCACCTCGCCGCAATCGAGGGCCGGGTGCCCTTCCTCCACTTCTTTGACGGCTTCCGCACGTCCCACGAGATTCAGAAAATCGAAGTGCCTTCCTACGAACAGCTTGGCAGCCTTCTGAACCAGGAAGCCCTGCGGGCTTTCAGAAAAAGGGCCCTCAACAGCGACCGGCCGATCCAGCGCAGCACCGTTCAGAACCCCGACGTGTTCTTCCAGGCCAGAGAGGCCTGCAACGCCTATTACACCCAGGTTCCCTACATCGTAGAATCCTACATGAAGCGCATCAGCGCCATGACGGGACGTTCCTACAGCCTGTTCAACTACTACGGCGACCCAGAGGCCGAGCGCGTGATCATCGCCATGGGTTCCGTCTCGGGATGCCTTCAGGAGGTGGTGGACTACCTGCGGGCGGCGGGGCAGAAAGTGGGATTCCTGCAGGTGCACCTCTACCGCCCCTTCTCGGCCGAACACTTCCTGGCGGCCCTTCCCCGCACGGCCAAACGCGTGGCCGTCCTCGACAGGACCAAGGAGCCCGGCGCTCCCGGCGAACCTCTCTATGAGGACGTCTGTTCCGTGCTGGCCAACGTGGACGGCGCGCCGGCGATCCTGGCGGGACGCTACGGCCTGTCCTCCAAGGACGTGACGCCCGCGCAGATGATCGCCGTCTACGACAACATGACGGCCCTGGCGCCCAAGGATCACTTCACAGTGGGCATCGACGACGACGTGACCCATCATTCGCTGGCCGCCGGCCCCTCGCTCCTGACCGGCGCCAAGGACACCATCGCCTGCAAATTCTGGGGGCTGGGTTCCGACGGCACGGTGGGCGCCAACAAGAACGCCATCAAGATCATCGGCGACAACACGGACCAGTACGTCCAAGCCTACTTTGAATACGACACCAAAAAGTCCGGCGGCGTGACCAAATCCCATTTGCGCTTCGGCCATTCGCCGATCCGCTCGTCCTACCTGGTCAGCGAAGCCGACTTCGTGGCCTGCCACAACCAGTCCTACATTGCCAAGTACGACATCGTGGGAGAGGTCAAACAGGGCGGAACCTTCCTGCTCAACTGCGGCTGGAGCCCCGAGGAGCTTGACGGGAAACTGCCCGCGGCGGTCAAGCGCACCATCGCCCAGCGCCGGATCCGCTTCTACATCATCGACGCCACGGCGATCGCCGCGGAAATCGGACTGGGCAACAGGACCAACTCGGTGCTTCAATCGGCCTTTTTCAAGCTCTCGGGCGTGCTCCCCATCGAAGACGCCGTGAAATACATGAAAGACGCCATCGCCAAGACCTACGGGGCCAAGGGCGAAAAAGTCCTGGCCATGAACTATGACGCCGTGGACCGCGGCATTTCGGGCGTCGTCAAAGTGGACGTCCCCCAGAGCTGGCTCAGCGCAGCCGACGCGCCCGCCGCGCCGTCGGACGGCCTCCCCGAGTACATCCGCAAGGTACTGATCCCCGTCAACGCGCTGAAGGGCGACAGCCTGCCCGTCAGCGTTTTCGCCGGCGCGGCCGACGGCACGGTTCCCCTGGGGACCTCGAAATACGAGAAACGCGGCACGGCGGTCAACGTGCCCCAGTGGATCGCCGACTCCTGCATCCAGTGCAGCCAGTGCGCTTTCGTCTGTCCCCACGCCGCGATCCGCCCCTTCCTGCTGACGGAAGAAGAGGCCGCGGCCCAGGGCTGCGGCGCCGTCGACGCCAAGGGCGGAAAGGCGCTGGCCGGTCTGAAATTCCGCATTCAGGTGGACCCGCTGGACTGCACGGGCTGCGGAAGCTGCGCCCAGGTCTGCCCCGCCAGGGAAAAGGCCCTGGTCATGAAGCCCCTCGACAGCCAGCTGGACGAGATGAAAAACTGGTACAGCCTGCTGAGCCTGCCCGAAAAGCGCAACCCCATGGACAAGTTCAGCGTCAAGGGCAGCCAGTTCGAACAGCCCCTTCTGGAATTCTCGGGAGCCTGCGCCGGCTGCGGCGAAACGCCCTACATGAAGGTCATGACCCAGCTCTTCGGCGACAGGATGTACATCGCCAACGCTACGGGATGCACCCAGGCCTGGGGCGCGGCGTGTCCCTGCGTGCCCTACACCGTCAACAGCCGGGGCCACGGCCCCGCGTTCTCCAACTCGCTGTTCGAGAACAACGCCGAGTTCAGCCTCGGCATGTGCCTGGCCGTCCAGCAGCAGCGCGAACGCCTCGCCATGAAAGCCGACGAGCTGCTCGGCCAGACCGGCGACCAGGAGCTGAGAGAAGCGCTGCAAAACTGGAAAGACCACTACGACGACGGCGAAGGCAGCCGCGCCTACAGCGACGCCGTCCAATGCGCCGCCCTCAAGGCCAGGGAGAAAGGCGAAAAGAGCCCCGCCCTGGATTACCTGCTAGACAACGCCGAACATCTGGTCAAAAAATCCATGTGGATGTACGGCGGCGACGGCTGGGCCTACGACATTGGCTACGGCGGCTTGGATCACGTGCTGGCCTCGGGCGTGAACGTGAACATCCTGGTGGTCGACACGGAAGTCTATTCCAACACCGGCGGCCAGTCCTCCAAGGCCACGCCCGTAGCGGCAGTGGCGCAGTTCGCCTCCTCGGGAAAGAAGACTGGCAAGAAGGATTTGGGCATGATGGCCGCCAGCTACGGCCACGTCTACGTGGCCCAGGTCGCACTGGGCGCCGATCCCGCCCAGTTCATCAAGGTTTTGAAGGAAGCCGAATCCTACGACGGCCCCTCGCTGATCATCGCCTACGCGCCCTGCATCAACCACGGCATCGTCAAGGGCATGAGCTATGCCCAGCCCGAATCGAAGCTGGCCGTGGAATCAGGCTATTGGCATCTGTACCGCTACGACCCGCGCCGCGCCGCCGCCGGCGAGAACCCCTTCATCCTCGACTCCAAAGCGCCGACAGTGCCCCTCCGTGATTTCCTGATGGGCGAAGTGCGCTACGCCGCCCTGGGACGCACCTTCCCCCAGGAAGCCGAAAAGCTGCTCTCGCTCGCCGAAGAACAGGCAAAGGCCAAGTACGAACGTTACCGCCGCCTTGCAGGCAGAGCGGAATAAGCGGCGGCACAGAAAAACAACAGACAGCACAGACAAGCGCCTCTTCTGCACTCTGGACAGGAGAGGCGCTTTATTATCTGGCGCCCGAACCTTCCCGCAGCGGGTTCCGCATTAGGGGAACAGGAAGCATAATACGAATCGCGCTCTGGACAGCCTTGCGTTTGCGGCGCCTCTTTCAGCCTCTTCCGCCTCTCTATAAAAGAGAAGTATAAAACAGCTCGCAGTGATATGTGCCAAAAAGTCTTTATCAATGGCATTTTTACATGGGTAAAAGTGTTCTCAATAGGACTTTTCTGGCATCATACTTCTAAAAGTTTGAAATGTGAAACAAATAAAAAGCGAAGAAGCCGCGTCCTTTATCGGAACGCGGCTTCTTCGCTTTTCTGGAGGGAGAACCTTTATTTCGAGGGAGTGATAGACAAAATTCAGCTGCCGGTTACTTGGTCATCTCGGCAAGGGCGCTTCTGAGGTCGGAAGTCTTCTGGATGGTGTAGAGAGGGATCTTCTTCTCGCCGCAGAGCTTGGTGAAATAGCCGTCTTCGTTGCCGTCGGCGCGGACCACCATGTAATCCACCATTCCCGCGTAGGGAAGGAAGGCTTCCGAGTTGGGGCCGCGGCGATCGGCTCCGCCGATGTGCATGCCCACGATGTAGACCCCGTTCTTTTTGGCTTCGGCGATCAGGCCGTTGCAGCGGGCCACTTCCCCGGGAACGTCAAGGCCGGCGGCGCCCAGTCCCTTGCCGCTGCCGCCAAGCACCACCACGAGAGTCTTGTACTTGGACCAGTCCACGTCCTTGGCGAAAATGTAAAGCTCATAGGCGCTGTTCAGCTTGCTTCTCTTGGCAAGCAGGTTTACGAAGTTCGCGTCCTGGCTCTGTCCGAAGGGGTTGATCAGCATGGGCATATCGATGTGGGGCAGAGCGGGGTTCTCGGCGGCGCAGGCAGCGCCGGCAAAACCGAAGAGAGCTGCGCAGAGCAGCATGACGACAGAAATCTTTTTCATGTTCATTTCTCCTTTTTTATCGCATAAGAGGCCCTTCGGCGGTTCCGAGTTTCAAGGCCGCCCTAGGCCCGGCGTTGAAGCTGGTTTTCCGGTTCAGTACCGGCTTTACCGTTTTTTTCGAAGCTCATGTTCCTGTACGGGAACAAAAATCAAAATTTCAAAAGATGGACGTATCGTTTTGTTTCAGGAGAGGCGGGGAGAGAAAAGCTTCTCCCCGCCCTCGGAGCGTTCCCCAAAAAGCGCGTTTACCAGCCGTAGGTATAGGCGTTCCTGGTAGGATCGGCGCCTACGGTCCACTGGCCGTTCTGGAAGTAACCCAGACCAAGGGAGCCCGTGTTGTTGGTGGGGATCAGCTTATATCCCATGGCTTCAAGCTTTTTCAGCTCTTCGGCAGGGAATCCGGGCATCCAGTAGAGGCCCTTCACGATCTTGCCGTTGCTGGCCGTGTCGCCGGGAGCGCCAGTAGCCACGCGGGGCGATTCGACGGCCTTCTGGGGACGCATGCCAAACTCAACCACGTTCAGGAAGCCCTGGAGCTTGGTCTGCTCCTGGCGGTCGGCGTTGGGCGTTCCGAAAGCCATGATAGGTTTGCTGTCCTTGAGGACGATGGTGGGGGTGATGGTCTGGACGGTTCTCTTGTGAGCCTGAAGGTGATTGGGCAGAGTCTCGTCAAGAGCGTACTGGATCAGACGGTCGTTCATCATGATGCCCAGTCCGGGAACCATCAGGCCGGAGCCGAAGAAATGGTTGATGGAGTGGGTCACGGCGACCACGTTGCCGAACTTGTCGGCGCAGAACATGAAGGTCGTGTCGGGGCCGGTCTTGTCGTAGTCCACGAAATACTTGGCGTAGACTTCGGGGATTTCGCTGATGGCCTCGTTCAGGTTGATCTCCTTGGCCATCTCCTTGGCGAACTTCTTGGTCAGGAACTCGGCGGGATACTTGTAGAAGCGGGGGTCGGCGCTGTACTTGTTGCGGTGGTTCAGGCCGATATTCAGGGCTTGGATGATCACATTGACGTAGTCTCTGGTATTGTGGCCCATCTTCTTGAGGTCGAAGTTCTCCAGGATGTTCAGCGTCTCGATCAGCACCGTGCCCTGGCTGTTGGGAGGCGTGCAGAACACGTCGTAGCCCTTGTAGTTGGTGGTGATGGGTTCAGTCCGCTCGGCGTAGAATTCGGTGAAGTCCTCAAGGCTGAAGTTTCCGCCTTCCTTGTTGTTCCACTCCACAATGGCCTTGGCGATAGGTCCGCGGTAGAAGTATTCCTCGGCGGCCTTGTATCCGTCGGCGAGGGTCTTCTCTTTCGCCGCTACGTCGCCCATGGTCACAAGCAGCTTGGCGAAATCCTTGTTGACGTAGAGATCGCCGGGCTCGAGAGCTTTGCCGTTGGGGGCGAATACAGCCAGAGCTTCCTTGTTCATGTACTTTGTGCTCATCTTGGTGATGTTGGAAAGGAACTCATCGGTGATGATTCCCTTGTCGGCCATCTCGACCACAGGCTCGAGGATATCCTTCAGAGGCATGGTGCCGTGGTCACGGAGCATAGTCATCCAGCCCGACCATTCTCCGGGAATGTGCATGGACTCGATGCCGTACTCGGGGATCTTGCCGAGGTCAAGATAATGGTCAATAGTGGCCTTCTTGGGAGCCCAGCCCGTTCCGTTGTAGGTGACGACCTTGCCGCTCTTGGCGTCGTAGGCGATCAGCTGAAGGTCGCCGCCGAAGATGTGGGCCATCATCACTTCGGAATAGCTCTGGGCCGCGGCCATGGTCAACGCGGCGTCAAAGGCCGTGCCGCCCTTGGCGAGAATGTTGTAGCCCGCCATGGCGGCGGCGGGGCTGCCCGCGTGGGCGACCTGACGGCCGCTGATCGCGGGGCGGTTCTGGTTGAACATCAGGTTCGCGAAGGAGCTGCTTGCAGCCAGCCCAAGAACCAGAGCGGCCGCGGCGAAAATCTTTGTCTTTTTCATTGCTTTCGTTCCTCCTCATCGATTAAGCAAAACTCGTTCCCAACAAATCCGCGTGTTTCTCGATACGTCCATTTTTACACGAAACAGGAACTGTAACTCAGCCGCCAAAGCCGTGTCTCAGGACCTCGGCGGCTGAGTTTTCAACAAAGGGAAAGGGGTCTACCAGCCGTAGGCGATGGCGTCGGAGCGAGGATCGGAACCGGCGATACGGCGGTTCTGTTCGTGGTCAAAGCCAATGGCGCCCATAAATCCGATATACTCCCAATCAGCCTTGCTCTGAATGATGTAGCCGTATTTCTTGTTCAGCTCCTCGCGGACGGCGGGAGCGACGCGAGCTTCAACCTGAAGAGTCTTGGGATAGGAGGCGTGGCTCTTGATGCCCATGGGGTGGCGGCTCTGGAAACGGGGAGATTCAACGGCTTCCTGGGGATTCATGCCAAACTCGGCAACGTTGAGGAAGACCTGAAGTTTCGCCTGCTCCTGAACGTCGGCGCCAGGCGTGCCGAACGCCAAGAAGGGCTTGCCGTCCTTCAAAGCGATTGAAGGCGTGATCGTCTGCATGGTGCGCTTGCGGGGTTCAAGGAAGTTCGCCAGTTCCGTGTCGAGGAAGAAATAGGGCATACGGTTATTGAGGATGAATCCGCGTCCGGGAACCATGAGGCAGGAACCGAATCCGCCGCACTGACTGGTGGTGCAGGCCACGATATTGCCCTCGGCGTCGGCGACAGCCATAAAGGTGGTATCGCCCTGACGGCCATAGTAGATGTCGCCGAAGTCTTTGGGATTGCCCACGGAAAGCTCGCCGTCCATGGCCGTTCCAAGATGCATGGCCTTGCGGCGCTCTTCTGCATAGGGTTTCTGAATCATGGCGACGGGATTCTTGTGGAACCGGGGATCGGCCATAAAGTGGTTGCGGTCCTGAAGAGCCAGGTTCAGAGCCTGCGTCAGCGTATCGATGTAGGCCGCCGAGTTGTGACCCATCGCTTTCAGGTCATATCCCTCCAGGATGTTGAGCGCTTCGAGAAGCGTCCAGCCTTGGCTGTTGGGAGGGCAGACAAACACATCGATGCCGCGGTAGCTGGTGCTCTGCGCGTCGACCTTCTCAGCCTTGAACTCGGCAAGGTCGTCGTACTCAATAAAACCGCCGAGAGACTTGGAAAAGGCGGCGATTTCACGGGCGATCGGTCCTCGGTAGAAGAAATCCTCGGCGTCCTTGTAGCTCATCTCGCCCACTTCCCGAAGAAGCTTGGCGTAGTTGGGGTTCTTGATCACGTCGCCGTACTTGGCGAGCGCTCCGTTTTTGCCGTAAACGGCCTTGGCGTCGTCGTTCATGTACTTATAGAAGCCCTTGCCCCAGTTGGCGATCAGCTGAGAGAAGTTATGACCGTTCTCCGCGAGGTCGATGGCCGGCTCAAGGATGTCTTTGAGCTTCATGGAGCCGTAATCCTGAAGGAGCGTCATCCAGCCCGAGAAGGAGCCGGGGATCTCGACGGAAAGAATCCCCTGCTCGGGAATGCCGCCTTTATCGATATAGGCGTCGATGGTGGCCGCTTTGGGAGCCCATCCGGAACCGTTGTAGGTGATGACCTTTTTGTCCTTGGCGGAATAGACGATGATCATGGCGTCGCCGCCGAAGAAGTCGTTCATCATGGGATAGGTGATGCCCATGGTCGCGGCCATGCCGACCGCCGCGTCAAAAGCGTTGCCGCCCCGGTCGAGAATCTTGAAAGCCGTCGCCGCCGAGTACTGGTTGTCGCCGATGACGACGTAGCGTCCGCGGGCGGGATACCGGGTCGTAAAGGGCGTGCGGGCCGCGGGAGCTCCTGAAGAAGGAGTCCAGGCATACAGATCCTGCACTTTTACGGCTTCGTCGGGAACGACCTGTCCCATGGCGTTGCCTTTAGGATCCGCGGCAAAAGCCATGCAGGAAATCGCGGTAAACGCGACCGCGGCGAAGAACGTTGAGCTGATCTTACGGAACATAGAATTCACACCTTTCTAATTAACGGGAAAACCTTGGAAGATCTTTATTTCTTTTCAGGCACGGGCAGCAGGTACTTGCCGAGGCCGTTCTTTGTGATCTCTTCGTAGCTGGGCATGTTGCCGATCACGATGGGGCGGTCGGGCGTCATTTCGGTGTAGGTTGTGGCGATCTGGCAGATCGTGGCCACGTCTCTGCCCGTTCTGACCTCGATCGGAACGCCGCCCTTGGTGTAGCAGAGCTTGAGCATTTTCTTCGCGAGGATTTCCTCATAGACAGGATCGTAACCGGTAACGGCCATGGTTTCGTCGGTCCGGCCGCGGGCCGAGCCCTGGCTTGGGTTAGGCGTCTCGGAGAGGATGGCCAGCACCTTGGTGTGGTCGCCAAGCTCTCTGTGGGAGAAGCCGTGAAGTCCCACGGGCGAGGCCTCGACGCGCATTTCAATGTCCTGAGTCTCCAGATCCAGGGCCACCATGGCGGCAAGGTCAAGAGCTCTCTGGTGGACGCAGATGGCGTTGACCAGGGGCTTCTCAGGCGGCGCTTCGTGCTGGTCGATGATCAGGTCGGCGTTTTCCGTCTCCACGATCTTGCGGAAGGCATAGGCGATCTGCTGGGTCAGCAGCCCGTCGGGGTTGCCGGGATGGGCGCGGTTCAGGTTGCGGATCTCGTCGGCCGCCAGGATCTGGCCCGAAGGATAGTGCAGGTACATATCGGGGTCCGGGAACTGGTGAATGGGGTTGCTTCCGCGTCCGCCGTATCTGAAGGTTCTCTGGCCCCAGTCGGTCTTGATGTGGAAGTAGGGCGAGTGGCCCTGCCCGGGCTCAACCCAGGTGAAGCCCGACTCGCAGGAATGGGGAACCACGATCAGCTTGCCTTCCTGCATGACGGCGTTCTCGACGAAAAGCACCGCCGACAGCACACCCGCGGGTTCCGTGGGATGGGTGCCGCCCATGACGACGAAGGTGCCGCCGGGCTTCTTGCTGTCGAGGATGTAGACCTCGCTGTCGCCGCCCGTGCCCTTCAGCTTGGGGAAGTAGTCGCTCAGCATCTTGATCTCGGTGACGCCGGGACCGGGGACGATGGGTTCCTTTTCATGCTGCTTCAAAAATTCCTTGCCGGTGACGGTCAGAAGGACTGCGAGCACCGCCGCCAGAAAGAGACCAAAAAACACGGGGTTCTTCTTGCTGCTTGTATTCATCTCAGACATGTTTTTTCCTCCTTTGCGATCAATGAATCAGAAAGAGCCGCAGAAGGAGCGGGACGAGGACGATGGCGCAGCTGATCTGGCTGGAACGGCTCTTCGCCGTCAGCATGTTCCACGCGAACAGCAGCGAAAACACCGCCACCATGAACAAATAAGCGTATTTCATAAGGATGTACTGCATTGTCATAACTTCTCTCTCTTAAGCCAGGACCAGGACGGCGGCGCCGAGGATCAGCGACAGGATCGCGGGCAGGGCGCACTTCTTGAGCATGGCCGACTGTTCGTCAAGCTGAAGCACCTTGGCGGCAAAGAGTCCGCTGACCGACGTGGGAGGAAGCAAGGCGCCCACGCTCATGAGCAGTGTCAGCGCAGAGGTGACCCAGATGGCGTTCTTGTTGGTGAAGGCCATGATCAGCGGGATGCCAAGGACACCGGCGGCGCCGAAGGGCATCAGCAGACCGCCCACAAGAGGCGTGACCAGCGTGATGGAGAGGTAAAGCAGAGCGCCCGAAAGGCTGAGCGCCGCCAGGACCATGACGCCGCGGGCGCCCGTAAGGCCCATGATCTGAATCAGCGTGCCTACGGCCGCGAAGAGCGCCATCACTTCAATGGCGCCGGCCATGGAGTTCTTGGCGACGGTGAAGATGTTGATCTTCCGGCCGCAGAACATGGCGACGAACACGCCGATGAAGAACACCAGAGGCGTGCCGGGGTCGATCTGGGGGAAGTAGCTCTTGATGATCATATAGCCGATGACGAAGACCAGGGGGAACTGGGGAAGGAATCCCTTGACGCTGGGATCGCTGGGAATCTCGGAAAGGATCTCGTCCCTGTCGATGGTGGTGACGTACTTGCGTCCAATCCAGAGCACTGAAAAGACGGCGAGAGGCATGGAGAGGACCAGCAGGGGAATGGCGAATCCCTCGTAGGGCATGTAGACGCCGGTGCCGATAAGCATGGCGGGCACGTTGACGGGCGGAGCCACCATGCCGAACAGCGAACCGAGGGCCAGGATGGCGGCCGTCTCGGCACGGGGAACGCCGATTTTCAGCAGAATGGGGGCCACCAGCACGCCGGTGCTCAGGACCGAAGCGGGAGCCGAACCGGTGAGCATGGCCGGCAGCATGATCAGCAGCATGATCAGGATCAGAAGAAGGGACGGGGACTTGTAGAAGGTGCTGACGATCTTACGGGTCAGCAGGTCCAGCGCGCCGTTTTCCTTGAGGACGCTCATGAACAGCATGCCCGCGGCCACGGTGAGCATCAGGTTGAGGAACAGCTGGGTTCCTTCGACAAAGTGCCGCAGAGGCGGAATCCAAAAGCCGCCGGCGACGGCGCCCGCAATGGAAGCCAGCAGGAGCAGCACGGCTGTGGACGTCTTCCGGCAAATGGAGCCGGCGATGAGAACAAAAATCATTACTCCTAAAGCTATCAATGAAATGGTCATTCTTTTTCTCTTACCTCCCATAAAACAAAAGCTGCCATGGCGTCCGCCGGAAAAGCGGGGCAAAAACGGAAACCCTCGATTTCCGGCGACTAAAAGGGCCCGCGGCCCCTGTGCCTTCGCCAGGACGGCAAAACGGAATTACTCGACGATGGCAAGCACCGTGCCGGCGGAAACTCGCGTGCCGGGCTCGACCTTGAGTTCCTTGACCACGCCTTCCACAGGCGAGGGCACGAGCTGCTTCATCTTCATGGCTTCCATGACGACCACCACGTCTTTCACTTTGACGGCGTCGCCCACCTGCTTCTCGTATCTGACAACTTTACCGGGAACTCTTGACTTGATTTCCATAAAAACTCCTCCTTTTCAACGTACCCCTAACAGGGCCATAACTGTGCCGCGCTCCAACAG
Organism: Pyramidobacter piscolens; assembly: GCA_004558205.1. Lineage (GTDB taxonomy): Bacteria > Synergistota > Synergistia > Synergistales > Dethiosulfovibrionaceae > Pyramidobacter > Pyramidobacter piscolens_A. Next base: position 113,821 of record SFDM01000002.1, read on the forward strand.
CCGCACATCTTCGACGCTTTTGCCCAGCAGAGTTCCGCTGTTGGAAAAAAACTCCGCCGCTTTAATACCGTAACCGTTCGGAAGTTCTATTTCGACGTCAGCCTCTAAGCGAAAAGCACCGCTCAGACGGCGGATCGACTCGTAAATTTGGGAGAGCTCACCGCGGGAACAGTCCCGCAGAAGCAGGTCCAGGTCGGAATCGTCGTTGGTATAGGGCGCCCCAGTGACGATCTCCATGGCAGCGGAACCGATGGCGCCAAGCCGGGCGCGGGTTCCGGGAAGCTCCGAGAGGCGGCGCAGAAGTTCCATCACGGGAGTGCGCTCCTCGTAGTCCTGCCAGGGCAAACCGTAGGGGCTGATGAGCCCCGCGATCTCCTCTGATTTGACCGCCGAGGCGACCCTGAACCGCCGGCCTTCTTTCAGGCGGGGATGTACAAACCCAACAGCCACCATGGCGCCGCAGGCCTGATCGGGACGCCGGACGATCGCCGGCGCCGTGCCCCTGCTGAAGGAACCGCGAAAAAGCTCTTCCAGCAGCGGGGCTTCCGACGCGTCGGAAGCGCTTTGCAGCCGCTCCCGAAGAATCCGTTCCCGGCCTTCGCCGGAAATTCGCAGCATTTGATGCCGTCCATAGCCGCCCATGGGCTTAACCTCTTTTGATCCACGCGGGATCGGTCTTCTGATTCCGCTGATATTCCAGCTGCGCCTTCACAAGGGCGTCGAAGAGCTCTGTCTTTTCAGGCCCCACGAGCAGCGTGGAAGCTCTTTCTTCCAGCCGTTCCGAGAACTGACGGATTTCGAGAACCGTCCGGGGCGCGCCGGTTGCCAGATCGGGGCTGACCCTGACTATTTTGCCCTTGATGCGGAGAACGCTTTTAGCAACGCGACGGGCTGTTTCAACGCTCGCCAGCGTGGTTTCCTTCAGAACCGTTTCGGGCTCCGGGCAGCTTCTCTGCCTGCGGTAGGTGATTAAAGCGCCCTCATGGCCGCAAACGTGGCCGCCCTCGGAAAGGGGGAAACGGTCGCCCGCCGGCAGGCCGCCCACGATCACCTCAAAAAGGGGCGCTTTCTCAGACCCCGGCACGGGAAGCAGCGTCACGTCGCCCCGCAGGGGGACCCCGTCAAGGGCAACCCAGCCGAACTCCTGACAGCCGTAGAGGTCGTGAACCTGAACTCCCAGATCTGCAACGGCGTCCAGCAGTTCAAGGCACAGAGGCGTCCCGGCGGCCACAAAAACCATGTCCCTCAGGATCTCCGCAACTCCCAGTTTTTTCGCGTCCCCGCACAGAGCGTTCAGGAACGCCGACTCGCCGAACAGAACTTTGGGCTTGATCTCGCTGATCAGGCAGAGCACGGCGTCGCGGCTCGACCGCGTTGGAAAGCGCCACTGGATTCCGCTCTCTCGAAAAGCCTGACAGGGAAAGAGGTTCATCAGGGGAGCGTAGGCGATGGCGGCTTTGCCGCCATCTTTGAGACCCAGGCGCCGAAAGAGCTCAAGCGAGGCTTTTTTGCGCGCCTCCAGCTCGGGATAGGTCACGCCCACCACGTTTTGAAAGGCCGTGGTGCCCGTCGTAAAGGTCGTGTAGGCCAGATTGAGCGGCGTGTGGAGCTCCTCAATCCTGTGGGCCGCCGTGGGGCCGCTGATTCCCTTCTCCTCCAGCGTCAGACGGGGCATTTCTTCCAGTTTGGGAGCCGTGCCCAGCTCGTCGCCGAGGCGGCTCATCTCCGCGAGAACAGCCTGAACGTCCACTGTGTTCTAAGCCTTGAGGTACCGGTCAGCGACCCGGTCGAACTGTTCGTGCATCAGAGCCATGACCTTGGGGCGCGACGTGCGTCCCTGGCGGAGTTCGCCCAGCCGCGCGCGGCCCTTGGGTCCAAGCTCTTCCGTGCGGCCGGAGACCTTGGCTTCTCTAACCTCGTCGATATGGCGGATCACGAAATCGCGCATGGACTCGATAGACGGGATGATCTCCGCCACGCCGCCCAGCTTGTAAAAGAAGTCCACGCCCGAGGCAAAGATGGGGTTCTCGTGAGAGAGCTCTTCAAGGCGCTCAATGTCCATCTTGGTGATGCGTGAAATGCTGGTCAGCGGCATCACGTGGATGATGGTGCCGAAGTCCTTGGAAAGGGCCAGAATGTGGTCGGCCTGCAGGCCGTGGCACAGGAAGGCGCCGCTGATAGCCCGGCCGATGACCACGGCGACGATGGGATGTCCCCAGCCTCTCGCCTCGGCCAGCGCCAGCTGATAGGCGCCGGTGGCCTTGTTCATACCGATGATCTCCTCCACCTTGCCGGGCGCGTTGCCGGGAGTGTCGACGATCAGGACGATGGGGCGCTTGCCGGCCACAGGAAGGGCCTTGTCGGCCTCGATGGTCCTGTAAACGGCCTGCGCCATTTTGTAGGCCTCTTCAAGGCCGATAACGCCGGCGAAGACCACGGGATACTTTTCGCTGTAGGTCTCGGGATCGTTGGCGATGATGGTCACCTTCCGGCCGTCCACGGCCGCGGTTCCCACGATCGCGCCGACGCCATAGTCAGGGTCGAAGCTCTGGCCCTCGACCACGTTCTCTTCCAGGCTGCCCGGGTCGATCACAAGGTCAATAGCGTCTCTGGAACGCCCGATCATGGTCAGTTCTGCATCTTCCATGGCTATTTCCCCTCCTTCTGCGCGCAGGAACGGCGTTTTACGCATTTCATAAACTGCTCGTAGGGCATGTCGGGAAGCGCGGCGGGATCGCTGTTTCCGTAGAAAGCCCAGACGTCCTTCGGATCGCGGGGCTGAAGGTCCACAATGGTCCTGACCAGGCCGAGCTGCTCCTGCACCAGTTCGGGCGAGCCGATGCGGCGCATCTTCTCGACCTCCTCCATAGGCATGTCGGCAATCTGCGAGAGGGCCTCCCTGAAAGCGCCCACTTTATCGTCCACCAGGCAGTTGCAGTCCTGAAGGATGTATTTGTGCTTGCCGCCGGTGGTGCGGTACACCAACGCCTTATCGGAGGCGTCGAACTCTTCCTTGCCCAGTTCCTGCTCGATCACTTCAGGGCCCGTCAGGCCCAGGCGGCCGTTTTCGCTCATGACCACCGCGTCAGTCGCGGCGGCCACAAAGCCCATGCCGCCGAAGCAGCCTACTTTGCTGCCGATCAGAGCAACCACGGGAACTTTCCGCCGAAGATCCTGAAAGGCGTCCATCACCTCGGCGTGAGCCAAAAGCCCGGCGTTGGCCTCGTGAAGACGCACGCCGCCGGTCTCGAAGGAGATGGCCACAAGGGGGCGGCGCTCGGCCAGTTCCTCTTTGGGGATCCTGTGATAGGCCTCCAGAGCCAGGTTGATAGCCGCCACCATCTTGGCGCCGTTGACCTCGCCGATGGCGCCGCCGATGAACTTGCCTTCCATAGACACCACGAAGACAGGATGCTTCCGGATCAGCCCCACGCCCGTCACTGTACCGTCGTCAAACTCGACGGCCGTGCCCAGCACAGGAAGATGGGGGCTGCAGAACCGGTCGTAAGGTCCGAGAAGCTCCGTAAAGCTGTTCTCGTCGACGAGGCCCTGCGCGCGCTCGCGGGCGTTCGCTTCCAGAAAACTCTTTTCCTCAAGCTCATTCCATGACAACATGGCGCACACTCCCCTCCGAGTTGACTTCCGCCAGGGCTTGACGCAGGCGGAGGGAGACGACCACGGGCGTGGCGTTGTCGTCGTTGATCTCCATGCTGAGGTTTCCCAGATGGTTCTCAGTCACAAAACGCTCCAGCACCTTTTTCCATACCGCGTCAAAACCGCGGACAGGCGTGTGGACTCTCACCTTGACGGCACCGCCGAGCTCCTTCTTTTCCATGATGACTTCCATGTCGCCGGAGCCCGTAACCCCAAAATGGCCGCGATCGGCCAGGATCGGCTTCGGGGCGTCGGCGTGATATTCAAAATCCAAAACCTGTAAAGACATCGTCCAGTCCTCCCCGACTACCAGTTCCTGAACTTGGCCGGCGGATTGTAGAGACCGCCCGACCACTCGACCAGATCGCGAATGTTCTTCGCCGCCAGCATGGAGCGGTTTGCCCGTGACAGATCGATCTGAAGGTCTTCGGGCGTTTTGATGACGCCCAGTTCCCTGAGCTTCGCCGTCTCCTTCGGGTCAGCCTGCATGCCAAGCTCCGTGTAACCGGCGACGCCTCGGATCGCCGCCATGCGCTCGTCCATGTCATGGCACTTGTGAAGATAGGCGATGCCCTCTTCGGTGATGATGTGGGTCAGGTCGTCGCCGTAGATCATGACGGGCTCGATGGGCAGATGGGCCTTTTGCGCCAGCTTCTTGGCGTCCAGCTCCTCCACAAAACCGGGAGCGAGCTTTTCCCTGAAGGTCTCGGCGATCTGAACCACCAAACGGCGTCCGCGGCGCACATCGCCGATGTTCTCGGCGCGGCTGCCCTGCTCGTCACCGCATTTCAGCCAGGCTTCGCTGGCATGGCGGCGGCCCCGGGCGTCACAGCCCATGTTAGGCGCTCCGCCGAATCCCGCCACGCGCGACGCCGTGGCGGTGCTGCTGTTGCCGAAACGATCGATCTGGAGCGTACCGCCGATGAACATATCCGCGGCGTAGTGGCCGGCCACCTGGCAGAAGGCTCTGTTGGACCGCATAGTCCCGTCGGGGCCGATGAAAAACACGTCGGGACGGGCCGCCACATACTTTTCCATGCCCAGCTCGCCGCCGAAGGAATGCACCGACTCCACCCAGCCCGACTCAATGGCGGGAATCAGCGTAGGATGGGGGTTCAGCATAAAGTGAGTGCAGATTTTGCCCTTCAAGCCCAGCTCCTCGCCATAGGTGGGGAGCAAAAGCTCGATCGCCGCGGTGTCGAATCCCACGCCGTGGTTCAGGCGCTTGATGCCGTAAGGCGCGTAAATGCCCTTGATGGCCATCATGGCCTTGAGCACCTGGGCGTCGGTGATCAGCGCGGGGTCGCGGGTAAAGAGCGGTTCGATGTAGAAAGGCTTGGGCGACTGGATCACGAAGTCCACCCACTCTCCCGGGATGTCCACGCGCGGAAGCTTGTCCACGATTTCGTTCACCTGCACGACCACAATGCCCTGACGGAACTTGGCGGCCTCCACGATAACAGGCGTGTCCTCGGTGCTGAACCCCGTGTAGAGGTTGCCCTCGCGGTCGGCCTGAACCGCCGCGACCAGAGCGACGCGGGGCGTCAGGTCCACGAAATAGCGGCCGTAGAGCTCGAGATAGGTGTGAATCGCGCCGATCTCGATCTTTCCGCTGCTCAGCAGCTCGGCGATGCGGCCCGCCTGAGGCCCCGAGAAGGAGAAGTCCAGCTTCTGGGCGATGCCCTTCTCAAAGACGTCAAGGTGTTCCGGCAGCGTCAGCACCGACTGGACCATGTGCAGGCCGTGAACCGCCTTCGGGTCCACAGAGCACAGACACTTCGCGAGAAAATCGGCCTGCTTCTGGTTGTTGCCCTCGAGGTTGACCCGGTCGCCGGGCTTCAGAATAGCCTGAAGCAGCGCCACGGCGTTTTTTGGGTCGACGATCTTGCCCTCGGAGACGAAGGGCGCGGCGGCCGCAAGGCGGGCGTCGGCGTCAATCTTCAGTGTGTTCCATTGGCGCGGATTGCGTTGTTTGATCATTCTCTGTCACCTGGAATCATCAGATCTGTCATAGAGTTCTGCGTCACGTCCCGCTACTTTATGAGCGAGATCGTGGAAACGTAGATTCCCGTAGCGATGGCCGACACGATAACGCCGGCGATGTTCGCCCCCATGGCAATGGGAAGGATGACCGCGAAGGGGTTCTCGTCCTCGGCGGCGTGCTGGGCGATCTTGGCGGTGGTGGGGACGCAGGAGACGCCGGCGATGCCGATGACGGGGTTAAAGTTGCCTTTCTTGAAGAAGTACACCAGCCATCCGCCCAGGATTCCGCCCAGCCCGGAGACCAGCAGAGCCGCAATCCCCAGGACCAGCAGCACCGCCACTTTGGGGTTCAGCAGCGTGGAAGCTTCGCACAGCGTCCCGAGCATCAGGCCCAGGAGCAGCGTGGACAGATAAAGGATCGTGTTCTCCAGCAGTTCCTGATAGGGCAGGATCTCCGACTCCTTGATGATCATGCCAAGGAAGAAGGACATGATAAGCGGCGCCGCGACGGGCAGAAGGAGGCACAGAAGCCCGCAGACCACCACGCAGAAGACGAACTTGGTCTGTCTGGGCACCTCAGGGACGTCGCAGATCACGTCGATGCCGCGGTACTTCTTCGGCACGAAGAGCTTCAGCAGATAGGGATAACCGGCGTAGGTCAGGCTGAGATAGAGGTAGGCGATAATCGAAACGGGAACGAACAGTTTGGGAGCCATCATCAGTGAACCGAAGAGGACCATGGGGCCGTCGGCGCCGCCGATGATCGCCACAGAAGCCGCCTCGGAAGGAGCCAGGCCCAAAAACACGCCCAGCACGAGAGTCACGAAGGTGCCCGCCTCCGCCAGGATCGCGATGAACATGCAGGACCAGGGGTTGGAGAGGATGAAGCTGATCTCGCTCATCACGCCGATGCCCATGAAAACCAGACAGGCCACCAGGCTGTTGCTGAACATGAAGTTGTAGATGGGCTGAAGGAAGTTGACCTGCATGATGTTGACCAGCTGGGCGGGATCCTCCACCAGAGGCGCGAGGAACAGAGTCCCCATGGACCCGTCGGCCAGAAACAGGACGCCGGCGTTGACGCACATCATGCCGATGCCCATGGGGACCATGATCAGAGGCTCGAGCTTTCTCTTGAAGCCGTAATAGGCAAGCACAAAACCGAAAATGATAAGGGCAACCCGCGCCAGGGCGACCGTGGTCGGCTGGACGGTAAAGCTCATAAGCCCCGGGAAGAGGTTGCTGAAAAACTGCGTTATTGACATGACTTATCCTCCTCGCAGGGCGCGAATTTCATCAGCGTCTTGTTGAGGACGACGATGACCGCGATCACAAGAAACGAAATCAGCGCCGTCAACAGATAGGCACACAGCGCATAACTCACAACATTCATGACAGTTCCTCCTTGTTCGTTTTTATTCATAACCGTAAAAAGACGACAGCTGTTCGTTCTTTTTTATTGCTATAATCAGAATCCAGAAAATTTAAAAGGGGCCCCTTTTGTTCAGCTTTGATATACCACCTTTTTTCTTATGCGTCCAATACACTATAAACATATAACTTATAGCTATTAGCTATTAATACGGCACAAAAAAGCCCCCGCGCTGGTGCGGGGGCTTTTTTGTGCCGTGCTTTTATTCACTTTCACAGCGACAGAGTGTTATAGGAGAAGACGTTTTCACGCCAGCTCGTGCCCATGGCAAACTCCCAAAATAGGCGAAGCCCTCCGATAAAGGGCCCCGATTCCCGGCGGACCATATAGATATAGCGCTCCACCTGAAACCTCTTGACAGGGACTTCCAGGATCTCCTTATACTACTTTGCAACAAAAATGCAAAATGAGCACGGAGGGGACGACCTGAGGGGTATCCACCAAGCGAGTATAGGCAGGCCGAATAGGCCGAGATAGTCTTTAGCGACTGCATGGCCCCTCGGGCCGGCCCCGGTCTTTAATTTAGCCATCTTATTGCCAAATAGTATTAGCGGCAGCGCCGAGGAAATGTGCCAGCGCCTGAAAGCCGCTCCGGCGGCCCGCATCAATCCGGATTTCTTCGTCATCGCGCGGACTGACGGCGCCTCACCGCTCGGCTTCGGCGAGGCCTTCCGCCGGGCTCACACCTTTCATGAGGCCGGCGCCGGCACGACCTTCATCACCGTTCCGCCCCTTTCATAATGTATAGCCTGTGCCACAATGGGAGTCTGATTTCAACGTCCTCATTGACAAAACTTGAGAATCATGATAGCGTGCTTGCACACCGTAATTCAAACAAAAACACGAAACTCCTAAAAATTTTGAGCGTTAAAGAAGCCCCGGCCCTGCGCCGCATTAGGACCTCGTTGCAGACGGGGGCTTTCACGTCACCAACAGACCGCTAAAGAAAGGGACGTTATCATGTACGCAGTCATTACGCAGCTGATTGGCTTTATCGGCACCGGGCTGATGATCGGTTCGTTCCAGTGCAAAAAAAGTCGGAACCTGTTCCTTTTCCAGATGAGCTCCAACGCCATGTACGCCGTTCATTTCATCATGCTGGGAGCCTTTACGGGCAGCGTCATCATCTTTATCAGCCTTTTCAGAAACCTGGTCCTTTACAAGCACAGGAGCAAATGGGCGCAATGGCGCGGCTGGATGCCCCTGTTCATCGCCGTTTACCTGATCACGACCGTCCTGACTTGGGAAGACTATTTCAGCGCCCTGCCCTGCCTGGCTATGGTGACGCTGACCCTCTTCAGCTGGTCCCGCAACGGCCGCAAAATCCGGCTGGCCAATTTCTTCGTCGCTCAGCCTTCGTGGATCATCTACGAAATACACACCTTCTCCATATCGGGGGTCATATCAGACGCCTTCTCCATGGGCTCCATCGCCGTGTCCTTCGTCAGATACGGCTGGAAAGCGCTGGACGGGGAAGGCTAAATGCCGCCTGTCGAATAAATAAACAACGCCCTTTCAGATTTTATCCTGAGATCTGAAAGGGCGCTTTTTTATCGTTCAATCGCAAGGCCTGATGAGCGTAAACTTCTACGAAAATGTTCCACGTGGAACATCATGGGCCGCAGATTACAATTTGTACTGAGAGCGCACGAGCTCCCAAAGGCCCGCCTTTTTCAGCAGCTCCACCGGCGCCAGGAACGTGGCCGTCACCATGCCGGGAGCGCGGCCGATCTCCAGAGCGCCGTTGACGGTACAGCGGTTTTTGACCTCCTCTACGCTGATATTCAGAGTGGACGCAGCGCGCTGCAAAGCGCAGGCGACGGCATCGTTCAGGTTCGCGCCGCTGCCGATAAAGGAGATGGGAGCAGTTTCTTCAAGGCTCTTCACTCCCCATTGCGCCGCCAAGACCTCGGCCTCGCGGCGCTCAGCGCAGGTGACAGGCCGCGCAAGGTAGGGCAGGTCGTCGCGCACTGGCAGCAGGATTGGCCCGTCGATATGCAGCCCTTTGAGGACGCTCACCTTCAGCGTCACCGCTGCGGCCACGTCGCAGGTATGGCCCGCGATCTCGCCTTCGCCCTGCATGGCGTGGACGTCGCCGATATACACGCCTCCGCCGGGGATCTTCACAGGGCAGATGAGCACGGCGCCGGCGCGCACGCGGTTAATGTCCAGGTGCCCGTCGGTGCGGGCCGCCAATTCTTCAGCCTTCTTGCCGTATTCGTGGGGAGCGCCGACCAGGAACTGCCCGAAGTCGCCGGCGTTGTGAGAATCAGGGAAAGGAAGCGAAGGTGTCGTGCCAAGCTGGCCGATGAAGGGGCGCATACGGGAGATCATGCCCGGCAGGTCGTGCACAGCGAAGGCGACGATAGGATTTTGCTTCGAGTTGTCGGGAATCTGCATGGAATCATGGGCATTTCGCGCTGCCGCCTCAGCGGCACTCTTATCCAGCGTGACGCCGATGCCCTGTTTGGCGTCGAAAGCCATGGTATAGCCGTTGCTGATGCGGAATGGCGCAACGTTGGCCCCGCATTTGGCGCACTTCACCGAGTTCTGTCCGATGCCTTCCAGCCGCGTCTCAGGGTAAAGCTCGCCGCAAACCGGGCATTTGACGGCGACAAAGGGATCGCCCACGAAGCGTCCCGAAATCGCTTCATCGCAGCCTGAAGCGGTCGTCAAGGACGTCACTTCGACAGAGCGAATCTCGATGGCAATCGCGTCGCCGACTTCCGCGCCCTCCACAAGCACGGGCTTCGTAACCTCATGGCCGCCGCGAATGCTGGGGGTAATCATAGGTCCCCAGCACCCCGGAGCCGTGTTCGCAATGATAGTCCCGCCGTTCTCCACAGGGCCGAGCATCTCCACATCGGGCCCTAAAATTCCATTCGTAAATTCGCTGACAAGGATCGTACGCTTTGTTTTTGACATATTCTCACGCGCTCCTTCTGCTCTGGATTTACACGCCCATTCCTCCCAAACGGTGAAACGGGGGATAGTAAACAGGCTATCATTATGCACAAAAGTTGTCAATCTTAAGTTTACAGAATCGCAAGTTCCCGCTAACCTCGGATTTTTCGGGACGGTCTCGTTGAGGACGCGCCCTATTTACTCCGCATGAACGTTTCTACGGCAGCCATGATCGTGGGTTTTCTTACGATGATAACCATCCTGGTCATTCAGAAAAGGACACAAAAGAAATGGCTGCTCGAGTAGGGAATGTTGATTGCCCTGTTTGTTGGCATGATTGTCGGCAATCTTGCCGCATGCCGCATAAGGGGAATCGTTGATTATGAAAGATATTTACAATGACGAATATCTGCCTTCCATCATCAAAACCGGCAGAATTATCCTTTCCATCTCCGCGGTTGTTTTCTTTGTACCCTTCCTGGCCACGTGGTTTATTTACGGCGTTCAGCCCCGTTGGGATGCTATCTTACCCGGTGTTAGTCGCCTGGTCGCTTATGAACGCGCCATGGTGGTTGTCAGACCCCATCTCTTACTCTCCCGCCCTCGACGTAGCCGGAACTTTTAAAAACTGATGTTTCGACTCTGAGAACACTCACCTCGGCGTTCAACACTCTTCCATGAAAGGCTCCGCATCGTTGATTCCAGCGTTTTTAACCGCTGTATCCCTTTCGGTTCGGTGACGTGTTTCTGAAGCTGGAAAGGGAAGAGCTTTTTTCCGAAAATCCGGCAGCGGCGCAGGGCGACTAAATGGTTGTAGGCGGCTCCGGCAAGATTGATAGAGCGATGGAGATGTTTATCACGTTTCGAATGGTACAGTTTGACCCCTCCGGTTTTCAACGGTTCTTCAGCCTCTTCTCAGCGATTTGCTCTCAACACGCGGCCAGAATAGACGCACACTTCCGCATCATCAAGAAGCGCCGTCTTTCCGTTGACGATAACGGCCTTAAATCCTCTAGAATAACGCTTGGGATCCGTAAAAGTCGCCACGTCCTCGACAGTTTCAGGATCAAATACCGTGATGTCGGCAAAATATCCTTCTTTCAAGACACCGCGATCCTTTAAGCGAAGGCGCGACGCTGGCTTTGAGGTCATTTTACTGACGGCATCCTCGAGAGTGATGATCTTTTTATCGCGGACATACTTGGAGAGGACTCGAGCTCTTGTACCAAAAGCGCGAGGGTGAGGCTTGCCCGTGGAAAGCAGCCCCTCCATGGAAAGGCTCATGCCGTCGGAACCAATCATGGAAAGAGGATGAGCGATGATCTTCTCCACATCTTCGTCAAGCATCATTTTATTCAGGACCTGGACACGTCCGTTCTGTTCAATAAGAAAATCGAAGGAAAAGTCGAAAGGATCCTTCTTCGCCATCGCGGCGGCGTCCCTGATGTTCATGCCAAGGTACTTTTCGCCGGACGGGTTATTGACCGTGGCTATGGTCAGGTTATGCCAGCCGCCAACGGCGTGGGCAAAGTTCTGCCACCCCTTGATCCCATGAATGATGTCATATTTGATGCGATCGCGCACGCTTTGATCGTGCAGGCGCTCCAGAAGCTTGTCGACGCCGCCCTCGAAAGCCCAGGGAGACATGCAGGCTCCCAGCGAAGTGCAGCCCGTATTGTAGGGATAAACGTCGAAGGTCATATCAAGTCCGGCAGTTCGAGCTTTGTCAATCAGGGCAAAGAGGCGGTCGGTCTGTCCCGACACGTCGACTCCGGCCAGCTTCAGGTGAGAGACGTGCAGAGGCACGCCGCCCTTTACAGCGATTTCAATCGCCTCTTCGATGGCTTCAAATACACCTTCGCTCTCAGTGCGGACATGAGTCACATAAAACCCTTTATAAGGGGCCACGGCCGTACAAAGCTCAGCCAGTTCATCTGTGGTGCTATACTCGCCGGGCATATAGACCAGCCCCGAGGAAAAACCGACACAGCCGGCTTCCATGCAAACTTTGATTTCCTCTTTCATACGCTGCATTTGCTCAGGCGTAGGATGGGCGCTGCTGAATCCCATCTCCTTGATGCGTATGGGGCCATGGGCAAGCAAGGGGGCGATGTTTGTCGCCGTAGGATTATCCTCCAGAACCTTGAAATATTCCTCCATCGTGTTCCAGAGAAGTTCCAGCTTGACGGGAATGCTGCCCACAAGGCGAGTGCCGAGGTAAGCGATCAAAAGATCCTTCTTCTCCTCCGATACCGGAGCGACGCCGATACCACAGTTGGCGATCACTTCTGTGGTCACGCCGTCATGAATTTTGCTGCTGATCTTGCGGTCATAGACGGCGGAAATGTCAGAATGAGTATGCATGTCTATAAACCCGGGGGCGACGGCCTTGCCAGCCGCGTCGATGACTTGCCTGGCCTCGCTTGCCTGCAAGTCGCCGATAGCCGCGATCCTGCCGTCCATGACGCCTACATCAGCTTTGTACCCTTGGCCGCCGAGGCCGTCAATTACAGTCCCGTTCACAATTTTAATATCATACATAAATTTCACACTCCCTAATTTTGAGATGCCTCTTGCGGCGATCTGCGCGCATTTACCGCGACTCGTGATGGGAACGCGATCCATAAACAAGGAGAAGCCGGACTGCCAGATTTCTGACTTCCAATTACGAAGTAAAAACATAACATGGTACAATAGTCTTTAGAAAGATTTCAAAACCGCATGCCGAACAAACAGAAACAAAATTCTGCCAAACTGGAGGTTCTCATGAAAATTGGTTTTGTTATTCCCTCGAACATATACCTCAATAAAGCGCAGGCCGTCATGAAAGAATTTCCTCAGCATAAAGCGGCCTACTACCTGTATAACAACTACACAGAAGCGCCCGAGCTCCTGAAGAACCACCAGGAAGAACTCGACGCCGTGCTTTTCGGAGGCGCGGGGCCGATGGAATATTCAGCAGACCGTCTTCTGCAGAAGACGATCTGGAGCGCTATTCCAAAGTCAGGCAGCGCGCTTTTACGAGCTCTTATGGAAGCAGAACAAAGGAAATGGGATCTCTCACGAATCAGCTTTGACTCCTACAGTCAAGAATTTCTAAAAGAGGTTTATGGTGAAATCGAATACGCGGACTCTGTGGACTTCTTCACCACTGGGGTTCTCTTCCATGAAAACTGCCAAAACGAGACGTCCCTGGAATTCCATCTGAACAAATACAAAAATAAGCGGGTAGACGGTTGTATTACAGTCCTGTCAACGGTCTACCAGAAACTTAAGCAGCTCAAGGTCCCAACTATTCTCGCATTTCCGACAAAAAACGTCATACGCCAGCAGATCCGCTTCGTAGAGCAGCTTTACCAAAGCCGGCCATCTTCAGCTGAACACGTAGCGATCTGCCTCGTCGAGATACACCTGCCGGCAGCTTATTCCGTGGCCGGTCACAGCGATTATCAGTTTATGCTCGACCGGTCGAAGATCATGAAACAGGTCTACCGCTTTTCTGAACAAATCAAGGGCGCTGTGATGGAAATATCGCCCCGGGAGTTCGTAATCACCTCAACCCGCAAAGCGATTGAAGCCGCCACGGAACATCATAACCATTGGGAACTCCTTAATTGGATGTGCCGGGATAACCTCCAAACGCTCTCCCTGGGCATTGGTTACGGAAACTATGCCGCGACGGCCAAGGACTACGCTAACCAGGCGTTTCTCTGCGCGCTGAAGCACAAGAAAAACACCGCTTTTATCAGCGACGGAGAACTGCTTCTCGGTCCCTTTTGGGGAAAGAAAAACGTCGTTGAACCCGCACATGACGGAAGTGTCGCGCCCGACGCGGAGGAAAAATTTTCAAAAATTGCCGAGATTACGGCTTTAAGCGTCAACACGGTTTACAAACTCTACGCCTTTGCACAGACCTGTCAGAAACGATCTTTCGTGCCGCAGGAACTGGCGGCCTATCTCAATATCAGCAAGCGGAGCGCCGACCGCATCCTCGAAAAACTCGAGAGAAAACATTACGCGCAAATAACGGGCCGCCGCATGAACAAGAGCGGAGGTCGCCCCGTGCGGCTCATACGCTTAGATTTCAGCACAGTTTCAGAGAATACGGATCAGAATTTGGAATGATTCAGGATCACTCCGGCGATCAATTTGGCGCGCTCGAAAAGAGTCTCTACGACGGCATATTCCCTGTCAGTGTGGTTCCACTGCCCGCGAACGCCAAAAGAGCAGATAACGGGAGTTCCCGCAATGGTCACATGGGAAGCATCGGACACTCCTCCAAGGACGGCGCTGCCTGGCCTTTCCATGCCAACCTCGCCGGCCGTCGCACAGACCAGGTCATAAAAGCGTTTAACGTCGTCGGTGGTTTCATAGATCGGCATTTCCCTGTCAATGCTCCAACTGGCAGAGGTGCCCTCTACGTGTATTTTGTTGCAGATCGCCTCGATGGATTCCTTGATGCGCTTCTCCTCGGACATCTTACCGTAGCGAATGTCCACGGCAATATCGCAGTTCGGGGCGACCGCGTTAACAATCGTGCCGCCGGAGATGGTGCCGACGTTTACGGTCGTGCCCGCTTCCAAATCGGTCAGAGCCTGAATGGCCAGGACCTTATGGGCCATCTCTTCTATAGCGTTGCGTCCTGCCAGAAAATCGTTTCCTGCGTGCGCCGACACTCCCTTGACCGACATGTTGACGACCATGGTGCCCTTACGGCCGACGCAGAGTCTGTTGTCCACAAGCCCCGTTTCCATATTGAAAGCGAAAAGACCGCCGGCGCCTTCGTCGTGCATGACCTGGCCGCCTTTGCCGCCTCTATGGCAGCACTCCTCGTCGCCGGAGTAAAGGATCTTGATCGGCGTTTCGTCATAGCCAATGGAATTTAACGCCTTGACAACATAAAGGGAGATCACGATGCCGCCCTTCATGTCTAAAACGCCGGGGCCATAGGCCTTGCCATCCTCGATGCGGAAGGGATTTTCGCCAAACAGCGCCGGAGGAAAAACCGTATCCATGTGCCCGGAGAAGACCACGGGCTTGCCGCCGCGTTCAGCACCGAGGATGCCTACTAAAGTCGGACAATTGTCGCCTACATGAACATAACGACACGAAAATCCTTCAGCTTCAAAGGCCGCCCTTAGCATATCCCCACCTTTGCGAACGCCTTCGGGCATGAAGGTGCTGCTCTCGTTATTAACAAAGTCCTTCCAAAACTGGATCATCTCGTCACGCTTGCCGTCGATGTAAGCGCAAATCTGTTCATATCTTTTATCCATCGATTTACCTCCAGGTAGTCAAACCGCCGCACGCCCCGCCACTGACGATGCGGAAACTCACAGGCACGCCCGCCGCAAAAAGTTCTTCCCCAAAACAGGGCTGTCCGCGAAAGAAGGCAGCCCTGCCGCGGCTCTTCCTTGAGACTCCAGTCTTAAAGTTCCCTGTTCGCTCTCAAGACTTTACCGCTGAAAGCACAGGTTTCCTCTCCGTTCAGCAGCGCAGCTTTTCCATTGACGATCACGGCGTCGAAGCCCTCGCTATATTGCTTCGGTTCAGCGTAAGTCGCCTTCTCTACGACCCTCTGCGGGTCAAAAACCAGCACGTCTGCGAAGTAACCTTCCTTCAAAACGCCGCGGCGCGACAGACGCAGACGGCTGGCCGGCATGGAAGTCATTTTCTTGACGGCCGTTTCCAGAGAGATAACCTTCTTCTCGCGGACATAATGCTGAAGGACTCGCGCGCGAGTGCCGAAAGCGCGGGGATGTGGCTGGCCTGTGCCGAGAATGCCTTCAGTAGAAAGGCTCATGCCGTCGGAACCGATCATGCACAGAGGATGGGCGATAATGGCTTCCACATCGGCCTCCTGCATCGTCTCAGGGATGATCTGAACGCGGCTTTCCTGCTGAATCAAAAAGTCAAAGATGAACGTGAAAGGGTCTTTTCCCTCCATTTCAGCGGCTTCTGAAATAGTTTTACCGATAAAGCCGGCGCCTTCAGGCTTTGCCACTGTAGCAATGGTAACCTTGTCCCAGGATCCCACCGCGCCGCCGAAGTTCTGTCAGCCGGGAATTCCGTTGATAATATCGTTCTTGATGCGTTCCCGGTTCGAAGGAACGGCCACGCGTTCCAGCATTTTCCCGACGCCGCCCTCAAAGGCCCAAGGCGACATGAGAGCGCCCAGGGAAGTGCAGCCGGCAGTGTAGGGATAAGTATCGAAGGAGATATCCAGCCCCTCGGCGCGCGCCTTTTCAATGACGCCCAGAAGCCTGTCGGTCTGGCCGTATACGTCCTTCCCCAAAAGCTTCAGGTGTGACACATGCAGCGGCACGCCGCTTTTCCTGGCGACGTGGATCGCTTCATCAAGCGCCTGCCAGATGCCGGAGCTTTCGTTGCGGATATGCGACACATAGAACCCCTTAAAGGGCGCTATCGCGGTGCAAAGCTCCGCCAGTTCCTCTTCAGTGGTGTACTCGCCGGGCATGTAAACCAGCCCCGAAGAGAATCCCACGCAGCCCGCTTCCATGCAGACGTTTATTTCTTCCTTCATATTTTTCATCTGCTCGCGCGTCGGGGACTCCTTCGCAAAACCCATTTCCTTGATGCGTATCGCGCCCTGAGCCAAAAGCGGCGCGATATTTGCCGCGGGAGCGTTTTTTTCGATATAGGAAAAATAATCTTCCATGGTATTCCAGGGAAGTTCCAGCTTTACAGGGATACTTCCGACAAGTCGAGTGCCCAGATAGGAGATCAAAAGGTCCTTTTTCTCCTCGTCAACGGGCGCGACGCCAATGCCGCAGTTTCCCGTAACCTCCGTCGTAACGCCGTCATGGATCTTGCTGCTGATCTTGCGGTCATAGACGGCAGACATGTCGGAATGAGTGTGCATGTCAATAAATCCAGGCGTGACCACCCTATTCGCCGCGTCGATCGTCTGCGCCGCCTCCGCTCCGCTCAAGTCGCCTATGGCGGCGATCCGGCCTCCGGAGATGCCGAGGTCCGCGCGATAGGCTTTGCCGCCAAGCCCGTCAATAATATCTCCGCCGGTAATCTTCATGTCAAACATTCTGTAATCCCCCCGCCAAGCCTAGGCTTTTTTCTGCTTCATTTTGAAACTGATGTAGGCCGAAACCATGCCGAGGACAACGGCTACGACAATGTTGAGCGCCTTGGGGAATCCGGTGAGATGCAGATAAAGAACCACAAGCACAGCGCAAACAAGCGTTAAGACCGCGGCAAAAACGTCTCTGGCGCACATGCTGGCATACACGGAAGCATACAAAGCGGGCTGAATGTATTTAAAAGCAGTTTTGACCGAATCGGGCATGTAGGGCATGATCGAGGAACCAATCACAGTAAAAACCGAGATAAGGGCAACGCTCACAAAGACCGTGGCAGAAACGGCCATAGCGCCTATCGCGTCGCCTTCGGGCGTGTTAGCCTCGGTGCCCGTGACTTTCTGAGCCATGGTCATGCCGGGCAGGCGGATGTCAGCCGCCGTCCCGGAAACCCAGGATACATAGGTGCCAGCGGCGCCGAGGGCTCCGTAGTAAGAAAGATTCTGGACAAGCCAGCTCAGGCCGAAAGCCGCCGTAACCATGCCCCAGAGGGTCATGATGTCGCCAAAAGAAGGAACCACGCCGTAGCGCAGCCAGATCCAAACAGCGGGAACAAAGTTCGCAAGAATTGCCGCAGAAACTGTAACTGTACCGAGGCGAATCACTTTAGAGTTAAAATCAGTGCTCATGATCATCAAACATCCTTTCTGAAATTGTTAAGCGGGAAGTTAAGCGAAGTTCAGTGCATAAACGGCTCCGGCAGCCATTCCGATGATCATGGCAATGCCCAGGGAAAGCTCGACCATGCGTTGATTTTTGCCAAAAAATTTCAACACGAGCACCATGCCGGCGACGGCCGCGGCCGAAGCCCACCAGTTCGCGGCGGGTCTGCCGATCAGGCCGTTATTGCTGAGAAGGAACGCGAAGAGTCCCAAAGACGCTCCGTGCATAACCATCTTGACAGCCAGGGGGTTAAAAGTGCTGTTCATCTTCTTCAGGGCAGTGCCCATGGAAGGCGTCAAAAGCAGGGCGATGATCATCCAGCCCATATTGTTCAGGGCCATAGCCCACTGCGTGTAGGAAAGGCGCATAGTCTCCGTGGCGGTACTCCCTTCAGGGGTAACGCTGGCCAGGTAGGTCTTGGCCATATCAGCGACCACGATTTCAGTGCGGGCCGCGCCGATGTCGTTTAAGCGCATCCACGCCGTAGGGCCTCCGACAACGACGACCAGGGCAAGCAGCGCGATGCATGAGGAAAGCGTGGGACCAATCGCGGTGATGGCGGCAGAGCGACAGCCGGCAATCAGTTTTTCTTTCGGAATCCCCAGTTCTTTCGCGCGTTTTTTACCGGCATAAAAAAAGGCAGCTGCCTGTACCAGGACGGCGATAACCATGATGCTGCAAGCAATCCACATATCAAAATTGTTCAGTACGTTCGCATTTTCCATACTTTACATCTCCTTATCAGATGTTAATCATGCCCGCAAAGCTGATCGCTCTGCTTAAGCAGTATCATAAGAAAAACACTCTGGCGCGAATATGACTAAAACCTGACTTTATCTGAAATCCGCAATCTGAAGGAACCGTAAAAAGATAAAAACGCTGATTTCCAAGGCTAAACCCCAAAAAACTAAAGACATTGACGCGCGTTTTTTTCAGCATAATGTATCAAGACTTCATTTATAGCGTGCTGGAGCATGAAAAAAAACGGCGCGTTGTCTGTTACAAAGGCGGAGGAAAACATTAAATTCGCAATTCATACTAATTTCCGAATAAACAGCTAAAATAACGTCTAGAGCCGGCTTGAGGGAAATCGGTTCCGCTTCGGACATATTCGGACCCCATTTGGCGGTCCTGCGCAGCTTGCGGCCCCGATCTCCCTCAGGCCGCCCCCTCCAAGGTATTTGGTGCTTCAACTGATAAATAGTATCACCATTCAAAAACAGCCCTATTGCTGTTTCCCAAAGGAATGGCTTCATATAATGCCTCCGGCGCCGGATAAACAAAAAACACCCTCTCAGAGTTCTTTTTGAGAAATCTGAGAGGGTGTTTTCTATCACCGTTCGCCAGCACAGCAACGCTTGATACCGCTCATCCAGAGCGTTTTTTCGGGAAATGATCAAAGCTGTGGAACGGGGCTCTTCATCATGGGCAAATAGAGTCGCGTCCGGCCTTGCCGCGGAAAAAATCACACAATACCGTCAATTTCCTCCATGGCGCTAAGCACTTTGTCCATATCCTCGGCCCCCGGGACTCTGAATCTGACTGAATTCGCGCCGATAGAACAGAAATCGGCGCCAGAAATGACGCGAATACGGCGTTTGGCGAATTCAAAGGCGAGATCAACCGCAGGGTTTTTATGGGTCAGCATGCAGATGGAAACTTCGTCGTCGGTCGCGGCGATAGAGAGATTCTTCCAAGGCCTGTGGAGCCGGCGCTTCAGCTCGGCGTTTTTCACGCGGAGCCGCCGGAGGAAGTCCGCATCCCTGATCGTCCGAGCGGCAATAGAACGCGAAAGCTCCGACATCGAATAAGGATTGGTAATGTTGCCCATGGCCCCGCTCAGCTCTTCCGGCAGGACCGCGTACCCGGCGCGCAGCCCGGCGAGGCCGAAGCCTTTCGAGAAGGTTTTGAGGACGATCAGATTTTTATGCCGCGCCCTGAGGCCGATCGCCGAATTCTTTCGGGACATATAATCGCCGTAAGCCTCGTCGACGATCACGCACACGTCGAGTTTCTCCGCCGCGTCCAGCACACGCGAGATATCGTCCAGGGGGATCACCTGCCCTGTGGGGTTGTTCGGGTTATCTATATAGACAAGCTTATGTTCCGGCCTGAGCGCCGCGATGACGCCGCCGGCATCAAAACGGTAGTTGTCCTCGGGCTTGAGCGCGACCACGTCAAAATCGCAGCCGTGCATCCTCACGTCGGTCCCGTATTCTGAAAACTGAGGCACATAGCCGAGAACCGAATCCCCCGGTTCGAGGAAAAGACGGTTCACCAGGTAAATCGCGCCGATCGAACCGTCGCACAGGACGATCTCCGAGCGCGAGAGGCTCCCATACTCTTTCCAATAGTCGATAATCGCGTCTTTCAGGCCAATCGAATGGGGATAAAGGCAAAGCATATCGAACCGAATCTCAGAAAAAGCCGCCTGCGCCGCCGGCGCGGCCATGACGATATTAATGCCCTCGCCGCAGTCCACGTCATAAGAAAAGTCTGGATCGCCGGATTCTATGGCGTAACTGACCTTGATCTGTTTTTTTATCGCGCTGTTAATCCTGTACTCCATTTTTTGAGAGTCCTCCTCGTGGGATATGGATCTGATACTCATTTCACACTAATTCGCATTCAACGTGCTTAATGCCAGACCGAAGATCAAAGCCAAAAGATTTCAACGCAAAGGCTGAACAGAAAGGGCGCAAAGGACGCAAAGAAAAAACAATACCTAAATTATTAACAAAAAACGAATTAGCGTGATGATAATTTGTATACTTTGATCAATTTTTCGGTTTTAAAAGTCTTCCAAGGTGTTCCTTTGCGAACCTTTGCGCCCTTCGCGTTGAAATCTTTTGACGTGGCTCTTCGATTTGATATTAAGCACGTCAATGGGGAATCATATTAAACGGTTAAACTAACGTCCAGGACTGACCTGAGGAAATTCGTTCCGCTTCGAACACACCCGGACCCAAGTTGGCGGCCCTGCGCCGCTTGCGGCCCGAACCTCCTCAGGCCGTTCCCTCCAAGATATTCGGCGCTTCAATGGATAAACCTATGACAAAAGGAGCCGCCTCAAGCGAGACGGCTCTTTGTGCCACAAAAAATGCTTTTACCAGCCCTTCACCTGTTCCAAAATCTCGTCGCCAATCTCGCCTGCTTCGTAGGCGGTCAGCGCGCAGTCCAAAATGTCCACGGCCTTGTCCAGCTGCTCCTTCGTGATGACCAGAGGCGGCTGTACGCGCAGGGTGCTCTGTCCGACAAAGGCCAGGAGAAGTCCCTCTTCCATGCACTTATAGGAGATCTTCGCGGCCGCTTCGTAATTTTTCTCAAGAGTCGCCCTGTCCTTGACAAGCTCCACTCCGATGGAAAGTCCAATGCCGCGCACGTCGCCGATCACGCTGTGACGTTCCATGAGGGCCTCAAGTTTCCCTTTCAAATAGGCTCCCTTTTCAATGGAGCCCTCAAAGACATGATCCCGCTCCATGATGTTCAGCATGGTCAACGAAGCGACACAGACCGCCGAACAGCCCGAAAGTGAGAACAGATGCGCCGGAGCGTCAAGAGACTGCATCACATCCCGGCGTCCGACCACGACTCCCAGAGGCAGTCCAGCGCCGATGGATTTGCCCAGCACGTAAACGTCAGATTCCACGCCGAAGTGATCCATGGCGAAGAGGCGCCCCGTGCGGCCCACCCCCTGCTGAATCTCATCCGAAATAAACAGGATTCCGTTATCGCGGCAGAGCTGGTAGAGCGCCTTCACATAACGCTGCGGCGGAACCACAAGCCCCGCGTCGCCGGCAACGGGCTCCATAATGACGGCGGCCACTTCGTCAAGGGGAATGTAATGTTCAAAAGCATACTTCGCCTCGTCAAAACACTCAAGGCAACACTGGCATTCCTTTTTGCCGAACTTGCAGCGGAAGCAGTTCGGATAGGGGATATGCTCCATTTCCGGCAGCAGCGGGCCGATCTTGCGGCGCATGTTGTTGCTGAGCGCCGACGCCGAGATCGCGCCATAGGTGCTCCCATGATAGGACTCGATAAAGGTGACGATTTTACTTCTGCCCGTATAGCCGCGGGCAAATTTGATCGCGCCGTCGATCGATGCCGAACCGGTGGTCGCGTAAGCAACCTGCATGTCGGCCCTGCCGCTCATGCTCAGGATCTTCTCCGCCAGCGCCACGGGCTCCTTCATAGGGAAATAGACCATGCAGTACTGGGCGATACGTTCCATCTGTTCTTTCACGGCCTGGGCGATCTCCGCGTTGCCGTGCCCTATATTCGCCGAAGATGCGCTCGCGAGAAAATCGATATACTCTTTCCCGTCGTAGTCATAGAGAAGAGCGCCTTTACCACGTTCAAAAGGAACCGGCGTATAGGGGATCTTCTGAGTCTTGGCAATATATCTGGCTTCCCCCACAAGAATCTGTTCAGTCACCGGACTTTTCCCCATTAGAAACTCACCCCTTCTGAAAAATTCATCACTACCGCTTCGCCGCAGCGATCTTATAAACGCCCCAGGTCAACATAGGCACCACGTAGAGAATAAAGAATCCCCAGGTGATCGTGCCATATCCTCTAGCGATGAGGCCAGTCAAGCCGAAAGTTGAAATTGCGATGCCCACGAGAACGCAGCCGATCGTAATCACAGGACGCATCCATGTGGGAGGAACTTTATTTTCCTTCTGGTAACGGACCTCGCAGCGGTCCGTCACCGCTTTGATGAAGCCGGACCCCGTTTCGATCAGCGTGCCGAACAACACGATCTGGAAGATGTACTGGAGCCAGGGCATGTTCAGCTTAGCAAAAATCACGTTCACAGGCACTTCGGCCTTGGCGATCTCGGGATAAAGCCCCGTCATGGCGACAAAGAGAAGGATCGCGGGAATAATGCCGATAGCGCCCGCAATCAACCCCGAGCCGACCGCTTCAGCGCGGGTTTCAGCGTCGCGGGTCGCGAAAAGGACCGCGGGGATAATTCCCAAGTTATAGAAAGCGTAGGTGGCGCCGCCCATAACCCAACCGCTGCCGACTTCCTTTACCGTGCAGAGCTGATTGGCGATATTGGCGCCAAACTTCCAGTAGCAAAGCACAAGGAAAACGATATAGGTGGCGTAGAGCACATAGGACCAGAATGCCAGGAACTTTTCAATAGCCAGAGTTCCCTTCAGCACGAGAGCCGCGACGCAGCCCCCCATGAAAACGATGCCGTACCACTTGCTGACGTTGAAAAGGCCGCTGGTGATCGCTCCGCTCGCCGCGGCGACGACGGCCAAAACGATGAGCAGCAGCACCACATAGCAGATCTCGTAGAGGAACCATCCCTTGCCCAGCAAAGCCTGAAACATGCTCTTGTAATCATAGGTCTTAAAGACGCGGGCAAACTCAAAGGTGACAGCGCACACTACGGCCCAGAACAGGAACGTGACGACGCACATGGCGATAAGCCCGCCCAGGGAACCGTAGGGGAAGAAGAACTCGGAAAGTTCCGCGCCCGTGCCATAACCGCCGGCAATGACGACAGACTGAAAGATCAGCCCCGGCAGCACATACCGTTGAAACTTTGTGTGTTTTTTCATGTTTTCCATACTGAAAAAGCCCCCTTAAAAAAATAAATAAAGATAGTTAATCTTTGCAAACAACGGAATTTTCCGGTTGTTCCAATAAATATAAAAAAAATCCCCCTGCTATGCGGCAGGGGGACCTGAAAAACCGTATACAACTACGGCGCGATCTCCAACACATTCAGCAGGTTTAAAAAAGTATAGACAAAGACAGTTGCCGCACCTAGGTTCAGCAACATCTTAATGATCATCTCATAATTCTTAAAAGAAATAATCATGAAGTCCATACGTATCGCCCGCCTTTTCTAAAAATTTGATAGAAAGCTTACGAGGCAAATTGCATTTTGTCAAGGAGTGAATATTAAACGAATAATTTCAGGTTTTTTGCAAAGCAGCAAATAAAGGCTCCGCCGTATCGCCGCCGCGTGAACAGCGCGGCGGCGATACGGCGGAGCCCTACAGATCGGCATGACAGCTGAGAGAGACCTTCGGCCTGTTCTACCCGGCGACGTCCAGCCGCGCGCAGGCGTACTCCATGGCCGAACGCACGGTGGTGATCTTTTCCGCGTCGGTATCGGGGATTTCGATGCCGAAGACCTCCTCCAGGTTCATCACGAACTCCACGATCTCCAGCGAGTCGGCGCCGAAGTCATCGCTGAAGGACGCGTCAAGCGTCACCAGATCCTCCTCCACGTCCAGGGATTCCATAATGATCTTTTTCAGCTTTCCAAACACTTCCGCCTGCGTCATAGCCCTTTCACCTCGTCATGGGCCGGCAATCGGGGATTTCCGGCCTCTCGATATGCTTAATTATCACCGGCCGGGCAGGGAACGTGGTATGCCATCGCCGTCAGGACGGGGACCACCACCAGCGTCAAAATGGTGCTGACGGTCAGGCCCGCCATGATCGTCACCGCCATGGAGGAGAACAGCACGTCCCAGATCAGGGGCACCATGCCGAGCACAGTGGTGACGGCCGACATGGAAACGGGACGCAGGCGGCTGACGCCGGTTTCGACGATGGCCTCGTAATGGTCGCGGCCGCTCGCGAAATCGCTGGCGACCTGATCGAGCATGACGATGGTGTTCTTGGCGAGCATGCCCACCAGGCTCAGCAGTCCCAGCAGCGCCAGGAAGCTGAAGGACATGTCCGCCGCCAGCAGGCCGCCGGCGATGCCGATGAGGATCAGCGGCAGAGAGCCGAAGATGATCAGAGGCTGCTTAAAGCCGTTGAACAGGAAGACCATGATGCCAAACATCAGAAGCAGGCAGGGCAGGAACATGCCGCTGAGCCCACCCATGGCGTCGTTCTGAAGCTCCTTCTCGCCGCCCCAGGCAAAGCTGTACCCCACAGGCAGCGGCAGAGCTTCGATCTTCGGGCCGATGCGCTTCAGCATGGCGTCGGCGTTCGCCCCCATCCGGATATCGCTGGCGACGGTGATCACGCGGCTCCGGTTACGGCTCATGACAATATGGTCCTCGTATTCCACGCCAACGGAGGAAAGCACGGTTCCCAGAGGAACCGGCGCGTTGGCGCCGGGAGCCCAGACCGGAAAGGAGCTCAGGCGGTCGATCTGATAGCGCTCGTTCGGCGGCACAGCCGCCAGGATGGGCAGCAGCTTGTCGCCGTCACGGTAGATCCCCACCGGCGCGCCGGTGGTAGCCATGAGAACGGCCTTGTTGATCTGCGGCCGGGTCAGGGCGAGGGTGCGCATCTGGTCCTTCATCACCCGCGGGCGGATCACCTCCACGGGCTCGCGCCAGTCGATGCGGACAAAGTTATGGTCCCTGTCGGCTTCCATGATCGCCTTCGCCTGAGCGGCCAGGCCGCGCAGCACCGCGGGATCGGGGCCGTAAAAACGGGCTTCGAGCTTGGGCGTCATGCCGCTGCCCTTGGCGAAAAGCTTGCAGATGCCTTCCACCGTCAGCATCTCGTCGTGCATGAACCTCTGGGTTTTTTGGATCATGGGGCGGGTGTCGGCGCTCCCTTTCACCTCCACGAGAAGCTGCGAATAGGCGGTGTTCGGATCGGGAGGCGAATAGGTCAGCATGAAGCGCAGACTGCCGCCGCCGATGAAGGCCGTCACGTTCTTCACTTCCGGCTGCCCGCTCAGGTATTTTGCCAGTTCCAGCGTCACCGCCTGCTGGGATTCCAGAGAAGAGCCCTCGGGCTGCCAGAGGTCCACGGTGTAATAGGCGCTGTCCGAGTCGGGGAAGAAGGACTGGTCGATCTTCGTGAAAGCGAGGATGGAAAGCGCGAACAAGACGCCCACGACCGCCAGGGTCATCGCCCTATGGCGGAGGCAGCCTTCCAGAAAAGCCTTGTACCACCTGAAAAGAGGGCGGTCGTAGGGGTCCTTCTCCTTCTTGCCCGGTTTGAGCATCAAAGCGCCGAAGACGGGCGTCACCGTGATCGCCAGCAGCCAGCTGAGCATCATGGAAATGCCCACGACCTGGAAAAGGCTGCGGCAGAACTCGCCCGTGGAGTCCGGCGACAAGCCGATAGGAGCGAAGGCAAGCACGGCGATGGCCGTCCCCCCCAGCATGGCCCACTTGGCGCCTTCCACGGACTGGGAAGCGGCGTCGGTCAGGTCCATGCCGCGCTCGACGCCCACAAGCATCCCTTCGGCCACCACGATGGCGTTGTCCACCAGGGAACCGAGGGCGATAATCAGGGCCGCCAGGGACACGACCTGCAGATAGATGCCCGAATACTCCATAATCGAGAAGGTCCCCGCCACGGTCAGCAGAAGGACACCGCCAATCATCAGCCCCGTCCTCATGCCCATGAAGACCAGAAGCACGCCGACCACGATGGCCAGCGACTCCAGCAGGTTGACGATAAAGTCGCCGATCGCCTTGACGACCATGTCAGACTGCATATAGATCTCGTCAAGCTCCATGCCCACGGGACGGTAGACTTCCAGTTCCCGCAGGCGCTTTTTGACGGCCTCGCCCATGGTGACCACGTTGCCGCCCGAGACCGTGGCGATACCGATGCCGAGGGCCTGCCGTCCCTGGCTGTACATCAGGAACGACGGCGGCGAGATCTCGTCGCGGCGCACGTCCGCCACTTCCTTCAGACGGATCAGGCGCCCGCCGGCGCCGCCGACCACCAGCTCGCCGATATCCTCCACGGACATGATGGACCCCGTGGGCGAAATCCTCACGAAGCGGCGGTCCAGCAGGGTGCTGCCGATGGCGGACAGGGAGTTTTGCTGGTTGAGGACCGAGAAGATCGCGTCGGTCGAAAGCCCCAGGGAGGCCAGCTTATTGGTCTGGAACTCGACGTAGACGGCCTCCTTCTGGTCGCCGATGATCTCCACGCTCGCCACGCCCGGTACCAGGACGATCTGCTTTTTCAGAAAATCGGCGTAGTCCCAGAGCTCCCGCATGGAATAGCCGTCGCCCACAAGGGCGTAGTACTGGCCGTAGACGTCGCCGAAGTCGTTGTTGATCATGGTCGTGGTCCCCGGGGGCATCTTGACCTGCACGTCGTAGATCTTCTGCCGGAGCACGTTCCAGATTTCCGGCAGGTCTTTGGCCGTGTACATGTCCTTGATGTCCACGTAGATGATCGCCGTTCCGGGAGTGGAACGGGAGCGGATCCTCTTGACCTCCCCCATGGCCTGAACGGCGTCCTCGACGCGGCTGGTGACCTCCTTTTCAACCTCGTAGGCGCTGGACCCCGGATAGGAAACGGTCACCACCGCCGTCTTGATCGTGAACTCGGGGTCCTCCAGCTTTCCCAGCTTAAAGTAAGCCGCCACCCCGGCGACGGCCATGAGCGCGCAGACGAACAGCGTCACAGTCCGGCGTTTTATACTGGCACGGGCAATATCCAAAACGCACACCAACTTTCTAAAACCTCGTGGGCGAAATATACAAAAAACTTTCAGCGCGGCTCCGTTTCGTACCCCGCCGCGCTGAAAGTCCCTCTTTACCGTTCCGCTTTTACTGGGCCTTCATCAGGCGGACCTTCTGCCCCGCCTTCAGAAAATGGACGCCCGCCGTCACGATCAGATCCTTCTCGCGCAGGAGAGGGCTCTTCACCTCGATGCGGTCGCCCTTGAACTCGCCGAGCGTCACGGGGATCTTGCCCACCGAGCCGCCGTCATAGCGCCACAGGGAGCTGGATCCGTCCGCTTCGGTCAGGATCGCCGAGGCCGGCACGAAGTAGGCCGTTTCTTTCTTCCCGCCCGTGAAATCGATCATCACGGTCACGGGCATGCCCGGCAGGATGCGCAGGTCATCGGGCTGATCCATCGTGACGGTCACGGGGAAGGTCTGGGTTCTCGAGTCGGCCTGAGCGCCAAACTCCTTCAGGCGGGCTTCAAAGGTCCGCCCGGGGACGGCGTCGAAGGCCGCCCTGATGCGCAGCACCGAGCCGTTCTCCCTGATCAGTTCCTCGGTGCTCTCGCCTTCCACGGGAGCGCGGGCCACGTCCTTGTCGGGAACGTTGAAGACGATCTCCACGCTTTTCAGGTTCTGAAGGCTGATGATCTCCTGCTTCGCCGTCACGTCCTGAAAGTTCTCGACCATCCTGTCGGCGATGACGCCGTCAAAGGGGGCGCGCAGTTCCGTGTCCTTCAGGGCGTTTTTCGCCGCGGTCACCTGCGCTTCCGCCGACTGCAGGGCGGAATGGGCCACGTTCAGCTGGGTTTTGTACTCGTCGTACTGAGCCGCCGCGATCACCTTCTGCTTGTAGAGCTCTTCGTAGCGTTTGAAGTTGCTCACCGCCTCGTTGTAGCGGGCGCGCGCCTGGCCCTGCACGCTCTGGGCCTGCTCCAGGCGGGTCTTAAAATCGCGGGGGTCGATGCGGCCCAGCAGGTCGCCTTTTTTCACGCTGCTGCCCTTCTCGGCGGGCAGCTCCACCAGGGGGCCGGAGACGCGGAAGGACAGGTGCACCCTCTTCGACCCTTGGACGGTGCCGAAGTACCGGCGCACCGCGCCTTCGTTCTCCATTCCAAGCTGAACGGTCCTGACGGGACGGACCACCTCGGGCTCGGCTTCCACGGCGCGATGGCTGCGGTAATATTCAAGCCCGGCATAGGCGACGCAGATCAAGAGCACGCCGAGAAGCATTTTCAGCAACACGAAACCTGAAAGTTTTTTCATGAAAATTCCTCCTCCTAAATATAGCGCGGGCCTTCGCGGCAGCGGCGCAGCGCCGCGAAGGCCCGCGATCAGGTGCGAATAAAGGGACAAACTTTTCCATGGTATTTCAATATTTTACCACAAAGCGCCCTCTCTGGCGATGGACGCCGTTATTTCCCCCTTCCGCCTTCGAGCCCGCCCCATCGAGAGACAAGGGCGGCTCCTGAACCTCGGCGCACGCGCTTGCCCCGGATCATTGCCAAAATAAAAAATTTCTGAAAAGTTTTGCGACAGTTCTTGCATTCTAATAAGCTATTTGTTATAATCTGTCTACGCAAGATATTCCTCATAGGATATTCAGGCGTGACAAACGAATAGAGTTTTCCCTTTCGTCAAAATGACTGCTCACGGCTCAAAAGCCGGTAGGAACTATGGCAGATCTCATCGTATTAAAAGGGCGTGTTTATCGTGAATAAACCAACATCGAATTCCTAACGAGAACAAGCCTCACAGAATGCGTGCAGCGGCTTGTTTTTTTGCATTCAAAAATCGGCCGGAGTTCGAAAGTTATTTACGAAAAAATAATTGCCTGTGAAAGGGGTACAATGACGACTATGAAAAAAAGAGTGTCCATCGAAAAAATTTCGTTGAAAGACGCGCCGTCGACGAAGGAAATCATCGAAGAGCTGGCCATGTCGAGAATGAGAAGCCACATGACCCAGATAGAAGCCGCCCAAGCCAGCGGCCTTTTGCAGCCCGTGATCTCCAAGCTTGAACAGGGCCGGCACGATCCACGCCTGACCACGATCCTGAAAATTCTGGACGTCTATGGAAAAACGCTGGCCATCGTTCCAAAGGCCGGCGCAAAATAAAATGAACGGCCGCGCGGGAGTCCGCGCACATGTCGTTTTCACAAAAGGGAAAAGAGGAGAGACCCGGTCCCCGCAAGGGATTGTCGTCTCTCCTCTTTTGTCGTCCGAAAAAGGTTCCTCCGCGGGCGGCGGTCAAGGACGCCCGCGAGGCCGCTCAGGATCAAAAAATTTCAACGCGGATGAGGACTCGCAAAGCTTCCCCGAGTCAAGCCGATGAGCCGGGAAATGAGCTTGATACCATTTTGCAATAAAAACGCAAAATGGGTACGGAGGAGACGACCCGAGGGGCATCCACCAAGCGAGTATTAGCATGACGTGCCGTTTCCGTTTTGGCCGATTGTCAAAAACCACCCCTTTAAACCGCCCCTTTTTTGTCTTGCTCTCCCCTTGCGCTTTCACGTGACGCCTCAAAAATTGAACGTCCATTTTTGAGGAGAAATCGCGAAAAAAATCCGCTATCCTTAATGTCTATTCTTAACGATCCGGAGGAAAAAGCATGTTTTTGAAAGAGATTCCGAATTTATATTTCAACCCAGGATGCGCGCTGCGCCTCTATCGCCCGGAAAACGCGGAAAAGATTTTCGAGTACCTGAGGGGCAATTTTCCCCAAATCCAGATGCACGGCCTTTGCTGCCGCCACGACCCAAAACTGCCAGCCGGCTCGGTGATCGTCAACGTATGCGCCGGCTGCGACCGGCGATTCAGTTCTCTTTACGAGGGGATCTCGACAATTTCGTTATGGGAAGTGATCGCCGAACTGGATAATTTTCCATTTCCAACTTATAATGGGGCAGAAATCAGCGTCCACGATCCGTGTCCCGTGCGGAACAAGCCTGCCGTGCACGCAGCGGTTCGTGACGTTTTGCGGAAAATGAACCTGAAAATCATGGAGGCGGAACAGAACGGCACAAATTCCGTTTGCTGCGGAGACAGCCTCTATCCCAGCTGTTCTATGGAGAAAATTCACGAGGCGATGAAAAAAAGGGCGGACTCCATGCCCTGCCCCCGCGTGGCGGTATACTGCGTATCCTGTATCAAAGCCATGAAGATCGGCGGCAAGACGCCCCACCATGTGGCCGACCTCCTTCTGGGGCAGGGGACAGACCCGCAGGACTGCGGCATCCGCAGGTGGCACGATGAATTGGACGCCTATATCGAAGCGCATTGACCGGCGCGGGGAGGAAAAAGCGGCTGATGACGAAGGATGAAATGTATGAAGCGGTGATCAGTAATGACGCGGACTATGACGGACTTTTTTTCTATGGCGTGAAATCCACGGGCGTCTTTTGCAGGCCCTCCTGTCCCTCTAAGAAACCGCTCCGCGAAAACCTCTGCTTTTTCCAGAACGCCGAAGAGGCGAAGAAGGCCGGCTTTCGCCCGTGCAAGCGATGCAGAAGCGACCTTTTGTCCTACCGCCCCATGAAAGAAATCGCCGATCGCGTGAAAAAGCATCTGGACCAGCTGTATGAGCGTCATACCTCGTGGAGCGCCGAACTGCGCGAGCTGGGACTCTCCCCGCGGCGGGCGGCGGAACTGTTCAAGGAGGCCTACGGAATGACGCCGAAGGCTTACATGGACCAGCTCAAATTGCAGGAGGCAAAGCGGCTTCTGTCTGAAACGGACCGCAGGGTGATCGACATAGCGGCGTCCGTCGGCTTTGGCGGGCTCTCGACGTTCAACCGTTTTTTCAAGGAACAAACGGGATTCACCCCGCTTGCCTACCGTAAAACCACAAATAATACTAATTTGCATTAAACATGCTTAATGTCGGACCGAAGATCAAAGTTAAAGGATTTCAACGCAAAGGCTGAAGAGAAAGAACGCAAAGGAAGAACAAAACCTAAATTATTGACTAAAAAACGAACTAACATGATGAAAATTTATAAATTTCGTTTGATCTTGCAGTTCTAAAAGTCTTTCAAGGTTTTCCTTTGCGAACCTTTGCGCCCTTTACGTTGAAATCTTTTGACGTGGCTCTTCGATTTGATATTAAGCATGTCAATGGGAAATTAGTATAATCCCCTTGCCCAGTAAACGGAAAAACTGGAACCCAGGACCGCCCCGAGGGGCATTCAGCCGTTTCGGACATACTCGGCCTTCGGCCTGTCCCATGCTCGCTTTGTGGATGCCCCTCGGTCCGCCCCCCGTACCCATTTTGTATTTCTATTGATAACTAGCATAAACAACATACGACAGTGAAAAGGGGAGTTTCCGCGCATTTGAGCGAGGAACTCCCCTTTTTTCGTCTTTATTCGCCCCTTAAGGGCATTGTTCCACGTGGAACATTTTTGAGAAAAGCCAGCCCCCCTCTTCACGAGGGGCCGACATGCTTCCGGCTGGGGCTGGCTGGCCCTTCGGGTGCCGCCCCACAGGAAAGCCCTTCCGCTCGGCCTCGAAGTTCACAGCCGCGCAGCCATTGGAGGCCCCGCGCCAAAAAACGGCGTCAGAACCACCAGCTCACGGAACAGTCGAAGCGGGCGTCGTCCACTTTGCCCCCGCCGATATCCTTTTCAAGAGGGAACCCCACGGAGAGGCTGAGCGATCCTTTGCCGTCCAGCGTGGAACGGAGCCCGAAGCCGACGGCGGCCAGGCTGTCCTTTCCCGACACGTTTCCCCAGAGATAGCCGTAATCCACGAAGAGAAAATATTTCAGGTCGGGCTGAGTCTTCGGGATCGGAAGGGCGTATTCCAGGTTCAGGCACAGGCCGTTTTCGGCGCCGACCACATCTTTACCGTAGCCGCGCACCGAATAGGGGCCGCCCAGGAAAAAGTTGTCGGCCGCGGCGGCGCCGCCGCCCAGATCGATAGTCATGTTTAGTTTCGCCGTCAGGAGCTGCGCGTTTCCGCCGAGGCGCTGATACATGGCGAAGAGGCGGTAAAGCCAGTATTCCCACTTGACATCCCAGTACGCCTCGCTGGCCCGGTTGTAGCTGAAGGTATGGGAGTGGTAAAAGGCGCTTCCGGGGCCGTAGCTCAGGAATTCCACGCCCGCCGAGGCGCCGGCGATCTTCTGCCGCTGCAGCATGATGTCGTCGGCAAGGGTCTTGTTCCAGCGGTAGGAGCCTTCGGCAAAGAAGCTCTGTTTGCGGAAGCCGTCAGCGCGCCAGGGGTATTCATAGCGCAGCCGCAGGGTCTGAGCCTCGCTTTTCAGCACATAGAACTCCGAATTCGCCCTCAGCATGTTGGCGCTGGCCCCCAGAGACAGCCGCGCGCCCGTGCGTCCTATCTGGCGGCTGTAATCCAGGTATCCCGCCGCGGACCCTTCCGTGAAAACGCCCGAAAGGGCCAGGGCGTCGCGCCACCCCGTCAGGCTCCGGTCCACGTAGCTGAAGCCGAAACGCTCGTTGCCGGAACCGCTGGAACCGGCGTTGTCGGCGAAGACGCTGCCCGTATACTCCTTCGGTTCTTCCAGGGTCAGCACGTACTGAGTGGTCTCCGGCGCATCGCCGGGGGCCACTTTGATCTTCAGCAGCGCGTCGTTCAGCATGTTGAAACGCATCAGGCGGTCGTTGAGTTTTCTGAAGTTCGCCACGTCGCCCAGCTTCAGCCCCAAAGAGTTCAGCACGTACCGGGCGTCGGTGGTTTTATTGCCCGAAAGCCCCACCTTGTCCGTGGTTCCCTCCACGAGGCGGACGCGCAGCACGCCGCCAGAGATCTTCTGGGGCAACAGGAAGGCGCGGGCCACCATGTAGCCCTTGTCGAAATACAGCTTATTGACCTCGCTGACCATGCGGTAAAGCTCCTTGACGTCCACCTCCCGCCCTTCGTAGCGGGCGAAGATCTCTCTCAGCTCCGACTCCTTCAGGACCTTGGACGGATTGTGCTCCACCCGGGTCAGGAGAAATCGAAACTCCGCCTCCGGCGCAGCCTCGCCGGCCCCCGACGACAAGTCCAGCGCCTCAGGCCTGCTCTGCAGCCGCCGCTCCGTCTCCCGGGCCATCTCCCTCTGCAGCAGCTCCTGCTGGGTGGCCCTCAGCTCCGTCGACGCGTCGGGGCGGACAGGGGCGGCGCAAGCCGCCCCCGCCCGAAGGGCCAGGGCCGACAGGGCGGCCGCGGCAATCAGTTTAAAAGCAATATTCTTCCTCATCGCGCTCTCCCCCTGGCCGACGTTTTGGTCCTCTTCCCGGATTCGCCTCTGGATTCGTCAAGGTCAAAATCCACGCCGTCATCCGTCCTCTGGGCTCCCCAAAATTCGGGATCGTACCAGAATTTTTCCAAAGAGCGCTTCAGATTTTCGGCAAGGCGGATCACCGATTCCACCGCCTGCCGGAATCCTGTGCGCTGCCCTTTTTCCGTCACTCCCACGGCCTCGCCGTCCCAGACCTTCACCTGTTCCCGCCCGCCGGCGGCGCTCATCTCCTCCATCTTCCTGTTTGAGAGAAGCTCGTCAAAGTTCACGCTGAAGGGGTCCCGAGGCAGGACCATGCCGCCGTAGGGGTAGTAGACCCACGCGCCCGAACTGGCCAGCGTCGGAGCCTCTTCCCTGGGGCCGCTGAACCACTTGACGCCCAGGGCGCCGTCGCGGCCGACCAAGACCCTGCCGCCCGAGATATAGCCGCTTTTCAAGATCACCGCACCGTCACGGGCCGCCGTCAGGTTCCCGAAGGACAGGACGCTCGGACCGTCGCCAAGGCCGAAAAGCCAGGCGTCTCGGCCGCTTTCGAGGTCACCGGCGTAAAGCCCGGCATCGCCGTGCAGCCTCAA
Source organism: Pyramidobacter piscolens (assembly GCA_004558205.1). Classification (GTDB taxonomy): domain Bacteria; phylum Synergistota; class Synergistia; order Synergistales; family Dethiosulfovibrionaceae; genus Pyramidobacter; species Pyramidobacter piscolens_A. The sequence goes on from SFDM01000002.1 coordinate 147,806, forward strand.
ATCGCCGCCCGCCGTCACGTCTCCGACCCTCAGCGTCCCGCCCGCCAGGAGCGTCGCGCTCCCGGCGGTCACCACGTTGCCGATCCGCGCCGCGCCCACCGTCAGATCGCCGCCCGCGCTCGCGTAAAGCGAGTTCAGCGTCACGGGCTCGTCCACGAAGAGCACGTCGCCGCCCATGCGCACCGCCAGATCCAGCACCCTTTCGGAATAGCGGAGCTTCAGCGAGGACGCGCCCCGAACGGCGGCCGTTCCGCCCGCCGCGTCAATGTAGAGATCGTCGAGGCGGTTGCGTTCCGCGTTCAGGAGGACCGTCCCGCCCATGACTTTCACGTGGGGCGAATCGATGAAGCCCAGAGACTGGAAGACCGTGCCGCCGGCCGTGACTGAGAGGTCCGGCGTGTACAGGATGCCCCGCAGGTCCATGGAGGCTTCCGTGTCCAGCAGCGCGCTCTGCGGCGCCGAGACGATGGCGCCTTCGCCGAAATTCACGCCTCGTTTCCCGCGCAGCGTGATCACCGGCGCGCTGATCACGCCGTTCGCGGCGGTGATTCCGTCGTCGGAATGAAGCGTCAGGCTGTCTCCCGCGGCGATCAAGCCGCCCAGGTCCACGCCCGAATAGCCCCTGACGGTCATCACCGTCCCCGCCGCGATCAGGTGGCCCGAAGTCGTCACCATGCCTTCGTCGGAGTTCAGATGCATCGCGCCCTGCGTGACTGCCTGGCCGCCCAGGCTCACGCCCCGGCGTCCCAAAACCGTCAGGTCGCCTGTGGAATCGACCATTCCGGCCGTGACCACAGCGCCCCGCGAGGACGTCAGGTTCATGCGGCCGCCCGCCAGCACGTGGCCGCCCAGCTCCACGCCCTGATCCCCGGAAATGGACACGTCGCCCGACGCCAAGGTGCTGAGCCCCGTCACGACGGCGCCGCCCGAGGATTCCAGGGTCAGATCGCCGTACGTCAGCTCCGCGCCGCCCAGATCCACGCCGCCGGCGCCTTTGACCGTCAGGTTCCCGTTGGAAAGCAGGCTTCCGCGGCTGCGCACCGCGCCCCGGGAGGACGCGATGTCCAGGGTAGACCCCGCGACGGCCGCGCCGTTCAGTTCCACGCCCAGAGCGCCGTCCAGGGTCATTTCTTTCTCCGACGCCACGAAGTCGCCCGAGACGATCACCATGCCGCCGGCGGAGTCCAGGTCGAGGAGGCCGCCGGTCCAGACATGGCCGCCCAGGTTCACGCCGCCGTCGCCTGAGACGACCATATCGCCCGACGACTCTATGTTGCCCACGGTCGCCACGATACCGTGCTCCGACGTCAGCGTCATGGACTTGGGCGTCGACACCTCGCCGCCCAGGCTCACGCCGCCGTAGCCGTCCACGGTGATGTCCCCCAGCGCGTCCACGTCGCCGTTGGTGGAGACGATTCCCGCCGAGGAACTCATGTCCAGATTCTGCAGGGCGAGCACAGAACCGCCCACCTTCACGCCCGCCGCGCCTGAAACGGTCATGTTTTCAGTGGAGACAATGCTCCCGCCCGTGGACACCTCGCCC
>SFDM01000015.1 GCA_004558205.1 Pyramidobacter piscolens
CTGTTTTTTATTTTACAACAAAACTATCTTTTTTGCCACCGCGGCTCCGAACCTGAAGGGCTCTCCCCGGCCTGTACAGGCAGATTTGCACCGAAACGCAGGAGCAAAAGATTTCAGCGCGGAGGGCCGAGAGATCAAAAAGAGGGAGCTGCCGGCGGGAATTCCGCTGGCAGCTCCCTCTTTACATGTCGCGCTGAACTTAAAACAGCATCTTGTAGCCGGCGCGCATCTTATGGGCGTCGACCTTGCTGGAGAACTCGCCCTGGTAGTCGAGGAAGCAGAGGTTGTCGGCCTGCTTGTTCAGCTTCAGTTCCAGCCCCACGCCCACGCTGAAACTGTCCTCGTTCATGAGGGCACTCAGAGAGCCCAGATTCCTGCCGCTGGAGTAGAAGGCGGCCCCCAGGTGGGACAGGCTGTCGCCGCCCAGACGGTGGTTGTAAAAGGCCCGGGCGTACCAGCGGGACGACGGGGAATACCGGTCCAGATAGACGCCCAGACGCAGCAGCGTCGAATTATAGGTCCGCTCGCCCGTCCAGTCCGTCGAGCCGAAAATGGCGCCGTCCAGGCTGTCCTGATTGATCCTGTTGTAGCTGAATCCCAGCGCGGGGCGGATCAGCATGTCCGAGCCCAGCTGGAAGGACTTGTCCACCTCAAGGGAGATCTCCCGGGTGGTGCCGTCCAGAGAGCCTTGAAGCGACTTGTTGATCGCCGCCTCGGTGCCGTAATCCTGCTTTCCCATGCCCAGCCAGATTCTTCCCGCGAATCCGTCGCCGAAGCGGTGCTGGCCGTAAAGCCCCACGTACAGTTCCTTTCCCGTGGCGCTGTTGGAGCTCTGGGTGAGCTCGGGCTTCGCGTAGGACAGGACCACGCCGCCTTCCGTCGCGGCGTTCATCTGCCGCCTGTAGCCCAGGGAGAAACCGTTGGACTGCACGCTGTAATCGTCCTTCCGGCCGCCGCTCACGTTAGTTTTACTGTAGACGTAGCTGCCCCACCAGGCGTTTTTCCTTTCCTTGGGGATATCGAGCTGCAGCCAGTCATAGGGCGACGTGGAAGAGGGCTTGAGCAGAGGCTGGCCTTCGAGGCTGGTCAGGGCCCGGGGCAGCGACGCGCTACCCGAAAGGGCGCTGTAATCGTTCCAGCTTTGAGGCGCCAGAAGGTTGTCAAGCTCGAGATCGTAGAGCCTGCGCGCCACGCTCTCCTGGTTCCGGGTAAGCGTCGTGCTTTTGGGCATGTCCACGCCCAGATCGGAGACGACTACCTTGAAGCGCTGCGACGAATCCGCGGCCGGTGTCCCCTGGGACGTGTAGCCCTGGGCGACGATGTCGTACTTGCCCTTCTGGTCGAGGAGGTCGGCGCCAAAATCGTTCTTGAACTCGTAGAGCGAAGGGCTTTCCCAGCTCGGGGCGTAAATGCGCTTCAGGCTGACGTCGCGGGTCGTGGAAAGCTGCGTCCCGTCGGGCTTGGTGATGGAATAGACGATCTTCGACAGGCGGCTGCGCACGCTGTAGCTCCCGTCGGGGTTGGCCGCCACCTGGTCGGTGCTCAGGGGCGCGGCGACGCCGTAGAGGCTGAGGGTCTGCCCGGGCTTGACGTACACTCCGTCGCCGACGCCGATATCAAGGCCGCTGCTCGGCGCGGCCGCTCCCGTCAGGTCAAGCACGTTTTCGGAGGTGTCCGCGCCGGCCCCGCGCCGTTCGGCGCGGGAGAAGATCAGCTGGTCGTAGCCGCTGGAACGGGGCTGGCGGTCGCCGTCTTTGTCGAAGGGCACCAGCGTGCCGGTCACCGCGGCGGTCGAGCCGTCCTGACGCTCATAGCTCAGGTTCGTGTCGCCCACGTCGTAGCGGTAGAGGAAAACTTTGTGGTCGGGGTCGCCGTCCTGGAAATAGTTATGGTACAGCATCCCGCCGATCTCCACGTTCTGGGTGGCGCTGCCGTCGTTCACGTTGTAGATCACGCCCTTGGAGACGGGGGCGTAGAGGTACTCCACCAGGTCGTTGACGCGCCAGCGCGCCTTGATCTCGTGAAAGACCTTGTCGCGGCTCCAGTAGCCGGGGAAAAAGTCGTACATGATCTTCAGCTTGTTCTCCCGGGCAAAAGCGGCCAGGTTTTCCTTGTGGGGGAAGCCGTCGGAGGCCGTGGGGGAAAAGCGCCCGAAAACCATGGGGCTGGGCGCGAACTCCAGCGCCGTCTCGGCGCTGGCCGCGACCTTGCCCGATTTGTCCAGGGCGCTGACGCGAAGCTTGTAGCTTCCTTCCGTCAGGTCCCCGGCGTAGGGATAGCTCGTGTCCAGGTTCTTCGTCACGCCGCCCAGGACCAGCGCCGCGAACTCGCCTTTGGCGTTGACCACGGCCTTATTGGAAGGGTCGAGAAACTCTTTGCGGCTCGCGCCCACAAGGTCGGGAGGTGGGTCCTTCAGCAGGGCGTTCCACGCGCCCGCCGCGTCGGCCTGTCCCCGCAGCGACAGGAAGCCTTGTTTATCGCCGGAATCGTTGTTCTGTCCCGTGAAGCTGTAGTTCCGGTTGACCTTCGACGGCGGAGTCGCCCCCGAGGCGTCCACGTCGCTGACCACGGTGCGCACCACGGTGCCGTCGCTTCTGACGACTTCGATCTTTACGTTGTAGATTTTATCCTTCCTGTCGTCAAGCCGCCCGAGAACGAGAAAATCCCGCGTCGGAGCCAGCGTACTCTCGGCCGCCGAGGGCTGAAGGAGCGTCACGGAGACGGCCCAGGCGCCGGAAAGCGAAAAACAGGACAGCGCCGTCCCCAGAACCGCGGCGCTGCAAATTTTTTTCAAAAGTGTTCGCAGTCTGACTGCACGCTGTTGAACCATCTATCTTTCCCCCTTTTTCGTCTGTACGACGTAAAAAGTTTTTCATCAAAAAAGCACCCGATTTTCCGTGCTGAAAACGTTTTTATTTTAGCCGAGAGTCCCCAAAAAATCAATGAGCCCCTTGAAAATCCCGAAGTTTTCTGCGTCGCGAAACTCTGGCTAAAAGATTGAGGCGCAAAAGCTCGCAACGGCTCGCAACGGAAAAACCGATCAAATCCGCCAATTGCCGTGACGTGAATTCGCTCTTATATTAACTCGCGTTCAACGTGCTTAATGCCGGACCGAAGATCAAAGTCAAAGGATTTCAACGCAAAGGCTGAACAGAAAGGGCGCAAAGGACGCAAAGGAAAAACAAGACCTAAATTATTAATAAAAAAACGAAGCAACGTGATGATAATTTATGCGTTTTACTTAATTTTGCGCTTCTAAAAGTCTTTCAAAGTTTTCCTTTGCGAACCTTTGCGCCATTTGCGATGAAATCTTTTGACGTGGTTCTTCGATTTGATATTAAGCACGTCCATGGAAAATTAGTATTATTGCCAGTTATCGATAGGGACACAAAATCAGCACGGAGGGGACGGCCCGAGGGGCATCCACAAGGCAACGGGCACGGGCGGCCCGGAGGCCGATATGCCCGAAGCGGCTGGATGCCCCCCGGGCCGTCCCCGGGGTTTTAATGAGGCTGTTCTGAGAAATAGTATGAGTTATTGACTCAGCTTTTATCGTTCCTTCGCGGCCTTCGCGGCCTTGCGCTGAAATCTTCTGACCCGGCCTTCAGCTCGAAAAATGAGAATTCATCCCGCAGGGGTCGCGGTCCTCTTCCAGGCACTTCAGCAGCGCGGCGTAGAGCTTTTCGGGTTCGATGGGTTTGGAAAGGTGCCCCTTCATGCCCGCTTTCAGGCAGGCCGAGACGTCCTCGCCGCCGGCGTTGGCCGACAGGGCGACGATCGGCAGGGTCTTCGCGTCGGAACGGCGCAGGGCGCGGATCGCGCGGGCGGCGGCCAGGCCGTCCATAACGGGCATGCGGATATCCATCAGGACCGCCATGTAATAGTTTTCCTCTGAAACGGAGACTTTATTGACGCCTTCATAGCCGTTTCGCGCCGTATCCACGAGAACGCCCGCTTTTTTCAGGAGTTTTTCGGTGATCTCGCGGTTCAGAGGGTGGTCCTCGCAGATCAGGACGCGCTTGCCCGCCAGGGCCCGCGTTCCATAATCCCGCCGGTCCGCTGAGCTGGCGGCGGCCACGGCGGTCGTCTTTCCGCGGATCCACACGTCAAAAACCGTCCCCTTGCCCAGTTCGCTGGTACAGGCGATCGTCCCTCCCATGGCGTCCACCAGGTCCTTCACGATCGCCAGGCCCAGCCCGGTCCCCTCTCCGGCGCCGCTGAAACGCTCCTGCTCGAAGGGTTTGAAGAGCTTCTCCTTCTGGAACGCCGCCGACATGCCGACGCCGTTGTCGGCGACCCTGAAATGAACCAACCGAGTCCCTCCGCCCACGGACTTGCTCGAAATCTCCAGGCTGACCAGGCCGCCTCGGGACGTGAACTTAATGGCGTTGTTCAGCAGATTGACGAAAATCTGCTGAAGCCGGATCTTGTCGAACATCAGGGGAAAGGGTTGATCCACGTCGCAGTGAAGTTCAAGAGAGACCCCCTTTTCCTCCGCCCTCGGCGTCAGGATCGTGGCGAGGGAAGCCACGAAATCGGTGTTCCAGTAGGGTTCGGGCTGCAGTTCGTACTTCCCGCTCTGCAGCCTGCTCAGGTCCAGGCTGTCATTGATCAGCTGGAGCAGGTACTGGGCCGACTGGTGGATCTTGCAGTGATACTCGCGGGCCTCTTCCAGCGCGGCCGACTGGCTGCCCAGGCCGGAAAAGCCGATAATGGCGTTCATGGGCGTGCGCATGTCGTGGCTCATGCGGGCAAGGAAATCCTGCTTGGCGCTGGTGGCCCGTGTCAGAGCCACGTTCTTCCGCCGCATCCGGCTGTTGTAGACCGCCAGCGAAAGGCCGAAGGCCGCCAGCAGCACCAGGCCGCCGCCCAACAGCAGCGTGCGGACGGGGTTGACGTAGACCAACTCGGCCAGGATGTTCTGGTCGGGACGCTGGGACGTGTTCTCCACCATCAGGGCGTTCAGCTCCTTGACGCCCAGCCGCGCCAGGATCTTGTTCAGGCAGCTGGCCAGCAATTTCCGGTCCTGGCCGGAGACGCCGAAGCTGACCTGATGGGAGAAGTCCGTCAGAGAAAAGGAGAGGCCTCCATAACGGTAGAAGTTCAGGTAATACTCGGCGGTATAGCTGTTCATGTAGGTCACGTCGGCATTCCCGTTCAGTACCGCTTCGACGCACTCCTCGTAGTTATTGAACCAGACGAGCTGCTCGGGCGGGTAGCGTTTCTGAATGTGGTTCCGCGTCACGCAGAAGGAACGCACGGCCGCCGCGCGCCGCTTCGCGGGATCGACCCTCTGGTTCTTCCGGGTGATCTCGTAATAGTTGAGCTCGAAATAGGGATTGGTGGTGACCACGCAGTTCTCGTCGGCCCATCCGAAGTCGAAATACAGGTCGGGATAGACGATGGTGGCCGGCTGATCCTGGCCCAGCAGTTCCGTCTGCTCGAACTGCACGCCGAGCTTGGCGCAGATCAGCCGCGCCAGGCTCGGGTAGAACCCCACGAAGGTCCCGCCGCCGTCCAGGCGCGACAGCCAGCCCTGCCCCCGCCGGAAGGAAAAGCGCAGGCTCTTCAGCGAGGCCAGGTACTGCGTCTCTTCCTTGGTCAGGGGAATGTCGACCCTATAGGGATACCACTTCTTGTAGGTGTCGGATAAAAAGGACGGCTCGCTCAGCTCGATCATGGAAAGGGCCACGTTCAGCCGTTCCATCCAGGGGTTCTCATTCGTCATGGCGATGTAGTTCGCGATGCTCAGAAAGCGTTCCAACAGCTTCATATCGACGTCCAGATCCATGACGTTGGAGATCAGGGCGTCGATCCCGCCGCTTTCCAGCGCCGCGCGGCAGTCGTTGTAGCTGTCGAAAAAGATGAGATTTCCTTCAGGAACGTTGGCCATGCGCAGCTCCTCCTGATAGGAATAGGCCTCGTACATGGCGCGCGTGACGCCCACTCTGAGCGTCCTGAAGGTCCCGTAATCCTGATAGCAGAGGTCGCCGCGGCTCTTCAGCGCCATCAGGGCGTGATAGGTGTCGATGATGTGGTGCTCCGAATAGTCCAGATCGGGCAGCCTCATTGCCGGCTTGGTGACGGGCATGCGCACGTCGGCCTTCCCCGCCAAGAGCATTTCCTTTGTCTCTTCCCAGCTGTCCGCGGGAATATAGCGAAACTGAATCCCCGAGTACGTCGAAATACGGTTCAGCAGGTCCACGCCATAGCCGGTCTCACGGCCGCCGGCGTCGTATTCGAAAAATCCCTTCAAAGGGTAAAAGGCCACGCGGAGCTCTCCGCGGCTGTCGGCCCGCAAAGGCGCTCCTCCGCAGAGAAACGTCAGCAGACATAGAAAAAAAAGCAGGCGCCTTCCTGTGCTCCGCAATTTAACCATTCCCGATTTCTTCCTTTTCTTTCATCTTTTTCGTTCCGTCTTCCGCGCCGGAAGCTGCAGTTCATGGCGGCTGGACCCGCAAAGCCGTTCCGTATCGGCGGGTTTAGCGGTACGCACGTTCATGCCCGCCGGCAGCGCGTCTCTAGTACCGATTCCCTATTGACGTGCTTAATATCAAATCGGAGAGCCACGTCAAAAGATCTCAGTGCAAAGGACGCAAAGGTTCGCAAAGGAAAACCTTGAAAGGTTTTTAGAACCGCAAAATCAAGCAAAATCCATAAATTACCATCAGGCTAATTCGTTTTTTGGTTAATAATTTAGGTCTTGTTTCTCCTTTGCGTTCTTTGCGCCCTTTGCGTTGAAATCCTTTAACTTTGATCTTCGGTCCGACATTAAGCACTTTAAAAAATCAGCTCTCCAATATCTCGGCCAGACGGTCCTTCAAGCGGTTCAGCTCCTCGGCGCGTTCCAGCAGGCTGCCGTCGCAGCGGCCGGCGCGGAGGGGCTCCACGATCTCTTCGGTCTTGGCGTACAGAGGCGTCAGCCCCATGTTGGCCAGCACGCCCTTCAGCGTATGGGCGCAATCGAAGGCTTTCTTCCCGTCGTGGGCGCGCAGCGCCTCTTCCAGCGCCGCGTAATTGGGGTCGCCCGGAATCGCCGCAAGGCACTCCAGGTAAAAATCCTCGTCGTCCAGCATCCTGTTCAAAGCGCCCTTCACGTCGCAGCCCCAGGCGCCCAGCCTTTCTATCCTCGAGTCCATGCCCTCACTCCCCCGCCGTTCTTCGGGCCGCGCCGCAGGATTCCCCGGCGCGGCGGCGGAGAGCCTGGGCCCGGCCGTTCGCCGAGACGCCGGCTTCAATCGCTTCAACCAATTTTTCCCTATTCATGTGGTCTTCCCTCCAAAAACAAACGCTGGAGCGCGGCATAGAGCTTCGCCACGTCGATCGGTTTTGCCAGATGTTCGTCCATGCCCGCGTTCCGACTGTCCTCCTTGTCGGACTCGTAGGCGTTCGCGGTCACCGCGATGATCGGGACGCTTTTCGCGTCGGGGCGGTCCAAAGAGCGGATCGCCCGGGCCGATTCCAGGCCGTCCATGCGAGGCATCCTGATATCCATCAGCACCGCGTCGAAAAAGCCGGGCGGCGCGGCGCTAAAGGCGTCCAGCGCGATCAGGCCGTCTTTGGCCACCTGAGCCGCCATGCCCCTCCGCTCCAGAAGCTTCTCCAGGATCATGGCGTTCATGGGGTTATCCTCGGCCACCAGGACGCGCCTGCCCTTCAACAGGTCATCGCCGGGCGGCGGAGCGGCAGCCGGCGGCTCGCCATGCCTCCACCTGAAGGGAAGCGTCACGGCGATCCGGGTGCCCCGGTTCTCGGCGCTCTCCACCTCCAGAGTCCCCTTCATGCTGTCCACGATGCGCCGCACCAGCGACAGGCCCAGTCCCATGCCGCCCGCGAAGGCCTGGTCAGGGCACCCGTCCTGGGCGAAGGGCGTAAACATCCGCTTCTGAAAGTCCTCGCTCATGCCGCAGCCCGTGTCGCTGACGGAAAAGCGTTCCCAGACGCGATCGCCGTCGCGGCGCAAGCGCTCGTGCCGGAAGACCGCCGTCCCGCCGGGAGGCGTGAACTTCAGCGCGTTGCCCAGCAGGTTTTCAACGATCTGGACGCACCGCAGGGGATCGAGCTCGTACTCCAGGCCCTTCTCAAAGGCATCGTCCCGTTCGGCCAGGAAACGGACGCCTTTTTTCGCAAACTCAGGCGTCAGCATTTCCAGAGCGGAGGCGAAAACCGGCGCAGGCTGCCGCCACACGGTCTCCAGCTTCACGCAGCCGTCCTCCGCGGCATGGGCGTCCAGGATGTCGTTGATAATTCTGAGGAGGTGCTTGCCCGCGTCCCTGGCCTGCTCGATATACGCCGTCATCTCCCTGGAACGTCCGGGCAGGTCCAGCGCCAGGGTAATGAGCCCCAGAATGACGTTCATGGGCGTGCGCAGCTCGTGACTCATGCGCGCCAGAAACTTTTGCGTCACTTCGTTGGCTTTCGTCAGTTCCGAGTTCAGGCGGCGCTCGCGTTCAAGCTCCCTGTTCCTGAGGCGCTGCCGGAGCAGGAGGAACAAGAGGGACAGAAGCAGCGCCAGGAAAAGGCACAGCGCGGCCATGGAAGCGACCGGCCAGTCATAGACGTAGTCGGCCAGCGTGCGGCCGCGGTCGATGGCCTCGATCAGGCTCCCGTAGATGGCCTGGTTCACGTCGCTTTCGCTGAGGCTGGCGATCCCTGCGTTCAGCAGGCGGATCAGGGCGGGATCGCAATCCTTGTTGACGCCGAAGCACAGGCCCCACGTGAAGCTGCTGATGAGCACCGAATGAAGGTCCCGGTAACGGTGCTGGGCTTTATAGTACTCCGCCGCGTATGCCGCGATCAGCGCCATGTCGGCCCCGCCGCTTCTGACGGCCTCCATGCACTGGGCGTTAGACTGGTATTCCACGAACCGGTAGGAAGGCATCTTTTTCTTCATGGCCATGGTGGAATAGGATCCCACGCAGACGGCCACCCTGTAGGCGGCGCCGGGGCGGTAGAGGTCGTCGATCTCGTCGCTGGTCACCATGGAGTAGTTGATGGTGATGTAGGGCCGAGTGGCCAGCACGCCGTTTTTCTCCACCATGGCCCGGTCGTCGGCAATGCCCGAAAGCAGCATGGCCCCGCCCGACTGGACGGTTTTGATGGCGTCCATATAGCTGGGGCTGGACACTGGAAGCGGCTTCAGCCCCACCTGCCGGCAGACCAGGCCCAGAATGCGGGGGATGACGCCCATGACCTCGCCGGACTGAGGCCCGGTCATAGCGTAGGGGATCCAGGAAGTATCCAGGGCGATAGTCACCTCGGGATGGGCGGCGATATAGGCCCGCTCTTCAGCCCCCAGCAGCGGCTTTTCCCCTGAGAGGCCCAGCGCCGGCGGCCCGGAGGCGAAACAGGCGCAGGTCAGCGCCGCGACCCAGAAAACAGCCAGAAACAACGCCCACCTCTTTATTCCTCTCATTGCTCCTCCCTCCTCTTTTTTAAAGCGGCGCCAAGGCAACGCGCCATCGTCTGAAAAAGCGCGGCCGGATCCAGGGGCTTCGCCAGGTGGGCGTTCATGCCCGCGGCCAGGCAGTTCCGCACGTCGGCGTTAAAGGCGTTGGCCGTCATGGCGATCACCGGCACCGATTTCGCGTCGGGGCGCCGGAGGCGTCGGATGGCCCGCGCCGCCTCCAGGCCGTCCATCACGGGCATGCGCACGTCCAGCAGGATCAGGTCGTAATGCCAGAGGGGCGAGTGCTCGAACAGGTCCACTCCCGCCTTTCCGTCGCAGGCCAGGCAGGGCAGCATGCCCTGTTTTTCGAGCAGCTTCATCACTATTTTCGCGTTCAGCGGATGGTCCTCGCAGACCAGGACCCTCTTCCCGCGCAGAAGGGGCGCGCCGGCCACGGGCTGAGAGACCGGCGCGGACGCGCCGCGCCAGAGGGGATATTGTATTTCCAGCGTCACCTCCGTGCCTTCACCCATCCTGCTTTTCACGCTGATTGTGCCGTGCATGAGCTCCACAAGCTGTTTGACGATGGCCATGCCGAGGCCGCTGCCCCCTTCCGCGCCGGCGTCAGCGCGCCCTTCCTGCGAAAAGGGTTCGAACAGGCGGGGCAGAAAGTCCTCGCTCATGCCGATCCCCGTGTCGCGCACCACGTAGCGGTCCCTGACGAAGTTTTCGTCCGCCGAAAGGGTTTCCATGGACAGCATGACGGTCCCGCCGGGCGGCGTGTACTTGACGGCATTGGAAATCACGTTGATCAGCACCTGCTCCAGCCTCGAGGCGTCGGCCATGACGGGCGGCCACTGCCCGGGGGCGGGGATGGAAAGGCGCAGGTCCAGCTTCACGCCCTTCTCGCTGGCCAGCAGCCGGGCGTGGGACAGCATGTTGCCGAGGATCTCCTCGCTGTCGATAGGGCTTAAGCGCAGTTCCAGACGCCCCTGCTCGATCTTGTTCATGTCCAGGGTGTCGTTGATCAGGCTCAGGAGATAGCGCCCCGACAGCTCGACCTGCCTGAGGTTCTCCTTTAAAACCGCCGGGTCGCCCTCGTCCTTCGAGAGAGCCGCCAGCCCCAGGATCCCGTTCATGGGCGTGCGCATGTCGTGGCTCATGCGCGACATGAAGTCCGTCTTGGCGCGGTTCGCCATCGCCAGCTCGCGGTTTTTCCGCTTCGTGGCAAGGGCGTAGAACAGCATGGAAAACAGGAACGCCGCCAGGGCCGCGGCGGCCAGGACGGCGGCCGCCGCACGGCGGGGGCTTAAATAAAACCAGTCCAGAAGCGACGGCACGCGCGACCGGACCTGCTCGTCAAAGGCCTGGGCTATCATGGCGTCGGGCAGGACCAGGAGCGCCTTGTCCAGCACATCCACCAGGACGGCGTCGCTGGATTTGGATACGGCCATGCAGTAGGAACTGGCGAAATTGAAGATGGATAAAAACTGCAGCGACCTGTACTTGGGAAAGGTGGAATAGTAGTTAGCCAGCGGCAGGGTACAGTAGACGGCGTCCGCTTCGCCAGCCAGGACCAGGTCAAGGCATTCTTCATAAGAGGAACAGAACACCGTCTCTCCCCCGCGGCTCTTCGCCAGATGGTAGGCCATATAGGTACCGGGGACTGTGGCGATCCGATTCACGCCGCCGGCCCGCGGGTTGACGGCCAGTTTGTTGAAGAAGGTGACGTAGCTCCGGCTGATCCAGGCGTTATGCCGGGCCGCCCACTCGTAATCGTGGACAAAGGAACCGACCATGTCGGCCTTTCCCCGGGCGAACTCCGAAAGCAGATCCTTCGTGTCCGGCGCGATCACCGGCGTGAACTGAAGGCCCGTGGTCCTGGCAATCTCCTGAAAGACGGTCTTGGCGCTCCCCTGGAGCTTGCCGTCGCGGTCGCAGTCCTGACGGGCCACGAGGACCGTCACGGTCTTTTTCCGGGCCACGTAGTCCCGCTCCTCCCGGGTCAGCGAGGGCCAGGCGCCGCTGGCGGAGACCTGGTATTTTTCGTTCAGGCCGTACCAGAAGTCGGGCATGCTGGCGGAGATCTTCCGAAGGGCCATATCGGCCTGGTCCAGGAGGGAACGGTCCCCCTTTTTGGCGATCATGTAGGAATCGGTCTCGGGCAGCACGGCCACGATGCGACAGTCCCGAATGCCGCGGTTGGAAGCGCTGATGAAGGCGCCGATCTCGCCGGTTTTCAGCGCCTCGATCAGGCTCTTCTGGTCGGGGTAACCGTCTTTCACGGTCACGCGGCAGCCCTTGCCGAGGAGGAACTCGGCGAAGCGCCCGCTGTTGCGGCTGCCTATAAGCCCACCCACGACAAGGCCGCGCATACCTTCATAGTCCTCGTAGCAGACCGGCGACTCGGGCAGGGTCAGCAGGCTGGCCCGGTTAGTGCAGAAAACTTCGCGGGAGTACTCGTAAAGCGCCGCGCGCCCAGCTGTCTTCTGGTAGGTGACGAAGAGCTCGATCCGCCCCGATTCCAAAAGGTCTTTAGCGTCTCTGTAGTTCGTCTCCACGAGCTCGTAACGCCAGTCGCAGTGAAGGGCGATCTCCTGAAGGATCTCGTAGGCCATGCCGCCGTATGAGCCGTTAGGGCCTTCGAACAAAAAGCCCTGAAGCGGGGCGTAGCCGACGCGCACCACCCGTTCGGGCGCCGCGGCCAGCCCCGCCGGCGCGGCGGCGCAGAGCAGCAGCGCCGCCAGCAAAACCGCCGCACGGCATCCGCGGGAAACAGGTTGTCGGCCTTCTAAGGATTCCCGTGATGAGCCTTTCATGGGTGTGTCTCTCCTTTCGTCGGATTTCGGCTTTCGCCGATCTGTCCCGCCAGCGTTTGAAACAGCAGCTGCGGCTCGATCGGCTTGGCCAGATGGGCGTTCATGCCGGCCTCCTTCGACCGTTTCTCGTCCTCGTCGAAGGCGTTGGCCGTCATGGCGATCACGGGCACGCGCTTCGCGTCGGCGCGGTCCAGGGCGCGGAGCTCTCTCGCCGCGTCCAGGCCGTTCATGACGGGCATGCGTATGTCCATTAGCACCGCGTCGTAATAAAAGGCGGGCGACGCGCTGAAACGGTCCAGGGCTTCCCGGCCGTTCCCAGCCAGGTCCACCAGCATTTTCCGGTGTTCCAGAAGCTTTTTGGCGATCTCCCTGTTCAGGGGATGATCGTCCACCAGCAGGACCCGTTTGTCTTTCAGGATGGTCAGGGGCGCGGCCCCCCCGGCCGCCTTTTGCTCCTTCGCCGCCGCCTTCATGCGGTATTTCAGCGGGAAGGCAAAGGTGAAGGCGGAACCTTTTCCGAGTTCGCTGTCCACAGAGACGGAGCCGCCCATGGACTCGGCGATCCTCTTCACGAGAGCCAGGCCCAGTCCCGTTCCCGGGACCTGGTCTGAAAAGGGGTTGCGCTCCTGTTCGAAGGGCTTGAAAATGCGGGTCAGGAACTGGCGGCTCATGCCGCAGCCCGTGTCGCTGACGGTGATATTCTCGGTGTCGCCGCCGGCGCCCGGCAGGCGCTGAATCTTCAGCGTGACGGCGCCGCCCGGGGAGGTGAACTTCAGCGCGTTGTTGATCAGGTTCATCAGCACCTGCCGCATTCTCAGGGGATCCACAAAGCATTCCACGCTCATAAGCGGCTTGACGTCGGGATAGACAAAGCGGATGTCCCTGGCCCGCGCCGAGGAAAGAGCCATAGCGATGCAGGAGTCCAGCAGAGCGCCGGCGCAAAACCATTCAGGCTGCATGGTCAGGCTGCCCCGTTCGATGCGGCTCATGTCCAGCACGTCGTTCAGAATGCCCAGGAGGTAGGCGCTGGATAGGTCGATCTTTTTCAGATAGTCCGCTACCTCGGGGTTCCGCGCCGATTCCTGGGCCAGCTTGGTCATGCCGATGATGGCGTTCATGGGGGTCCTGATCTCGTGGCTCATCTGAGCGAGGAAGTCGCTCTTGGCGCGGTTCGCCGCGTTCGCGGCTTCTACCGCTTCCCGGAGGACCTGCTTCTGCCGCTGCTCTTCCTCGTAGAGGTCGGTGATGTCACGGCGTGCGATGACGATATCGGTGCGGCTGTCGTCCAGATAGAAAGCGCGGATCTTCTTGCGGCGGACCTGGCGTTCGCCGCCGAGGAAGCAGTGGACGAAGGTCACCACCTTTTCCTTGCCGAGGGCCTTTTCCAAGGCTCCGAGCTCGAAGAAACCGCGGCAGCGCTCCTGTTCGGAAGGCTCTACCCATTGGCTGATCAGGCGCTCCGCCACCGCGGCGTAGTCGCAGTCGCTGCGGTAGGCGTCTACGTTGAAGGACTGTTTTGCCCTGACCAGATGGGCCTGCCGCGTCTTCACGCTGACCAGGATGATGAACTCTATTTCCTCGTCGATCAGGCTGTCCACGGCGAGCTGGTCTTTCTTTTCGCGGTCCACGTCGTAGGAATACTCGTAGAGCAGGATATGCCCCGTGGCGGGGTCGCGGAGGATGTCCAGGACGTTGCGCTGCCACAGGAGCTTTCCGCCGGACATAAAGCGCCGGAACTCAAGGGAGCCCGTCGTGCCGCCGCGCTCGTAAAAGCTCAGCAGCGCCTCCCTGTCGTGTTTCTTGATGAAGCTCTGCTGCCCTTCGGAACCGAAAATGCTTTCGGAAATCACGCGGACTGCCTCGGGAAAGGACATGCCCGCCAATACGGGGGAAACTCCTCGGACTTGCCGGTGAGAGACGACCGTATTCCTGGTCAGGTCGGCGATCGCGTAGGCGACCAGCGTCTTCCTGTCGGCGAAGGGCTTGCGCTGTTCCAGAGCCACGCGGTCTTCCAACGCCTTTTCGGCGTCGATGGGCTGGCAGGAGCAGACCACCAGCGCCGGACGGCCCTCTTCCAAGGACAGCACGTTGAAACGGCAGCGGCCCCAATGCTCGGTGCCGTCGCGGTACAGGATTTTGCTGTCGAACTGGACCTCCCGCTCCCCCGCTTGAATCCGCTCCATGCCCCTGCGGTAAAGAAGGAGGTACTCGGGGGAGATGAAGCCCATCCGCAAATTGGCTATGGAATGCCTGTCAAGCCGCTCGGGCAGGCCGAAATCGTCGCGGAGTTTTTTATAGCAGTGCACCGTGCCGGTGGGGACATGGCAGGTCCACATCCACATGCCGGCGAATCCCGACGCGGCTTCGATCACTTCCTCGCTGCGGCGGAGCTTCTCCTCCGCCGCCTTCGCCGCGGTGATATCCGACAGATATTCGAGCCTGGCGGGCTTGCCGTTCCACATCGTTTCGCTGACGTTGACGGCAAAGTACCGGCCAAGCCGGGGGATGAAGATCTGCTGCGGCGTCCGGGCGGCGTCGGCGTTGTGAAGCTGGCAGTACTCGCAGGGCGAGTCTCTGTGATGCAGCACGGCGTAGCAGGTTTTGCCCGTGTAGTCGCCGGGCGGGGCCCCCATCAGTTCAAGGCCGGCGCGGTTGATGTAGTACAGCTCGTAGTTGTTTTTATCGATGATGTAGATGCCCGTGCGGGTCAGATCCAGGATTTTGAGCTGGGTCTCGAACTGCTGCGATACGGGCGTAAAGACGGCGAGCAGGCGAGGCTGGCCGCCGCGGCTCTGGCCGTGGCGCGAGAACACGCCGTTGATCCACCGCCAGCCCTCCCGGGCGGACACCCGATAGGACAGAGCCGAGGAGCACCCGTCGAGGACGGCCGAACGGACCGCGCCGTACAGGGCCTCCCGGTCTCCGGAATAGACCAGGTCTTTGGCGGCGCCGCCGAAAAAGGCCGCCGGGCTTTCGCCGGAGAAGCCCGCAAGCGCTTCCACCCCGGCCGAAAGGTAGAGCGGAACCAGGCGGCCGCCGTCTTCGAACTGATAAAAGGCAATGCCGCCGTGCATGGCGTCGACAATGTCTTCGATCATGCGGAGGTGTTCTTTCTCGTCGGTGATGTCGTAGCAGACCGAGATAATGGCGTCCCTTCCGTCTTCGGCGACGACTTTCTTCCCGATGTCGTGAACCCAGATGTAGCCGCCATCCCTGCGGCGCATCCTGTACTCCACGGTGTATCCGCCGCTCTCGCCGATCTGGCGGGCCACCTGGCGGTCCACCTCGTCCCGGTCGTCGGGGTGCATGCAGTTCGAGATCAGGCCGCCGACATCACTCACAAAATCGTCTTCGCCGGCATAGCCCAGGTATTGGAGCATTTGGCCGTTGATAAAGTAGAAGGGGAAGCCTTTTTCGATATAGCCGCCCATCATGCCGCCGGGCACCGTGGAGGATAGCAGATCCTGGCGCATCTGGCGGATCGTCTCCCTGGCCAGGGCCACGGGGTAGAACTCGCCGGGTTTCTGGGCGGCGCTGGACTGGGACATGTGCATGGTCAAAATCCGGCTTTCTCCGTCTTCCAGACCGGCGCTGGCGGACAGGCGCACCGTCAGCTCGACGCCCGAGCCGGCCACGCGGGCGCGCAAAAGGGCGGAACTGGAATTTTCCCCCGTGTTCAGAAGCTTTTCATCTAGAAATTCGACCCGATAGGGCGCGGGCATCTGCGCCATTTCGCGCTTCATGTAGGCGCGCGCCTCTTCCCGGCTCTGCACGTCTTCTTCATCGGAGGTTCCAAACCAGCAGATATGCTCGGCCAGAACTGTCAGGGCTTTTTCGGGGTTTCGCTCCTCGAAGTCAAAGCGGCAGAAGTCCTTGATCAGGTCTAATGCGTTTCTCATAGTCATTCACCTCAGATTCATCGCGCGGCGTCGTCCATTTTTTGACCTGTCCGTCGGGCGCCGAAGGGGTTCGGACACGGCGGCCGGCCGTTTTTCCGCCGCTTATCCGAGCGCGGGCGGCGGCACTTTCCCGCACCGCCGCTCCGCCTCCATGATCGCGCAGGAGATGCGGCGCTGGACGGCGCCCTTATGAGGCGGCAGCGTGATCACGCCGCAGATTTTCAGACCCACGGCCGCGCGAAGCTGGTCTATGTTTCCTTCTTTGCACACGGCGAGGATCGGGATCCGGTCTCCGCCGCCCTGACTCAGGATGTACCGATAAAAGGCGTCGTCGTGCATGGCCTGTTTCTGCATGTCCAGGCAGATCACGCGCACGCGTCCGCCGTAGGAACGGAAGGCCTGCTCAAGCTCTCGAAGGCTGGCGGCGCCCGCGAAGGCCGCGGCGCCGCCGCAGGCCAGGGCGATAGCCGGATAGAGCTGGGGATCGCCGCCGCAGAGCAGCACGATGGGCTTGCCGTCGTCGCCGATGGGCGGCACCTTTTCGCCGTAGACCGCGGCCCTCCCCCCGCCGGCGCTCTTGGCCTCGTACAGGGCCTGGTCGGAACGGGCGAAGAGTGTGTCTACGGAGTCGCCTGCCTCGGAGTAGGACAGGCCCACGCTGACGCTGACGTTGAGGTGGAGGCGCTGGCGGCAGTTCAGCGTCACCGACTTGACGACCTCTTCGGCTTTGCGCCGGGCGATGCCGTGGCCGGGCAGCTTGGTCATGAGCACCACGAATTCGTCGCCGCCGAAACGCCCGATCGCGTCGGTCTTGCGGAAGGCGCTGACCAGTTCTTCGGCGACGCAGGCGATGACGGCGTCGCCCGCAGGATGGCCGTGAAGGTCGTTGATCTGCTTGAACTCGTCGACGTCCACCACCATGAGAGCCTCGCGGCCGTCGGGAAGGGAGTCCAGGATATGGGTGGCGAGCTCCCGGAAGGACATCTTGTTGAGAAGGCCCGTGGCGGGGTCAAGCTCGCTCTTCCGCTTGTAGTCCTGTTCGATGGTGTCGAAGGTGGAGGTGCGGCGGCTGACTTCCATGACGTGTTTAATGCGCGCCGCCACGATCTCCTTCACGAAGGGCTTGGCGATATAGTCGTAGACGCCGGCTTCGAAGGCTTCCAGCTGGTCCCGCACGGTGTCGTTGCCGGCCATCATGATCTTGGGGATGGATCTGAGGGCGCTGTTCTGGCCGCAGTAACGGAGGAAATCGAGGCCGCTCATGCCGGGCATCTGGTTGTCCACCAGGACCAGGCGCACTTTGCCGAGGTTGCGGCGCAGGTAGGCCAGCCCCTCTTCGGCGCTGGAGCACATCTGGACGTGGTAGAGGTCCTTGAAGTTCTCGCGCAGGATGACGCACTCGGCCTCGCTGTCGTCGATGACCAGGATGGTCATTTTGTGCCGCGGGGAGAAGCTTGTCTGCCGCTCCGGGGCGCCATCGCCCCGGAGCGGCGCTCGACCCACGTACTTTTCCTCGTATTCAGCGGCGGGGATGGGCCTCGAATAATAATAGCCCTGGACGCTGTCGCAGCCGGCGCCTTCCAGAAAATCGCGCTGGCGGCGGTTTTCCACGCCCTCGACCACCACGCTCATGCCCAGCCAGTTGGCCATTTTGATCACGCAGGCCAGGATGATCTCGCCGCGTTCCGTCTCGTCCTTGACGGGCAGGAACTTCATGTCCACTTTCAGCACGTCCACTTTGATGCGCTTGAGCGTGTTCAGCGACGAATAGCCGCTGCCGAAGTCGTCCATCAGAATTGTGAAGCCGGCGTCGCGGAGCGATTCGATGGTCTTCTCCATCAGCTTGGGATTGGTCATGTAGGCGCTCTCGGTGACTTCCAGCTGAAGCAGCGACAGGGGAATCTCGTATTTTTTGACGAGCCGCCTCATGAGCTCCGAGAGATGGGGGTTGTAGAGGCTGACGCGCGAGATGTTGACCGACACGGGGAAGGGGTTCTTTCCGGCCTTCGCCCAGTCGCGCAGCATGCGGCAGGTCTCTTCCCAGACGTAGCAGTCGAGCTTGGAAATAAAACCGTTGCTCTCGAAGACAGGGATGAAGTCGCCGGGCAGGACGACGCCTTTGACGGGATGGATCCAGCGGACCAGGGCCTCGGCGCCGCAGGCGCTTTCGGTGGCGAGGCTGAACTTGGGCTGGAAGTAGACGGCGAACTGCCGCCCGTCGAGAGCGGCCTGCATCTCGTTGGTGATGGCCAGTTCCGCGGTGAGTTTGCGGCCCATGGCGGCGTCGTAAAACATCAGGCTGGCGTCGTACTGGTGCTTGCACTTCTGCGAGGCTACGGAAGCTCGGAAATAGAGCTCTTCGACGCCGAGGGAGGGATCGTCGATCTCGAAGCAGCCCGCCGAGACCTCCAGGCGGTAATCCCGGCGATAGTTCACGAGGCGCCTTTGGACCTGCTCCACCTTGCCGCGGAGCTTCCCGCGGTCGCCGTCGTAATCAAAGCAGGCGCAGAACACGTCGGCGCTGATGCGGCCGAAGGAGCAGAAGAGGCAGCCGGCAACGCTTTCCCTGACGCAGTCGGCCATGAACTTCAGCAGCGTGTCGCCCTCGGCTTCGCCGAAGGAGGCGTTGTACAGGGCGAAATGGTCGATGTCCAGGCGGACGATGGCGAAGGACAGCTCGGGATGCCCGTCCAGCATGGCCCGGGTTTCGGCGAAAAGCTTCCCGCGGTTGTGCAGCCCCGTCAGGCCGTCGTGCTCGGCCATATGCTGCATCTTCTCGTAGGCCGTCACCTCGCTGCGGGCGATGGCGTTTCTCAGTCGGCTGGACAGGACTTTGGCGTTGTAGGGTTTGGTCACAAAGTCCCAGGCGCCCGCATCCAGGGCGCGCTGTTCGGCCTCGTCGTCGGTATTGCCGGTGGTGACGATCACGGGCAGGTCTTCCATGCCGGCTTCCTGGATTTTGGCGAGCACGTCGTAACCGGTCATGATAGGCATCACGATGTCCAGCAGGACCGCGGCCAGTTTGTTCTTCTTCTCGGAAATGATCTGCCAGGCTTCCTCGCCGTCGACGGCTTCTAAAATCCCGTAGCTGCCCTGAAGGATTTTTTTCAGGACTTTTCTGTTGAGCGGTTCGTCTTCGGCAATTAATATGGTCTGCCTGTTCTCCATGGATCAGCGCCTCCTGCCTTTTTTCCTGGAAATGTCCCACATGGAACATTTTTTTTAAATTCCCTTATCGTCTTCCGGACGGGACGAACGCCACGCTTGCGGCCGCAAGCGCGGCGCCAGGATAACGGGAGCCGGGGCGTCCCGATTCTCTGTTCCGTCGTGAAAATAGTCTAAAAATTAAAACCTAGAAACGTAAAAAAAAATAAATGCACGTCTGCGTGTTCCCACATCAGGCGTGCATTTTCAGACTTTGCAGCTGGCTGCCGTCATGCGTGCCGCGGCCCTATAGCTTTGCGAAGCGGCTGAAGGCCGCCGTGCTCTTCCCTATTCAATTCGGGTTCCCTTTTCGCCGCCCTCACTCCCGCGGCGGCGGGACGGAGGGAACAGCTCAGGGCTCCCCCTCGGGACGCAAAAGTTCCGCCGTCATTCCCACCGCGTTCGAAACTTTTTTATGCTCCCTTCGCACGGCACACCACTGTTTGCACTTTACAACAGAAAACAATCCGAGTCAATATAAGCCGTCTATATTTATAAGCTTTTTTAGTCGTCTCTTTACCAAAAAACGCGTTGGATTTAAAAAAGAGTAAATTATGAAATAATAACATTAAATTGTAATTCCCTGCCAGGACAGTCCAAGCGGAAAACTGGAACGCCGCGGGCGCGGTGGGCGCACAGGGATAAAAACACGGGAAGGCGCGTTTTTTAGGGGATGCCCCCTTCCCCAAAAATGGAATTTGGCGCAAAATGTTCCACGTGGAACATTTTGCGCCCAAACAGGTTTGATACCAATTCTCCATTAGCGTGCTTAATATAAAATCGAAGAGCACGTCAAAAGATTGAAACGCAGAGGATTAGAGAAGGGCGCGAAGAAACGCAGAGGAGAAGCGAGAAAGAAGAAAGGCTTTAGAACAGCAAAACATATAAATTATCATCATAATAATTCACTTTTTAGTTAATAATTTAGATTTTGCTTTTCCTTTGCGTCCTTTGCGCCCTTTCTCTTCAGCCTTTGCGTTAAAATCCTTTGACTTTGATCTTCAGTCCGACATTAAGCACGCTGAATGCGAATTAGTCTGAGGCACAGAAAAGCCTTTCCCCGGCCCAACCGGAGGCGTACGTTATGTACGGGAGGATTGGGCCGGGGAAGGCTTCGAACAGCTGGGACGTTTAGCGGACACCGCTGTCGCTGCCCTTGAGCGCCAGGCTGACCGCCTGAACCCCAGCGGCCCGCATGCGGTCCAGAAAGGACGCCACGGCGCCGTAGCTCAGCGCGCGGTCGGCGGCCAGGATCAGCGTGCCCTTCTCCCGCTGCACCTGAAGCGCCCGTTCGATCAAATCGGGCTCTTCGATGGGGTCGTTGGCCCAGCGCAGCCCTTCGGGGGAAAGGGTGATCACCACGGACTTCGCGTCGGGGGCGGAACCGCGCCCGTCGGGAAGGTCCACGGGCAGCGAGCCCTGCACGAAGGACGCCGAGAGGACGAAGAACAGGATCAGTATGAAGAGCACGTCGATCAGCGACGTGAGGTCGATTTCAGCGCCGCCTCCGCGCCTAACTCTTCGCACGTCCGGGCCTCACATGGCGTCTCAGGAGCATGTCGGCGGCGCGGGACAGCTGCTCTTCCATGTCGTCCACGCGCGACTGGAGGTATCCGTGGAGAAACAGGGCGGGAATGGCGATGCACAGGCCGGCGACGGTGGTATAGAGGGCTTTGTAGATGCCCGAAGCCAGCGCCACCATGGGCGCTTCCGTCGCGCCGGGCAGACTTTCGAAGATCTCCACCATGCCCGTGACGGTGCCCAGCAGCCCCAGCAGCGGGGCCATGCGAACCACCAGGGCGATCACGCTGAGCCCGCTGGACCAGCGGTAGACTTCGCGGCGGATTTCCTGCTCCAGCAGGGTATTCAAATCCCAGTTGACGATGTCCCAATGCTCAAGGCCCGACCGAAGCAGGCGGCGCAGCGACGTGTCGCGGCCGGCACAGCGTTCGGCGGCCGCGGCGGGATCGCCTCTGTCCAGAGCTTCGCCGACGGCCCGCTCGATCTCCATGGGCCTCTCGCCAGCCCGCCGGTAAAAGAACAGCCGCTCGAAAAAAACGGCCAGAGCGATGACCGACAGCCCCAGCAGGACGTACATGATGGGGCCGCCTGCGACGATATAGGATTGAAAGACTTCCACACAGTTTTGAAACATCAAAAGGCCTCCAGTGCTCATCTTTGTGCATAAACCATTGCTCTTTACGGGGAATTATCTGTGGTATAATGGACGCAAGGGGACGGCCGCCCAAAGGGAAAGCAGCCCATCCTTTTACAGCCTGCCGACTTGAGTGTGTTGGACTCAGTCAGCGCCGTCCTTTACGGATGGTTACAGGCTGAGTAACGCGAAAACGAGAACGTAGGTCCGGGATGAATGGAGCAGCGTCCATAACACCCACGGAGCCAGAGCTGCCGCGAGAGCGAGGAACGTCGCTTTTGCGCGGCTCTTTTTTTTGTGTCGCCATCGGTTCGCCTCCCTTCGTGAAGCCAGGCCGGGAGGTTCCCACTAAGTTTGGCGGCAGTCCCCGGCGCACAAACCGCCCAGGGCCCTTCTAAACGGCCTTTCGGCCGCCTGCGGCCATTCTATCATATTATGGTTCTTCCGTGCGTTTTGGAGTGAGTCCCACTGGAGCTGAGGAATTTTCCGCCGGCGAATTTTTTATAAATAGGCCCTTGACTGCGCCGCGGGAAAGTGCTATAGTCCCAAACTATAAAATTCCAACCCCAGTGAAAGGGAGGTGTCCTCCATGTCCAACGTGATAACACATAACGTCAACCGTTCCTATTACTACTATCGGCGAGCCTGCGGGGAAACCTCTGGGGCAGTTCGGCGCCGGTAGTTCATGGCGCGTGGGCTGAACGTCAATTCAGAGGGGCTGCGCAGGCTTGGCAACACAAGCCTGCGCAGCCCCTCTTTTTTTGTATCCGCCGGAAGGAGGCGCATGGCGGCTTCGCGATTCAACGCAGAACGGCGTCATATTCATTGTATCTATACAGAACGGCACAAGAGCGGCCGATTGATCCGCTTATTTTACACAAATTCCGAGAGGAGAAATGGATGATGAATTTTTTCAATAACGTGCCTTTGCTGATCCTTGTGATTTATGTGGTCGCGCTGGGGCTTCTTTCCTGGATGGCTTCGCGCCGGATTAAAAAGGAAGGCGGCGGCATGCTGTCCTACCTGCTGGCGGGGCGCAACCTTCCCACGCCGTTGGTGGCGGCCATGCTGACGGGACTCGCCGTGGGCGGCGCGTCGACGGTGGGCGTGGCCGAACAGGCCTACCGGGTCGGGATCTCGGCGGGATGGTACAACGGCGCCTGGGGCGCCGGCGGCATCCTGGTGGGGATCTTCCTGGCGGGGCATTTCCGCCGCATGAGCGTGCGCACGGTGCCCGAGATCATGGGGCGCCTCTACGGCGAAAGGGTGCGCGTGCTGGGGGCCTGCATCCAGCTTCTGATCATGATGACCATCACGTCGCTTCAATACGTGGCGGGCGGCGCCATCCTGAAGGCCCTTCTGCCCGACGTGTTCTCCTTCACGGGCGGCATGGTCGCCTCGGCGGCGATCTTCATCTTCATCACCGTGGTGGGCGGATACTGGGCCAGCGGGCTGACGAACCTGCTGAACGTGATTGTGATCTACGGCGGCATCATCCTGTCGCTCTTCGCCAGCGTCAAGTCCTCGGGAGGCATGGCTCAGGTCCTCCAGACGCTGCCGAAGGACGGTACGTGGTTCGACCCCATCGCGGGCATCGGCTGGGGCATGATGGCGGGATGGATGTTCGTGATGATCACCCAGACCTGCAGCGCCCAAGGCGCGGTGCAGATCGCCCTCGCCGCCAGCGACGAGAAGACGGCGCGCCGGGGATTTATCTGGGGCGGCATACTGACGTTCCCAGTGGGCTTCCTCTGCGCCATCTTCGGCATCATCGCGGCGGCGCGCTTTCCGGGGCTGGAAAATCCGGCCCTGGCGCTCCCGTCGATCGTCACCACGATCAGCCCCCTGATCGGCGGCATCTTCCTGGCGGCGCTTTGGGCGGCCGACGTGTCCACGGCCATCGCCCTGCTCATGGGCAGCTCCATGCTTTTCGTGGAGGACGTGTGGAAACGCCTGGCCCCGAAAAGCGCCGAGTCCATCGGCGAACTGCGCATGTCGCGCATCGGCGTGCTCTTCACCAGCGCCTGCTCCTTCGTCCTGGCGCTGACGGCGGTGGGCATCCTGAAGACCATGACGTCGGGCCTGGCGCTCACCACGTCCTTCACGCTGCTGCTCCTGGCGAACATCTACTTTCCTTCGGTCTGCAAGAGGGCCAGCGGCGTATGGGTGCTGAGCGCTTCCCTCGCCGCATGGATCCTCTGGACCTACGTCCCGTCGACGCGCATCGGGCCGCACCTGATCTACGTGGAGTGGATCCTCTGCATCGCCGTCTTCGCGGTCACCACGATCCTCGGCAAGGAGCCTGCGGGAAAACTGGAAGAGTAAACTGGCGTACCGGCGTCACTCGCTCAACATGCAACTCTGCTCGAACCCTTCCCCGGCCCAACCGGAGGCGTACTTAACGTACGGTGAGGATTGGGCCGGGGAAGGGTTCTAGCAGCTGGGACGTTTAGCGAGTGACGCCGGTAAACCGCAATTTATTTGATTCACGGCTTTTTTTCTTTGTTGGAATAAAGTATCATAGTTGGAAATTTTTTTGCCCCTGTGCTTCGGCGGAGGGGCGGTTTTTCTAAGGAGGAATCATTTTGCGCATTGCCGTTTTGATCAAACAGGTGCCCGCCGTGGACACCGTGAAAATTGACGAAAAGACGGGGACCATGGTCCGCGACGGAGTGGAGGCGGAACTGAACCCGCTGGACCTGCACGCCGTGGAGGCCGCGATCCGCGTCGTCGAGAGCCGTCCCGAGGGCGAAACCAGCGCCGTCGTGGTCTCCATGGGCCCGCCGCTGGCCAAAAAGGCCATCGCCCAGGCTATCGCCATGGGCTGCACGTCGGGCGCCCTGATATCGGACCGCAAGTTCGGAGGTTCGGATACCCTGGCTACGTCGCGCGCTCTCGCGGGCGCCCTCAGGAAACTGGGGCCCTTCGACCTGGTCTTCGTGGGCGAACGGGCCACCGACGGCGAAACGGGCCAGGTAGGCCCGGCCGTGGCCGAGCTTCTGGGCATCCCCGCGCTGACCTACGTCAGCTCCATTGAAGAACTGACCGACGGGAAGATCCGCGTGACCCGCGCCGTGGAGGACGGGACCGAAGAGGTGGAATCGCCGCTGCCGGCCATGGTTATGCCTTTGAAGGCCATGAACAGCCCGCGGCTCTGCACGCTGCGGGGCAAGCTGAGAGCCAAGACCGTGGAGATCCCCTCCTATGGCGCCGCGGACCTGGACGTGCCCGAAGAACAGCTGGGCCTCAAGGGTTCGCCCACGCAGGTCATCAAGATCAACTACCCCAAGATGACCCGCCAGGGCGCGCGTATCGCCGCTGTCGGCCGCGCCGAAGAGGCCGCCGCCGAAATCCTGAAGTTCTGCGAAGACAAAAACTGCATTGGAGGTGAGCGCTGATGACCGCCATTAAAGAAGTATGGACCTTAGCCGAGGTTCGCCGCGGCAAAATCCACCCCGTATCCATGGAGCTTTTGGCCTGGGGCCGCGAGCTGGCCGACGCGCTGGGCGCGCCGCTGGCGAGCGTGCTGATGGGCGACGGGATCAAGGAAGCCGCCGCATCGCTGATCCCCTACGGCGCCGACAAGGTTTACACGGTCGACCGTCCAGAGCTGGCCCAGTTCCACGGCGACGCCGAGACCTCCGTCCTGGCGGAACTCATCGAAAAGTACGATCCCCAGATCCTGATCGCCTCGGCCACCACTCAGGGCCGCACGATCATGCCGCTGCTCTACGCCAAACTGGGCTGCGGCCTGACGGCGGACTGCACGGAGCTCTCCATTGACCCCGAGACGAAACGCCTGCTTCAGACGCGCCCCGCCATCGGCGGCAACATCATGGCCAACATCAAGACCCGCGGCCGCGATCCCCAGATGTGCACGGTGCGCCCCAAGTCAAAGCGTCCCCTTCCCGCCGACGCGTCGCGCCATGGCGAGATCGTGGACTGCTCGGCCAGCGAAAAGGCTCTGCAGTCGCTGATCCGGTTCATCGGCTTCGCCCAGGCGAAGACTGAAGGTCTGCCCATCCAGGAGGCCGAGATTATCGTGGCCGGCGGCAAGGGCATGAAGTCGGCGAAAAACTTCGCGCTGCTGACGGAACTGGCGTCGCTGCTGGGCGGCTCTGTGGGCGCGTCCCGAATGGCTGTGGACCTGGGCTGGGCGCCCTACTCCGCGCAGGTCGGCCTGAGCGGCAAATCCGTCACGCCGCGGCTTTACCTGGCCTTCGGCATCTCCGGCGCGGTTCAGCACATCGCCGGCATGTCGGGCGCCGAGACAGTGGTCGCCGTGAACCAGGATCCCGAAGCGCCGATCTTCCGCGTGGCCGACCTGAGCGTCCAGGGCGACGCCATGGACGTGCTGCGCGCGCTGATCGCCGCGCTGAAACAGCGAAAGGGGCTGAAATAACATGACCTCCTTCGGAACCCTTACCCCCGCCATCCTCGAAGAGCTGAAGGCGGCAGCCGGCGCGAACAACGTGGTCGCCGGCGATAAAGACGTGCTCGAAAACTACGCCAGCGACAGCGCGGGCGTCTGCTGGGGCCACATGCCCGACGCCGTGATCCGTCCCGAAACGGCCGGCCAGGTGTCAAAGGTCATGAAGATCGCCTCCAAGTACCGCATCCCCGTCACGCCGAGAGGCGCGGGAAGCGGCCTGGCCGGCGCGGCGGTCCCCGTCTGCGGCGGCATCGTGATGAGCATGGAGAAGATGAACCACATCCTGGAGATCGACGCCCTGAACCGCGTGGCCGTCGTGGAGCCCGGCGTGGTCACCAACGACCTCTGCAAGGCCGTGGCCGAAAAGGGATTTCTCTACGCCGGCTACCCCATGAGCACCGAGACCAGCTTCATCGGCGGCAACTTCTCCACCAACGCCGGCGGCGGCAAGGTGATCCGCTACGGCAACACGCGGCGTCACATTCTGGGCGCCGAGGTGGTGCTGGCGTCGGGCGAGATCCTCAATCTGGGCGGACGCTACCGCAAGGACTGCTGGGGCTACAGCCTGCTGCCGCTGCTGGTGGGCAGCGAGGGCACCCTGGCCATCGTCACCAAGATCATCGTGAACCTGGAGCCCAAGCCCGGCAAGATCGTGAACCTGCTGGCCTGCTTCCCCACGCTGGAAAGCACCGTGGAGACCGTGGCCGCCGTAGTCAGCTCAGGCAAGAAGATCATCTCCTGCGAGTTCTTTGACCGCTTCACCGCCAAAGCCACCACGGACTACCTGGGCACGTCGCTTCCCGAACAGGCGCGCTCTGAGGGCTACCTGCTGATCCAGGTGGAGGGCGAAAACGACGAGCAGCTGGAAGACGCCTACGAGACCGTGGGCACCATCTGCGAGAAATCGGGAGCCTTCGAGGTCTTCGTAGCCGAGAGCCGCACCGATTCCAACGCCATGTGGGCCGTGCGCCAGAACTGCCTCGAGGGCATGAGGAACTTCGACCCCAACGTCTGCGCCTCCGGCGACATCGTGGTGCCGCTGTCGCAGATGCCCGAGATGATCCGCCGCGCCCAGAGGCTTTCGGCGGAATGGAAGGTGCCCATGGGCATGATCGCCCACATCGCCGACGGCAACATCCACCCTCTGCCCATGAAACCCAGGGACATGGACGTCGCCAAATGGCCCGCATTCGCCGAAGAGTTCATCGAGGCCCTGATCGCCGAAGCCGTCATGCTGGGCGGCGTGGGCAGCGGCGAACACGGCGTGGGCTTTATCAAACAGCCCGGCCTGCTGGCCACCAAGACGGCCGCGGAGATAGAAATCCACCGTGGCATCAAGGCAGCCTTCGACCCCCAGGGCATTCTGAACCCCGGCAAGCTCGTGTTCCCGCTCAACGACTGATTTCGGGTTTGCCGGCGTCATAAAGATCAAAACCAAAATCAAAATACTAGAACGCGAAGGAATAAAAAAGGGGGCGCACAGGTTCGCAAAGGAAAGGCGGATTTTAAATCTACGCCGCCGAGCACAAAAAATGTTCCACGTGGAACATTCGGCGGTAAGTTCGGGTTTATTGGCGTCACGAAGATCAAAGTCAAAAGATTTTCAACGCAAAGGAAGGCAAAAGCAAAGGATTGGGGCTGATTCGAGCCATCCTTCGCAGCGGCCATGCAATAATATGCAACAAATTAACCGTGGCATTGTATGAATCAAAATGACAGCAGTGCAACCATGTCATTCTTTTTTACAGTTTCTCGTTTTTCCTTTGCGAACCTTTGCGCAACCTTTCCTTTATTCCTTTGCGTTTCAATCTTTTGATTTGGGCTTTGCCTTTCAGTAACGCTAAACGACAATTTAAGGAGGCAGATAACGTGAGCCGCTTTGGCATGCTTACGCCTGAAATCATAGAAGAACTGAAATCGGCCGCCGGCGACCACAACGTGATCGCCGGCGACGCGGACGCTCTGGAAAACTACGCCCGCGACAGCAGCGACGCCGAAGCCCATATGCCCGGCGCGGTGGTCCGTCCCGAGACGGCGGAACAGGTGTCGAAGGTCATGAAGATCGCCTCCAAGCACCGCATCCCCGTCACGCCGCGCGGCGCGGGCAGCGGCCTGGCCGGCGGCGCGGTGCCCCTCTGCGGCGGCATCGTGCTCTCCCTGGAGAGGATGAACCGCATCCTGGAGATCGACGTCTTGAACCGCGTAGCCGTAGTGGAGCCCGGCGTGATCACCAACGACCTTTGCAAGGCCGTAGCCGAAAAGGGATTTCTGTACGCAGGCTATCCCATGAGCACCGAGACCAGCTTCATCGGCGGCAACTTCGCCACCAACGCCGGCGGCGCGAAAGTGATCCGCTACGGCAGCACCCGGCGCCATATCCTGGGCGCCGAGGTCGTGCTGGCGTCCGGCGAGATCCTCAACCTGGGCGGACGCTACCGTAAAGACTGCTGGGGCTACAGCCTTCTGCAGCTGCTGATCGGCAGCGAGGGCACCCTGGGCATCGCCACCAAGATCATCGTCAACCTGGAGCCCAAGCCCGGCAAAACGGTAAACCTGCTGGCCTGCTTCCCCACGCTGGAAAGCACCGTGGAGGCCGTGGCTTCCGTGGTCAGTTCGGGCAAACGGGTGGTCTCCTGCGAGTTCATCGACCAGTTCACGGCCAAAGCCACGTCGGCCTACCTGGGCACGCCCCTGCCAGAGCTGGACCGCGCCCAGGCCTACCTGCTGATCCAGGTGGAGGGCGACGGCGACGCCCAGATCGAAGACGCCTACGAGACCGTAGGGCTGATCTGCGAGCGCGCGGGGGCCTTCGAGGTCTTCGTGGCCGAGAGCCGCACCGAGTCCAACGCCGTCTGGGCGATCCGCCAGAACACGCTGGAAGGCGTGAGGACCGTGAATCCCGACGTGAACCTGTCGGGCGACGTGGTGGTCCCCCTGTCCCAGATGCCCGAGATGGTGCGCCGCTCCGAAGAGCTGGCGGCCCAATGGGGAATCCCCATGAGCATGATCGCCCACATCGCCGACGGCAACATCCACCACACGCCCATGAAGCCCGCTGGCATGCCTCTCGCCGAGTGGGCCCAATACTCCGAAAGGTTCGTCGAAGCCCTGATCGCCGAAGCCGTTAGGCTGGGCGGCGCGGGCAGCGGCGAGCACGGCGTGGGCATCGCCAAACAGCCCAGCCTCCTGGCCGCCAAAACGGCCGCGGAGATCGAAATCCACAAAGGAATCAAGGCCGCCTTCGACCCGCAGGGCATCCTGAACCCCGGCAAACTGGTCTTTCCCTTGGAAGAAGAATAGCGCCCCCGAAAGGCGGCCTCTCTTATCATCTAAATGAGAGGCCGCCTTTTTTCTTTCAAAAAAACAAAATTCTTAAATCAACAAACGATTTTTAATTTTACATTGACAATTTATTATAAATAAAAGAAAATATGAAACTGCCCCTACAGGTGCGGCGTCATGATCAGCTATGACAGGAGTTTCAGCGACAGGGCGGAGGCCGACGACTGGCAGATCGGCCTCTACGGCACGCTGGCCTTTAAAAACAGTTATTCGCTCAAAGCCTGGCTGGGTTACGGCTGGCAGAGCTACGACCTGTTCCGCCATCCTCTGGGCGCCGCGCTGTCGGGCAGCTTCAAGGGCTCCAGCACCACGGCGGCGCTGGAGTTCGCCAGAGAAATTCCAACCCGAGGCGGGCTCACGATCGCCCCGGCTCTTGGCCTGGAGCACAGGCGGGTCAGACAGGACAGCTTCAGCGAGCGCGGCGACGACGTGCTCAGCCTCCATTTTGACTCCTCAGGCTACGATGAGACGAAACTCTACGCCGGCGCCTATCTGCGGCAAATTCTGAAGAAGTCCAGCCTCTACGCTTCGGCCTTTTACAAGCGGCGTCTGGGCGGCAGGGGGCTGACCTGACGGCCAGATTCCGCGGCGGCAGGCGGTTTGCCATCCTGAGCGAAGAACTGCTCAGAGACAGCTTCGCCGTCGGCGCCGGCTACCGCCAAAATCTAATGGCGTCGGGAAGCCACAGACTGGCCGTCGAATACGAAGGCGAGTTCGGACGCGGCTATAGGAACAATCAGCTCCGCCTGCGCTATGAGATGTGGTTCTAGCTCGCCTTCGGCAAGTGAATTCCTACCCGTCGCAGTTAGGACTTACACTTTCATGCTTTATTATACTAATCTATAACGCTATGCATTTAGGTATGTATTTTCTCTGGCAATGTAACGCAAATACATAAAAACGCTTGTTTCAATCATTATTTTCCTTTTTCGAAGTCTTTGCGCGCAACTTAAAATTGATAATTAGTATTAAAGCGTACTTTTCAAGCAATTTATGAAAAATTGCAATTCTCCGCCCCGGATTTGTCAGAGAGACGCGGCAGCCGCTATGAAAAATTAATTACATCGTGATTTATTAATTCGTGATATAATTCATTACGAGTTAATTCCATATCGACGGAAGGTGAAAAGATGTTTATAGCCCGCGATTTTGAACTGCGCCAGCTGGAAAAGCTCTACGGCAGCGGACGTTTCGAGATGGCGGTGATCTACGGGCGCCGCCGGGTCGGCAAGACTACGCTGATCTCGCAGTTCTGCTCCGATAAAAGATGTTTGTTTTTTACGGGGCTGGAGTCCAACGCCGAAGCAAACCTGGTCAGTTTTTCTGACGCTCTGAACCGTTTTCAGAAAAAAGGCAGCCAATCGGTCCACAGGAACTTTGACGCCATCCTGACGGAGGTCGGCGAGCTCGCGCAGGATCAGAGAATGGTGCTTGTCATCGACGAATACCCCTGGCTTGCCGGCGCCGAGAGTTCCTTTTCATCGCTTCTTCAGGCAAAAATCGACCATCGGTACGGATCAGGAAAACTCTTCCTGATCCTCTGCGGTTCCTCCATGAGCTTCATGCAGGAAAAAGTCCTCGGAGAGAAGAGTCCTCTCTTCGGGCGCCGAACCGCCCAATTCTGTCTGCAGCCTTTAAACTATTTCGAAACCTCTCTTTTCAACCCCTCCTGGACGCAGGAGGAAAGCGCTCTGGTTTATGGCGTCACGGGCGGAATCCCTCTTTACGCGTCGCGCTTTCAGGGCGCCGCGGGAAAAGAACTGGACGAGGCTCTGACCGAGAATTACTTCACGCCGGGCGGCTACCTCTACGACGAACCTTCAAGCCTGATAAAACAGGAGCTGAGGGAGCCCCGCCTTTACAACGCCATCATTGCGGCGATCGCAAGGGGAGCGTCGCGTCTCGTGGAGATCGCGGGCAGCGCTAAAATTCCCCAGGCTCAGTGCGCCAGATACCTTGAGACACTGCAGGAGCTGATGATCGTCACAAGAGAAGTGCCTGTCACCGAGAAGGAGACTTCGCGAAAGACCATCTACTCTGTGGACGACCTGATGTTCCGATTTTGGTACCGTTTCGTTCAGGAAAATATTTCAGCCATAGAAACGCGCCGAGGGGAGCTTGTCTATGAGAAGAGGGTAAAACCCTTTCTCGCGGAATACATGGGCAAAGTCTTCGAGCGCATGTGCCGTCAGTACCTTCTATTCCGGGCGTCCGCCCTTCCCCTGGACCTGCTGAAGCTGGGGCGCTGGTGGGGATCCGATCCGGAGACAAAGCAACAGGAAGAAATCGATCTTCTTGGATTATCCCTAGAGGGTCACATCACGCTCTTTGGCGAATGTAAGTACAAAAACACCCCTATAGGGCTGGAAGAACTGGATAGGCTCCGCCGCCGGTCCCTGCTCCTTCACGGGGTTGAGCGAAGGTTTTACGCGCTCTTCTCGAAGCGCGGATTCACGGAAAAGCTGCTACAAAGAGCATGCAGCGAGGAAATTCTGCTGATATCGCTTCAGGATATGTACAAAACCGGAGAGAAAGGCTGAGCCATGCATTACTCTGAAGGTCAAAGGGATTTTATCGGCGAAGAACGAGATGAACCTCTATCGGGGCTGTTCCAGCGGATGCGTCTATTGCAGTTCGCGGAGCCGCCGCTACGGCATGGAGCACGATTTTGAGGACACCAAGGTCAAGGAAAACGCACTGGAGCTTCTGAAAGCAGCGTTTCGGCGCAAACGGCGGAAATGCATGATCGGCATAGGCTCCATGACCGATCCCTATATTCCTCTGGAGTCAACGCCGGTTATGCGAGAAAGGCGCTGGATCTGGCTTATCAATAGGGCTTTGGCATGAGCCTCATCACGAAGCAAAAACACAAAGCGAGCCCCTGCCCTCCGCGATGGGAGGCAGGGGCTCGCTTGCCGTTTTTAATTAGAGTGTCTAACCTTAAGCCTAGTCCACGGCGTCGCTGGCGCGCATGGCCTGGATGGTCTTGTCCATGAGGTCTTCGAGAGTCCAGCCCAGCATCTCGGCGCCCTTGTTGATCACGTCGCGGGAACATCCGGCGGCGAAGGCCTTGTCCTTGAATTTCTTCTTGACGGACTTGACTTCCATGTCGCTGACGCTCTTCGAGGGGCGCATCATGGCCGCGGCGCCGATCAGGCCCGTCAGTTCGTCGGCGGCGTAGAGCACCTTTTCCATCTGATGTTCCGGCACGATGTCCACCACCAGCCCATAACCGTGGCTGGCCACCGCGTGGATAAGCCTCTCGTCGACGCCACGCTCTCTCAGGATCTCCTGCTCCTTGACGCAATGCTGCTCGGGATAGAGCTCAAAATCAAGGTCGTGAAGGATGCCCACAGCCTCCCAGAAATCGGCTTCGTCACCGTAGCCCAGCTCGTTGGCATACCAGCGCATCACGTCGCCCACAATGCGCGCGTGCTTCTGGTGGAACTCGCCCTTGTTGTACTCAGCCATTAAATCCCATGCTTCTTTTGGTGTCGGTATCATAAATTCGTTTCCTCCTCTATCGCGTTCCTCAAAACGCGGACGGGGCCGCGAAGCAGCCCTGAAATGCCCGTAAAAGCGTACTTTCCAAGCAGTTTACGGAAAATTGTAATTCTCAGTCCCTGATTTGTCAAATAGGCGCGGCTGCCGCGGCGGGAAATTAATTACATCGTGATTTATTCATTCGTGATACAATTCATTACGAGTTAATTCTATTTTTGGTACCGCTTCGTTCAGGAAAATATCCCAGCCATAGAAACGCGCCAAGGGGCGCTGATGGGAATTTGATCCGGAGAGAAAGGCTAAGCCATGCATTACGTGAAGGTCAAAGGGATTTTATCGGCAAAGAACGGGATGAACCTCTATCGGGGCTGTTCCCACGGATGCGTCTATTGCGATTCGCGGAGCCGCTGCTACGGCATGGAGCACGATTTTGAGGACATCGAGGTCAAGGAAAACGCGCTGGAGCTTCTGGAAGCGGCGCTCCAGCGCAAGCGATGGAAATGCATGATCGGCATGGGCTCCATGACCGATCCCTATATCCCTCTGGAGTCAACGCTGGGATATACGAGAAAGGCGCTGGAGCTGGCTTATCAATACGGCTTTGGCATGAGCCTCATCACGAAGTCCGACCGCGTCCTCCGGGACCTGGACCTGCTGAAAAAGATCAACGAACGCGCCAAATGCGTGGTACAGATGACGCTAACCACCGCCGGCGAGGAACTGTGCAAAAAAATAGAACCTCGCGTCAGCACCACTCGGGAGCGGTTCGAAGCGCTCAAGGCCCTGCGGGACTCGGGAATTCCCACGGTGGTCTGGCTCTGCCCCATCCTGCCCTTCATCAACGACACGGAAGAGAACGTCTCGGCCGTGCTTGATTACTGCGTTGAAGCGAAGGTCTCCGGCGTGATCTGCTTCGGCATGGGGCTGACGCTCCGCGAGGGAAACAGGGAGTATTATTACGCGCAGCTGGACCGCCTTTTTCCAGGGCTGAAAGAAAAATACGCCCGGATCTACGGGAATCGATACGTCCTGTCCAGCCCCCGGAACGAAGAGCTTATGGCGCTCTTCCGCCGAAAATGCGCCCGCTGGGGCATCGAACAGGACTACAACCGTATATTCGCCTACATGAACGCTTTTGAGGAAAAGGAGCGGGAAACGCAGCTGACGCTCTTCCCCTGACAGGGCATGGAGCGTCCAGAAAAAGCGGTCCCTTAGAGGGTTGAACTTAGGGATTTGCAAAAAAACAACTATAGACCGATTCTCTTCAAGCGGGACAACAGAAAAACGGCCATGCAAGAGTGTAGTGCTCCTTCATGGTCGTTTTTATTGTTGTATATCCAATTTATATTCGTTGTTAAGCGACTTTAAGTACAGAATGTCTCCTATGCATCCGTTTAAGCTCCGATAGCTTAAAATCTGCTGTTCCAATTGATGTCCGTCCTCATTCTCAACTATACAAGTATAAAAACGGAATCCGGCAATTTCCAGAATAATATTCACGCTGAAATAATTATGACGAATGCAGAGAAAGGCTAATGTTAGATAAAAAATTAAGAATAGAACAACCTGACTCCATTGGGTAAAATCGAAAGCAAATAAAGGAAGAATATATGACAGCAAATACTCTGCAGTAATTGTTTTTTCTTCAGCTGCCGATATCACTTTGTGTGGCGTTGTACCTTCCTTTCCATTAGTACATAATGCCACCAGCAGCACAATTAACGCTATAAGGCAGGATATTAAAATACAGCCAATGCTGATGTACTCCGTCCATCGGTTTGACGGATTTTCAATGCAGCTCTTTATATCGATAAACAGTATGGATATCCAAAGTGGAGCAAACGAAGTATGATAAAGGCATAAAGAAAATATTTTTGACATTTATCTTACCTCTGCCTTATTCCCACTTTTTAGAACCAGCCACTTCCATTGGATTATCATCAAATGGATCAACCATTCCTCTATCGCATAGAAGTTTCACGATTTTATCTGCGGCACCGGGTTGTGTCGTATCAAACAGATCGCCGGTCATAGGAATATTGAATTTTCTTGCCATCTTGGCTCTGCTTCTGGAATTTTTCAGTTTCTGCAAATGTGCGTCATTAAACGACACAAACTTTCTCGGATTATGACCACTCCCGGCTATAGAAGAAAACGCAGCAAAATCAGTAACTATATTGCACTGTTCAATCTCGTTCAGTTTTCCTGCACAGGCAGCTTTGTATGCACGTTCCATGTTAAACAGATTTTCTCCAGCAAGGGTAAGCATATAAACAGTATCTTCCAAGATAATAACATCTATGGAGGTGCGCAGAGATATAACTTTATCTGTAATTTCTGTAAATGTGCCATTTGCTCTCAGAAATTTGTGCTTTAATGATGTCACCGGATTTTGCATAGAAATCAATTTAATAGGTTTATCTTCCCCATCAAGTTGCACTATCCCTCGCAATACATAGGCCCTTGCTTTGAATTCCAACGGATCGAGTTCCGTATCTGGATTGGCAATAGCAGTAATCAGCGTGTCGTATTCGTCTAAAATCAGTTCGTTTGTTTTGTCGAGCCAGTAAATAACTCTAT
Source organism: Pyramidobacter piscolens (assembly GCA_004558205.1). Taxonomy (GTDB): domain Bacteria; phylum Synergistota; class Synergistia; order Synergistales; family Dethiosulfovibrionaceae; genus Pyramidobacter; species Pyramidobacter piscolens_A. The sequence goes on from SFDM01000015.1 coordinate 35,324, forward strand.
CTACTGTGGAACCATTATATTCGGTAATATCGTGGTATGAGTTAAGTACCCCTTTACTTTCATCAATATAACGGTCAGAAATTTCTGCAACAAATGATGCCAGAGTGCCTTCTGGAGAAAGAGCAATTTCCCTTCCAATATACGACGTGCCGCTCTGTTTGGAAGTATTGATTTTTAACAATTGTAAAGACCATGCTGTACAATTCGGTAGAGACGTGAACACAGTCTTCATTTTTTCAAGAGTCAATTTCTTCTTCCTCCTATTTTTTGGCTGTACTTGTATGTCTTAAAAGAATTGTGGTGACAGCCGAATAATTATGTGGCGCAATTAAAATCCGACATAACTTGCAACATCCAGAGCCCTATTTCGAAGCTCAACATAATGCTTAAAGTTTTTGGTTAAGTATATGGATGGCAATTGCGTATTTTCTGTAAGAGTATGCAAATAAGGGATATAGGCCGTGGAAAGGTTACGATTATATTTAACGTAACCATCACTCATAATTGCGATTATATTTCTATCAAACAATTTATGATGATTCTCACATAACCACAGACCGTTATCTCCATCTGTTACATATCGAACTTTATCGTCTATGCTGATTGATTTTGCAGTCCTTATACTCGCAACCGGCCAAATATGTGCTCCCTGAATTATATCAGGGATCGTACATCCACACAGGGCACAATGTTTCTCACCAAGTTTAGCAAGTAAATTATACTGATACCTCGGAGAACGTAGTTGATTACCACGACTCTCTTCAAAAATTCTTTTTTCAAAAGTCAAGTCTGTTTTTATGATATCAACCGTATCCATTTTTCTGAGGACTTGTAAACTTGATTCCGGCAGTTCCTTCAAATTTCCTTCTAATATTTCATATAACTTGATTTTTCCTGTGCGCCCAATTATCACGGATATTGCATAACATATAAGGCTGGATTCATATTTGCTTGCACCATAGGTTTTACAATATGCCTCATATTCACCATCCTCGTTTTTGCTTATATAAGTGGAATTATTGCTTCTATTTGTCCCGCGATTCTCATCACGCGCTCGCATCATGTCTTCAATTGTTACAAAACTGGTTGCTGCGGATGAAGTGGGGAAATTCAGGAAAGTAAATCCTACTGTCTGCATAAGTCTATAAATGAACATATGGTAATCTGTTGCAGGATTTCCACTCTTGCAGATGAAGTAATAGTACAACTTCTTTTTTTCGTAAGGACACATGTAAAAGATATTAAATGCCGTGGGGACACTCTGAATACTTGAGTTACGCCCCTCAATAGCCAGTTCTGAAAATGTTATGAAGTGCACATAGTCTCCATAGCGAAGTGTTGCCAGTCGCCCCTTATTATAGGTGTTAGACAAAAAATCATCACTATAATCATTGTCTACATATTGACAATTATAATCTGAGCGCCCGGTTATTTTCAGGCAGATATCTTTTAAGCTTTCATTATCAAGTTGATCTTGAAAGGTTAGTCCCGTCTGTGCGGATTTTTGTAAATTTCGCTTGATTACGAATAATGGTTTATCGCTCATAATTGGTCACCAATATTTCCTTTCTTCGGCTTCCAGATATCCCCAGAACATCCCCTAACTCTATTATATGGTAATTGTTGCATCTCGTCCAATTCAATAGATTTTGGTTTATCTTGCCTTTGTGCTCCAAGACATATGACAACATGAATCGGCCTCCTTCACCGTTTAATCTATCCAGAAAGTCAAAGAGAGCAGATTCATGCGAAGTATCCCAACCTTTAAACCCCCGTTTCCCGTCATTATATGAGCCATTGGTAAGCATATACGGTGGATCAAGGTATATGAAAGTGTGTCCATCATTAACATAATGAAACATATCCGTGTAATCTGAACAGTAGAATCGGACATTTAATTCCTTTATACGGCGTGAAAAGCTTATCAGCTTTTCCAAAATTTTGTCATTGAACCAGCGCATACCCACAGGATTGTTAAATTCATGATTTCCATTAAAACGAATTTGTTGCTGAAAGCTATATAGTATAACCACCAGCAATACTCGCGGGTCGCGCTTATTCTCGGGAAAAGAGTTGTAATAATTGCGCACTTTGAGATAAGATTCTTTGTTTCCAGGTTCCAATTCAAAGCGTTGTATAATTTTCTTTATATAGGCAATATAAGAAAATGTATCATAATGCCAGAATGATTCGATAAGTTCTTTGACAAAATGATTGTACTCGTTGTATATGATACTTTCAGATTTTATGTTGATTCCAACATTAAAACCGCCTCCGAATGCATCTATAAAACTGTCTATGTCGACCGGAAGGTTTTTCCTTATTTCTGCAATTACACGAGTTTTATTTCCTATATAGTTGAGCGGCGATTCATATACGACATCAGAAGGATCCTTTTTCTCTACAAAGAACAAATATTCAAAATGCTCCTTATGATTTTGTGACTTCCAATTCTGATATTTTTTATAGCCAATTTTTTTGCAGCAATACGTTTCTGGCTTTCCATAGCGTTTCATAACAGCTTCAATATACTCTTTTGACATTAAGCCATCGTTATTATAGCTAAGGACAATATAGCGTGCTTTTGTTTTAGCAATAATCTTATCGAAAAGGATATTAACCTTATATTCTTTGGACCAATCGGATCTCATAGGCATAACAGGGCGAGACCCCGTCACCTTACTAACAGAAGGACAATCATTCAAAATCAGTGTTTCAAGCAAATGATATTGTGTTCCATACTGATTTTGTGTGTACGGTGGATCTAAATATAGAATATCACATTCAACGTCCGAAATAATATTTTCTATTCTGTCGTTGTAAATCGCAATATCTTTGGGCATACACTCATTGTATGATGGCTTTATAAAATCAATTGGTTTCAATGCTCGTCCATCCCACTTCTTTAAGAATGCTCCGTACACTCCCGCAGTATTTGAAACCTTTGACACAGATTCTATGAGACTGGCAAGAAGAAACATATATTCTGATTCAGCAAGCAATTCACTTCTGTACCATTCTTCTATCTGATTTCTGAAATAGTCTATTCTTGCAGCATTCTCTGGAGTAAAATACATTCTATCGCTTTCAGCCGATGAGTACGTTTTATATATAAAGCCGTGGATTTCATCATCGCTTTTGTTTAAAAACTCAAACGGATCAAAACCAAGTTTTTCAAAATAACAGATTGGAGCATATAGCCTACCGGCTGTATAAACAGTAGCCCATTTAAGGTTGTCGTTAATAACGATATTAAATCTATCTTTTAATCTGTCTGATACAGCGCCTGTTCCGCAAAAAGCATCGAATAAAATGAGCTTATCTTCAGATTCTATTCTACTATCAATAAAAGAATCAATTTGCTCTACGATTGACTCTTTGTTTCCTATAAATCTCATTTTTCTGACACCTTATCCTCATCCGGAATGAACTCCACAATATCATCTACCTTGCAGTCCAGCACACGGCAGATTTTCTCAATCGAATCGAGGGACACATACTCGTCCCTGCGCATCCGCGTTGAAATATTAGCACTGTAGCCGGCTTCTTTCTGAAGTTCCGCAGCAGTCATATTTCTATCTATCAGCATGTGGAATAATTTCTTGTAGCTTACAGCCATAGTACGCCTCCTCTTCGTAACGGTGTACTAAACATAGCATATCACGAAAATGTGAATTTTTCAAGTGGGTATGAAAATTTCACGGTGCATCTAAAAAGAAGCTTATGTTTCTGACTTCTTCCTCTTGTAATATGCTCTCGCCTTACGGTTGTTCCGCTCGGCTTTACAATTCGGATTATCACAGTACCTCTGGCGGCTGGAATGCCGGACAAAGTACTCTCCGCAACACATACACGTTAGGATGGAGCCTTGTGAAAATTCGTAATCCATATCGACATCCACTGGAGGAGCGACATCGGATACCATTCTGGCAAAGGAATACCAAGCAATATCGAACACGGAATGTATCTCTGCGCTCATCTCGGCTTTGTGTGTTTTCCGGTTTTGCTTGACACGCATTTTGAAGTCCGGGAACATTTCGAGCACATCAAATATACGGTCATTATAATCGGAGTTGAAATGCTCCAGGTATTCGGCATCATCTGTGTATTGGCTGTACTTTTCCAAAAACGGCAGACTGTCGCATACCCGACCTTCATAGTATAAATTCCGCCCGGCGGCGACATTGTGACCATACCTTAGTTTTTGAAGGGCATCGTAGTATTCAAAAGCAGTTCCAAGTTTACACAGGTCAGAAACAAAGGTACGGACTTCAAAAGTTGCCCTATTTTGCAGCCATTCATGAAAATACGGATTCATAAAATCGCCGTTTTCGATTTCAAGGCACAATTCTTCAACATCATAGGGATGGATATTATTTCTGCACCAGTCCCATACAAGGTCGGTAATGCGCTCGTTAGCATCGGGCGCATTTATTTTTTTGTACAGGTTACATAGACTGGCAAGCAGTTCCTGCCCGGTAATAGAATAGTCCGTCCCGCTTGTCGGCTGTCCCATAAAACTGAACAGCGGTTTTATCTCGTCTTCCTTGCTGGCATGATTATATTCAGGCACGTATTCCGGGAAACGGACAGCCTTGTATATCATCTCACCAACGCCGCCGATCTCTGTAAAGGTGTAGTGTTCGGTCTGAATCTGTTTCATTTGAATTAACCTCTTCCTTACCAATGGCATTACCGTTGAAAAATGTACTTCGGTAATACTATACGCTATAATTGAGACAAATACAAGAGCAAATTGTAAATTCGCCTTGGATTTTTCGCTCCTTGACAACAGAATAGTCCGATCCGTAAGGGGTACCCGCCGGAGCACAGCGCGATGACTGCAAGAGAGCCTGTCCCTCCCGGTAGAGAAAACGCGGAGTCCTCAGACAAGAGGCTGCCGCAGGAAACGTAGCGGACGGATGCCAACATCAAAATCAAACAGAAACGGAGGTAATGAAGAGTATGGAAAAGACAACCATGAGCGTGCAGGAGCTGTCCGCGCAGATGGGCATCTCTCTGCCAAAGGCATATGAGCTTGCGAAATCGGAGGGCTTCCCGTCCATCCGCATCGGCACGAGGATCCTTATCCCGGTTGACGCTTTTCGGGAATGGCTGGTCATCACTTCTAATAAAGAGGAATGACCACCGCAGAACTATCAGAGGAAGGAGGCGAGAAAATGTCCGGCTTAAATGAATTTACATTCTGGCGTGCGTCATGCGTTCAAAATCCGAAAAACTGCGCATATCCCAAAAGGGTCGTTGTTACCGATGCGGAGTTATTCAATGCGATGGCGCATTTCGATCATGTGTCCGCCACATATAAAAACAACTATCGGAGCAATGAAACATTCGAGGAATCGGAGGTTCAGTCCGGCGATGTGGATAACGACAAGGTCACCGACCCGAAGGACTGGGTACTGCAAGAGGATATCCATCGGATTTTTGAAGGTGTGCCGCATATCATCTCGGAAAGCAAGAATCACATGAAGCCGAAAGGCACAAAGCCTCCTGCTCCCCGATACCATGTTTTCTGGAAAGCGTTACGAGAAACGGACTACACAGCCTATGCTGCTTTTAAGGAGCGGCTGCAGAGACGGTTTCCGTTCTTAGACCTGAAAGCACTTGACGCGGCGAGATATTTTGACGGCACGGAGAATCCGAACGCCGTGTTTTATCCCGGCACGATCACCATCAACGAGTTTATGGACAGGCTTGAGGCGGAGGAGCAGGAATCGGAAGAATCGACTGCCGCCGATACGATCGAGGAGGGAACGCGCAACAGCACCATGTTCCATTTTGCCGTCCGCACATTGAAACGCTATGGCAATAGCGAGGACGCAAGAGGGCTGTTCCGGGAAGAATCGGAAAAATGTATTCCTGCTCTTGATAGGAGGGAACTGAACGGCATATGGAAAAGTGCGCTGAAATACTACGGTCTCATCAAACAGCAGCCGGGATATGTCCCACCGGAGCAGTATAACGCTCCGAAAGAGGTGCAGTGGGAACCGCCGATCCCGTTTGAGGAAATTACGCTGCCGCCGTTCCCGGTTGACGCCTTGCCAAGCAGAGTTCGCCCTTATGTGGAGGCGGTGGCCGAAACCACGCAAACGCCGGTGGATATGGCGGCTACTGCCGCAATAGCGGTCATGGCAAGCTGCATCCAGGGCAAATACCTCGTGCAGGCAAAGGCGGACTGGACGGAACCAACAAATCTGTACGCGCTCATAGTGGCGGAACCGTCGGAGCGAAAATCCGCTGTCACGAGCCTGATGGTCAAGCCCGTCAATCTCTATGAAACGGAGTACAACAAAAGGAACGCGGCGGCACTGGAGAAGAACAGAATGCAAAAACGGATCCTGGAAAAACGGCAACGATCTATCGAGGACAAGGTAGCCAAAGGAAAAGCCGAGGAAAACGAACTGGACGATATCGTTTCTGAAATCTCACGGTTCAGAGAACTGGCTCCCATGCAACTGTATGCAGATGATGTAACGCCGGAGAAATTGATCTCCGTGCTTGCGGAGCATGACGGCATCGCCTCCGTTATATCGGCGGAGGGTGGCATTTTCGACCAGCTTGCCGGAGGGATGTATTCCAAGGCCGTCAACATTGATGTGTTCCTCAAGGGGCACGCCGGAGACGCCATCCGCATAGACCGAATCGGCAGAAACAGCGAAAGCGTGGAATCGCCCGCACTGACGCTGCTATTCGCCGTGCAGCCGAATGTACTGTCCGGGCTTATGCAGAATAATACCTTTCGCGGCAGAGGACTGACGGCAAGATTTCTCTACACCATGCCCGTTACCCGTGTCGGAAACAGAAAGTATCGCACAGAGCCGATTCCAAAGGATGCGGAGCAGCAGTATTTTACGCTGATAGGCAATCTTCTGGACGAGGAGTGTAATCCGACCGTGAAATGCCCGGAAATCATTACACTGTCGGAAGAGGCGGACAGGATGCTCGAAGCGTTTGCTACGGAACTGGAGCCGAAGCTGCGGACAGAGTACATTGACTTCTCCGATTGGGCAGGAAAGCTGTGCGGCGCGATCGTCCGCATCAGCGGAATCCTATTCCGAGCGGAAATAAACGGCTACCACGCATTCCTGCAGGAGCCGGAGCCGCCCGTGGTGGACGGTGCTACTATGCAGAGAGCCATCACCCTTGGACGGTATTACACGGAACACGCAAGAGCCGCCTATCTGCTGATGGGAGCCGACCCTGTGGTAAAGCAGTGCAAATATGTACTGAGATCCGTTCAGAGCGCAGGACTTGCAGAACTGAGCAAGCGTGACATTATGCGCCTGTGCCGCGGCTTCAAAAAGGCCGAGGAACTTCAGCCCGTGCTGGACAGGTTGTGCGAGTATGGATATCTGGCGGCAAAGCCGGGAGAGGCAAAGACCGGCGGAGGGAGACCTACGTCACAGGGGTATCTCGTCAATCCTGCGGTATTTGCTTCGTGACAGGCTGCAGAAGTTTTGTCCTTTCTGTCCGTTCTGTCCCGGAGGGAAAATATATAAAGCAGTATGTCCTTTCCGTCACATATTCATATAGTTCCCCATTTCATCATTATCATTTCATTCATTTGATGTATATGGGGTTACGGCAGTCGGATTTTCAATATCTGACTACGGGACAAATGTGACAGAAAGAACAAAACCACATTTCAAGGGAAGGAGGGAAACGACAATGGTACATTACCCGTCACTGCCGGAGCTGAAAAAGGCTCTCGGAGCGAATTACAGCATCCGCACCATCGACTTGGAAAAGTGCCTGTACCGGGATTTCGGCAACGGCTTCAATGTGGAGATCAGCGGATGCAGCCGCGCCAATCGGAAGTGTCCGGCTACGCTATATCTCTGGTACGGCGACCGTGCGCCGGACTGCATCATCGTGAAAACGGTGCGTGATGTAGGGCGCAGCGCAGAAGCCATCGGCGAGGCTGTGGAGCAGCTATTTGACTACTCCAATCAGCTGCTCGCCAGCGGCTACACGGACAAAGACAAGCTGTTTTGGCTGAAACACAATTCATAAGAAAGAGAGGATTTTCAAATTGAGGTACAAAATTTACTATGGCGCAGGGCCGACATTCACGGATGCCGACAGGAAAGATTTTTCCCGTGGCGGCTACGAATGCAAAGCCCTAATGAAAGACCGCCGGAACAGACCCGTGGTCATTTCACAGAGCAAGGACCGGGATTTTTCCGTGTGGAAGGTCGAGTACGGCTTCTCCTGCGTGCTGTTCGGCTCGTATGAGGAGGCAATGGCATTTTGCCGCGGCCGGTTCACAAGATAGGAGCCGCTATGCAGGAGATCAAATATTACCCGCTCATCGACTGCGACAGCACGGGCAAGGAGAAAACACCCCTGTTCTTTTCCGGCGATGAGGCTACGGTACGGCAAAGCCACGAAATGTATCTGCAGGAGGTCGTTTCGCAGTTTTACCGACTTTGTTCCGTCAACCGTGTATCAACCGCAACTGCGAAAGTCTTTACCATCCACTGTCCGCTGTGCGGGAAAGGTATGACGCCGATCTCGCAGCCTGCGGACAACCACCATCTGGCACTCTACTGCTGCCGGAACTGTCATAAATAAGAAAGTGAGGAACACAAAATGAGCAACTATCCTTTAAGAGCAAACAAGTACAACTGGCGTTCCTTTACGCCGGAAACCAACCACTACTACACCGAGGAGTATACCGCAAGTATGTGCGATATGTATCTCACCGATGAGTTTATCCGTGACAAACATAACAGCATCCATCGCTACTACCGGCTTCATGCCAAACAGCCGCACAGTATTGAAATGGCGCTTGCCTACGATATCAAGTGCCCGCGCTGCAAAGGCAATGACCTCAAGCAGGTCGGCAGATGCAAGAATTTTTATACGCTGGGTCTGTACGAATGCCCGGTGTGCGACAGAGATCAGAAAGGAACACGGAAATGACTACATTCAACGAAAAAGAATATCTTATTAGCACTGCCGAATACGGCGCAAACTTCTGGAATGCCATGAGAGGTGTTATGCACGCCTATGATAAGATCCACGGCGGGTCATACGGCATTACCGGCGGGTATGCACTGCCGTCCGGCAGCAACGACAAACTCCAAAAGGCGATCAAGCGGGAGAGCCTGTTCCGTAGTATTGCTACTGTTGTAAAAGCCTATGGCGGAGCAAGCCGCATTTTTGCCAAGGACTGCGCCGACATCGCCACATGGGTGCCGGAGGGTGGTAGCATTCCGCTTCAGAACGGAGTGAATGACTTTACCCGCTATGCCGTGGACTCTCACAAACTGGCGGTATTTGTAAAGCTGGATGACGACTTCGTGCATGACGTAGCATTCAATATTGAGGCTTATCTGACTGACCGTCTTGCGGAGAATTTCGCTAAAGCCGAGGACAAAGGCTTTGTACTCGGTACGGGCGAACATATGCCGACTGGCATTCTGGACGATACTGCAGGCGCAGAGACAGGGATCACCACTTCCGCGCTTTCCTTTGACAATGTTCTCCGACTGTACCATTCGCTCGACACGAAGTATCGCAAAAACGCCGTATGGCTAATGAACGATGAAACGGCTCTGACGCTGCGTATGCTCAAGGACTCCGCCGGAAATTACCTGTGGAATCCGTCCGACAACACCATTCTCGGCAAGCCAGTAGTTATCTCCTACGATATGCCGCCCGTGAAGGACGGTGCAAAGCCTGTGGTGTTCGGCGATTTCAGCTATTACTGGATCATTGACCGCAGCCCCGTCAGTGTCCAGGCACTGAAGGAGCATTTTGTTACGCTTGACCAGATCGGCTATCTGGCTACGGAGTTTCTTGACGGCAAGCTCATCCGCCGGGATGCGCTCAAGGCACTGAAAATTGCCGATGCCGGGCAGAACGGCTGATTTTCAAATTGGGTGCGGTGGAACTGTTCTGCCGCACCCTTTTCAAAGAAGGTATTACACCGAATTATGTGCTTTTCATAGAGGTTATTTGCCGCTTTGATTGCTAATTACCCTTTTGATTTCGCCTTTTTTGCGCACGCAACCCCGGGCCGTTGCCCGAAACGGAAAGGCCCGGAGATGTGACCGCCCCTATGGGGGTATGTATCTCCGAGGCTTTGTCAGTCGGACAGCGGCGCGGGGCTTCGCGTAAATTTTCGCATAAGTTTTTGAGGGAATAGGAGGAGAAAATGGAACAGCATCCAGTGAAAATCACAGCCGGAGAGCGCAACGACACCATTTACATTGTGGAGTACGCCACCGGCAGCAGTGCCAGGGAGTCCGCATACGAGAAGGTCAAGCGGCTCATTCTGGAGGACACAAAAAGTTATCTTGCAAAATCCGCATAAACGCTTGATATATCCGCAGTTCAGAGCCATAATACAGTACCGCTTGAAGACTGTTGGGAAGGAGGAGCATGTGAACAACAACAGACAGTCTTACAACGCCGAGGAGAAAATCACCGCTCTGTACTGCCGCCTCTCAAGAGACGATGAATTGCAGGGCGACTCCAACAGCATTATTAACCAAAAGGCTATACTACAGAAGTACGCAGACGATAACGGTTTCCGCAACACATCTCTGTTCGTGGACGACGGTTACAGCGGTACTACCTTTGACAGGCCGGATTGGAATCGGCTCATGGGATTGGTAGATGAGGGCAGAGTCGGCACGATCATTGTAAAGGATATGAGCCGCCTTGGGCGTGATTATCTGAAGGTCGGTATGTACACGGAAATGGTGTTTCCCAATGCCGACATTCGTTTCATCGCCATCAACAACGGCGTAGACAGTGCCAATCAGGCGGAAAATGACATGACCCCATTCATCAACATTTTTAACGAATTTTACGCCAAGGACACAAGCCGCAAGATACGCGCAGTGTTCAAGGCAAAGGGGCAGTCCGGCAAGCCGCTGAGTACGAATCCGCCATACGGATATGTGAAAGATCCGGAAGATAAAACGCACTGGCTCGTGGACGAAGAAGCCGCAGAGGTGGTTCGAGAGATATTTCGGCTGTGCATCCAAGGCTATGGCGTATCGGAAATAGCAAAGGAGATCACAAAGCGGCATATCTTGAATCCGACTGCGTATGCCAAAGCCGGTGGTCGTTCTGTTCCGGACAACAGGGACGGCGATGACGATTACACTTGGCGGGGTAGCACGGTTTCCCATATGCTTTCCCGCCCGGAGTATCTCGGACACACAGTCAACTTCAAGACCTACCGCAAGTCCTATAAGCAGAAAAAGCAGTTGAAGCGGGATCCGTCAGAATGGCAGATATTTGAGAACACCCACGAAGCCATCGTTGACCGTGAGACCTACGACATCGTGCAGCGTATCCGCAACGGCAGGCGCAGGCGTACACCCATGGGTGAGATGCCGCTGCTTTCGGGTATGGTATTCTGCGCCGACTGCGGAGCAAAGCTGTATCAGGTACGCTCCACAAAATTTCGTCCGGGGCAGGAGTACATGGTGTGCGCCACCTATCGCAAAAAGGGTAAAGACCAATGCACCTCACACCAGATACGCAATTCCGTCATTGAAGAGTTCCTGTTAGACGGCATCCGTAGCATGACCGCTTATGTACGTGAGCATGAGGAGGAATTCGTAGAGATGGTCACCAAGTTATCCAAAGCGGAAACCGAAAAGGCACTCCGGGATGAAAAGCGAGAGCTGGAGCAGGCAGAGGCACGGGTACACAAACTCGACACCATCATTCAACGGCTTTACGAGGATAATGTTGAGGGCAAGATATCTGATGAGCGTTTTGCCAAGATGTCCGAAAACTATGAGTCGGAGCAGAAATTGCTGGAAAGACGCATCATAGAACTTCGCAGCAACATTGCAACTCAAAAGGAGAACTGCATAAATGTAAACAGCTTTGTTGCTCTTGTACGCAAGCACACGGACATACAAGAGTTGAATGCAGAAGTCATCCGAGAATTTGTGGAACGTGTTGAGGTGTTTCAGCCTGTGCGAGTCGGCGGCAGAAAGGTTCAGAGGCTACGGATCGTCTGGAACTGCATCGGTGAATTTACCCCACCACAGCCTTAAATGGGCAGAAAAACGGCATAGCCGCATAATACGACTATGCCGTTTTTTTCAGGGATTATAAAATCCCTAAGTTGCACCGCCATGGGGCAGAGTTTCTTTTGCTCAAAAGGGACCGCTTTTCGCGCGGCGCGGGTTATTTTACGAGGCCAATACCCGCCAGCCAGGCGTCCAGATCGCCCTCGAAGTAATCGGCAGTCTTGCCGAAGGCCGCGTAGCCTTCGAGGAACGCCGACTTGGGGCAGAGCGCCGCCGCGCCGGCAAAGACCTTGGAGGGGCCGCCGCCGTTGTGGGTGCAGAAGGGGATCACCACTTTGCCCGTCAGGTCAAGCCCCGCGAGGAACGAGGACACAGGCGGCGCGATGGTCCCCCACCAGACGGGGGAGCCGACCAGGAGCACGTCGAAGGAATTCGCGTCAGGCAGCGCCGATTTCAGCGGCGGGCGATAGCCCTCCTTCAGCTCCTTGCCGGCCTGCTCCACCACGGCCTTGTACTCCTGGGGATAGGGCGCGTCAGGCACAATTTCCAGAAAAGCGCCGCCGGTCTTTTTCTGGATTTTCCGCGCTATAATCATGGTGTTGCCGCTGTGGGAGAAGCAGGCCACCAGGACCCGCGGCGACGCCGGGAGGACCGCTTTCGCGGCGTTCTGCGGAAGCTCCATGACGACCGTCTTCTTCATCCAGGCGAAAAGGCCGCCTCCCGCCACAAGGATCAAAATGATCATGAGCATAATTCGTTTCAAGGTAAAACCTCCTTTGGGAGTCATACTCCGCTGTTTCACATTTTACCACATCAAAGCGCCGGCCACAAATTCAACGGCACAGACAGGCGCCGCATTTTTTAACGTTACGGAGGATATTCAAGATGCTGACCGTCCATCCCATTCCGCCCCTCTACGACGCCTCGTCGCGCGTCCTGATCCTGGGGACCATGCCGTCGCCCAAGTCGAGGGAAGCCCATTTCTTTTACGCCCATCCTCAAAACCGTTTCTGGCGCGTCCTCGCGGCGGTTTTCGGCGAGCCCGTCCCCGAGAGCGTGCCGGAACGGAGCCTTTTCATACTGAGCCACCGCCTGGCGCTGTGGGACGTGCTTCATTCCTGCGAAATCTCGGGAGCCAGCGACAGCAGCATCAAAAACCCCGTGCCCAACGACCTGTCGCCCATCCTGCAAACCGCTCCCATCGCCGCGGTCTTCTGCACGGGGACCAAATCGGCGACGCTCTACCGCAAGCTGATACAGCCCGCCGCCGGCCTGCCGGCTTTCACGCTCCCCTCGCCCAGCCCCGCCAACTGCGCCGTGCCCTTCGACCGCCTCTGCGACTCTTATAAACAGATCTTACAATACCTCTGATATAAGACGGCCTGCCCGAAAGCTATGCTATAATTCCTACGGGAACAAGTGTAATTTTACGACAACATCAAAGGAGGCAGCACAATGTCTGAAGAGAAAAAAATTACGCGCACATTGACCGTGCTGGGCATGACCTGTTCTTCCTGCTCGCGCATCGTAGAACGGGCGCTGTCGAAGGTGCCGGGAGTCCGCTTCGCCGCGGTCAACCTGGCGACCAACACGGCCTTTGCCGTGCTGGACGAGGATATTCCGCAGGAACGGCTTGAAGAAGCCGTGCGCAACGTGGGGTATGAAGTGACCCGCGAAAAGCCCGCCGACGTGGAGGCCGCGCGCTACGCCCAGGCCAGGCGCAGCATGGCTCTGGCCGCGGCCATCACCGTGCCGCTGATGGTTATGATGATGTTCCACATGATGGGGCGCCACGTACCGGGCATGGGATGGGCGGAGCTGATCGGCGGCGCGGTGGTCATCTTCGCCGCCGGAAAGGGCAGTTTGCGCGGCGCCTGGATCGCCGTGACCCACAAGCACGCCAACATGGACGTGCTTGTCTCGCTGGGCGCGCTGGCGGCGTGGTTCACGTCGGTGCTGAACGCCCTGGGGCTTCACGTCACCTCCTTCGGCTCCGTGGGCCCCATGATCGTGGCTCTGCACCTGCTGGGACGCTACATCGAATCGCGCCTCCGCGACCGCGCCGCCCGCGAAATCCGGGCGCTGCTGGAAATCCAATCCAAGGACGCGCGGCTTGTGCTGCCCGACGGCGAGCTGATGGTGCCCATCGAGGCACTGAAAGTGGACCAGACGATCCGGATCCTCGCCGGCGAGCGCATCCCCGCCGACGCGGAAGTCACCGCCGGAACCGCCGCCGTGGACGAATCCATGCTGACCGGCGAGCCGATCCCCGTGGCGAAAGCCGCGGGCGACGCGCTGACGGGCGGCTCGGTCGTCGTGTCGGGGCGCGTGGACGCCAGGGTGTCCCACGTGGGCGAAGACAGCTTCCTGGCCAAGATGATCTCGGTCATTCAGGAAGCCCAGGGCGCTAAAATCCCCATTCAGGCTTTCGCCGACCGGATCACGGGGCTCTTCGTGCCCGCCGTGGTCGCACTGGCGCTCGCAAGCGGATTCTTCTGGTACTTCTGCGGCGCCCGGGCCGGCGCTTTTCTCGACGGCGCGGCGAAGTACCTTCCCTGGGTCACGGCGCTGCGCGACCCCGCTGGGCTGGCGCTCTTCGGATTCCTTTCCACGCTGCTGATCGCCTGCCCCTGCGCGCTGGGACTGGCCACGCCCATGGCGCTGATCGCCGGCACCGGCGCGGCCAGCCGCAAGGGCCTGATCATCCGCAACGCTGAGGCCATCCAGACCGTAGGCCAGACCAGCGCCGCCATCCTCGACAAGACGGGGACCCTCACGCTGGGCCGTCCCGAGGTGGTCTGGCACAACCTGGGCGACGAAGCCCTGAAAGCGGCGGCGTCCATCGAAGCCGGGTCGAGCCACCCGCTGGCGAAGGCCATCGCCCATCTGTGCCCCGACGCCGGGGCCTTCTCGCCCGTCGAGGAAATCGCCGGCGAAGGCATCTCGGCGGTAATCGGCGGCCAGCGCTGGTACGTGGGACGCCCGTCGTCAACAGAACCTATCGCCGAACAGCTCGAAAAGGGCCGCACCGTGGTGGAAGTCCGCCGCGACGACCACGTGGAAGGCCACATCGCCCTCGAAGACCCCCTGCGTCCCGAGGCCGCCGAAGCCGTCAGACGCCTGAAGGAGATGGGCGTCACGCCCGTCATGGCCACCGGCGACAACGAATCGGCCGCCAGACGCGCCGCCGCGCTCGTGGGAATCCAGGAAGTGCGCGCCGGCGTGCGCCCCGAGGACAAGCTGAGGATCGTCCGCGAATACCAGTCCAAGGGCGGCAAGGTGCTCATGATGGGCGACGGCATCAACGACGCCGCGGCGCTGAAAGGCGCCGACGTGGGCGTAGCCGTGGGCAGCGGATCCGAACTGGCCGTGGACAGCGCCGACATGGTGATCGTCCGCGGCGGCGCGGCAAGCCTGGTCAGCGCGCTGGAGATCTCGCGCAAGACCTTCCGGGTCATCCGCCAGAACCTGTTCTGGGCTTTCGCCTACAACTTCGTCGCCATGCCTCTGGCCATGGCCGACCTGCTCCACCCGCTGATCGCCGAAGCGTCCATGACCCTCAGTTCCATCTCGGTCATCCTGAACTCGCAGAGAATCAACAAAGATTAATATCCAATATTTGCAGAGGAGAAAAGAACGTCCATGAACTCAGAAGTGAAAATCCGTTTCGCCCAGGAATCCGACCTGGGGACCATTCTCGCCTTCATCAAGGAGCTGGCGGAATACGAACATCTGTCCGACCAGGTCGTGGCCGACGAAGCCACCTTAAAAGAGTGGATCTTCGAAAAGAAAAAAGCCGAAGTGCTGATCGCCGAGGATGGAGGCGTTCCCGTGGGGTTCGCCCTCTTCTTCCACAACTTCTCGACTTTCCTGGGCCGCGCCGGAATCTACCTGGAAGACCTCTACGTCCAGCCCCAGCAGCGGGGCCGCGGCACAGGCAAAGCCCTTCTGAAGCGCCTGGCCCAAGTGACGGTGGAGCGCGGCTGCGGACGGCTCGAATGGTCCTGCTTGGACTGGAACAAATCCAGCGTCCAGTTCTACCTCAATCTGGGCGCGGTCCCCATGGAAGGCTGGACCACCTACCGCGTCACGGGCGACCTGCTCCAAAAGATGGGACGGCCGTAAGTTTTCATCAAAAAAAGGGACCTCTCTCGCCGTGAGAAAGGTCCCTTCGTTTTTTTATACTAATTACTTAGAACAAACAACTAACACCAATTCGCATTCAACGCGCTTAATGTCGGACCGAAGATCAAAGTCAAAGGATTTCAACGCAAAAGCTAAAGAGAAAGGGAGCAAAGGACGCAAAGGAAAAACAAGATCTAAATTACTGATAAAAAAATGAATTAGAATGATGTAATTTATATATTTAGCTTGATTTTTCGGTTCAAAAGTCTTTCAAGTTTTTCCTTCGCGAACCTTTGCGCCCTTTGCGTTGAAATCTTTTGACGTGGCTCTTCGATTTGACATTAAGCACGTCAATTAAAAATTAACATTACCAGGGAACCCCGAGAATATAGTGGGGCAGGAACAGGGAAATCGCGGGAAAGGCTGTGGTCAGCGCCAGAGTGGGGATCCAGGCGAGGGCGATGATCCACAGAGTGGGCTTCATCATCTCGTTGATGGGCGCTCCCGCCAGGCGTCCGCCGAGGTAGAGCACCGGCGCGGCGGGCGGCGTGATGCAGCCCAGGCCCAGGTTGACGCCCACGATGGCGGCGTAGTGGATGGGGTTGAAGCCCAGTTCAAGGATGATGGGCATCAGGATCGGCGTGCCCAGCGTGACGCAGGAGATGTCGTCCATCAGCATGCCCATGAAGACCAGGAAGAGGTTGATCATGAACAGGATGACCCAGCGGTTCTCCGACACAGATCGGAACAGCCCCAGAAGCTTTGACGGCAGGTCTTCGAGGATGTAGAGGCGGCTGAGCATCATGACAGCGTAGAGCATGACCATGATGACGCCCGTGGTGATGGCCGACTCCACCAGCGACTGTCCGAGGCCCCGGAACGTGAGTCCCTTGTAGACGAACATGCCCACGGGAATGGCGTAGACCACGGCAAGCGCCGCCGCTTCGGTGGGCGTGAGGATGCCGCAGTAGATGCCGCCCAGGACGATCACGGGCAGCATCAGCGCCGGCAGCGCCGACTTGCCGCGGGTCCTGAAAAGACTGCGTTTTTCCTCGCGGGTACGGGGCGGCGCGACTTGGACGTTTGTGTCGTCGCGCAGAAGCCAGCAGTTGACGGCGGAGATCAGCGCGGTCATGATCAGGCCCGGAATCACCGTGGAGAGGAAGCAGGCCAGGATCGACTGCCCGCTGAGCCAGGCGAAGAGGATCAGCGTGGAGTTCGGCGGGATGAGCATGCCAAGCAGCGACGCGCTGGACATGACGGCCGCGGCGTGGCCTCGGGAATAGCCGGCGGCTTTGAAGCGAGGGAACATGATGGAGCCGATGCAGGACAGCGTGGCGCAGGCAGAGCCGGTGATGGAGCCGAAGACGGCGCAGGAGACGGTCCCCACGATGCCCAGGCCGCCCTTGATGCTGCCCACCGACACGTCCACCAGGTCTATCAGCTTCTCGCCGATGCGGCCCTTCTCCATGATGCCGCCGGCCATGATGAACAGGGCGATGGAGATCAGGGCGATGCTGTTCATGGAACTGAAACCGTAGGGCAGGATCATGCTCGAAGCGTAACCCATGCCGTCGGGGCCGCCGAAGAACAGCAGCCAGGCCGACGAGGCCATGAAGCTCACGGGCACGGGGACGCCCAAAAGCAGAGTGACCACCAAGATCATAAGAGCGACGTAAACCACCCTAACGGCCCCCTTTCAAGAGCGCTCCCGCGCTTCTGGCGAGCAGCACGATAAAATACCAGTTCATGAACAGGAAGCCGAGAAACACGGCCAGGTAAGACGTCCACAGAGGGATCTGCCACACCGTGGTCATGGGAATGGCGATCCCCGTCCCCAAGGGGCCGCGGAAACCGAACATGAAGAACACATAGGCATAATAGGAAAAAAGCACGCTGACCGACGCCGTGACGAGGTAGCGCAGAAAGGTGATCAGGCGCTTGAGGCCGCCCTCGGGCAGGTAGGCGTCGATCACGTCGGCCGACACGTGGGTGTTGTTCCACGCGCCGAGGACGCCGCCGGCAAAATAAAGCCAGAAAGCGCAGAGCTTGACCCATTCCTCATAGCCGTAGAGGTCGCCCCCCACGACATACCGGACGAAGGCCGCCGCCGCGATCAGCAGCGTAAGAACGACGGAGCTGACCACTGAGACGATGGAAAATCCCGACACGATGATCCTGTCGAAAAGATTGCTCTTTTTGAACAGGAGTTCGTTGTCGCTCAACTGAATTTCATTTTCGTTCACGTAAGTTTCCTCCTTCAGATAAATGCAGTATGCCGGGAACGCGGCAAGCTGGGGCGAAAGCTGGAAAGGAGGCTCTCCCGCCTTCGCCGCGGCTTGCCGCGACGCTTAAACTATCCCGCATTTACTTGGGAGCGTATTCCTTCTTGAACTCGGCGATCAGCTCGGGCGAGAACTTGCGCCCCAGCTTGTCCCAGCTGGCGGACACCGCCTCGAAGAGAGGCTTCAATTCCTCGGCCGAATAGGTGAACACCTGGATGCCCTGCTTGCGCATCAGGTCGAGGTATTTTTCCTCGTCCTTCTGGGCGAGGTCGATGCTGATCTCCGTCACGTGGGCGCAGGCATCGGCGATGATCTGCCGGTCTTCGGGCGCGAGCTTCTGCCAGGTCTGTTCGCTCATCATGTAGTTGAAGTTCTCCAGGGAGTAATTGATCTGATACCAGTATTTCATGACATCCTTCAGGTTCACGTAGGCCGCGGGCGTCGCCATGCCGTCCACGCCGTCGCAGACGCCGGACTGCATAGAAGTGTAGACCTCCACCCAGGGGATCGTCACGGTGCGATAGCCCATGGCTTCGGCGCCAAGCTTATAGACGTCCATGTTGGGGATCCTGACCAGACAGCCCTTGTCGACGTTAGGGTTCAGCGGTTCGTTGACGGGCTTGGTGCTGGCGATACCGATAAAGCCTTCAACCTGGAATCCCAGGAGACGCACGCCAAGGCGGGCGCTGAGCTCGTTCATCTTCTTGAAGAGCCAGCCGTCCTGGGCGAAGACCTTCTTGGCCTCTTTGAAGTCGCGGACGAAACAGTTGATGTACGTCAGCTCCAGACGGGGGTCGAACTGGCTGGGAATGGAGATGGCCGCCATGTCGATGGTGCCGCGGATCAGCTCCTCATAGACCAGGGTATAGTCCCCAAGCTGGTTGGCGGGATAGACCTTGATCTCCACGCGGCCGTTGGTCTTGGCCTTGACCTCGTCGGCAATCTGATACATGAGTTTCGTCGCCGTCTGATCCACAGGGACCTGGCCGGCAAAACGGAGAATCGTAGGGGCGGCCGACGCCATCCCAGAACATAAGCACAACAGAGCCGCCGTCAGAAAAACGGCGACCTTTCCGGCACTGCTTTTACGCATACACAACACCTCATTCAATATTAAATTGTAAATCCTTGCGAAACCTTTGAGCAGTACGCGCGGCGGGATGGGTGGAGACACCCCCTTTCGTCAGAAGTAAACGATATGAAATCAGTGAAAACGTAACTTTAATATATTACACTTAAAGAGCAATTCGCGCAAGAAACAAAAAAGCCACGCCAGTAAAAAGGCGGGCTTTTTTGTTTCTTGCCGCGATCAGCAGCTGAATAAAAGTAAATTATAATTTACAGCGCCGCTCAGCGCTGATCCAGCACAGCCACCATGGGCGCTATCTTTTCAAGTTCC
Source organism: Pyramidobacter piscolens (assembly GCA_004558205.1). Lineage (GTDB taxonomy): Bacteria > Synergistota > Synergistia > Synergistales > Dethiosulfovibrionaceae > Pyramidobacter > Pyramidobacter piscolens_A. Next base: position 55,159 of record SFDM01000015.1, read on the forward strand.
TGCATACCCTCTATATCGCTGTCGAGCATGGGGATCTGGATGACGCCGTACTTGCCGAACTCCGCCTCGATCTGCTCAAGGTACTGGGCCTGCTGCACGCGCTTCTTCTCGAAGAACGCGCCCGCCTCGGGCGGGATGACGCGGTTGACGATCAGGGGGCCCACGTCGATCTTAAACTCGTTCATCAGGGCCACGGCGCGCTCCGTCTCGAGCACCGCCAGCTTTTCGGCGTTCAGCACGAAGTGGAATGTGGTCATTTCATGGTCCGTCAGCAGGTCGCGGGCACGCTGGAAGCGGTCGCGGCGGCGGGTCAGGATCTCGAACACGGGGTCGGTCTTGAGCTTCTCCTGCAGGTCCTTCTCATAATGGGCGGCCAGGCGCATCATGTCCATAGCCTTGGAGCGCTTCTTCATCAGGTGCTCCATCCAGATGCCCAGCACCTCGGGCAGCGTCAGCAGGCGCAGCGTGTGCCCCGTTGGCGCCGTGTCGAAGACGATGGCGTCGTATTTGCCGCCCACCTGCTCCATCAGGTCGATAAAACAGTCGAAAATGGCGGCTTCTTCAGAACCGGGCGACATGTAGGCGATGCGCAGCTGCTTCTCGATCTCAGCGACGATGGCAGGGCTCACGATCTTGCACATCTGCGCCTGAATGCCCTCCATGTACTTTTTGGCTTCCAGCGCCGCGTCGATTTCCAGTCCCCAGAGGTTCTTTTCCAGTTCCACCACGGAACTGCCGATAGGCTTGCCCATGGCGTCGGCCAGCGAGTGGGCCGGGTCCGTGGAAACCGCCAGAGTCTTCACGCCGCTGCGGGCGAGGTGAAGCGCGTAGGCCGAAGACGAAGTGGTCTTTCCCGTGCCGCCTTTGCCGCCGAAAAAGGTGTAGCGTTTATAGGTCATGTTTTCCCTCTCCTTAACCGTCAAAGCTGTACTGGCTCGCCTTTTCCGCCAGTATCATGTTCCTGTTCATCATACGCCGCTGCCAGCCCTCCATGTCCTGGGCAATATAGGGCAGAATCTCCATCATATAGTAGGAAACGGGATTGGGAATTCCCAGATAATCGCCAAAGAGCAGCAGCATCAGCTCGTCGTTCATGTCGTTGGCCTCTTTCCTGACGGCCCCCATGCGCTTGTCTATGGCCGAACCGTAGAAAAACAAGCTGATCCACTCCCAGGCCGTGGCCAGTTTTTCTTTGAAACTTTTGTTCATCACAATCACCTCCGCGCAGACTTGAGGACCCCCCTTTTCAGGGGACTCCCCACTTCGATGGAAAAAAATTTTCACGAAAGGGAACTATTCAGTCTTTTCCAGGCAGTTCCCGTTCTCGTTAGGATCATTATACAACATTTTCCGACTTGCGCACGAGGATTTCTCGCCGCTGCCTGGGACGTTAAGCTTCTTAAGGGAGCGCCGCTGAAAAGCGCAGAAAATTTTACGATCATGCATTGCGAAAATCCATCGTCGAATTTTTTCGACTCAAATATGCATTGTTTACAATTCTTCCTTTTTCAGTTAAAATGAAAAGACCGTAATCCATCTGAGAAGGGACTTTTTGTCGTGATCAAGGCGCTCTATAAATCTCTTGGCGAACAGGTGTTCACCATCCTGCGAAAGAAAATAGTTGACAACGAGCTTCAGCCGGGCACCATCCTGCAGATCGACCGGCTGGCCGAGGAGTTCGGCGTCAGCACCACGCCTATTCGCGAGGCTCTGATGAAGCTCGAGGCCCTGGGACTGGTGACCATCTCCCCCAACCGGCGCGCCACCGTCAGCCCCATCAGCCGCGAACAGACCCGCGAAGTGCTGGAGTTCCGCAGGATGCTCGAATCGGCGGGCGCCCGTTCGGCGGCAAAAAAACTCAGCGACCGGGACATCGACTATCTGATCACCCGGGTCCAGTCAGTCCAGGCCGCCCCCTCGGACGTACCCCACCACATCGAAGTGGACATGGAGCTTCACGACAAGTACCTTTTCGGCTGCATCGAGAACGGCTTCGTGCGCAAGGCCCTGGAGGACCTGCAGGTGCACCTGCGCCGCATCCGTTTCTACGCGGAAGAGGCGCTGGATCCCGTCAAAGTCATTACCAGCGTGTGCGAAGAGCACATGATCATCCTCAACGCGCTGAAGAGCCGGAACGAAACGGCCGCCGAACTGGGCATGTACGGCCACCTGACCCAGACGCTGGTCAGGACCCTGCTGTCCATGGACAAAAAAGAAAATTTTTGAGAAACCGCCAAGCCGCCCTCGCTATGAGGGCGGCTTTTTTTGCCGCCGAAAAAAGCGCCGATCCGCCCATAATAATTATCAATAGAACAGCTGAACTTAACGTCCGGGGCCGACCCGAGGGACCATGCAGTCTCTAAAGACTATCTCGGCCTGTTCGGCCTGCCTATACTCGCTTGGTGGATACCCCTCGGGTCGTCCTCTCCGTGCCCATTTTGCGTTTTTATTGCAAAATAGTATCAGACATGTTGACACGCTCTCTCTGTAAATAAACAATCATAAATGTTGAATTTATCCGAAAAAAGCTCCAGGAGAATCTTTTCTTAAAAGCTGACTTACAGTTTCTACATAATGCCGTTTTATCGACATTTACCTTTGAGCACCGCGGGGGCACCGCGCCTCTCAAATTCATCTATGCCATGATTTTCCCTTTCAAGATGTCAGCTTCGCAGTATACACTTGACATATAAATGAAATCATTTATCATTCAGTTATCATTTTCCGACAGGGAGGTTCATACGATGAAGATTCAGCTGACGCGCCCCCAGATCATAGAACACAACACTGCGCTGGAACTTTCGCGGCGCCTGATCACCCATCCCGACTCCACCTTTCTCTTCAGCCTGAAGGGCCGCCGCTCCGAATGGGCCGTTATCGTCGTCGACAGGGAGGCCGCGCCCAGCGACGGCGCGCTTTTGCTGCACGGCACGCCCCGCGGATTCAGGATGAGCCGCTGGCACGAGGGCGATTCGCTGGAAAACCTCTGGGGCGTGGTCACCTGGGTCGTGAGGCGTCCATGAAAAAACTCATCGCGCTGGCAGACTGCAACAACTTCTTCGTGTCCTGCGAAAGGCTCTTCCGCCCCGACCTGGAAGGAAAGCCCGTGGTGGTGCTGTCCTCCAACGACGGCTGTGTGGTCTCGCGGAGCAACGAGGCGAAGGCGCTCCTGATCCCCATGGGCGCGCCCTACTTCAAGATGAAAAACTACATGGAAGCCAAGGGCGTGACGGTTTTCTCCGGCAACATGGAGCTGTACCGCGGCGTCTCGGCGCGAGTCATGTCGCAGCTCGCGCGGTTTACCGACTGTCTCGAGGCCTACTCCATCGACGAAGCTTTTCTCAACCTGGACATCGCGTCCATCGGCGATCCCGCGGAATACTGCCGCCGCATCCGCGCCGCGCTGCTCAGAAACTGCGGCATCCCCATCTCCATCGGCATCTCCACCACCAAGACGCTCTGCAAGATCGCGTCGGAACAGGTAAAAGAACGGGCAAAAAAACGCCAGGACGGCGACGGCGTCTGCCGCCTGCTGCCCGAAGAGGCCGCGCCCTATCTGGAGCAGCTGCCGCTGGCCGACGTCTGGGGCGTGGGGCGCAAAAGCGCGGAGAAGCTGAGCCGCATGGGCGTGACCACCGCGGCCCAACTCCTGAAACGCGACGAGCCCTGGATCCGCAAGTACCTGACCATCCGCGGCGTCATGACGGCGCGGGAACTCCGGGGAATCCGCTGTTTCCCCCTTGAAGACAAGGAGGTCAAGCAGCAGAGCCTTCAGGTGTCCCGCTCCTTCGGGAACCGCCTGCGCAGCTTTGAAGACATCAAGGGCGCCGTGGTCAGGCACGCCGCGGAAGGCGCCTTCCGCCTGCGGGCCCAGGGGCTGTGCGCGGGCGCCGTGGGCTGTTCCATCAGGACGAGCCCCTTCGACGACCTTTTCTACGGGCAAAGCGCCGAGCGGCCCCTCTCGCCGCCCACGTCCCAGGACGGCGAGATCATCGCGGCCGCGCTGGAATGCCTGAAAAAGGTCTACGTCCCCGGATACGACTACGCAAAAGCGGGCATCTGGCTCAGGGACCTGCGCGACGCCGACGTCCGGCAGATGGACCTGTTCAGCGCCCTCGACCCTCAAAGGCTCAAATTGGACCGGCTCATGGAAGCGGTAGACCGGCTGAACATGGAGCTGGGGGAACACACCGTCGCGCCCGCCGCCCTGAAATGCGCCGACGCCTCCGCGCCGCGCCGGGAAAAGCTGTCCCACGGGCAGATCGAGCTTCTGGACAGGCAATACTAATTTCCGATGTGCGCCCGTGAAGCGCTTTGCAGAGAGTCACCAAGTTGAAATCTTTTGGCGCGGCTCTTCGATTTGAAATTAAGCACTTCAATGGGAATAAGTATAATCTCACTTTTCCTTATTTCTTCTTCAATTCGGACAA
>SFDM01000058.1 GCA_004558205.1 Pyramidobacter piscolens
GTGCCAAGTATCAGACAGGAGCCACTAACTCCACAGCGGTATTCTATTCAATGTAGGGAATAATGTCAGGCTTTTCTTGAGGAACTTTGAGAGCATTCCCTTATCTCCTAATATATGAGGCGAAGCTTCGCAAAGGAAAACCTTGAAAGGCTTTTAGAACCGCAAAGTCAATTAAAATATATAAATCACCATCATGCTAATTTGTTTTTTTGTTAATAATTGAGGTCTTGTTTTTCCTTTGCGCCCTTTTTGTTCAGCCTTTGCGTTGAAATCCTTTGACTTTGATCTTCGGTCCGGTATGAAGCACGTTGAATGCGAATTTGTATCAAGTTGTTTTGAGAGCAGAGCCTCCAACGCTGAGAACGCAAAAGGGGAGGCAGAGCAGCAGACGATCTGAGATCGCCCACAGCTCTGCCTTCCCTTTTACGGCGCTGCGGATTATGACGCGGCGCCGCCGTGGAAGCACAAATTTTTCAGCGACGTGACCAGGCTTTCATGCTCGATCTGCCTGACGTTGAACTTGAGGATGGAAAAGGTCGCCTGAAGGAAGAAACTGATGCTGAAAACGTAGATCAGCGTGCCCACGCCGACCTTTGCCCCTAAAAGCCAGCCCAGAAACAGGACGCTGCCCTCGATGGTACCGCGGATGAGTCCCACGGGGACGAAGCGGAATCGCTTGCAGAGAGCCACCATCAGCGCGTCCCGCGGGCCGCAGCACAGTCCGGCACCGATGTAAAAATAGCTGCCGACGGCGATGGCCAGCTGCCCTAGGAGGAGCAGCGCTACGCCGGAAGAGAATCCGGTCATGAGCGGAAGGATCTGAAAATGGCTCAGAATGTCCACGCCGAAACCGATGCAGAAGATGTCTAGCAGCGTGCCGATGCCTATCTTTTCCTTGAGGAGCAGGTCGATCAGCAGGATGATGAATCCCGAACCGGCCAGGGCCGTGCCGAAGCTCAGCCCCAGGCAGCCGCCGAGGCCGACGCTGAAGGCTTCCCGGGGGGGAGCCCTACGTTGGCCTGAATGTTGTAGTAGGAACCCAGAGAAAAGAGCAGCAGCCCTAAAAGCGTGCGCGTGATTTTTTGTATGTATTCCATTTTTTATTTTCTCTTTCTGAGTTAGTTTTTATATAATAAAGGTTTTGCTTTGTACAGTCAAGGAAATTCTTTTTGTTGACGGAAGAGAAAATTCATCTATAATAAAACCATCTTGCAAAAGGGAGGAATGGTGTATCATCAAGTTATATTTGGATCCGGTCCGCTGCGCTTAAGCAGAGGCTTGGCTTAGGTGAGACGCTTGGGACGGCCTCTGCTTCATCCTGAAAATTAAAGGAGGAAGCGCGATGGGCTATCTGAATGGTGAAAAGGTGTTGCCGCGGGCGCTACTGGCGTTCCTCGCCGCGCGGACAGCCGCAGGCAGTGGGGAGAATCTACGCAGAGCCGGCGCCGCACGGCTGAACGGAATAACGAAATCCGCCGCCGGTACCTCGCCGGCACGCCAGTAGAAGAGCTGGCGCAGGACTATTTTCTGTCCCCCAAGCGGATCTATTCCGTCCTGTCGGCAGCGAAAAAATGACTCGCGAAGGGGCTTCACATACCCTGTGAAGCCCCTTTTCGTCATCTTCTTATGATAACAAGCTGTAATTTACTTTGAAAGGTGATCGCCTGTGAAAATTTTTTTGTGCGAGAGCATCCATCCCGAGGCTTTGGCGCTTTTGGAGAGCCGCGCGGAGATTATCGGAGACTGGGCGCGGATCGGCGAGGCTGACGCTATCGTGAACCGCAACTTAAAGCTGCCCGCTGAAACGCTGTGCCGGGCGAAAAGCCTGAAAGTGATCGCCGTGCACGGCACGGGCAGCGACGGCATAGACCTGGATTACTGTCGGGGGCAGGGCGTCACCGTGCTCTACGTGCCCTATGAGAACGCCCGCTCCGTGGCGGAACTGATCGTGGCGCTGACGCTGAATCTGCTGCGGAAAATAGCCCTGGCCGACCGTCTGATCCTGTCGGGCGCGCCGGTTAAAAACGCGTCGCCAGAGCTGTTCGGCAGCGAGCTGAGCGGCAAAACGCTGGGGCTGATCGGCGTGGGGGACATTGCCCGCCGCGCCGCTAAAATCATGCAGGACGGCTTCGGCGTAAAAGTAATCGGCTACTCGCCCTCTTTTACCGGTGAAGAGGCCGAAAAGCTTGGCATAAAACGCTGTGGCTCCGTTTCGGAAGTGCTGCGCCAAGCTGACGTGATCTCCCTGGGCGTCCACCTGACGCCCCAAACAGCCCATATGATCAGCTATGGCGAGTTCGCGCTGGTCAAACCTACGGCAATTCTGATCAACACCTCCCGCGGCGGAGTGGTGGACGAGGCGGCGCTTTACGACGCGCTGACCACGGGCAAACTGGCCGCTGCGGCTTGCGATGTCTGGGCTCAGGAGCCACCCACGCGCCGCAGTCCCCTGGTGGGGCTGGACAACCTCCTCGCCACTCCCCATTTGGGCGCCAACACCGACGAAGCCCTCCGCCGCGTGGGCGTGACCATGGCGCGGCAGATCTTCGACGCCCTGGATGGCAAGGAAGTCCCCTACACTTACAGCGCCGGCCGGCCTGTTCGATAGAGGCTGTTGGGGTTCTCTTCTGCGCTGAAATATCCTGGCTGAGCGAGAGCCTGTCAAGCCGTAAGCGCCCGGCTTCCCGCGAGTTCTCAAGCGGTTTCTTTGAAAAGGGAGCCCTGGCTGCTGGTCTCGCCTTTTATTCTGAAAAAAATCCGGGGATGAAATGGGGCGCCGATGGTGCTAACATGAAGGCAGATTCGAAAAAACAGTTTCAGCAAAGGAGAAATAAAAAGTGAACTATCCAAGAAGCGCCGCTTACGATGAAAGGCTTGTCCGCGAGAAGATCATGGGTCCCAACCCGATTAAGCTGGAGGAGGAGCTCCTTCAAAACCACGGGATTCCTGCGGGCGCCATGGTGATGGATCTGGGCAGCGGCCAGGGTCTGACCTCCGCGTTCCTCGTGAAGGAGTACGGATTTCGTGTCTTCGCCGTAGACCTCTGGAGCAATCCTACGGATAATAAAAAATTTTTCGACCAGATGGGCCTCACCGCAGATCAGATCATCCCGATCCACGCCGACGCCAACGACCTGCCCTTCGCCAAAGAGTTCTTCGACGCCGTGGTCAGCATTGACTCCTACCACTATTTCGGCCGCGATCCCCAATTCCTTGGGACAAAGCTGCTTCCCTGGGTCAAGCGCGGCGGCCTGATCTATGCCGCTGTTCCTGGGATGAAAAAGGACTGCCATCACAATTTACCTCAGGTGCTGCTGGACTCCTGGACTCCTGATCAGCTTGACTTCATTCACGACGCCGATTACTGGCGGCGTATCGTCAGCCAGACCGAAGGCGTGGAAATTCTGTCGATTCACGAGATGGAGAGCAATGAGGAGGTCTGGAAGGACTGGCTCGCCTGCGACAACGAGTACGCCCGCGGCGACCGAAGGGCCATGGAGCACGGCGGCCTGGACTACATGAATTTCGTCGCCCTGGTTCTGAGAAGAAAATGATCCGTACTGGTTGAACGGCTGGTTTCGGACCTGAAAGGCCGATCTCCTGCAGCCGGAAAATAAAGAGCCCGGTTCTCACAAAAGGAACAGAGCCGATCCTGTTAGAAAATGTTCCACGTGGAACATCGCCCTTCAGGGCTAAATAACGTCAAAAAAAGAGGAGTATCTCGCGAAATCTCGCGGGAGCTCCTTTTTTTGGTATGATCGGCGTGAACGCGGTCTCATGCTAATTTCCTATTGAAACACTTAATGCAAAATTGAAGAGCCACGTCAAAAGATTTCAACGCAAAGGGCGCAAAGGTTCGCAAAGGAAAACCTTGAAAGGCTTTTAGAACCGAAAAATCAAGCGAAATACATAAACTTCCATCACGTTAATTCGTTTTTTAATTAATAATTTAGGTTTTGTTTTTCCTTTGCGTCCTTTGCGCCTTTTCTCTTCAGCCTTTGCGTTGAAATCATTTGACTTTGACCTTCAGTTCGATATTAAGCATGTTGAATGCGAAAGAATATCGAGGTCGAAAGTCCTCGGCGGGGCCCCGCGCTGAGCCGGCATTATGGCATCGTCAAAGCCATAAAGAACGCCGCGGCTTCGAAAAAAGGCCGCGGCGTCTTTCCTATCTCGGTATTTGGGGTTCCGGGCTCACTGGGTTTTGAGGTTCATGGTCCATTTGAGCATCCGTTTTTTGATCTGTTCGAAGATCTGCATGACCACGACGAGCACTGCCACCATGAACAGGAACCCTGCCCAGGTGTAGTCGTAGAGGCCGAATTCAGCGTATTTTTTCACGAAAAAACCCATGCCGTACTGCGCGCCGTACATCTCCGAATAGACGAGCATCACGAAGGTGCTGCGCAGAGAGTTCACGAATCCGGCCAGGATGGAGGGGCTGGCGGCGGGGAGGATGACTTTGACGAGGCGTTTGAAGCCCTTCAGTTCCAGCGTGGCGGCCTTGTCGAGGTAGCGCTTGTCGATGGTCATGACTCCAGTGATCGCGGCGAACAGCGTGGACCAGACGGTGCCGTAGACGATCAGGAACACCGAAGCGCTCCAGAAATCCGGCGCCAGCAGCAGCGCGAAGGGGGACAGCAGAATGGAGGGCACGACGCTGAACATGTATATCACGGGATAAAGGGCGTCACGGAGCCGCTCATGCAGTCCCAGGACCGTCCCAACGAAGAGGGCGATGCCCAAGGAAAAGGCGATGGAGGGGATCATCAGTTTCATGGACGCTAAAAGGTTCACGAACATGGTCTGCCCCTCAGAGGCGAAGACCTTCCGTATCTCCTCCACCCGCGGGAACAGATAGGGATTGGCGCGCCCTGTCTCGGTGGCGTAGACGTACAGCGCGATGAGCGAGACGCAGATGCAGAGAGTCAGCCAGTATTTGCCAAGGAAGTATTTCAGTCTGCCCATCGAAAAATCCGCCTCCCGAGCCGGCTAGTTGTTTTCTTTGAAGAAGGCACGCTGGCGCTCGTAGAAGGCGGGGTCTTCCTTGCCCCAGGCGGCGCGGGCCTCTTCAAGTGCCTGCTTGTACAGAACCGTGTTGATGTGCTCCTCGATCTTGATGTTTTTGGCGTTTTCCTTCAGGAAGCCTGTTTTGTCCAGAATACCCCAGGCGCGGACCACCGACTTGCTGAGGGGGTCCGCGTTGACGTTGTAATGGGCGGTGTCGAGCATGTAGGCGGCCACGTACTCTTCCGATGTGCCGATCTTCTTGGCCAGCATGCTTACGGCTTCCTCGCGATGGCTCTCATAGTAGCTCTGCGCTCTCAGAAGAGCGCGCAGGATGGCTTTGACGGTCTCGGGGTTCTTCTTGACGTAGTCAGTCTGCGCTTCCATGCGGCAGCAGGAGTAATTGGGCATCACCTCGCTCTGATAGGTGACGATCTGCACGTTGCCCATCTTTTTGACGTTGAAGTTCTGGCCCGTGCCCATCAGCGCGTAATCCACTTCGCCGCGAACCACGGCGGCAAGGGCTTCGTTGTATCCGGCGTAGGTCACCCAGTTGACGGCCTTGAGGGGATCCTGATAGCCCAAGTCCATCACGGCTCCGGTAAAAGCGAAGTAGGAGGGGTTGCAGGCGAATTTCTTCCCGATCAGGGACTGGACGCCGCTCCATTCCGCGCCGGCGCGGGCCACTACAGGCATACATCCCGTCACCATGTGGCCGCCGAAGATGGTCAGGTCGATGCCGGCGGCGATCTGCTGAAGCGGCGCGGCGGTGCCGGAGTTGGACACCACGTCAACCTTGCCTGTGGCCAGCAGCGTCATGGCGTCAGCGTTGGCCTGGGCGGGGACTGGCTCGATGGTGATGCCTTCGTCCTTGAAGTAGCCCTTGTTCTCGGCGATAGTGACTAAGATGTTGCCGCTGGTGCCGTAGTTCCAACGCACCACGCTCTGTTCAGGCGCGGCGCAGGCCGCCGATACGGCGCTGATGACGCTCGCTGCGGCGAGCACACTGACGATGTTCTTCCTCATTGACATAAAAAGCGCTCCTTTTTATATGATGAAATATGGTTCTTGAAGCCTATTGAGCAGAGCCGCCGCCGTGGGCGAAGAGCCCGCTCCGCGCCAGGCGCGCGGCCACGTCGCGATTGATGCAGCGAATCAGCGTTTCACGCAGCTTGATGAACTCGGCGTTCTCAAAGCGCGCACTACGGGTGGCGTGGGCCTGGGGCGCGACAGGGCCGTCGAAGATCACGCCGCTGGGCGACTGCCCCAGCACGATGACACGGCTGCCGAGCAAAAGGGCCTCGTCCACGTCATGGGTGACGAAGAATACGGTCTTTTTGGGCTCATGCCTGGACCACAGATCCGACACCAAGTCTTGAAGCATGGCGCGCGTCACGGCGTCGAGGGCGCCAAAGGGCTCGTCCATCAGCATCACCGGCGGATCGACGGCGAAAACCTGGGCGATGGCTACACGCTGCTGCATTCCGCCCGAAAGCTCCTTGGGGAGTTTCCTATACACCGCGCTGTCGAAACCCACTTCGCGAAGCTTTTCCAGCGCGATATTTTTCAGTTCATCCCGGCTTCGCCTTGGGAAACGCTGTTTCAGCGCCAGCATGATGTTTTCGCCTGCCGTCATCCATGGAAACAGTCCGTAATCCTGAAAGACCACGCCGCGGTCGAGCCCCGCTTCTTCAATGACCTTTTCGCCGATCCGCAGTTCCCCCTGCGTCGGGCGCTCAAGCCCCGCCAGTAAACGCAGAAAGGTGCTCTTGCCGCATCCCGACTGGCCCAGCAGGCATACAAACTCACCCGCGGCGACGTGAAGTGAGATGTCCTTCAGGATCAGCTTGTCCTTCTCGTAGGCGAAGGACAGGTTTTGAACGGTGATGTCCTGCACAGTGCGCGCTCCTCTCTGCGTTTGCTTCATTCTTAATGGTTGTAATAACAATAACTTAGACATGAAAGATAATAACACCGGACTGCCTTTTTTGTATTCTCCATTCAGAGAAACTTTTCCTTTATTCTGCTGGGCTTTTACAGTAGAAATCTTTATAAAAAAGAATACACATAATTCCAAAATGTGTGATTTTGTAATTCATCTGGATAACCTTATCTTGGCTTTGTAGGAAAGATAAGTTCCAAGTTTTGTTCTTTCTTAGCGTCTTCTGGGGCATGTTCGTCGCTCTGGCGCTCTTTATTGCGGCTTGTCCGTTCCCGAAGCCCAAACATACGGACTAGATAATCAGGTTAACCAGCCGGTTTCTCGGAGGCGTGAAGGCTTCGTGATGAAAGGGGAGTTCAGATCTCCCAGAAGTGTTCCACGTAGAACTATGCTCTTCAGGGGAAAATAATGACAAAAAAGGAAGAGTTCCTCGCAAAATCTTGCGGGAGCTCTTCCTTTTGTTATGATAGAAATGATCGTTGAAGAACTGACAGACGGGATCGAAAGATTGAATCACAAAGGATGAAAAGAAGGGGACTCGGCGGCCGCAAAGGAGAAACAGGAATGCGGCGCTTATCTCGAGAACTTTCAATGCATTTCAGCCTTTATTTTCTCCCGGCACGTCGTGACGCGCCCTTGACTCTTCCACTGTGCGCTGAAATGCGCTGCAAAATACCGGCCTTACAGCCACAGAGCTCCTTCGTCGGCGCCCGTGACCTTTTCGCGGTAGGATTTCAGCAGGCCTTTGACTTCTTTCAGCGCGGGCATCTTGAGGTTCTTTTTGCGCTCTTCCAGCGTCTTTTCGTCCACCAGCAAGCTGATTGTGCAGGCGTTGAGGTCGATTTCGATCTCGTCGCCGTTTTCCACGCAGGCCAGAGGGCCTCCCACGTAGGCTTCAGGCGTGATGTGCCCTACGCAGGGGCCGCGGGTCGCGCCGGAGAATCGACCGTCGGTGATCATGGCCACCGAGGTGTGCAGCCCCATGCCCACCAGCATGGCCGCGGGGATGGAGAGCTCCCTCATGCCGGGGCCGCCCTTAGGCCCTTCATAGCGGACTACGAGCACGCAGCCGGGCTTGACGTCGCCTTCAAGAAGATAATCGCGGACTTCCTCTTCGGAGTTGAAGACCACCGCAGGGCCCTTATGGTAGTACATGGCGGGTTCCACTCCGGTCTTTTTGACCACGGCGCCGAGGGGCGCCAGGTTGCCCTTGAGGATGGAGAAGCAGCCGTTGGGTGAGATCGGTTTCTCCACGGTGCCGATTACCGCCGGATCTACGCGGATCGGCGCGTGGTCGAGGAATTCGCGCAGAGTGACGCCCATGACGGATTTCACGTCCAGGTTCATGCAGTCGCGCAGCGTCTTCAGGATGGCGGGCACGCCGCCGGCGTTGTGGAAATCGGTGATGTTGTACTTTGACGAAGGCTTGTACTTGGAGATCGTGGGTACCGATTTCTGAATGGCGTCGATTTCCTCGACGCTTAAGGGCATGTCCAGGGCGCGGCTGATGGCAAGCAGGTGAAGCACGGCGTTGGTGGAACCGCCGATGCCCGAAATGTACTTGATGCCGTTCTCGAGGTTTTCACGGGTGAGGATATCCCTAAAGCAGAGGTTCTCGCGGACCATGGCGACGATCCGCTCGCCCATGTCGCGGGCCTGGCGGGCTTTTGCCGCGTCGTTGGCGAGCATGGTGGCCGAGCCGTAGGGAGCCAGTCCCACCGCTTCGAGAAACGTGGCCATGGTGTTGGCCGTCCCCATCATGGAGCAGGTGCCGCCGGAAGCGCACATGCACTGTTCCCAGCGATGGAAGGTTTCTTCCGTGATGGCGCCGCTGTTGAACTTGCCGATGGCTTCCTTGAGGTCGCAGGTGACGTAGACGTTGCCACCGTCAGAATAGGGCATCATGGCGCCGGCCGCGAGAAAGACCGTGGGTAGGTTCAGCTGGGCCGCGGCCATGGTCATGCCGGGGACGATCTTGTCGCAGGAACAGAGCATGACCAGCCCTTCAAAACCATGGGCCAGAACCATGCCTTCGATGGAGCGGCAGATCAGGTCGCGCTGGGGAAGCACGGCGTGCATTCCAGCGCCCTGGGCCATGCCGTCGCAAGGCGCTGGAACGTTGAACTCCACAGGCGTGCCGCCCGCCGCCCAGATTCCTTCTCGAACGTACTGCGCTAGTTCTTTGAGGGGTTTGTGCCCCGGATTTGCGTCGGTCCAGGAGTTGACGATGGCGATGGACGGTTTTTTCAGATCGGCGTTGCGGTAACCGCAGGAATTCATAAGCCCGATATAGTAGGCTTCGGTGGTGTCTTTGACGTTGCCTCTGTGGTGAACCATTGATAAATCCTCCCTGAATTGTTAAGATAGAAAAACGGATCGCCGCACGCCGGCACGGTGTGATATTTTTATGCCGGCGGCCGTCTGCGGGAATCTGGTTGGGAAACAGGAAAAGGTTCAGCCTGATTAACCATGGTTGAATTCATGATATAATACTCCCATTCTGTGAAAAAATGCAAGTCCCTGATCGAAGATGCCGCGGTGAAAGTTTGCATTGAGAGGATACCGCTGGAGTGGAAGCGTCGAAACTGCCGCCGAGCCAGAGGATTTTAAGGAGCGCGTGACGATGAATAAAAGAAAAATGGAACAGGTGAAGACGATTCTGCAGGCAATCCAAAGCGGCGCGATTGTACGCGGCGGAAAACTGCTGAGTGAACGCGAACTGGAGGCCTACTTCAACATGTCTCGCCTTCATATCCGTGAATGTCTGATTATACTTGAGGCTTACGGCGTTCTGGAAATCCGCGAGCGTCAGGGGATCTTTGTCGAGAATCGGGACGTGGACAACGCCTTTCGCGCGTTGAGCGGTTTTCAGTCCTCATGGCCCATTGGGCTTTACGCGGAGATATCCGAAGTCAGAAACTTGGTGGAGATCCCGGCGGCGCGGCTTGCGGCGGCGCGGCGCAACGACGCCGACGTGGCCCGCATGAAAGAATGTCTCCAGATGATGGAGTCTGTCATCAAGCTCGACAGCCCTGAACGCGGTATTAAAGGCTCCCGGTGGAACAGTATTTTTCACAATCTAATTGCCACGGCAGCCCATAATATGGTGCTGCTTCGCGCTTATGAAGGGCTGATTGCCCTGTCGCAGAACACCATCGACACGCTTCACATGGGCAATTTCAACAAGCTGCCCCAAGACGCGTGGCCCGAGTCGATCCTGGAGGAACACCGAAAGTTGGCAGAGGCCATCTTCAACCAGGATGCTGAACTGGCGGGAGAATTGATGAACATCCATCTGGAACGGACTGATTATCGATATCACCTGAGTTGCTGCCCCAGCGCACATCAAAAAATATAAAAAAGCTTAAGCCCTGAAGTACGATATCCCTTGTGCTTTGGGCTTTTTTTATTTTTTTCAAAAATAGCATGCATCATAAACCAGCAAAATTCGTTCTTATTTTGTTATGGGATATTATGATTGTTATTCTATGGCTTGCTCTCCTGAAAAAAAGGTGCTAAGCTCTTTGTCATTCAGGTAGATCATGGTTAACCAGAATGACGGCAACCCTGTCTTTCTGAATAGCCCTGTCGGGTTCAAGGTGCGCGCGAAAGCCCGTTCGCGCTGAAAATCGAGGACCTGTGCGCTCTGAGGCGTTCCTTTTGAGGGAGAGGAATAGGAGATTGATCTCTTTTTCGGTTACCCAAAAACGAGGAGGCTTTTGTCGTGAGGAATTGGAAATCATTTTTACGCGCTTCAGCGGCGTCTGCCGCTTGCGCGGCCTTGCCGCGCCGCAGGTTCTGTTGTGAGAGACGGAGCACAGGTCTTTTGAGGTTTGGGGAGGTGGCCTAACATGACCTATTTTGTTCAGCATCTCCTTTTTTCTGCCTTTACCGTTTCCATTGGACTCTATTTTTACGTTGCGGCCAACGCGATGCCCGACTCAGCGAGAATGTTTCCCCAGATGATGGCGGTTTTGATCTTCCTTTTCAGCGGACTGATGGTTTTCAATGCCTGGCGCGCGCCTGAAGACGGCGTGAAAGTAAAGATCAACGTCCTTCGCGTGACGGTTTTTGCCGCCGGCGTCGCCGTCTACATCGCGAGCACCGAAGCTCTGGGGTATTTCATCTCCACGCCGTTGTTCATGGTGGCGGGCTACCTCTACCTGCGGGCGGCAAGCCTGTTGAAGGCGGCGCTCATCGCGCTGAGCTTTTCGGTCTTTGTCTATCTGCTGTTCGTCCGTTTTCTCAATCTCCCGGTACCCATGGGATTGCTCGAATCGGTCCTTGGGGCCTAGGATGAAAGGGGAGACTGAAGAATGTGGAACAGTGTTCTTACCGGTTTAACGAACGTCTTTCATATTTCTAATTTACTTGCGCTTGTGGGCGGTACGGGGCTCGGCCTTCTGGTCGGCGCGATGCCGGGGCTGTCGGCCACGATGGCTATCGCGCTGCTGGTGCCCG
>SFDM01000059.1 GCA_004558205.1 Pyramidobacter piscolens
GGGGGATAGCTCGTGAATGCTGGTATGTATCAATGTACCTCGAACGAGAAGCCCCCGCTTCTGCCGCCTGAAGGCGCTCAGCGGCGGGAGCAGGTCACTCAGTTCCGCCAAGGCCCCATTTGGCGCGGAGGGCTTTCATCGTGCCGTCCTCTTCCATGGCGGCGATGGCCTGGTCCAAGCGCTCCTTCAAAGCCCTGTCGTCAAGCCGTACCGCTAGGGCCTTGCCCGCGCCGGTGAGCTTGAAGATGTACCCGGTGACGATCTTGCCCTTGAACTCGGGCAGTTCCGTCAGCTTGCGCGCTACCGGCAAGTCCATCAGCGTGAAATCGGTGCGCCCCGTCACGATATCCCAGACGCACTCCTCGATCTTGGCGAACCGCTTCAGGCTGAACCCCATGGACTCGCTCAGCGGCGTCAGGTAGACGTCCTGGGTGGTTCCCACCGGGATAGCGCCGCGAAGGCTCTTCATGTCCTCTAGCTTTTCCACCTTGAGGGATGGCGCGGTGACGAAAGCCGCCATGGTTGGCACGTAGGGGTTGCTGAAAAGCACCCGTTTGGCGCGGATCGGCGTGGCGCTCATCCCCGCGGCGATCACGTCGGCGCGGTTGGTGGTCAGGGCGGGAATGACCATGTCGTAATGTCCCGTATCAAGCCATTGAATTTCCTCGCCCAGGCGGCGGCCGATCTCTTCCATGAGATCCTTGTCGAAACCGTCAAGCTCGCCCTGCTGGTTCAAAAACTCATAGGGCGGGTAGGTGCTTGCCGTGGCGACGCGAATTGCCGCCGGAGACGCCGCGGGCGCGAGAAACAGGATGAGAAGTGCTGTCGCTGTTTTTTGAAGATAGTTCATCATGTAGCCTCCAACTCTTATTGTGGCCTCGAACCTGCCGGAAAGGCGGCTGGGACCCATTTCCCCAGCGGGCCGCCGGTTGAAACGACGCCTCGCTTAACCTCATTATACCGTATCAACGCTACCGTTGACACTTTACATTCTTATTTTCGAGCATAAAAAATATTTTAACCCCATAGAACCTGAGAAAAAGTTTTTCTACGGGCAAAATGCGAGCGCAAAAACTGCGGCGGAACACAGGCCTGTCTGCCTTCGCGAGAAAACGGCTGCGATTCCGCGCGCCCCGGAGAGGAGAACTCCCTCTCCGTGAACCTCCCCCGGCGGACATTCTTATCGGCCTTACAAGGCATGTTTTTTGTATGGTGAATTGCGTGCTGTTATCGGAATTCAATTTAATCAAGTTATAAATTGTGCTTCTTGACAACTCTTTCACTTTAGTGTAATATCCCGACCATATTCACTTCCGAACAGGAAAATACCACAGATTGAGGAGAGAACATCATGGCTTTCAATGTTTCAGTTTCTATGATCAGCGTCATTATTATTAGCCTAGAGCTCGTCATTATCTCGTGGTCTCTTTCCTGGACGACGTGTATGTAGCTGTATGCGCTGAAAGGTCAAAGGAGTGAGGCCCGTGCCTCGCTCCTTTTTTTGTATCCTGGCACAGGCCTCCGAGAAATCAAATTGTTTTGTTATCATGAGGAGGAAAAGTACTATGGATTTTTTTGTGGCAGCGGCGCCCATCGTGGCGGTCTTGGTTGGTATGGCAGGGTTTAACGTCTCGTCGAGAAAAATCGCCCCTGTCGCGTGGGCCATTTCGTTCGCGACGGCCTGCTTTTATTTTGGCTCCGATTCCACGGCGCTGCTCAAGGGAAGCTGGGCGGGAATCGTGGACGGCGCGCGCATTCTCGTGATCGTTCTGGGCGCCTTTTCGCTTCTTCAGGTCATGCTCCGCTCCGGAGCCATGGATACCATCAAGCTGGGCCTTGCCGGCGTGACCACCGATATGCGCCTGATGACGCTGCTGCTTGCTATTCCCTTTAACACCTTCATCGAAGGCGCCGCGGGCGCGGGGTCGCCAGCGGCCCTCGCGGCCCCGTTCCTGGTCGGGCTGGGGATGAATCCCGTCACGGCGGCGGCCGCCTGCCTTCTGGGCAACGCCCTTCCGAACAGCTGGGGCGGAGCCGGCGTGACCACCATCTTCGGAACGGGCAAGGTTATGGAGTCTCTGGGGATGACCTTTGTGGAAGCCTCCATGAAGACGGGCATGATCACCTGTCTTGTGTATGTCATCCTTCCCGTGGTGATGCTGGGCGTGTTCATGGGATGGAAGTCGCTGCGCGGCATTGGCAAAGAAATCGTCATTATGGGGCTGCTGACGGGCTGCATCAACTACGCGATCAGCAACGTGGCCGTGGCGATCACCGAGCTTACGAGCCTTGTGGGCGGCCTGGCTGGAACCTTGCTGTACAGCGCTTTCTTGAAGAGCCGCAAGGAAGACTTAAACAGCGTGCCCGAGGAATACCGTATCAGCCATGAACCCGGCGTGACGGTCACCGCGGGGCAGTTTGCCCACGCTCTGGCCCCCTACGTGGTCCTGTGCTTCATGCTGGTGACGGTGCGCATGACCGTGCCGCTTCCCGCGCTTCTTGCCTTTGGCGGCGGCTATACGGTATGGGTCGGGCTGACGATCTTCGCCTGCTCCTTTGTGGCGGCGCTCGTCCTGGGGCGTCCCGGCGTGTTTATGGGCGCCGCGGGCAAGGCGGCGATGCAGACCTGGCCCGCTCTGTTCGTGATGGGATTCCTGCTTGCCATGGTCAACTGCATGAAGATGTCGGGGCAGATGAGCGCCCTGGCCGGGCCTCTGGCCCACGCCGCCGGAATGGCCTATCCCTTTGTGGCCGTGGCGATCGGCGAAATGGGAGCCTTTGTCACCGGTACCAATCTGGGCTCCAACCTGATGTTCAACGGCATGCACCTGGAAGCGGCCCAGAGCCTGGCCATCAATCCCGTCACGGTGGTCGCCGCGCAGAACATCGGCGGCGCCCTGGGCAACATGATCTGCCCCAACAACGTGGTGGCTGTGTGCGCCTGCGTGGGCATCATGGATAAAGAGGGCGTGGTGCTCCGCAAGACGCTGGTTCCCGCCCTGCTGCTTCTTTTCTTTGCCGGATCGGCGGCCATGGTATATACTTATATGGTATTCCCCGCAACCGTCACGGCCGTGGCGGGGCTGTAAGCTAAAAAAACATGAACGGCAGCCGGCCTCTTTAGGCCCGGCTGCCGTTGGCGGATGTGTTATTCGAGGAGGTTATTGTTATGGCGATGAAAGAGTTCCACTTGAAATACGGTTCCGGCAAGGTGAATTTCTCCCTTCCCGAAGAGGACGTGCTCGGCCTGATCGAGAGCAGCCCTGTTCCCGGCGCGCCTACCGAAGAAGAGGCGGTCCGCCTGGCTCTGGCCAACCCCATCGGTTCGCCCAGGCTCGACAAGATCGTCAAGCCCGGCGAAAGGGTCTGCATCGTCACCTGCGACGTCACCCGGGCCTGGCAGCACGGCAGCCTGTACATTCCCATCCTGGTGGAGGAGCTGAACAAGGCGGGTATCCGCGACGAAGACATGCTTTTCATCAGCGCCACGGGGACCCACCGCACCCAGACCGAGGATGAGTACAAGCAGCTGATCGGCGAGGACCTGCTGAAGCGCATCAAGATTATGGACCACGTCTGCACCGACAGCGAGAACATGGTCTATCTCGGCACGACCAGCCATGGCACGCCCGTCAAGGTGAACAAAAAAATCATGGAGTACGACCACGTGATCATCACCGGCGGCATCGTCTACCACTTCATGGCCGGCTGGGGCGGCGGGCGCAAGGCCATCCTGCCGGGAATCTCGTCCTACGAGACGGTCATGGCGAATCACGCCCTGGCTCTGGATCCCACGCCGGGCAAGGGCCGCAACTTGAACGTCAGCACGGGCAATTTTAAGGACAACATCCTCCACGAAGACATGGTGGAGGCCATGAACATGGTCAAGCCCTCGTTCCTGCTCAACGTGGTCCTGGATTCCCATGGCAAGATCGGCTGGGCCGTGGCCGGCGACCCCTACGAAGCCCACGTGGCGGGGACGAAGATCGTAGACAGCGTGGACGGCGTGCCCATCTCCGAAAAGGCTGACCTGGTTATCGCGACGGCGGGCGGCTTCCCCAAGGACATCAACCTCTATCAGGGCTCCAAGACGATCTTCAACGCTTGGGACGCCGTGAAGGACGGGGGCTCGATGGTCATCATCACCACCTGTTCCGAGGGCTTCGGCAACGATGAAGTCAAGTTCATGCTCCAGGGTTTTGACAGCATGGAGGCCCGCGAGGCCGAAATCCGCCGCGAGTTCACCATCGCCAAGTACGTAGGCTACGTGATTGCCGATATCGCCGAAAATCACGACTTTTACCTTCTCTCCTCGATTCCCGCTTCAGAGTTCGCCGGTACGGGAATCCAAGTCGTAGCCTCGGTGGACGAGGCTCTCGAGAAGATTTACGCAAAGCGGGGCAGGAAGCTGAGCACCTGGGTGATGCCCATGGGCTCAAGCACCAGGCCTTCCGTCCGTTAAAAGAAGTCAAAACCGCCGCGGAGCCCAGAGCCTGCGGCGGTTTTTTTTCGCCGTTTCCCTCGAAGGGTTTTTCTGCTGATTGGGCGTTTTTTGTAAAACCTCATCTTGACAAAGCAGCGGTTAAGGATTATCTTTCAATCGGTAAGTACATATTCTTCATCCTCGCAGAGAGAGGAGAGCTGCTTCGTGAAATATTCAAGTTCGTCAACTGCCACTACTACCGGTTCAGCGAATGATGGGCGGTCTCTGTTCTGCGGGCGGCACAGGCTTATTTGTGCCGGGAATTGCGCATAAACGGCCGGAGCCCATCGGGAGGTTCCGGCCTTTTTGTATTCTCGGGGGAACCTTTGTATTGAAGAACGGCCCTATCTCATTTTACTGCGGAAGAAGGAGTTGCTATGATGGTTGACAAGGCACTGCTGAAGAAAAGGGTTTTTGAAGCCGCCGACGCCTCGGCTGCGGCGGTGAAGGCTTACGCCGACGATATTGCGGACCATGCCGAGCTGGGCTTCTTTGAGGAGCGCACAAGCGCCAAACTGGCCGCGGCTCTCGAATCTCTCGGCCTTTCGGTGAAGAAGGGGCTGGCGGTGACGGGACTGCGGACCGATATAGGCAGCCGCAAGGGGCCCAAGATCGCCCTGATCGGCGAGCTTGATGGCATCGTGTGCCGCAACCACCCCAAGGCCAATCCCGTGGACGGCGCGTCGCACAGCTGCGGGCACAACCTCCAGACGTCGATCGTCCTGACGGCCGCCTCGGCGCTGGTCAAGAGCGGGATCATGGAGGACCTGGACGGTTCCGTGGCGCTGATGGGCGTCCCCGCCGAGGAGTTCATCGAGATCGACCGCCGCAAGAAGATGCGCGACGAGGGAAAAATCGTCTACCTCTGCGGCAAGCCTGAATTTGTGCGCCTCGGCGTGTTCGACGACGTGGACGTGTCCATGATGATCCACGCCGGCGACTGGTCGCCCAAGGCGGCTTTCTCCGTGCCCCGCCACGGCAACGGCTTCCGGGTGTTCATGGTCCGCTACGAGGGCAAGCAGGCCCACGCCGCGGCCGCGCCTGACCAGGGGATCAACGCCCTCTACGCCGCCGTGTCTGGCATCAACTCCGTCAACGCGCTGCGCGAAACCTTCCGCGACGAAGACCATGTGCGCGTCCACTACATCATCACCAAGGGCGGCGACTCGGTCAACAGCGTTCCCGACGACGTGCGCCTCGAAGGCTATGTGCGCGCTGCCAGCGCCGCCGTGATCGACGAAGTTTTCGCCAAGGTGGAGCGCGCCTTTAAGGCCGGCGCCGACGCCCTGGGCTGCAAATTCCACTTCTCCAGCATTCCCGGCGACATGCCTCTGGCCGCTTCGCCCGCTCTGAACAAGCTCTTCGCCGAAAACGCGACGGAACTGGTGGGCGCGGAGAACGTCACGGCCGGCACCTACTTTGCGGCGTCCACCGACATGGGCGACATCTGCCACCTCATGCCCGGCATCCATCCTTCGGCGGGCGGCTCCGTGGGCGCTCTGCATTCCGCGGCTTTCCAGGTGACCGATTTCGACGCCGCGGTGATCACCTCGGCCAAGGCGCTTCTTTCAACGGTGATCGACCTTCTGGCCGACGGCGCGAAGGGCGCTCATGAAATTCTCGACGGTTACAAGCCTATCTATACGAAGGAAGAGTATCTGGCGTCCATGGACGCCCGTTTCAGCGATTATTAAGGGTTCAAACGCGGGGTCGCCCGATTCCGCGTATAATAGGGGAGCCTATGGTGGTTCCTATCTTTATTTAAGGGGGTTTTTTCCTCATGGATGTAGTCAGCAAAGCATTGCGCAACTGGAAGATTCATCTGTTCGCCCTGGTCCTGACGGTCGTGGCGGAACTGATCGGAGGCAAGTCCTTCGCGGTCGGTCCGGCCAAGCTGGTCTTGATCCCCATGCTTTATTCCTTCATTTTCGGCGCCCTCTGCGGCCTGCCCAAGCTGAAACTGCTCTCCAACGACGATATGATGCAGACCTCGTCGCTCGTGGGCGTCAGTTTCTTCCTGCTCATGGCCCGCTACGGAACGCTCGTGGGCCCCAGCTTCTGGAAAGTGGTCCACTCGGCTCCGGCCCTGCTCCTTCAGGAGTTCGGCAACCTCGGCACCATTTTCCTGGGCGTCCCCGTCGCCGTCGTTCTCGGCCTTCGCCGCGAAGCCGTCGGCGCCGCTTTCTCCAATGCCCGCGAACCCAGCATCGCCCTTATCGGCGAGAAGTACGGCATGGACACCCCTGAAGGCCTCGGCGTCATGGGCGTCTACATCACCGGCACCGTCTTCGGCGCCCTGTTCTGCAGCCTGATGGGCTCCGTGATCGCCTCCACCATGACCTTCTTCAGCCCCCAGGCTCTCGCCATGGCCTGCGGCACTGGAAGCGCCAGCATGATGGCCACCACGCTGGCCCCCATTGTCGCCATATTCCCGGAGATGAAGGACGAACTGACGGCTCTCGCCGCCACCAGCAACATGCTTTCCGGCCTGGACGGCGTGTACATGTCGGTCTTCCTGGGCATTCCTCTGGCCAACTGGCTTGTGCGCCTCATGGGCATTAAAGACGCTCCCAGCAACCGTGGGGCTAAGTAGTAGGGAAGGAGAGAACGTTCATGAACGCTATTCAGCTTACCATCTTCACGCTTATCTGCTCTGTTATGACCGTCGTCGCCAACTTGATCCAGGGCGTCCCGGTCGTGGACTCCCTTCCTGGTATAGCCGTGCTCCTTGGCATCATCGCCGGCGGCGTCGTCATTCATAAGCTCATCCCCTGGAAAGGCCTGCCCGCCGTCGCTTATATCACCACGCTCGGCTGCATCCTGACCATCCCCGACCTGGTCCCCGGTTCGACCTGGATGGCTCAGGCCACGGGCAAGATCAGCTTCCTGGGCCTCTGCACCCCCATCCTGGCCTACGCCGGCCTCGCCATCGGCAAAGACATGCACCTCCTCAAGAAACAGGGCTGGCGCATCGTGGTGGTCGGCCTTGTGGTCTTCGTGGGCACCTTCCTGGGCTCGGCGATTATCGCCGAAGTGGTCCTTCGGTACATGAAGTAAGACCCCAGTCTTTTTTCGATTCCACATACAAAGCAGGCCGGCGGAAAGGGAAGCCCCCTTTTCACCGGCCTGTTTTTGTTTTATGTGCCCAAACCCCGTAAAAAAACGCCATGACCACGGGCAGCGCGCAGCGCTTTTTCCTGAGACGCCTCTTGGGCAAGTGGTGCTTTTGGCAGAAAATAGCCTCTTACCAAGCATTTTTTTATCACTCCTTCTCATTGCGTCCCCTATTTGTTTTTTGTATAATGAACACAAAATGGACTGTATGCAGTATTATTCAGATCGAACTTAAGGGGAGAATGATCATGTACAATCCGCTTCATCCTGCCAAAAATATGGACCTCCGGCAGATCGTCTACGAAAAGATCAAACAGGCTATCGTGGAAGGCATCATTAAACCGGGTGAAAAACTTTCCGAGGTTGAACTTGCCGAAAAGATGGCCGTATCCCGCACTCCTGTCCGTGAGGCCATACGCCAGCTTGCCAAGACGTCGCTGGTCACGCTTGCCCCGCGGAAGGGCGCCTACGTCTCGCTTCCGTCCATCAGTGACGCCGCCGCGCTTTACGAACTGCGCGAAGACCTGGAAATGTTCGCCGTGTCCCTGGTTTCCGCCAATCCGCCCGCGCCGGAGCTGAAGGAATTCAGCGCCATCTTCGAGGCCATGGACAAAGACACGGACCCTCAGCGCTATCTGGAAGAGGACCGGCGTTTCCATTCCTTCCTCTATGAAGCTTCGGGAAACCGCTTTTTAATGAACTCTCTGCTCGAACTGGTGGACGTGATCAACCTCTATCGCCCCTACTCCCTGGGCGACCGTGACTACATCAAAGGGCTTTCGGAAGGGCATGTAGCGATCATCGACGCGCTGCTGAGCCACGACGAGGCAGGGGCTCGCGAGGCCATGGGGGAGCATATCCGCATGAGCCGCACGCGGCTCGAGGCCTACCTGAACGAACACACCTCCGAGCGCCTTGGCCTTCGTCCATGAGCCAGAGCTCCTATTTTCTGTCCACCCTTTTTATCGCCGTTCTGTCGCCGCTTGGTCTTTACCTGGCGGCGATTCTTCTGTTGGCTGTTTTGCCGCGCCGCGTCCTGGCCGAGCGGAGGCGCAGGACGCTGTTTTTCTTTCTGACGGCGCTTTTTGCCCTGTCCTGCACGCCCTACGCGGGCAAGTCTCTGCTGAAACTGATGGAATCCCTTTGTCCGGCAGAGGGCGGCCCTGACGCTTCCCGTCCCGCGGTAATCCTCATTCTCGGCGGCGGTTCCGTCGCCGAGGGCGACGCCTACCAGCCCTCCATCTCGTCCCAGAGGCGGATGCGCCAGGGGATCAAGCTGGCCCAGTCCGCGCCGTCCTGCGTGATCCTGCTCACGGGCATTGAATCGCCCCTGATGTCGCGCTGGCTGAAATCACGCTGTCCCGACGCGGAGATCCTGCAGGAGTCACGGTCGCTGAACACCGAAGGAAACATGCGCCTCAGCGCGGCGCTCCTGGAAAAACGCTGGCCCGATAAGACTGGCCGCCCTGTGGTGATGATCGTTACCGACCGCTTTCACATGGCGCGGACCCTGATCTGGGCCGGGAAGTACCTTCAGGGTTTCGATATCCTGCCCGCGCCGGCGCCAAGCCTGGTCCGCCAAAGCCGCGGCCATCCCGAAAGCCTTATCCCCACCAGCAAGGGCCTGGAGCTCACCTCCATGGCCTGGCGCGAACTGCTCGCCTATGGGCGAGACCTCGCGAGGGAGTAGGGCAGGGGCGCGAGTGTTTTTGCGTTCGTTTGCCTGGGGTTCGGCCGTGTTTTATTCAAATTGCTGCATGGATGAAAATCTTATACCACTTTGCAATAAAAACGCGAAATGGGTACGGAGAGGCCGACCCGAGGGGTATCCACCAAGCGAGTATAGGCAGACCGAATAGGCCGAGATAGTCTTTAGCGACTGCATGGCCCCTCGGGTCGGCCCCGGTCTCTAATTTAGCCGTTTTATTGCCAAATAGTCTTAAACGCAAGTGGCGAATGTTGTTCAGCAGTGGCAACAATCTAGAAGAATGAAAGGAATCCATTATTGAAGCGGAAATAACCCTGCTTGCAATAGAATGAACGACAAAGCGGGTATGCAGACAAAAATCCTGCATACCCGCTTTGTCGTTCATTCTGCCGAAAGAGTTCTTTCGCGCCGCAGCGACATGAGCTTGAGCTGTTCCTGCGCGTAGGTCAGCACCTTCTGCCTGCGCTGGCCGTTCAGTCCGCGGGTGATGTTTGCCAGTTCTCTTTCGTACGTTGCCGGGTCCAGAAACAATTCAGTTCCGAGAACCCCTTCAGCGCCGCTTTGGCCCATCAGTTCCGCCGCCGGAATGTGAAGAAGGCCTGCCAACTGCGACAGCAGCTCCACCGACGGCATCCGTTCCTCCTGCTCTATCTTGCTGATGTGAGTTTGATCCACCTTCAGCCGCTTTGCCAGCTCCACC
>SFDM01000060.1 GCA_004558205.1 Pyramidobacter piscolens
CTGTAAAGTTAGCGATTCTTACAGCTTCAGATTTGTGTTATCTCCCATTTTGTATTTTCTTGCCTGTTGGCCCTTGACAAAAAACACAGTATCTTTGCGATTCAATCTTTTGATCTTGCTATTGAACCGCCTCTCATGCCGGCAGCGCAGGGAGGCGGCGCTCGATAAACGTTCCAGGTGCGAAGCAGCCTTCCCCCGGCCCAACCGGAGGCGTACTTTTAGTACGGTGAGGATTGGGCCGGGGAAGGCTTCGAGCAGAGTTGCACGTTTAGCGAGCGACGCCGCACTCCCAATTTAAGGTTTGATGCGATAGATCGTCCGGGGGAAGGGGATCACTTCGCGGATATGGGGCAGGCCGCAGATCCAAGTGATGGTGCGCTCCAGGCCGATGCCGAAGCCGCTGTGGATGAAGGTGCCGTAGCGGCGCAGGTCCAAATACCACTCGTAGTCCGCGGGGTTCATCTTCATCTCCTCCATGCGCTTGACCAGCTTGTCGTAGTCGTCTTCGCGCTGGGAGCCGCCGATGATCTCGCCGTAGCCCTCGGGGGCCAGCAGGTCGGAGCACACCACCGTGGCCGGATCGTCGGGGTTTTCCTTCATGTAGAACGCCTTGGCGTCCTTGGGGTAGTTCTCCACAAAGATCGGGCGGTCGTACTGCTTGGTCAGGATCGTCTCGTCGTCGGCGCCCAGGTCGTCGCCGAACTTGATGTCGCTGCCCAGCTCGTTCAGCTTCGTCACGGCGTCGCGGTACAGCAGGTGATAGAAGGGCCCCGCCAGGACCTTTTCCAGCTCGGGGATATCGCGCTCAAGGTATTCCAGTTCCTTGCGGCAGTTTTTGAGCACTTCCTGAACCGTGTAGACCACCAGGTCCTCCTGAAGCTGCATGTTCATCTTGTTGTCATAGAAGGCCATTTCGGGTTCCAGCATCCAGAACTCCGTCAGGTGGCGGCGCGTCTTGGACTTCTCGGCGCGGAAGGTGGGGCCGAAGCAATACACGCGGCCGAAGGCGGCGGCGGAAGCCTCGGCGTAAAGCTGGCCCGTCTGGCACAGATAGGCCTTTTCGCCGAAATAGTCCAGCTCGAACAGCCCGGCGGCCCCTTCGCCGATGGAGCCCGTCAGGATGGGGCTGTCCATCAGCATAAAACCCCGGTCGTGGAAGAAGGTGCGCCAGGCCCAGATGACGGCGTTGCGGATCTTCATGAGCGCGTGGGGCCGCGTGGAGCGCAGCCACAGATGGCGCTCGTCCAGAAGGAAGTCGATGCCGTGGTCCTTCTTGCCGATGGGGTATTCCTCGGTGGGATTCTGGATGATCTTCAGATCCGACACGGTGAGCTCCACGCCCGAGGGCGCGCGGTCGTCGGCGCGGACCGAGCCCGTCACCTCGAGGCTCGCCTCGATCCACAGCCCCTTGGCGGCGGCGAACTGCTCCTCGGGAACCTCCGCCTTGACCATGACGGCCTGAACGAAGCCCGTTCCATCGCGAAGCTGAAGGAAATGGATTTTTCCCGAGCTGCGCTTGTTGTTCATCCAGCCCTTGACACAGACTGTTTCCCCAACGTAATTATGAAGATCCCGAATTTCTACCCATGGTGCGGTCATCATTACCAGCCTCCTGCGCTAAAGTGACGTTTGCCCGAAACGACGGGACAACGTTGAATTTTCTTCGTAAAAAAACGCTCCCAAGAGAACAGCTATATGATACACTATCTATAGGCATTTGCGTTATCCGCAACGGAAAGATCCTTTCAGAAAATTCGAGTTAAAAAAACGGCATGCTGCCGGAAGCCGCGCGCCGCCGCTGATCGCGTTTTTATATATACTTTTCAGGAGGGGTGTACATGACAGAAAAAAAACGTTTGGAGAAAGTTATCGCCGAGCAATGGTCCTTTTCACAGCAGATGGTCTGGTACGACGGGGAATGGTGGACGACCGGGAGGCTGTTCGGCCTAGCCGAGGAAAACCGCAGGGTCCTGGAAGCCGCAGGATTCGGCGCAGGCGACCGAGCTGCCACGCTGCTCCCTAACTGCCCTGCCTTTCACGCGCTCTGTCTCGCCTGCTGGCAGCTCGGAGGCTCCGTCGCGCCGCTGAACCCTCTGGCCGGAGCCCAGGCCGTCGCGGCTTCGGTGGCTCATTCCGCCCCCGTGGTGCTGATCGCGGCCCCCAACCTGAAGCCTCAGGAAGAAAAGTTCGCCGCCCTGGGCATCCCCCTGCTGTTCCTCGAAGACAAGGGCGTCCTGCCCGCCTTCAAGGCCGCTTCGGCACCCAAGTCCAGTGAGGATATGGCCCTGCTGTTCTACACCTCGGGCACCACGGGAACGCCCAAAGGCGTGCCCCTGACCCACGACAACATCTACTGGGGCCTGACCGAGGCCCTCGCGCAGGGCATTCCCGAATACAAAGAGGACACGCTCCTCAACGTGCTTCCCAACTTCCACACCCTGGGCTGCATCGTCTCGGGCATCATGCCCATGATGGTGGGCATCCGCCAGGCTATCCGCAGCAATTTCATGCCCGTGGAGGGCACGCTGCGCGCCATCGACGAGGCTGAAGTAACGCTGCTGATCACGGTGCCCACGCTGCTGCACTTCCTCTGCGGCGCCGCCGTGAAAAATTCCTGGACGCCCCGCCGGCTCAAGAAGATCGTCTCCGGCGGCGACCGGCTCTCGGCCGTGCTGAGAGCCCGCGTAGCCAAATACCTGAACGCGCGCGTCATCGAGGGCTACGGGCTGACGGAGTGTTCGCCCGTCCTGGCCGTCCAGGTCCCCGAAGGCTCGCCGGAAGGCAGCGTGGGG
The DNA here is from genome assembly GCA_004558205.1 of Pyramidobacter piscolens. Classification (GTDB taxonomy): domain Bacteria; phylum Synergistota; class Synergistia; order Synergistales; family Dethiosulfovibrionaceae; genus Pyramidobacter; species Pyramidobacter piscolens_A. The sequence goes on from SFDM01000060.1 coordinate 2,793, forward strand.
CCCATGCTGAAATCCATCCAGTACGTCCTGAAAGACGTGGACGGCCATCCTCTGACCGGCGACGAGGGCGTGCTGTGGGTCAAGGGGCCGTCGGTGGCTTCCGAGTACTTCAACGCGCCGGAGATCTCCCGCGAAAAGTTCGTCGGCGGCTACTTCAACACCGGCGACATGGTGCGCGTGGACGAGGGGCGCAACGTGTTCATCATGGAGCGCGTCAGCGACCTGATCATCGTGGGCGGCTTCAACGTCTATCCCCAGGAGGTGGAACAGGTCCTCAACGCCCATCCCCTGGTGAGGGAGTCGGCGGTGGTGGGCATCGAACGCGCCGTCACGGGGCAGGTGGTGCGCGCCTTCGTGATCCCCAAGGAGGGGGCCGCCATCGCGCCGTCGGAGCTGGTGGAATGGTGCCGCGAGCGCCTGCCCCACTACAAGGTGCCGCGCCGCGTGGAGCTTCTGACCGAGTTCCCCCGCAACGCCCTGGGCAAAGTGCTTCGCCGCAAGCTTCGCGAGAAGTGCCAAAACGCTGAGGACTAGGGGCGTGACGTCCTGTGTCCCGCCTATTCAGGATCAATTTCAACGGCACTCAGATCAAGATAAATTTTCTCGGCCTCAGGCTGAGCCTTCGCAAGGCGAAAATTCCCTTTGTTAATTTCTGTTGCCGCAGAGAGAATGTCCGACTTCAGAAGCGCAATTTGACTCTGGGCCGGAGCCAGCTTGCCGGGAAAGAGGCTCAACTCGGAAAATTTCTGTTCGTCACCGATTCTCTGGTCTGCCATGGGGGCGTGGAGAACCGGCTTTTGCAGTATGCCGGCCGCCTGTCGCGATCTGGATACGCCGTCCACTTTTTCACCTCGGAGCCGATCGCTCTGCCGGAATTTGCGGATTATCCTCAGTATCGCCTTTATTATCCAGCGAAGAATTTCAACCGTTTTTTCCTCGACCTCGTCCAAACTGAAAAGATAGACGTCGTGGAGTTCCACTTCAAATCCGACGAGTGCCTTCGCTCCCTTGACATCGCCAGCCTGAAGAAACTCGCCCTCACGGGCTGCACGATCCACGGCATAGGCAATTATCTATGGGAATACGTCAACCAGCTTCATTACCGCATTTTTATCTCCCAGGGCCTTTACGCATCTCATCAAGAGCTTGCCGCCGACGGATATATCGTAAAAAACGCCGTTGAAAAACAGAGCCGGCTGTGGAGATATCAGGGACAGGACAGAGCGATTCACATATCCAGGCTGACGTCGGACAAGCTCTCCCTCGCGGAGACCTTCGTGCGTTACTGCCTGGACAGAGGCCTGAAGTTCGAGATCGCAGGAGCGCCCGAGCCGGACTTTGATTTTAAACGCCGCCTCATGCGCAGGTTCAAACTCAAAGAAGACCCCTTTATCGGCGAAATAGATACGATTCGGTTTCTGGCTGAACATAGGGACAGGTATCTGTTTGTTGCCGGAGTGGGACTGGTGGCCATAGAGGCGGGGACGCTCAACTATCCCGTCTTTCTGACCTCGCCGAAAGGCGTTGAGGATTCAACCTTTCTGACAAAGCAAAATTACCCTTTTTTCACGGACACCAACTTTACCCTTTCGCTCTACGCGGCGCGGCGACCCATCGTCAAAACCCTGGAAACCTCTCGTATCGGGGATCTGGAGCTCGGACAGTACTTTTCGAGAGACAGGGATATCGACACAGTCTTTCAAGACTACCTAGAGATGATCCGGCGGGGCTTGCGCGAAAAGCGGGGAAGAAACGAAGACTGATCTTTATAGCGTTTATCGTGTTTATTTCAGGAGGCTTTTAAATTATGACATCAAAATATCAGCGCAGGTTAGGCGCCTTTTTCACGGTTTTATTATTCATGTTCTTCGCGGCCTGTGCGTCCTTCGCCTTCGAGGCGCCGGGCGACGTCCGCGCCGACTTTGAGGGCGGAAGCCGCTTCACGCGCGGCAGCGTGAACGTCGCCGTCCTCCGCGGCACCTGGCGCGAAATGGGACGCCAGTACGGGGCCCTTCTGTCGGCGGAGCTCCAGGACATCTACCGCACCGCCATCCTCGGCGAGATCGCCGCGAAAAAGCCGGAGAACATGGACGTCATGAAAAGCATCGCCCAGGGCTATTACGCCACGGCGCCCTTCACTTTCCGCGAACTGGTGAAGGGCATGGCGGAGACTTCGGGCCTCAGCCAGGACGAGCTGCTCCTCGTGAACTGCGTGGAGATGAGCGCGGGACTCTCGCTCTGCTCTGGCGTGGCCGCCTGGGGCGAGTGCGCCAAAGACGGCCTGGTCTACGGGCGCAACTACGACTACTTCCCAGAGTGGTTTAAAAAACTGGACAAGGACATCGTCATCGCCGTATTCCACCCCGCCGACGGCTCCATCCCCGCCGCCACCATCGGCTACGCCGGCGAGATGTACGCCGTCAACGGCCTCAACGCCGAAGGGATCTTCTTAGAGCTCAACAATGGCACGCCCTCGGGCGGAAGCATCCACTACGACAACCGCACCCACTCCACCCAGACACTCTTCGCCCTGCTCTTCGACGCTCAGGACATGAAGTACGTGGACACCTTCTTCCACACCACCAACACGGGAAGCTCCTTCATCATCGGCGTGGCCGACAAGAAGGAAGCGCGCGCCTACGAGTGGGCCTTCTTTGACGTGAAGAGAAGCGCCGGCGCGTCGAAAGACGGCCTCATGGTCATCACGAACCACTTCACCGACGAAAGCTGGGGCATCAGGACGCCCTCCGACGGGAGAAGCTGGAACAGCCTTTCCCGCAGGAAGAACCTCCAGACCCTCGCTGAAAAACACCGCGGCGCCATCGACGCCAAAGTCATGATGAAGATCATCGAGACGCCCTACGAAAAAGGCGGCGCTGCCACGGCGGAGGGCACCATGTACCAGCTGACGGTGAAGCCTCAGGACATGGCGCTCTGGATCAGGATCCCCGGCCTTCAGGACTGGACCCATGTGGACATGGGGAAACTGCTGTCGGGAAGGGGAGAAAAGTAAAATTCCGGAGTCGCCTCCATGAATCTGTGATATAATGTCCTATTATAAATTTATGCCCCTCGTTTCTCCATGAGGGGCATTTGAGTTTTTGAGAAGGTGAGTTGTCTTATGACGTTATTAAGCCCCAGCCGCGCAGACTGCATTATCTTCGACGTGGACGGAGTCCTCGTGAACGGCACCGTCAGCTTCCGCGCCGTGGTATCCCAAAGCGTGCCCCTGTACTGGAGCGACGTGATGGGCCTGGACGCCGACTGCGCCGTCGACGCCGGCGAGCATTATATGGCCGCCAAACTTTACGACAGCTACAACAACGATTACGACCTGGCCTGGGCGCTGCTGTCCCTCGCGGCGGCCAGCAGCGAGAAAAAACTTTCCGCCGCCTTCCCCACGTTCGACGCCTGGCAAAAAGCCCTCGCCGAAGCCGGAAAGGATGGATTGGCCTGGTTCGCCCGCACCTGCGGCAGCGCCGTAGACCGCCAGGTCCTTCAGGGCGTCTGCATGGAGGTCTACTTCGGCAGTGACGACGCCCAGGAAAAGAAGTCCTTCAGCGGGCTTCTCAAAAAACGCGTCGAAGGCTGCCGCAAGCTCGAAAAATCGCTGTTCCCCATCCGCTGGGACAAACTGCCCCTGCCCGTGGGCATCTACTCTGGACGCTACAGGAACGAGATGCGCGCCGCTATGGAAGTGCTGGGCTGGCAGGATTTCCCCCGGGACCGCATCGTCAGCGTCGAGATGTGCCGCAAACCGGATCCCGCGGGGCTTGAATACCTCTGCGACACCATGAACTGCCGGTGGCCCCTCTACCTCGGCGACGCCGAGAGCGACCGGATGCTCATGGCCAACTTCGGCCGCGGCGACTTCATCGCCGTCGGCAGCCTCCTGAAAAATACGGTTATCCGCTTTCCCAGCGCCGCTGACGCTCTCCGCGCAGTCCTCGGCGTCGTCTAAGCGTCTCTTGCCCTCCGCACCGCTGGAGGGCAATTTTATTTTAATTCTTAAATCAAAGGGGAGTTTTGTATGGCAAAATATGTGTTCGTCACTGGCGGCGTGGTTTCATCGCTCGGCAAGGGAATCACGGCGGCCTCGCTGGGGATCCTGCTGAAAAAGAGAGGCCTGCGGGTCAGCATCCTGAAGATGGATCCCTACCTCAACGTGGACGCGGGGACCATGAGCCCCTATCAGCACGGAGAGGTGTTCGTCACCGACGACGGCGCCGAGACCGACCTGGACCTCGGGCACTACGAGCGCTTTATCGACGAGTCCCTGTCGGGCGACAACTCCTGCACTTCCGGCAAAGTCTACTCGTCGGTCATCGCCAAGGAGCGCCGCGGCGACTACGACGGCCACACCGTGCAGGTGATCCCCCACATCACCAACGAGATCCTGCGCCGGATCCAGTGCATCGGCAACACCTGCGACGTGGTCATCGGCGAGATCGGCGGCACCGTGGGCGACATCGAGGGGCAGCCTTTCCAGGAGGCCATCCGCCAGATGCCCTCCATGGTGGGCAAAAACAACGTGCTCTACTGCCACGTGACGCTGCTGCCCTATATCGGCGCGTCGGGTGAGCTCAAGACCAAGCCCACCCAGCACAGCGTCAACGAGCTGCGCCGCGTGGGCATCCAGCCCGACGTCATCGTGTGCCGCTCCCAGCACCCCGTGACCGAGGACACCCGCGCCAAGATCGCGCTGTTCTGCTCCGTCGCGCCGGAGTGCGTCATCGAAGAGCTGGACGCCGACACGATCTACCGCGTTCCCAGCGTGCTCCATGCCCAGGGCTTCGACGCCCTCGTCATGGACCGCCTCGGCCTGGCCGTGGGCAAGGATCCCGACATGTCCGACTGGGACGCTTTTTTAAAGCAGCGGGAAAGCGCCGACAAGCAGGTCACCATCGCCCTGGTGGGCAAGTACACCGAGAACAAGGACGCCTATCTGAGCGTCAACGAAGCCCTGTCCCACGCGGCCATCGCCAACGGCGCGAAGATCAGGATTGTCCCCGTGGACTCCGAAAGCATAGAGGACTCCAACGTGGAATCCATCCTGGGAGTCGTGGACGGCATCCTGGTACCCGGCGGCTTCGGTTCCCGCGGCATCCCGGGCAAGATTCGCGCCGCCCGGTTCGCCCGCGAGCGCGACGTGCCCTATCTGGGCATCTGCCTGGGCATGCAGGTAGCCGCCATCGAGTTCGCCCGTGACGTGCTCGGCCTAGCCGACGCCGACAGCCTGGAGTTCAATCCCGGCACGGCCAACCCCGTGATTCACCTGATGGAAGACCAGAAGGGCGTCTCGGTCCGCGGCGGCACCATGCGCCTGGGCGCCTACCCCTGCGACCTCGCGGAAGGCTCGAAAGCCAGGACGGAGATCTACCGGGCCGAGTCGATCAGCGAACGCCACCGCCATCGCTTCGAGTTCAACGAAGCCTACAGAGAGCGCTACGAGGCCGCGGGCATGAAGGTGGCCGGCGTCTGCCCCACCGGCGGCCAGGTGGAGGTCATGGAAAACGCCAACTGTCGCTGGTTCGTGGGCGTGCAGTTCCACCCCGAGTTCCAGTCCCGCCCCGTCAAACCCCATCCCCTGTTCAAGGCCTTCATCGCCGCGGCGCTGGACAAATAGGGACCATGGACTTCATCTCGGCGCGGGAAGCCGCCGAAAAGTGGGGGCTGAAGCCGCGCGCCGTCCAGACTCTCTGCTGCGCCGGCAGGATCGCCGGGGCGAAAAAATTTGAGCGGTCCTGGATGATCCCCGCCGGCGCGGAACACCCGACGGACCTGCGCCGCAAAGAGGGCGCCGAGGAGGCCGCCTGTCCCGGTTTCTGCCTTGACACCGTTACGGTCTACCGGCCTTTTCCCGAAGGCTTCGGCCTCGCCTCGGCGCCCCTCGCCGGACTTCCCCAGGGCAGCGCCGCGGCCCGGCTTTTCGACGCGCAGCTCCTCTATCTGCGAGGGCACATTTCAAAGGCCGCCTCGCTGGCGAACGCAATCCTGCGGGGCCTCTGCGGCGGAGAAACAGCCATGGACTGTCAGGTCATACTGGCCATCGACTCGCTCTACAGCGGTAGCCTGGACCGATGGAACAGGGCCATCGGAAAGATCGCCTGTTCCGAAGTTTCTCCCCGGCTGCGCGAGCTGACTCTAGGGCTGATGGGCGTCAGCGTCTACGACCTTTCGCTGATTCCCGACTGGCTGCCCCTGGGGGATTTCAGCGGCTTCGCCGGCGACCGGCTGCCTCTGGCCTGGTACGTCTACGTGAAATGGCTTTACGTCCGCAAAAAATACGAAGCGGCGTTCTGCGCAGCGCTGCCCTTGATCGCCCAGTGCCGCGCCAAGGGCGTGGTCGTGGCAGAGCTGCAGCTGAGCAGCCTGGCGGCGGCGGCCCTGCACGTCCTGAACGACGATCAGGCCGCCCTGCGCCACCTGAACCGCGCTCTGGACCTGGCCATGCCCCGGGGGTTCATCTTCTTTTTCGTCGAGTGCAAACGGGAACTGGACACGCTGCTGGAAGAGGCCATGAGGCGGCGCGCTTCCCGCTCCACGTGGCTGGCCATCCGCCGGCAGAACGACCGGCTTTTCGCGGGATGGGCCCGGCTTTACAACTCCCTAACTGGAAATAATATCTCGCCAGAACTGACACCACGAGAACAGGAAGCGCTGAAATACGCCGCCATGAAGCTGTCCACCGCGGAAATCGCCCGGCGCATGGGCGTCGCCGCGAGCAGCGTCAAGTCCTACCTGAACGAGGGCTACGCAAAGATGGGAGTTTCCAGAAAGGCGGAGCTGCAGGGCAAAAGCTGACGCCCCCTCTACGGAACGGCTTATCTTTGTAGTTAAACGGCTTAATTGGAGACCGGGGCCGCCCCGAGGGTATCCCCTCCGTGTCCATTTTGCATTTTTATCGCAAAGTAATTAACGGCCGGCACATCCGGTTCCGTCTTCAACGGAAAGCTTCCCCAAATTACCACCCTTTTGAATGAATAAGTTGGTTTTCTCCACAGGAAAATACCGCTATGCTCATAAGAAGCATAGCGGTATTTTTTCCGCCTACAGCAAATTGCCGTTTACCGGCGTCACTCGCTAAACGTCCCATCTGCTCGGAACTCTCCCCGAGGCAATCCTCGGAGTACGTCAAGTACGCCTCCGGTTGCCTCGGGGGAGAGTTCCTTCGCACCTGGAACGTTTATCGAGC
>SFDM01000016.1 GCA_004558205.1 Pyramidobacter piscolens
GATCATGACCACCCTGATCCACTCCCTGGCCCAGCAGGGCAAGGAACTGGGCATCGCCTCCGCTTGCATCGGCGGCGGACAGGGCGCCGCCATCGTGATTCGGAAACTGTAAAGGCAGGACCGGCAGAACTTGCTCTTTGAAGCCCCAATCGATATAAAAACGCATGGACCTGCGACAGGTCCATGCGTTTTTTATGCCAGCCGAAAAAATGTTCCACGTGGAACATTTTCCGGCCGGCCATGAATTTACCACAAGAAAGAGGTTGCGCCACAGCAAGTGAACAGGCGAAAGCGACTCCTGCATTTCCGTTATTGAAGCCGTCACAGACACAAAGAGATGGGAATGAAGCGCGGCGGTCTTGTGACTGTCACCGTTCAAGGCGATTATGGAAAAACACGGCCTGCTTTGGTAATTCAGTCAGACTACTTCGATCTTCACCTGTCAGTGACGATTCTTCCGCTGACAAGTGCCTTAAAAGGTGCGCCGCTATTTAGAATCACCGTTGATCCGCGAAAGGAGAACGGACTTACGCGACCTACACAGGTCATAATAGATAAAGCCCTGACAGTGTTGCGTGAAAAAATAGGCCCAGTGATCGGGCGCCTTGGCGACGATGAAATGATAGCCGTAACTCGCTCGCTTGCCCTGTTTCTCGGCTTTGCGTGAAGTATCCCATCATTGATAAAAAGCATGAGCCCTTCGACGGGGTCATGCTTTTTTTGATTTTGTTATTCGTACTTGTTGCTAAGCGGAGAATCCACTATAATTCAAAAATAGAGGGCCCATCGCGGCAGCTCTGTGCAAGATCAATACTCTTTCTCCACTTACAGACTAAACATTGAGCGAAATTAGCGGTACGATAGGATAGGGTGATGAAAAAATGGCTGAGAGATATGAGATCAATGCCGAACAGAAAGCGGAAATAGAAAAAGCGCGCAAAAAGAACAAGGATAAGCGAGTTGAGGCGAGATTAAAAGTCCTATGCATGCGAGCTGATGGAAAAAGTTTGAAGGAAATCAGCGAGGTCTCCGGATATCACTATGCGCATGTAAGCAAAATTGTCTCAAATTTTATCAATCGCGGCCTTGATTTTGTCATGGATTCCCATCATGCTGTGAACAGGCAGAACATGACCCGCGAGGAAGAAGCGAAAATTCTAGCGCCTTTTTTTGAGAAAGCTGAAAAGGGACAGGTTGTTTCAGTGGCGGAAATAGCCGCGGCATATCAGAACGCGGTGGATCATCCAGTCAGTCCCACGCAGATATATCGCGTTCTGCATCGGCACAAATGGCGCAAAGTGACGCCCCGGAGCCGCCGCCCTAAAAAGGCAAGCGATGATTGAGCTCTTCTGTTCCTCCCTCCACGCCGTAAATGAACATGCCGAAAAACCACCAGTGGCTGCTCTTCTGAAAATCAAAAAGGAACAAGAACCGTGAAAAAGCGCGACCGGACTGGCGTGGATTGTTCTTTAGAAGCCTCCAAATCAGCACAAAAAAGCATGGACCTGTCGCGGGTCCATGCTTTTTTGTGTTGGCAGGAAAAATGTTCCACGTGGAACATTTTTCCGCCGGTTGTGGATCAGCCGGGAAAAGGATAGAATGTTAAGCAAAGCTTATTTTCTCTGCATTCTGCGAAGGAGGTTTTCTGTCTATGAAGTCCAATTTTGCCTTTCTGGAGAGCAAGTTTCCGCCGCTTGCCAGCCTTGGAGCGCTGGCAGAAAGCTACCTGTACAGCGATTCCAATTCCTGCCTGATGAAGCTGGGCATGATCGGAGAGACCATCGTCAACCTGATGTTTTCTTACGATCATCTGGAGCCGCCTCAAACAGACAACGCTGCCAGCCGGATCGTCGAACTGGCAAAAAAGGACCTTCTGCCCCGTGACCTTGAAGAAGTGCTTCACGCTCTCCGAAAAGCCCGTAATAGGGCAGTGCATGAGAACTTTTCCTCCGTCTCCGCCGGAAAAACGCTGCTTGAGATGGCCTACGGCCTCTGCGAATGGTTCATGCAGACTTATGGCGACTGGAAGTACGCGAACCGTCCTTTCTTGCTGCCTTCTGAAAAAGACCTGGATGAAGAGAGGGAGCAGAACGCGCTGATAGAAAAGGCCGTCGCCGCGCTCACCGAAAAAGCACAAGCGGCCGCTCACAACGCCCCCGCTGTGCCTCTCGAAAAACGCGCTGAAACGGCCAAGAAAGCCGCGTCACAGCGCCGTAAGAGCGAAGCCGAAACCCGTTACCTCATCGACGAGCAGCTGCGCGGCGTGGGCTGGGAGGCCGATACAGAGCAGTTGCGCTATTCCAAAGGGGCGCGCCCTGAAAAAGGACGGAACAAAGCCATAGCGGAATGGCCTACAGAATCCCCGTCGGGCGCGAAAGGTTTTGCCGATTACGCCCTCTTTGCGGGAGAACGGCTAGTGGCGTTCGTCGAAGCCAAGGCCATGCATAAAGACATTCCTTCGGTGATCGACAATCAATGCAAAGCCTACGCGCGCTCACTCAGAGCCGAGGACGCTCAGTATCAGATAGGCCGTTGGGGCGATTATAGAGTTCCCTTTTTGTTCGCCACCAACGGACGCCCTTATCTTCAGCAGCTTGAGACCAAATCGGGCATTTGGTTTCTGGACCTTCGCGACTCCTTGGAGATTCCGCGTGCCCTCCGCGGCTGGATGAGTCCCGAAGGTATTCTGGAACGTCTTGCTCAGGACGATGAAGCCGCCGCTCGGAAACTTGAAAAAGAACCCTGGGATCTTCTGCGCAAGCCTTCGGGGCTGAATCTGCGCGAATATCAGATTCGCGCCATTCAGGCCGCCGAGAACGCCATTCTTCAGGGACGCCGCCGGGTGCTGCTGTCTATGGCGACAGGCACAGGCAAAACCCGCACAGTCCTTGGGCTGATTTATCGATTCCTCAAGACAGGGCGATTCCGCCGCATTCTGTTCCTTGTGGACAGAACGTCGCTGGGCGAGCAGGCTCTGGCGGTTTTTCACGACGTCAAGCTTGAAGACGGCCAGTCCCTTCTGGACATCTACAACGTCAAGACCCTTGACGACAAGACCGTTGACAGTGAGACGCGCCTCCACGTCGCCACGGTTCAGAGCATGGTGCGCCGCATTCTCTCGCCTTCCGGCGACGATCCCATGCCTTCCGTCAGCGACTATGACTTGATTGTCGTCGACGAAGCCCACCGCGGCTACACCGCCGACCGCGAAATGGACGACGACGAACTTCTCTACAGAAGCCAAAGCGACTATATCAGCAAATACCGCGCCGTGATGGACTACTTCGACGCCGCGCGAATCGCTCTTACCGCCACGCCGGCGCTGCATACCGTGGAGATATTCGGGCATCCTGTGTTCAATTACTCCTATCGTGAGGCCGTCATCGACGGGTTCCTGGTGGACCACGACGCTCCCCATATCCTTCAAACACGCCTCAGCTCCGGCGGAATTCACTATAATGCCGGCGACAAGGTGAACTATTACGACCTCGAGACAGGGCAGATCTTCATCAACGAACTCTGTCCCGACGAACTTAATTTCAGCGTAGAACAGTTTAACCGCGACATTATCACCGAAAGCTTCAACCGTGCCGTACTGCGGGAGATCTCAAAGGATATCGACCCTGAATGGCCCGAGCAGGGCAAGACGTTGATCTTCGCCGTAAACAACCAGCACGCCGACCTGATCGTCAAAATTCTGCGCGAAATCTACGCCGAGACCGGCGTGGATCAGGACGCGATCGTCAAAATAACCGCTTCCATCGGCGACCGCAGCCAGGTGCAAAACGCTATCCAGCGCTTCAAGAACGAGCGATTCCCCAGCGTCGTCGTCACCGTGGATCTTTTGACCACGGGCATCGACGTGCCCGAAATAGCACGCCTCGTTTTTTTGCGCTGTGTCAAATCACGCATTCTCTTCGAGCAGATGATGGGGCGCGCTACCCGCCTGTGCCCCGCTATCCGCAAAGACCATTTTGAGATTTACGATCCCGTGGGCGTCTACGACTGCCTCCAGCAGGTGAGCTCCATGAGGCCGGTGACGGTCAGCCCGGCCATCAGCTATACCCAGCTTCTCGACGACCTGTCGTCGCCTCTGGAGGCCCCTCTTCCCCTGACCGCCATGGACGCCTGTCAAACTCTTCCGGCCGAGACCAGCGAGGGCGCTCTGGAATACCGCGTCGGCCTGCTTCTGGCCAAGCTGCAGCGCGCTCAGGCCCGTATGGACGACGAGGCTAAGGCCCAGTTTGCCCATAAATCAGGCGGATTGGCGCCAGCGCAGTTCATTGAACAGATCAGAAACCTTCCGCTTCGGGAAGCCCGCGCCGAACTTGAGGCAAACCGCGCGCTTTTCGGTTTTCTCGACGGCTTCAGGGTGGGCAGCGGCCGCGGCGTTATCATTTCCGACAAACCCGATGAAATGGTCAGCCATGTCCGCGGCTACGGCAAAAACGACGCCACTCCCGAGGATTACATCGAAAGCTTCAGCGACTACATTAAAACCCACGCCAACGAGATTGCCGCGCTGCGCACGCTCTGCACCCGGCCACAGGAACTTACCCGCCAATCCCTTAAAAGCCTGCGCATGGAACTGAGCGTCGAAGGCTATACGGTCCATCAGCTTAACTCCGCTCTCAGCCAGACGAAGAACCAGACCATCGCCGCCGACATCATCAGCATCATCCGCAACAAAGCCATCGGCTCGCCGCTGGAAAATCACGAGTCGCGGGTCCGCCGCGCCGTGGAAAAGCTCAAAGCCGCTCACAGCTTTACGGCGCAGGAGCTTCACTGGCTCGACCGCATGGAAAAGTATCTGATGGCCGAATCGGTCCTTAACCGTATCACCTTCGACGAAGACCAGCGTTTTAAAGACGACGGAGGATTTTTAAGGATCAATAAAGTCTTCCGCAGCGCCCTTCCGCAAATCCTCGACGAACTGAACGCCAACCTTTATGAGAACGCGAATTAAGCATCCAGGAGGAAAATCATGACAACCCAGGAAATAGTCTCGAAGCTTTGGAACCTGTGCAACGTGCTTCGCGACGACGGCATCACCTATCACCAGTACGTGACGGAACTGACCTATATCCTTTTTCTCAAGATGGCCAAGGAAACCGGCGCCGAAAAAGAACTTCCCGAAGGATGGCGCTGGGATCAGCTCTGTTCAAAGAGCGGCGTGGAGCTGAAACACTTTTACAAAGAGCTTCTCGACCACCTCGGCAACAGCGCCGGCAGCCGCGTAAGCTCCATCTACCAGGGCGCCGTCAGCAGCATCGCCAAGCCCGCCAACCTGGAGATCATCATTCGCGCCATCGACAAACTCGACTGGTACTCCGCCAAAGAAGAAGGCCTGGGCAACCTCTACGAAGGCCTTTTAGAGAAGAACGCCGGCGAGAAAAAATCCGGCGCGGGCCAGTACTTCACGCCGCGAGTGCTCATCGACGTGATGACGCGCCTCTGTGATCCCCAGCCCGGCGAGCTTTGCAACGACCCCGCCTGCGGCACCTTTGGCTTTATGATCGCCGCCGACCGCGTCGTCAAGGAGCGTACCGACAACCTTTACGACCTCGACGCCGACGCCGCCGAATTTCAGAAGAAACAAGCCTTCTCAGGCTGCGAACTGGTTCCCGAGACCCACCGCCTCGCCCTGATGAACGCCATGCTTCACGACATGGAAGGCCCCATCCTGTGCGGCGACACCCTTTCAAGCCTGGGAAAGCAGATGAAGAACTTCGACCTGGTGCTCACCAATCCTCCCTTTGGTACCAAAAAAGGCGGCGAGCGCGCCAACCGCGACGACTTCACCTATTCCACCAGCAACAAACAGCTCAACTTCCTCCAGCACATCTACCGCAGCCTCAAGTCCGACGGCCGCGCCCGCGCCGCCGTGGTGCTGCCCGACAACGTGCTTTTCGCCGACGGCGACGGCGAGAAAATCCGCGTGGACCTCATGGACAAGTGCGACCTTCACACAGTGCTGCGCCTGCCTACGGGCATCTTTTACGCCCAAGGAGTGAAAACCAACGTGCTCTTCTTCCGCCGCGGCGTCTCCGACAGGGGCAACACGAAGGAAGTCTGGTTCTACGACCTGCGCACCAATATGCCTTCCTTCGGCAAGACCAGTCCGCTCAAAAAAGAGCACTTCGCCGCTTTCGAGGCCGCCTACGCCGCCGGCGACCGGCGGGCCGTGCGGGATGAACGCTGGCGCTGCTTCAGCCGCGAGGAGATCGCCGCCAAAGGCAACAGCCTGGACCTGGGCCTGATCCGTGACGAAAAGCTGCTGGACTATGAAGACCTGCCGGACCCTGTGGAAAGCGCTCAGGAAGCCGCGGACGAGCTTGAACAGGCGCTGGACCTGCTGGCTTCGGTGGCGGCGGAACTGCGGCGGTTTAAAGATTAAAAGATTAAGACGCAAAGGATAAGGGGCAAGGAGGCAAAGGACGCGAAGGAGAACCTTTGAAACTCTGGAAGGGCTATCTGTCTTTTGTTCCAAGTGACCGCTGCCTTTTGCGCAGGACTGAATGACAAGGGGGACTGGACCCGTGAAAGATAAAAAGAACGCCTCTACCGCCGAAGAACGGCTGAAGGAGGCGCTCGTGCCAAAAGAAGAACAGCCCTATGAACTGCCGGGAAATTGGGCGTGGACTACGTTAAGATTATTAGTAGAATCTGTAAAAGATAGCACTTTGGATTTTTCAGAGCTCAATGATAAATATGTTGGACTGGAACATATGCAAAAAGACGGGGGAGAACTTTTGTTCGGAGGTGCCTCTGAAATTAAAAGTTTGAAAAATCGTTTTTCGTCTGGCAATATTCTTTATGGTAAGCTACGGCCCTATCTCAATAAGCATGGAATAGCCTCATTTGATGGTATTTGTTCTACGGATATCTTAGTATTTCAGACTCGTTCTTGTGCGGATGCTAATTTTGTAAATTATTTTTTTAATACAACGTGGTTTATGGATTATGCGGTTTCTTATTCAAAAGGGATAAACCTGCCTCGTGTTTCAGAAAGCACCGTGTTAAATGCTCAATGCCCTTTACCACCCCTTGCCGAACAAAAGCGCATCGTCGAGCGCATTGAGGGCTTATTCTCCAAGCTTGACGAGGCGAAAGAGCTTATTCAATCGTCGTTGGAACGCTCTCAGCTCCGCAGATCCGCCATCCTCCACGCCGCCTTTACCGGCCAGCTGACCGAGCAATGGAGAAAAGAAAACAACGTCAGTCAAGAGACCTGGCAGAAAAAAACACTTGGAGCTTTTTGTGATTCATTCCAATATGGGACTTCTAAAAAATCACAAAATTCAGGACGTATCGCTGTAATCAGAATGGGTAACCTGCAACAAGGGGAAATATCCTGGGATAATCTCGCTTTTACGGATGACGATGAAGATATCGATAAATATCTGCTTCGCAAAGGAGACGTACTATTTAACAGAACAAATAGCCCTGAACTTGTTGGAAAAACATCGATTTATAGAGGCGAACAACCAGCTATTTTTGCCGGATATTTGATAAGAATCAATTATGGTCATGAACTGACAGGGGAGTTTTTGAACTATCTCTTAAATTCTATGTCAGCTCGCGACTACTGCAATGCTGTTAAAACTGACGGCGTGAATCAATCGAATATCAACGCTCAAAAATTAGCAGCTTTTCCATGTTCGATCCCATCCCTTCCCGAGCAGCACGAAATCGTCCGTATTCTCGACAGCCTTCTTCAAAAGGAGGACGCCGCGCGGGAACTTTGTGAAGGGGTGTTGGAGAAGATCGAACTGACCAGAAAATCCATCCTTGCCCAAGCCTTCCGAGGCCATTTAGGAACCAACAACCCGAACGACCCTTCGGCGCTGGACCTATTGGAAAAAGTCTTTAGGGATTCTTCGACGGTTTAGCGGCAAAAGGGGTTAGCAAATACAAGGCCATAAATGAAATTGCCGACCTCAAAGAAAGGAATGATATAGTTGAGGAACGTTGTCCCGCGAGGAAGTTCAAGAGCAACAGGTCAGCGAAGGTCTTTTGTCCCGCGAAGATATTCTGGAAGATCAGTTTATTGGCGAGACTATAGCGACGCTTGTCATGGCCCGTCGTGAAGGCTCGCTCAGCCAGAACGACCTGGCTCGCGTCAGCGGTGTAACTCAGCCTATTATCAGCCGTTTTGAGCGTGACGGAACCGATCCCAGGGTCTCAACGCTCATTCGTCTACTCGCGCCTTTCGGCAAAACCTTGGCCGTGGTGCCTATCGCCCCTGAGAACGAAGCGAAAGGACGCCATACTATTGCCGCAATGTAGAACATGAAACTTTTAAAGACTGTGTTGAGTTAAAAATCTCGCGCTTTCCATGGTTCGTTGCAGTTTTGTAATTTCTGAGTCCTAATTCTATAAGTCAGAAAAATGCCCTCGGCAGCGAGCCAAATGGCTCTATGTCGGGGGCGTTTTTCTGATTTTAGACTTAGGACTCAGAAATTACAAAACTGTCGCGGACCTGGGGAAGGGTGCGCTTTTTAGCTCTGCGCTCCATGCCGCTTTATACTAATTTTCTATTGACATGCTTAATATAAAATCGAAGAACCACATCAAAAGATTTCAACGCAAAGGTTCGCAAAGGAAAATCTTGAAAGACTTTTAGAACTGCAAGATCAAGCGAAATTTATAAATTTTCATCATGTTAGTTCATTTTTTAGTTAATAATTTAGGTTTTGTTTTTCCTTTGCGTCCTTTGTGCCCTTTCTCTTCAGCCTTTACGTTGAAATCATTTGACTTTGATATTCGGTCCGACATTAAGCATGTTTAATGCGAATTAGTATTAAACCACCTGCCGCCTCAGCCTCTCTTTTTCGGCGGCCTCGTCTTCGGCGGGGTACCACATGGGGCACAGGAGCTTCACGCTGCAGCGTTCGCCGGCGGAGAAGGAGATGCGGTGGGGCGTTTGGACCTTCAGCATCTGCGAACCCACGGGAATGAGGTACTCCGTGCGGTCGGTCAGGAAAATCCGTTTTTCCACGTGGCTCTGGTAGCCGTCGCTGCCGCCGGTCAGTTCGATGGCGTTGGGGCGGGTCGCCACGACCATGCGCTCCGCTGCGCCTTCGGGGATGGCCAGATCCAGAGGGTGATCCAGGTCGCCTTCGGCGAAGACCTTGCCGTCTCTGACGTCCACGCTGAGGAAGGTGCTCTCGCCCAGGAAGCTGTGCACGAAGCGGTTGACAGGCCGGTTGTACAGCTCCTCGGGCGTGCCGATCTGCATGATCTTGCCCATGTCGCACACCATCATGCGGTCTGAGATGGCCATGGCCTCGGACTGATCGTGGGTGACGAAGATGATGGTGAAGTTGAACTTGCGCTGGAGCTCGCGGATCTCGAAGCGCATGGATTCGCGCAGCTTGGGGTCCAGGTTTGACAGGGGCTCGTCCAGGAGCATCACCTTGGGGCGCGTGACGATGGCGCGGGCCAGGGCGATGCGCTGCTGCTGGCCGCCGGAAAGGTCCGACGGATAGGCCTTTTCCAGCCCCGTCAGGCTAGTGTGCTTCAGCGCCTCGGCCACCTTGGCGTTGACGTCGGCACGGTTCATCTTCTGAATGCGCAGCGGGAACGCCACGTTTTCGAAGACGTTCATGTGGGGCCAGACGGCAAAGGCCTGGAAGACCATGCCGAGGCCGCGCTCTTCGGGCGGCACGTAGAGGTTTCGGCTCTTCACCGACACGGGGCGGCCGCAGAGCTCGATCTCGCCCTCGCTGAGGTCTTCGAAGCCGGCGATCATGCGCAGCGTGGTGGACTTGCCGCAGCCCGAGGGGCCGAGGAAGGAGAAGCACTCGCCCTCGTGGACGCTGAAATTGAAGTCGTCCACGGCGGTGATGTCGCCCAGGGTGCGGGTGCTGAAGCGTTTTGTGACATGGCGCAGTATGACCTGGTCCATGGGCTTACACTCCCTTCCTGTCCCGGGTGATGCGGGAGACGATGGCGTTGCAGATCACGATGAGCACGATGGCCACGGAGCCCAGCGCCGCGGCCTGGGGCATCATGCCGGCGTCGCGCAGCGAGTAAATCTGCACGCCCAGCGTGCGGGTGTAGGGGCCGTAGAGCAGCACCGATGTGGTGACTTCGCGCATGGCGGGCAGGAAGATCAGGAAGAATCCGGCCACCATGGCGGGGCGGATCAGCGGCAGGGTGATGTCCTTCAGGCTTTCGGTGTGGGAAGCGCCGCAGGCGCGGGCGGCTTCTTCGAGGGATGGGTGGACCTGCAGCAGCGCCGCCGAGGAACTCTTCATGGAGAAGGACAGGTAGCGCGCCAGGTAGGCCACCAGGATGATCCAGATGGTGTTGTAGAGGCTGATGCCGCCCAGGCTTCCCGACCAGGCGAGGATGACGCCCACGGCGAGCACCGTGCCGGGGATGGAGTAGGGTAGCACCGACAGCACTTCAAGGGCGCCGCGGCCGCGCGGGCGTATTTTCTGCACCACGTAGGCGATCAGGGTGCCCAGGAACATGCAGACCACGCCGGCGGTGAAGGAAACGAACAGCGAATTCTTGATGGACACGAAGGTGCCCGAGGCGGCGAAGACCTTGACGTAGTTGTTGAGCGTGAAGTTTTTGGGGATGAGCGGCAGGCCGTAAGCCTTGACCAGCCCCACGAGGAAGATCATCACCAGCGGCACCACCACGATCATGATCAGCGTGGAGATGGCCAGCAGAAGCAGCGGAACGCGGGAGCCGCGCAGCTTGATCAGCGTGGGGCGCATGCTCTTGCCCTTGATGATGTCATAGCTGCCGGCGCTGAGCACGCGCTTCTGCACGATCAGGGCCACGGAGACCACTGCCACCAGCAGTATGGACAGGGCCGCACCCTGCCGGATGCCCTCGAAGCTGCCCTCGGCGCGCTGGATGGTGTCGAAGATCTGGGTGGGCAGAGTGAAGATGCCCTGGGAGAAGCCTAGGATGGAGGGCACGCCGAAGTGGGCCAGCGAGGAGATGAGTATCAGCAGCGCGCCGGCGGAGATGGCGGGCAGCACCAGCGGCAGCGTGATCTTGCGGATCACCGTCATCTGCCGCGCGCCGGCGATGCGGGCGCATTCCTCCAGCGTGGGGTCCATGCGCTCCAGGGCGCTGACCACCTGCATGAAGACGAAGGGGAAATAATAGGAGATCTCCACGAAGACGATGCCCCACACGGAGTTGATGTTGAAGGGTGCCGAGGCCAGCCCGAAGGTGTGCATGAGCCAGCGGTTGAGGTAGCCCGAGCGGCCGTTGAGCAGCAGGTCCCAGGCCATGGCCCCGAGAAAGGGAGGGAACATGTAGGGGATGCTGAAGAGGGCCCGCATCAGCCCCTTGGCGGGGATGTCGCTGCGTCCCAGCAGCCAGGCGTAGAACACGCCCATGGCGGTGCCGAAGAGGGTGACCCAGAAGGCGATTTTCACCGTGTTCCACATGGAAGCCAGGGTCTTGGGGGCCAGCAGCTGGGAGGCGAAGAGCCTGGGGTCGAACTGCCCCTGGTAGAAGAAGGCGTGGTAGACGATCATGAAAATGGGGATCACCACGATGACCAGCAGCAGCACGAAGCTGAGCAGCGTCATGGCCCCGTCGAGGCTGAAACGGCGTCCGTCGAGAGCCGCCAGGTCCTTGTTGCGGCGCAGGATGGGTTTCATAGGGAAGCCTCCTTTCGAGATTCATAATAGCGGGGATTGAGGATGCGTATGCCCGCTTCGGCGCCGGCGGCGGCCGTGCCGTTCCGCACGGCGTCCAGCGTGCTTTGCTGCACGCGCAGCTCCCGCTCTCCCAGGGTCACGCGGTAGTCGTACTCGCTGCCCAGGAAGGTGCAGCGCTGCACCCGCACGCGCAGGGGGGAGGCGGGGTCGAAGACGATGTCGTTGGGACGCACGCCCAGCTCCATGCCGCGCTTCAGGTCCACGCCCCCGGGCAGCTTTTCGCCCCAGGGGGCGGTCTGGCCGCCGAGGTCCAGGGCGGGCGCGCCGTCTTTCAAGATCAGGGGGATGAAGTTGGACACGCCGATGAACTCGAAGACGAACCGGTCGGCGGGGCGCAGGATGATGTCCTCGTCGCTGCCGGTCTGGCACAGGGAGCCGTCGGGCCGCATGACGGCCAGGCGGTCGCAGAGCTGCAGGGCCGACTGCTGGTCGTGGGTGATGTAGAGGATGGTGGTGCCCAGCTTGCGCTGGATCTCGCGGATTTCCAGCAGCATCTGCTCGCGGAGCTTGGCATCGAGGTTGGTGATAGGTTCGTCCATGACGATCAGGTCGCCGCCGCCGACGATGGCGCGGGCGATGGCCACGCGCTGCTGCTGGCCGCCGGAAAGCTGGCTGGGCAGGTGGGCGGCGTATTCGGTCATGCTGACCTGCGACAGGGCGTGGCGGGCCCGTTCCTCCGCCTCGGCCCTGGGCACGCGGCGCTTTTTCAGCGGGTAGAGCACGTTTTCCATCACGGTCATGTGGGGCCACACGGCGTAGTCCTGAAAGACGATGCCGATGCCGCGGCGTTCCACGGGCACGTTCACGTGCTTTTCCGCGCTGAAGAGGCACTGGTCGTCCACCCAGATCTCGCCCGTTTCGGGGCGGCCCAGCCCCAGCAGGCAGCGCACCAGCGTGGTCTTGCCGCAGCCCGAGGGGCCCACGAGGCACAGGATCTGGCCGCTGTCCGCCTCAAGGCTGAAATCCTTCAGAATGACGTGGTCGCCGTAGCGAAAGGTGATGTTTTTAAAGATGACTTTGCCCATAGGATCACTCCTGTTGAATACAATATTGAGCACTTCATTACAATAAATACGAAAAAAGGGGCAGCCGGGCTGCCCCTTTGGTTCAGGCTCTGTCAGAGCGCTTCAATCCACTGCCGGCGGGCGCTCGAAAGGCAGGTCAGAAGCCAGGTCAAAAGCTTTTAACGCAAAGGTTTCAGAAGCAAGGCCGCGAAGGGCGCAGAGGAAAAGCAGCCTGCATGGAAAACAGCTTTTGACGCTGTTCCCGCGATTCTCCTTCGCGTTCCTCTGCGTTGAAATCTTTTGACTCTGTCTCCACTGCCAGGGCCGCCGGGAAGTGATTTCTAACGGAAGATCTTGTCGAAGGCCTTGGCGTTTTCCTTCTGCTTGGCCACCACGTCGGCCATATCGCTGTTCATGGCCTTGGCGGCGATGGCCGCCACGTCGGCGCTCTGCGTCACGTCGCTGCGAACCGAGAGCAGGTTGTTGGCCACCAGGATCTCCTGGCCTTCCTTAGAGAGGATGAAGTCATAAAGAAGCTTGCCGTTGGCTTCGTTTTTGCAGCCCTTCACAAGGCCGATGGGGCTGAAGATGGAGACCGTGTCTTCGGGGTAGACGAAGGCGATAGGCGAGCCTTCCTTGACGAGGTTGGCGGTGACGTAGTCCAGGCACACGCCGACCTTGTAGGCGCCGGCCGCCACCTGATTGTGCGTCGCCGTGGTGCCGCTCTCGAAGTAGCACTTGTTCGCTTTCAGCTTCTCCATAAAGGGCACGCCGTATTTGGGGTTGGCCATGATGGCGTTTCTCCAGTACTTGGTGGTGCCGGCCGTGTTGGGGTCGGTCATGACTACCTGGTCGTTCCATTTGGCGTCCAGCAGGTCATTCCAGCTCTTGGGGGCGTCGGCGGCTTCCACGTTGAGCGTGTTGTAGGCGATGCCCATGTTCATCATGCGGGCGCCGGTATAGTAGCCGTCGGCGTCGATGAAGGCTTTGTCGATCATTGCGGCTTCGGGCGAGGCGTAGGGCTGCAGGATGCCCTGAGCCTTGAAAGCCACGTAGTTGGTGGGGTCGCCCACCCAGATGATGTCAGCGTCCACATGGCCGGCCTGGGCTTCGGTGGCGATCTTGGTCATCACCTTGCCGGTGCCGGCGAAATAGTACTCCATGGTCACGCCGGGATGCTTGGCCTCAAAGCCCTTCTTGATGGCGATGAGCTGGTCTTCCTGCATCGAGGAATAGAGCATCACCGTGCCCGCGGGAGCCGCGAAAGCGGCGGCCGCCGCAAAAAGCGCGCACATGGCAAAAACAGCAGCGATTTTCTTCATAACTGGTCCTCCTCTGTGATTTTTTTTCAGATCATCAGGAGAAAGCTCCTGAGATTTAACTAAATTATAACATGAAACTAAATTATAGGTCACGCTAAAAAAGGTATTTAAGGCCTGGCCGGCGCCGGCCGCAGCCTTGATGTCAGAACAGCGGCCGCGTTAATCATCGTTTTGCGGCATAAACTGCCTTTAATTTTTACAAATCGGTTGCTTTTTACTTCGCGCCGTTGTATACTTCTATCGCGTAAATAGAATAATAAAGATTCTTGTTTTTTATAGATATGGCGTTTTCCCATTCTGAATTATCAACGATTCCTCTTGAGAAGTTCCAGAGGCGTTTGGAGGTTATTTGCATGGCAATGAAGGCTGAGGGGCTTCCCCGCGGCATTAAGGAACTGAGAGAGGATCTGCACCGCCGTCCCGACCTGAGCGGACGCGAAGAGCGCACGTCGGCGATCGCCGCGTCAGAGCTGGACAAGGCTGGAATCGGCGTGATCCATGCCGAAGGATACAGCCTTGTGGGCGTTCTTGAAGGGGCTGCCCCGGGAAAGACGCTGGCTTTGCGCGCCGACATGGACGCTCTGCCGATTCAGGAGAACGAGAACAACCTTAAGGGCAAAAGAGCCCTGTGCTCCGAGATTGCCGGCGCCGCTCATATGTGCGGCCATGATTTCCATACGGCGGCGCTTTTGGGCGCGGCGCGGCGTCTGGCGGCGCGGAGAGATTCCTTCAAAGGGCGGATTTTGTTCTGTTTTGAATCAGGGGAGGAAAAAGGCTGCGGTTACAAGGCCGTGCTGGATCAGCTCGAAAAACTGGGGCTGCCCGACGCTGGCTTCGGCATCCACGTGCGTTCCGACTTCCCCTGCGGAACCATGGCCGTTCACAGCGGCCCCTGCATGGCCGGGACGCTGAGCTTTGCCGTTGACGTCCATGGAAAGAGCGGCCATGGCGCGCGTCCCGACCAGGCCCTGGATCCGATCAACTGCGCGGCTCAGATCATCTGCAGCGCCAACGCGATCCTCGCCCGGCGCGTCAACCCCCTGGAAGCGGCGGTGCTCGGCGTCTGTTCCATCCACGGCGGCTCTATCCACAACAGGATTCCCGATCTCTGCCGCATGGAAGGCACCATGAGGTACTTTAACGACCATCTGGGCGAGAAGATGAAGATTATGCTGGAGCAGGTTGTGTCGGGCACGTCTCTGGCGAACGGCTGCCACTCGGAAATGAGCTGGAGAGGCCCCTGCCCCGCGGTGGTGAACGATCAAGCGCTGGCGGAGATCGTCCGGGCGCAGGCGGAATCCATTCAGGGCGTCGGCCTGCTCGACGCCGAGCCCTGGACGGCTTCGGACAGTATGGGGCACTACGCGAAGGCCTTTCCCTGCGTCTATGCCTTTGTGGGCTGCGCGAACGAGGCGAAGGGCTGCGGCGCGCCCCATCACAGCGACCTCTTCGAGGCCGACGAGGACTGTCTGCCCCTCTGCGTAGAGCTCACGGTCCGCTTTGCCGAAGAATATCTGAAGAGCTGATAAAAGTGTGTTTTATCGGCAGCGTGTGAAAGCGCTGCCGGTCTTAACTCATTATGAAAGAGGTAGAAATCATGAAGTTTTCAAAGATGTGCTTTGCCGCGGCGGCTGCGGCGATAGTTTGGGCGGGAGCGGCCTTTGCGGCCGACGGAGAGACCATGAAGGCGGTCGTCGGCGGTACGGAATACGGCAGGCCCTACATCTTCAGGGCAAAAGACGGCGGCGTCGACGGCTTTGAACATGACATGTGGACGGAGATCGCCAAACGCGCCAATCTCGAAGTGGAGTACAAGTTCAACAGCTTCGCGGCGCTCTTCGGCATGATGGACAACGGCGAAATCGATGTGATCGCCCATTTTGTTGGCTGCACGCCCGCGCGTCTCGAGAAATATGCCTTCTCCGACATCTACGCCTACGCGGCGCTGCGCCTGATGTTGAAGGAAGGCTCCGCGCCCGTCAGCAAGGCGGAGGATCTCTGGGGCAAGTCTGTCGGCGTGTCCGCCGGTTCCGCGGCGGCGGGCGTGCTGAAGCGCCTGGATCCTGAGGGCAAGATCGACATCCGCATCTACGACAACTGGAAGCTGATTCCTCGCGACGTTGAGATGGATCGCGTATTTGCCTACTTTGGCAACTCCGTGTCCATGATCAACGATATGAAGGCCATGGGCGTGAAGTGCATGATGAACCCCTGGATATTGAACGCCACCAAGGTCGCCTATCCCTATTCGCGCGGCCGCGAATACAGCGAAAAACTCATGGCGCGCGTCAACAAGGCTTTGGCCGATATGGGCGCCGACGGGACGATCAAGAAGATTTCCGAGAAGTGGTTCAGCCTCGACGTCACGATCAGTGACTAGCCATGGTCTTTGACGGAAGCTATTTTCTGGAGCTCTTTCCGGCCATCCTGCCGGGACTGAAGAACACGCTGTCCATCACGGCGCTGAGCTATCTTTTCGGCCTGCTGATCGGGCTGGTGGTGGCTCTGATCTACAGGAACAGAGTCCCCGTGCTCTATCCTCTGGCTCAAGTCTATGTGTCCTTTTTTCGCGGCGCGCCCGTGGTGGCGCTGCTCTTTCTGATCTACTTCGGTGTGCCTCGGATTCTGCCGGCCGTTGGAAAGCTGATGAACGCCTACACGGCGACGGTGATCACCATCTCGCTGAACATCTCGGCCTACATGTCCGAGTCCATCCGCGCCTCCATGGACGCCGTAAGCAAGGGACAGATCGAGGCGGGGATGGCCGAGGGCATGACGAACTGGCAGGTCTTCAGGCACATCGTACTGCCTCAGGCGGGAAGGATCGCCCTGCCCAGTCTGAGCAACAACCTGGTGGTGACCCTCAAGGGAACGGCCATTGCCTTCACGATCGGCGTGTCGGAGCTCATGGGGAAGATGAACATCGAAGTTTCCAATACCTACCGATATTTTGAATGCTACGCCGCTGTGGTGATCGTCTACTGGGGCCTGGTTGCGGCGGTCACGGCGATTCAGAAGCGCTGGGAAAACCGCCTTGAGCGGGCCTATCGCTGAGGAGGCCGATGATGCTCAAAGTTGAACACCTGTACAAAAGCTTCAACGCCCTGCCAGTCCTGACCGACGTCTCCTTTGCGATGAAGCGCGGCGAGACTCTGGTTGTGATCGGTCCGTCGGGAACGGGCAAGTCCACACTGCTGCGGAGCATTAACTTTCTGGAGCGGCCTGACCGCGGCGTCGTGGAGATCGACGGTTTCCGCGTGGACAGCGCGGCGGCCGGAAAAAAGGAAATCTACGCCCTGAGGCGGAAGACCTCCATGGTCTTTCAGAGCTATAACCTGATTCAGCACAGGACGGCGGCGCAGAACATCGCCGATCCTCTGGAGATCGTTCAGCGGATGAAGCCGGCGGAAGCCATTGAAGCTGCCGAGGAGGCTCTGCGCAGCGTCGGCCTGTCCGACAAGAGCGGCGCCTATCCGCATCAGCTCTCGGGAGGCCAGCAGCAGCGCGTGGGCATCGCTCGCGCTCTGGTACTGAAACCCAGCGTTATGCTTTTGGACGAACCTACGTCGGCGTTGGATCCCGAACTGGTCGGCGGAGTTCTGGAAGTGATCCGCGGCCTGGTGAAACAGCACGTCACGATGATCATCGTAACCCACGAAATGCGTTTTGCCCGGAACGCGGCGGATCGGGTTCTGTTCATGGATCAGGGCAGAATCGCCGAAGACGGCACGCCCGCCTATATTTTTGAAGAATGCCCCAACCCCCGAGTGCACCAGTTTCTGGATCAGGTCGGCGCTCATTAAAAATGTTCCACGTAGAACATTCCCAGGAATGATTCCTGAAAATGTTCCACGTGGAACATTTTTGTAGGCTCTCGCTATTTTTTCAGCGAATCGGCCACGGACTGGAGCAGCGCGTCGCTGGGGTTGCTGCGATCCTGGGCGGAGACCTGGAGAATCAGGTCGTAGAGGTTCACGTCGTTCGACTCCGCCGAGGCCTTGAAGCGCTTGAGATAGTTGGAGTGGCAGCCGGCCACGCCGAGGATCAGGTCCAGCGGGACCACGGGCGCATGGTAGCCGGGCACGCGGGCGGCCAGGTCGCTCTCGATGAAGTTCAGAAGGCCGCGGAAGTCCACGTTTTTCAGCATTCCATCGCGCTGAAGCACGCTGACCAGCACTTCGGTGGCCGTGTTGCCGGCGCTGCGGGCCATGCCCATCAGACAGGCGTCCAGCTCCCTCGCGCCGCTCTCGGCCGCCGCGAGACTGTTGGCGATGGACAGCCCCAGGTTGTTGTGCCCGTGGAACCCTGTGGGGACGTCCAGAGCCTCGGCCACGGTGAAGACATAATTTCTGACCATGTTGGGCGTCATGGTGCCCGCCGAGTCCATCAGCGTGATCGACTGAGCGCCGAAGCTCTGAAGCATCAGAGCCTCTTCGGCAAGCTCTCTGGGCGAGAGCACATAGCATTTCATCATGCTGAAACGGACGGTCAGTCCGAGGCCGCGCGCGGCCTTGATGGTGCCTTCGGCCGCTTTGCCGCTTCCGGCGTTGCAGCCCACGCGGACGAAGTTCAGCCCCGTCTTGGCGGCTTTGCGCAGGATCGGCTCCGTGGACCATTTGGGCTGGGCGAACATGCCGATCTCTGTACCGCGCCCAAGGAAGGGAACCGCCAGAGCCAGGTACTCGTCGTCGGACAGGGGGGCTTTCTTCGCCGACCCTTCATTGCCGCCGATGCCGCTGGGATGGCCGTATTCAATGGCCGATACGCGCGCGTCCACCAGAGCGCCGATCACGGCGCTGGTCGTCGCGGCGTCGAACCCGCCGCCCACAACGTTCGCTCCGTCGCGGAGCGTGCAGTCAAGAAGCTTCAATGTCATTTGTGATCAACCTTTCTTGATAAAAAGATGGGACTTTTAAATTTTGCGGCTGTGCTGATTTCTGCATGCAGCCTATTTTCCTGCGGAGAATCGGCGAAGTCAAGCAGCCATAAGATGTGGCCTGTCTGAATCTGGCTGAAACACTGATGCCGTTATGAAACGGCGGCTTCGCTTTTCTTTTTGCGCTTCAGGCCTCGAAGGAGGGGCACGGCGATGGACAAAAGCGTCAGAAGGATGATGGCGAGGCTGATGGGGCGCTGAAGGACGGGAAGCAAGCTGCCGTGGAAGAGGCTGAGGGTCCTCCTCAGTTCCGCCTCTACCATGGGGCCGAGCACCAGCGCGAGCACAATGGGCGATTGAGAGAACTTATAGCGTTCCATGAAGTATCCCAGGATGCCGAACCCCAGCAGGAGCCACACGTCGAAAAAATTGTTCCTGATGGCGTAGGAACCGATCACGCTGAGAACGCAGATGATGGGGGCCAGTATCTTCGTGGGGATGCGGACGATTTTCACGAACTGGCGGGCGAAAGCGATGCCGATAACCCAGAACATGAGATTGGCGATAAACAGGGAGAGCATCAGCGTGTAGGTGATCTCGCCGTATTTCACGAAGAGGTTGGGGCCGGGGATCAGTCCCTGGATAGTCAGGCCTCCGATGAAGACCGCCGTAACGGCGTTGCCGGGAATGCCCAGTGTCAGAGCGGGAATCAGAGAGCCGCCGGTGACAGCGTTGTTTGCGGCTTCAGGGGCGGCGACGCCTTCCACGTTGCCCTTGCCGAAGGATTCGGGATCCTTGGAGGCCCGTTTGGCCTCGTTATAGCTGAGGAACGCCGCGATGCTGGTCCCCGCGGCGGGCATGATGCCCACCACTACGCCGATGATGGAGGAGCGGATCATGGTCTTCCAGGTCTGGCGCAGGGTTTGCCGGTCAGGCATAATCGGGTCGGAGATGGTCACCTTGTCTTTGGACACGATGGTTTCCTGATCGCCGGCGGCGATCTTGATGGCCTGGGAGAGAGAAAAAAGGCCGATCAGGGCGGGAAGAATGGGAATGCCGTCCAGCAGAGAGTCGTTGTCGAAAATGAACCGGGGGTAGCCCGTGAAGTTGTCCATGCCCGCGGTAGCGATGAGGAGGCCGAAAAATCCCGTCATCAGCCCCTTGAGGTAACTTTCGGAAGAGATGCTGACAATGACCGAGAGGCCGAAGATGCCCACCAGGAAGTATTCCGAAGGGCCGAATTTAAGGGCGATCTGAGCGAGCATGGGGGCGATGAACAGAAGCGCCGCCGCGCTGATCAGCCCTCCCACGAGGGACGCGGTAGTGGATACGCCGATGGCCTTCCCCGCTTTGCCCTGCTGGGTCATGGGGAAGCCGTCGAAGGTGGTGGCGATGGAAGCGTCGGTCCCCGGCGTTCTCAGCAGAATGGCCGTCAGGGACCCTCCGTAGACAGAACTGCAGTATACCGCGCCGAGAAGCATCAGCCCCATTTCCGGGGACATGCCGAAAGTCAGAGGAATCGCCAGGGCTACGCCCATAGTGGAGGATAACCCAGGAAGAGCGCCTACAATAAGCCCCGCAAGGGTTCCAACGAATATGATAAAAAGCGCGTTAGGCGCCAAGGTGTTCTGCAAGGCGGGAATGATAAAATCCATCAACAGCGTCAAGCCTCCTTTTATGTATGGCCGAAATTTAGAAGAACATTCCCGCGGGAACGGGTATTTTCAGCAGAAGACTGAAGAACAGGTAAATAGACAGCGGCACCAGGAGCGAAATCAGGACGGTGACGTGCCACCTGGCGGCTTTCAATATGCCCATGAATATGAGAAGGAAGAGCGCTGTCGACGAGTAGAAGCCGAGTACCTGTACGGAAGCGATATAGCCGAAAATCAGGAACATCACCAGCAGGACCTTGGGCAAAGGTTCCTTTCCAGAGGCCTCTTTTGCGGCGTCCGGGTTTTTCTTGAAAAAAGCGCTGAACCCGAGGGCGGCGGAAAGGGCGATCAGCGCGCAGCTGTAGATGGTGGGGAGCATTCTGGTTTCTTCAGGGTATTCCGTTGCCGTTATCAGCGCCGCGCCTCCCACGCAGGCCATTATCAAAGCAATGCCTATATCCGCTTTTTTCATGGTTGTATTTTCCCTTCGTTTTATTGGAAGCGGAGGAACCGGCCCTCAAGGGTCGGGCTCCTCCATAAGTCGCCTATAAGCAATACGAATAGTGCAAAATCATCCTATTTTTTGATCCAAGGATCGGTTCTCCAGAGCTCGGACCACTGCTTGTCCTGGTCAAGAAGTACCTGAGTGAATTCAGCGCCGGGGATGAAGTCCATAGGCATGTTCAGATTCTTGAGTTCCGCTTGGTATTCGGGCATGGCCGCGATCTTCTTCATGGCGTTGACGAGAATCTCCTGAACGTCGGCGGGAACTGCGGCGGGCATGGCGAAACCGCGGGAAGCGGTGCCCTGCATGATCGAAGGATAGCCGCACTCAGTAAAGGTGGGAACGTCGGGAACTTCGGCGGAACGTTTGGAACTCTGTACGGCCAGGCCTCTCAGTTGACCGGCCTTGATCATCTCGGCCACCTCGGAAACGTTGACGGCAAGCGCGTCGATATGCCCGCCCAGCAGGGCGGCTTTCGCAGGAGCGTCGCCGGAGAACGCGATGGGATTCAGCTCGACGCCGGCTTTTTTCATGAACTCCGCGACGCCCAGATGGTCGCCGGCTCCGACGCCCTCATGTGAAATGGCTATTTTGCCTGGATTGGCTTTGGCTTTGGCGATCAGGTCGTCGAGGCTCTTGATGTCGCTGTTGGCGGCGACGCAGAAAATTCCAGGGTCGGTGACCACATTGGCGATTCCCGCAAAATCAGTAATCCTGTAGCGGACCACCTTGGGCTGGATGATGGGGTTGATGATGACGCCGCTGAGGTTGATCAGCCCGATCGTGTATCCGTCGGGAGCGGCTTTGGCAAGAGCGGTGAATCCCACGCTGCCGGAGGCGCCAGCCTTGTTGACCACCACGAAGGGCTGTTTGAGTTCAGCCTCCAGGTACTTGGCGGTGATGCGGGCAAGAATGTCCGTGCTGCCGCCTGCCGAATAGGCAACGATCATGGTTATAGGCTTTTCGGGATAGGCCGCCAGCGACGTTCCCGAGAACAGGGCGCAAAGCAGGACAGCAATGGCTGCGATTTTCTTCATCATAATAATTCCTCCTAACAGAACGTTCATAGTTAAAACTCAGGACATTTTGCGCGTGGTACCGCCATGCCGGACCGGCCGGCAGATTCTCTCAAGGGATTTCCCGCTGTTTGAACATATCACCTCCCTGTGAAAAATTTGAAAAGAGATACTTACCTTCCAGGAACGAAGGCCTTGTTTTTATCTGCGCGTGGCTGGCAAGGCTGCGAGAAAATCTCTGAACCGCGCCAGCCCGTCTGCAATCTGTTCTTCCGAGCAGGAGTAGGAAATTCTGACGTATCCTGGGCAGAGGAAGGCCGTGCCGGGGACCAGGCCGAGGCCCTTTTCTTTCAGTATGGCCTCGCAGAAGGCCACGTCGTTTTCGAAGGGCGCCCCCGTTCCGAGCCATGACGAGATATTCACGTAGACGTAAAAAGCGCCGCGGGGTTCGATAAAGGCAATGCCGGGGATTTTCGACAACGCTGCGACCGTCAGGTCGCGGCGTTTTTCGAAGACCGCCCTCATACGCTCCACGTCGTCCTCGGCTTCGCGCAGGGCGCCTACGGCCGCCCATTGAGCAATGGAGCAGGTGTTGGACGTGAGGTGTCCCTGCATGGACGTCATGGCCTTGACCAGCTTTTCCGGCCCTAACGCGTAGCCGAGACGCCAGCCCGTCATGGCGAAGCTCTTGCTGACGCCGTTGATGTTCAGCACGTGATCCCGGGCTTCGGGGACGAGTTCGAGCAGATGGGGGCGGAAAGACGTGCCATAGACCAGCCGCTCGTAAATTTCGTCGTTGATCACCGTCAGGTTGTGCTTCATGGCGATACGGAGGATTTTTTCCAGCAGCTCGGGCGGATAGACCACGCCGGTGGGGTTGGTGGGGTTGTTCAGGACCAGGGCGACAGTCCTGTCGGTGATGAGCCTCTCAAAAAGTTCCGGATCGGGAAGGAATCCCGTGTCCTCCGTGTTTAAGATCACGGGCTTGCCGTCGAAAAGGCGAATTTGCTCGTAATAACTGACCCACGCGGGAGCGAAGAGCACCACCTCGTCGCCGGGATTGATCAGGCAGCCCAGCGCTTCATAGACCAGCTGCTTGGCGCCGGTTCCCGTGATGATTTCCTTCGGCCCGTACTGCAGGTTGAAATGGCGCTTGTAATAGGCGGCGACGGCCTCTTTCAGTTCCGGAATACCTCCGGTGACCGTGTAGTGAGTCTGCCCGTCTTTCATCGCCTGAATGGCGTAGCGGACCGCCGCCTCGGGGGAGTTGAAGTCCGGTTCTCCCGTCGTGAAGGAGACCACGGACTCGCCGCGGGCTTTCATCTCTTTCGCTTTGGTCGCCATAGCGTTCGTGGCCGATGGGGCCATCCTGGTAATTCTGTCGCTGAAGTTCACTGTGATAATCTCCCTTTGTCGATAATAGGTGTTCAAAGCCGTTTTATTTCTTTTCGCTGAATCTGGAAGAAGTCCGGAGGAGCAATTCGCGCTGTTCCATGAGGGCGCCGTGTTCCTGAAGGCGCTTTAAGGCGCTTGCGCCGAGGCGGACGTTGACGCCCGTGACCAGCGCGTTGAAAAGCGCCAGGGCCGATACGGTGGAGTTGAAAAAACTGTAGGACTCGTAGGGGACGAAAAGCGAAATGTCCGAGAGCTGGCTGAGGGGCGACGTGGAACTGTCCGAGACCGAGATGATCTGGCAGCCTCGGTTCTTCGCCTCTTTCATGGTGTCCACCACGGTTTTGGCGTAGCGCGGCAGGGCGATGGCGAGCAGAAGGTCGCCCTGCTCCACGTCCAGCACCTGCTCGGGGATCCGCCCTTCGTTTTCGGTGATCACGCGCACGCGCGGGCGGATCTGCGCGAGCATGAAACCGAGGAAGGATACGGGGCTGTAGGAGCTTCTCGAACCGGTCAGATGGACCTGCGGAGCCGTCGAAAGCAGCTCGATCGCCTTTTCGATTGAAGCGTCGTCGTTCAGCGACGCCAGCGCGCTCAGGTTCTGCTGGTCGATGGCGATGGATTCGCGGTATCCCAGCGAACCTTCGGGAAGGGTCTTCGTTTCCAGGCGTTCCACCGGCGCCAGGCTGCGGCGGACCGATTTTCGGATTTCCTCCTGAAGGTCGGGATAGCCCTTGAAGCCGATCTCCGTGGCCGTGCGCGTGATCGTCGCGGGGCTGACGCCCGTGCGCGCGGCGATTTCATCAAGAGTCATAAAGGCCGCTTCCTCGGGGTGGGTGAGAAAAAATTCGGCCACAACCCTTTTGGCCCGCTTGGCCGTTTGATAAAACGCGTTGACTTTCTGGTGAAATTCGTTCATGTTCTTCCTCCTCCGTAATTGAAGTTTATCACTTCACCGCAAAAATGCAAGATCTTTTTCATAAAGTAGCCTTAATTGAAAAAAATATCGTCAATAAATGCTGTTATAACAACTGTTAGCCAAAAAATTTGTTGTTTCCCGGGCCGGAAGCCCAAGGCAAAAGATTTCAGCGCGAAGGGGCGCCAAGGCCGCGAAGGAAAGGCCGAATATGCGCTGGACAGGTCATGTCCGAGGGCCTTTCTATGCCTGTTCCGCGTTTTTTATGGAAAAAGTGCGTTAATGTCAATATGATTAATTTTCGATTAAACAGCTAATGCTAATTCTCCATTAGAGCGCTTAATATTAAATCGAAGAGCCGAGTCAAAAGATTTCAACGCAAAGGGCGCAAAGGGCGCAAAGGTTCGCAAAGGAAAACCTTGAAAAATTTTTAGAAGCGCGAAATCTAGCAAAATACATAAATTATCATCACACTAATTTGTTTTTTTAATTAATAATTTAGGTTTTGTTTTTCCTCTGCGTCCTTTGCGCCCTTTCTCTTCGGCATCCTTGCGTTGAAATCCTTTGACTTTGATCTTCGGCCCTATATTAAGCACGCACAATGCGAATGAGTATAAATTAATGTCCGGGCCGGCCTGAGGAAAATCGGTTTCGCTTTGGACATACTCGGCGCCCATTTGGCGGTCCTGTGCAGCTTGCGGCCCCGATTCTCCTCAGGTCAGGCCCTTGGAGATACTTTGTGTTTCAGTGGATAAACAGTATGATAATAATTTGTGTGATCCTGCTGTGGGACGGCCTCTCACGCCGGCAGCGCATAGGTGCGGGCGGCGCTCATTTCAATAAAAAAGACACGCCCTTCCAACGTGCAGACAAGGCGTGTCTTTGGCTCTCTTCTTTCTGGGCGGCAGAGGCAAAGCAGGTGAGCTTTTGCCCTTCGGTGCATCATACTGTACTCTTCAGGCTCTTACGAGGGAAGGGGTCACGGAACGCGTCTCTGCCTGGGGAACACGTTCTTCCGCTCATCTCTTTCGTTTACGCCGGGAGTTTTCTCCGACACGCCGGTGGGCTCATGAAGCCTCGTCGGCGCTTTTTTTGCGCGAGAGTGTGTGGATCAGTCTTCCGCGGTTCCTACGAGAAAATCGTCTTGCTTCCCCATTCGTCTCCAAGCTTCAGTTCCACGGTCTTGCTGATGATCGAGCGGCGCGAGTCACGCTCTTCCGTGATGATGCGCAGGAACCCCGCTTTGACGAGATCGCTGAGGGCGAGGTTGACCTTGTCCTTTTTGACGTCGATGGCCGTGGCGAAGTCCTCCAGGTTGATTCTGGGCCCGGAGTGACACACCTGCCAGTGGACCAGCACAAGCCAGTTCCACCGCCCCATGGAGGTGGGGGGCATTTGTTTGAACCATTCAAAAAGATCGCTGTTTTCCGGCTGGGCGGCGTAGGGTTTTCTGACGACCCGCGTCCGCTGGACGGGGGTATCGGAGACTTTCTTCGTGACGGGCGCCCCGTTGACCGATACAAGGTTGCGTAGCGCCTCTTCGATGTCTCCTCCGAGGACGAAATTTGTTTTCCTTTTCATGTTCATTTTTTGGCAGCGCCGGTAGGGCTGCCTCCTCCTTTCTCCTTCGTGTTCTTGTTTTATTTCTGCATGCGGAAAAGGCTCTCTGACGGCTCTGACTCTGAGATGTCTTTTTCCGCGTTGCGGACGTCACATGGTTAATACGTATTTCGCGATATGATGGAAAATTTCGCGTATTTCAGCTTCGTTCGTCTTACGGGGGTCAAGCCCCTCGCATCCTTGATAGTTGTTGTAGCTTGCCGCCACCGCGGCGCGGTTGGGAATCTCGAAAAGGGGGATGCCGCTGCGCTCGAGCTGGGCGGACACGGCCTTGCGGATGCTCTTGTCCAAAGTGGTGCGGGCGTCGCATCGCGAGAACAGGATCCCGTAGATGGTCAGCCTGGCGTTGCGCCGCTTGTACGCGTTCAGTGTCTCCGAGAACAGTGGCAGCGTCTTCAGCGACTGACGGCTTGGATCCACGGGGACCAGCACGCCCGAACTGGCGAGCATGGCGTTTTTCAGCGCCAGCGTGGCCGACGGCGGCGTGTCGATGAGCACCAGGGAATACCCCTCCGACGCGTCGAAAAGGTAGCGCGCGAGGCGCTCTTCGGGGTAGACCATGGAGGAGGCTTCGGCGTCGGCGACGGAAGCGTGGGCCGGCAGAATGTCAACGCGGCTGTACCTGGTGCTGTGAATCAGCGATTTTGAGTTCCCCGAGGGGACGGGCGCGTCGTAAGAGGCGGGGAAGAAGAGCTCTCGGAGCGTCTGTTCGGGCGGCACGGCCTGCCCGTTCAAGAAGAAATCCGTGGCCGATCCCTGAGGGTCGGTGTCGACCACCAGCACGCGGTCTTTCGATTGCGCGGCGTCCCAGATCTCCTGCAGCGCCGTGGCGACGAAACAAGTGATCGTGGTCTTCCCCACGCCGCCTTTCAGCATGGCTACGGCGACCCGCTTCTGGTGAAAGAGCGGCAGCAGGGGCTGTCCTGAAGGTCCCGAGTTCTCTGCGGGAGCCGCTGAAGCGTCCCTCTTTTCGTCCCTCTCTGAAGAAGGCTGCTCAGGCAGTTCCGTTATCCCCGCCGGATCGGGCGTTGAGAGGGTGGCCGGGGGCGGCGCAACGGCGCAGGCGTTCTTTTCAGCCCCCTCGGAAGGCCGGTCTGCCGGCTCCTCCGCCGCCGCCGGCAAAGGGGTTTCCACGGGGAACGTGGCCCCCGCTGTCTCCGGGACGGCTTCGGAAATGGGCGTGGCCGTCTGATGAAGAGAGGGCTGCGCGCTCTTTTCTTCTGGAAGGGGAAACGTGGGCGCCTGATAGCGCATTTCTATGACGTCCAGGTCTCGGGGCACGATTTCGCCCATCGCGCTGGCAAAGGAGAGCCATTCGTCGATTTCAGCTTTAAGCTGTTCTTGCGCCGCCGCTGTGTTCTCCTGGGCTGGAAGAGGTTCTTTTTGAGGCCCGTGGAATTTTTCTGTCGGAGGAAGAATGTCCTGTCCCGCCTTTTCCCGTTGCTGGGACGCTTGAGTTTCTGCCGCCGGCCCGCCCTTTGAAGGGACTGCGCGCTCCCTCTCCTCAGTTTTTGAGGAGAAGAGCTTTTTCAGAAAGGTCGTCAGGGACGTCATATCATCACCGCCTGTTTTTTATAAATTGGATTAGGGGAGAGAATAAACAATTCTACCACGTAAAATATACCACAAAATCATAGAAATGTATCTCCTCCTGAGAAATAAATTTTGATGGATCCTTACAGGGTGGTAATTTGCATGTTCTAAGGGAGAAATTTGTTTTATTTGCAACTAAAATAAGGTGAATGGCCGTTTTGAATGGCAGGGATTACTGGAAATGCGAGCATAGACATCTTTGGCACATTCATTTAATATTCGTTTTAAATATGGAAAAATGTCGAAACAATGACCGGTGTGCTTATATTTGATGGTTTTCTGGTGCCTTCATTTTTGAAAAAGCATAAATAACTTAGTGAAGTTTTTTTGAATGAAGTTATATCTAATTTCGATTTTATGCTTATTTTTCCTCGGTTTTTAATTTTGTTTCTGTCCTTTTTCTGATTTTGAGGTCCGGAAAAGACTGATTCGCGTTGCGGGCATGAAAAATTTGTCGTGAGGCGTGAAAAAGATGGGCCCCGGCCTTTTGGACGCTCCTGTTCCGCCTGTGGAGTACAGGGCTTCCTGGGGAGTAATGGGAGCGGGGGATGCGGCGCTTCGTTAAAACTGGAGATTTTCAAGAACGCCGATCTATAGTAAAATAGCGTCAGAACAGGAAAAAAGCAGTTTCAGCCCGGGGAATTCGGTGAAAGACCGAAGCGGCCCCGCCACTGTGAGCGCGTGTCCTTTAAGAACGCGCAAGTCAGGTTACCGGACTGGGACGGAGAAGAGACGGCATCTGCGCGGGCGGATCCGTCGCCAGAGATAGATACCCATCCTTTCTCTCTTCCCCTGTAATGAAGAAAGCCGCCCGCGTGGGCGGCTTTCTTTTTTTGGCTCTTTTCCTTTTGTCTGCTTCCGCTTTCGCGGAAAAAATCTTGTGGAACTGTAGGGAAGGATGTTTATCAGGATGACTGAAGACAAAAAACAGGCGGAGACGCTGGCTCCTGTGACTTTTGACGAGTTCAGCGCGCCCGATTACGCCCAGTGGAAGGCGGAAGCCGAAGCGGCGCTGAAGGGCGCGCCCTTTGACAAAAAGATGTTCACCTCCACCTACGAGGGGATCAGGCTGGAGCCCATTTATACGGCGGAGCACACGGCGGCGCTTGGGGACGGCGCGTCCTTTCCCGGCGAAAGCCCCTTTCTGCGCGGGACGAAACCGGCGGGCGGCCTCTGGAAGATCGCGCAGGCCTGCGACCAGGCCGACCCTGCGGATGCGGCGAAGGCGCTGCGCCAGGAGCTCGCCAAGGGCGCGACCACGATCCACCCCGTGCTCGACCAGGCGTCGCTTCACGGCCGGGACCTGCCTGAGGAGGAAGGCCGCGGCGTGGCTCTAAGCTCCTTGGCCGACCTTGAAATTCTTTTTGAGGGGCTTGACTTGCGCTCCGCGGACCTGCATATGGCCGCGGGCGTCTCGTCGGTGCCTCAGCTCGCCATGATTGCTGCCTGGGCAGGCCGCCGCGGCCTGCCTGCTTCTGAGCTGACAGGCTGTGTCGGCGCCGATCCCCTGGCGGCGCTGGCCCGCGAAGGCGAGCTGCCCCGTCCTCTGGACGAACTTTACGACGAGATGGCGCGGACGATCCTGTGGTGCGGCGCTGAAGGCTGCCCTCTCAAGACGGTCCTGATCCGCGGCGACGTCTACGGGGCGGGCGGAGCCAGCGCTGTACAGGAGAACGCCTGCGCGCTCGCCTCGGCTGTGGAAATACTGCGCGCCATGGGACGCCGCGGCATCGACCCCGACGCGGCCTGCCGGCGCATCCGTTTTTCCGTCGCTTTGGGAGCCAACTTTTTCATGGAGATCGCCCGCCTTCGGGCCCTCCGCGTGCTCTGGTCAAAAGTTACGCGGGCCTTCGGGTGCGACGAAAGGTCAGGAAAGATCGACGTCTTCGCGCGCACTTCTTCCTTCACGGCGACGGTCTACGACCCCTATGTGAACATCCTTCGTTCGGCCACTCAGGCCTTTTCAGGCGTGGTGGGCGGCGTGGACGGCATGCAGGTGGGCTGTTTCGACGAAGCGGTCCGCCCTTCCACGGAACAGGCCCGGCGCATCGCCCGGAACCAGCAGGTCATGCTTCAGACTGAGTTTGACCTGGCGTCGCCCGTAGATCCCGCGGGCGGTTCCTGGTACGTGGAGACGCTGACCCGTCAGGCAGAGGAAAAATCCTGGGAATTATTCCAGAAGATCGAAAGCGCCGGCGGCATGGCTGCGGCGCTCAAGGCTGGACTGGTTCAGGAGGATATAGGCGCGGTCCTTCAGGAACGCTTCAAAAAATTGGCGACTCGTTCCGACCGCGCCGTGGGAAGCAACATGTATCCCAATATCACTGAGAAACCTTTAGAACTGGAACCCCAGGATCGAAGCGCTTTTATCGCGGCGCGGGAGTCCCTTGTCAAAGCCCGCCGCGCCGCCGCGGACTCTGAAGCCGTAACGGCAGCTTTGAAGCGCATGGAAGCCTGTTCGGCGGAGCGCGACGGTTCCTTCCTGAACGCCGCGGCCGACGCCTTTGCGGCCGGGGCCCAGCTTTCCGACCTTTGGCAGGCTCTGAACGACGGCGCCCATACCGAAGGCGGCGCGCGCCCTCTGCCGCCTCACCGCTGGACGGAGCAGTTTGAAGCCATGAGGAAGCGCACCGAGGACTTCATGGCGGAAAAGGGTGAAAATCTGAAGATTTTCCTGGCCAACATGGGCCCCATCCCGCAGCACAAAGCCCGCGCTGATTTCAGCACGGGTTTCTTCGAGGTGGCCCACTTTGAGGTGCTGAAGAACGACGGCTACGCGTCCGTTGAAGAAGCGGCTGCGGCCGCGCTCTCGTCGGGAGCCGACGCCGCGGTGATCTGTTCCACCGACGACACCTATCCCGAGTTGGTGCCGCCGCTGGCCCGCGCCATCAAGGCCGGGCGCCCCGAGATTACGGTGTTTTTGGCCGGAGCTCCCGCTCCGGAGCTGAAACAGAGTTATCTTGACGCCGGCGTGGACGACTTTATCCACGTCAGGGCGAATTGCCTTCAGATTTTGACTGCCATGCAGAAGAAAAAGGGGTTGTGCTAGAGATGTACCAGAATCCGGATTTCACGAAAATAGCTTTGGAAGGTCAGGCCGTCAGCGCCGGAGGGCGCGAGGCCTGGGAGCGGCGGGTGCTGGAAGAGACGGGCCATTCCGTCCAGGATCTGTGCCGCAGGACCATGGAACAGATCGACGTGAAGCCCCTGTACACCGCCGCCGACTACGAGGGTATGAACCATCTGGGCTACATGGCCGGACTGCCGCCCTTTCTGCGCGGCCCCTATCCCACCATGTACGTGACGCGCCCCTGGACGGTGCGCCAGTACGCCGGCTTCTCCACCGCTGAGGAGAGCAACGCTTTCTACCGCCGCAACCTCGCCGCCGGTCAGAAGGGCCTTTCCATCGCCTTCGACCTGGCGACCCACCGAGGCTACGACTCAGACCACCCTCGCGTCGTGGGCGACGTGGGCAAGGCCGGCGTGGCCGTGGATTCCATACTGGACATGGAGATCCTGTTCTCGGGCATCCCCCTGGGGCAGATGTCAGTCTCCATGACCATGAACGGCGCCGTGCTGCCCGTCATGGCCTTCTACATCGTGGCGGCCCAGGAGCAGGGCGTGGACAAGGCGGTGCTGAGCGGCACCATCCAGAACGATATCCTCAAGGAGTTCATGGTGCGCAACACCTATATCTATCCGCCCGCCGCGTCGATGCGCATCATCGGCGACATCTTCGCCTACACGTCGCGCAACATGCCCAAGTTCAACAGCATCAGCATCTCGGGTTATCACATGCAGGAAGCGGGCGCCACGGCCGACATCGAGCTGGGCTACACGCTGGCCGACGGCCTGGAATACATCCGCACGGGCATTGCCGCCGGCCTGGGCGTGGACGACTTCGCGCCGCGCCTGTCCTTCTTCTGGGCCATCGGAAAGAGCTACTTCATGGAGGTGGCGAAAATGCGCGCCGCCAGAATGCTTTGGGCCAAGATCGTCAAGTCCTTCGGCCCCAAAAAGTCCAAGTCCATGGCCCTGCGAACCCACTCCCAGACTTCGGGCTGGAGCCTGACGGCCCAGGACCCCTTCAACAACGTCTCCCGCACCTGTGTTGAAGCTATGGCCGCCGCGCTGGGACACACCCAGTCGCTGCACACCAACGCCCTCGACGAGGCGATCGCGCTGCCCACGGACTTCTCGGCACGCATCGCGCGCAACACCCAGCTCTACATTCAGGACGAGACCAGTGTCTGCAAGGTCATTGACCCCTGGGGCGGCTCCTATTACGTGGAGTCCCTGACCGACGAGCTGATCCGACGTTCCTGGGCTCACATTCAGGAGGTGGAGGCTCTGGGCGGCATGTCCAAGGCCATTGACACGGGGCTTCCCAAGATGCGCATCGAGGAAGCCGCGGCGCGCCGCCAGGCCCGCATCGACTCAGGACGCGAGAAGATCGTGGGTATCAACGCCTACGCCCTGGAAAAGGAAGATCCCCTGGACATCCTGGACGTGGACAACACGGCGGTGCGCCAGGCCCAGATCGCACGGCTCGAAAAGCTGCGCGCCAACCGCGATCCCGAGAAGGTGCAGCACTGGCTCGACGCGATCACCAAATCCATGGAGACCGGCGAGGGCAACCTGCTGGAGCTGGCTGTCGAAGCCGCCCGCGCCCGGGCGTCGCTGGGGGAGATATCCTATGCCGTCGAAAAGGTCTGCGGCCGCCACAAAGCCGTGATCCGCTCCATCTCAGGCGTGTACTCCAGCGAGTTTGCCGACGACGAGGTGATCGAGGAAGTTCGTCAGATGACGGCTGACTTTGAAAAGCGCGAAGGCCGCCGTCCCCGAATCATGGTGGCCAAGATGGGGCAGGACGGGCACGACCGCGGCGCGAAGGTGGTCGCCACGGCCTACGCCGACATGGGCTTCGACGTGGACGTGGGGCCCCTGTTCCAGACGCCGGAGGAGACGGCTCAGGACGCTGTGGACAACGACGTGCACATCGTGGGCATGAGCTCTCTGGCGGCGGGGCATAAAACACTCCTGCCCCAGTTGGTGGAGGAGCTGGCGAAACGTGGCCGCAGCGACATCATGGTGGTGGCCGGCGGCGTCATTCCCGCCCAGGACTATCAGTTCCTCTACGACCACGGCGCGGCCTGCATCTTCGGCCCCGGCACGGTGATCCCCGTGGCGGCGCGCGAGATGCTGAACGTGCTGAACAAGCGCCTGACCGAGCAGGAAAGAGACTGACCGCGGGCTAACGAAGGGAGCGTGACGAAACTGGAACGCGAAAACAACGACATCTATAAACCTGAATGGGCACCCGCGGAGGGCGGCAGGGAATTTGCCTGCTTCGTCATGAAGGGCCAGGCCGAGGAGGCCCGGCCGAAGGACGAAGTACGCGCCCCGCTGAAGGTGGGAAAGCTCACGCTGGAGGATTATAAACGGGGCGTTCTGAGCGGGGACCGCATGATCCTGTCGCGGGCCATCACTCTGATCGAGAGCAACGCGCCGAAGCATTTCGACATGGGGCAGGAGTTGATCCAGTCCCTTCTGCCTTACACGGGGGGCGCCATGCGCGTGGGCATCACGGGCGTTCCCGGCGCGGGCAAGAGCACCTTCATCGAGGCGTTGGGGAGTTATCTGTGCGGCGCCGGGCATAAAGTGGCCGTGCTCGCTGTGGACCCCAGCAGCACCGTTACGGGCGGCAGCATCCTGGGCGACAAGACGCGCATGGAAAAGCTGGCGCGGAACCCCCGCGCCTTTATCCGGCCGTCGCCCTCGGGCGGCACTCTGGGCGGCGTGACGCGCAAAAGCCGTGAAACCCTTCTGCTGGCCGAGGCCGCCGGCTACGACGTGGCGCTGGTGGAGACCGTCGGCGTGGGGCAGAGCGAGACTACGGTGCGCGACATGGTGGACTATTTCCTGATGGTGGCGCTGACGGGAGCCGGCGACGACCTGCAGGGCATCAAAAAGGGCATCATGGAACTGGCCGACTCGATCCTGGTCAACAAGGCCGACGGAGACAACAAGCTGCGGGCCATGACCGCCCGGGCCGACTTCGACCAGATGCTGCACTACCTGCGCCCCTCCACGGAAGGCTGGACCAGCCGGGCCTACACCTGCTCGTCATTGACGGGCGAGGGGATTCCCGAGATGTGGGCTGTGGTGGAACGCTTCTTTGAAAACGTGAAAGCCTCGGGCGTCTTCGAGCGGCGGCGCCGGGAGCAGACCCTGCGCTGGGTGGACCGCATGGCCGACGATTACCTGCGCGTGCGCATCGCCCAGAACGGCGAGCTTCTGTCGATCCGGCGCTCCATCGAAGCCCAGGTCACCGAAGGCACTCTGCCGCCCACCCTGGCCGCCAAGCGCCTCATAGAAGCCATGGAGCGCACGCTCTTTCGGGCGGCGACGTAACGGCGTCACTCCCTAAACGTGCAACTCTGCTCGAAGCCTTCCCCGGCCCAGGCCTCAAGACAAAGGAGACGTAGGCCTCCGATTGGGTCGGAGGAAGGTTTCTTCGCGCCTGGAACGTTTATCGAGCGCCGCCTCCCTGCGCTGCTGGCGTAAGAGCCAGTTCAGAAGCAGGATCAAAAGATTGAATCGTAAAGGTTCACGGCGGTTCGCAAAGGAAAAACTGAAAGATTTTAGAACCGTAAAAACCGGCAAAATCTATCAATTATTATCATATCGGTCCATTTTTCGCTATTGATTCAGTTTTTGTTTTTCCTTTGCGCCCCTTCGCGTTGAACGCTTTTGACTTGGATTTTAAGCCCGATAAATTACAATTTCAGTTCAATGATTGGAGAGACTCATGCTTATTCGTTATATTCGAAAACGTGACGGCAGCGAGGCGCTGTTTGACCGCGCCAAGATCGCCAACGCCGTCAGGAAGGCGGCTCTGGCCGCAGGGTCGCTAGAACCCGAGCAGGAGAGCGAGCAGGTGACGCGCCAGGTCGAAGGCTATCTGACGATCCTGTTCGACCACGGCGGCATGCCCACGGTGGAGCAGATTCAGGACCTGGTGGAGCGCATCCTGATCGAAAAGGGCTGCGCCGCCACGGCCAAGGCTTACATCCTTTACCGCCAGCAGCACGCCAAGCTGCGCAACACCAAAGAGCTTTTGAGCGGCGCCTCGGAGATCGTGAACCGCTACTTGAGCCGTATCGACTGGAAAGTCAACGAGAACAGCAACATGAGCTACTCCCTGCAGGGACTCAACAATTACATCGCGTCGGAAGTCACGGCCCAGTACTGGCTGGACGAGATCTACCCGCCCGAGATCAAGAAGCTGCACCTCAACGCCGACCTGCACATCCACGACCTGAGCAACCTCTCGGTGTATTGCTGCGGCTGGGATCTGCTGGATCTGCTGCGGTCGGGCTTCACGGGCGTCCAGACCAAGATCGGCGCGCGGCCGCCCAAGCACTTCCGCAGCGCCCTGGGGCAGATCGTCAACTTCTTCTACACCCTTCAGGGCGAGGCCGCGGGCGCCCAGGCCTTCGCCAGCTTCGACACCTGCCTGGCGCCCTACGCGGCGCGCGACAATCTAAGTTACGACGAGGTCTGCCAGGCCATTCAGGAGTTCGTGTTCAACCTGAACGTGCCCACCCGAGTGGGCTTCCAGACGCCCTTCACCAACGTAACCATGGACCTGACCGTGAGCAAGCCTTTCAGGAACATGCCCGTGCTCATCGCGGGAGAACCCACGGGGACCACCTACGCCGATTACCAGCGCGAGATGGACATGATCAACCGGGCTTTCGCCGAAGTGATGCTGGAGGGCGACGCCTTCAACAAGGTCTTCCCGTTCCCCATCCCGACCTACAACATCACCAAGGACTTCAACTGGGACAACCCAGTGCTGGACCCTATCTGGGAGATGACGGCCAAGTACGGCATCCCCTATTTCTCCAACTTCATCAACTCCGACATGAGCCCCGACGACGCGCGGTCCATGTGCTGCCGCCTGAGGCTGGACAACCGCGAGCTGCGCCGGCGCGGCGGCGGCCTGTTCGGCGCCTATCCCATGACGGGGTCCATCGGCGTGGTGACCATCAACATGGCCCGCCTGGGCTATCTGGCCAAGGACCGCGACGACCTGATACTGCGGCTGTACGATCTGATGGACGCGGCGAAGGAAAGCCTGGAAATCAAGCGCAAGGTCCTGGAAAAGCTGACCGAGGCCAACCTCTATCCCTATTCGAAATTCTACCTGCGGGCGGTGAAGGAGTCCTCGGGCGCGTACTGGGACAACCACTTCAACACCATCGGCGTCAACGGCATGAACGAGTGCCTGCTGAACCTGACCGGCAAGGGGATCGCCACGCCCGAGGGTGCAGCGCTGGCGGCGGACATCCTGACGCGCATGAGGGACCGCCTGGCCGATTATCAGGAGGCAGGCGGAAGCCTCTACAACCTGGAAGCCACGCCCGCCGAGGGCGTGACCTACCGTTTTGCCCGCGCCGACAAGGACCGCTGGGGCGACGGCATCATCTGTGCCAACCAGGAGCATTGCCTTCAGGGCGCCGAACCCTATTACACCAACTCGTCGCAGCTGCCCGTGGGCTATACCGACGACA
Organism: Pyramidobacter piscolens; assembly: GCA_004558205.1. Lineage (GTDB taxonomy): Bacteria > Synergistota > Synergistia > Synergistales > Dethiosulfovibrionaceae > Pyramidobacter > Pyramidobacter piscolens_A. Next base: position 36,175 of record SFDM01000016.1, read on the forward strand.
TCTTCGAGGCGCTGGAGCTGCAAGACGACCTTCAAAGCCTGTACACCGGCGGCACAGTGCTTCACGGCTTTCTCGGCGAGCGCGTGACCGACGGCGGCGCGGTGAAGCGCCTGGTTAAAAAAATCGCCGAGAACTACCGCCTGCCCTATTTTACGATCACGCCCACCTTCAGCATCTGCCCTGTCCACGGCTACATTCCGGGGGCCCACGAGTTCTGCCCCCTCTGCGACGCCGAGCTGGAAGCGGCCGACGCCGCCCGGGAGAGTTAGAGCCATGAAGATCGCCGGCGTGCAGCGCACGTCGCTGATCGACTTTCCGGGGCTTCTGGCCTGCACGGTCTTCACGGCGGGCTGCAACCTGCGCTGCCCCTGGTGCCATAACGGCTCGATCCTGGGGGCCGTGCCCGACGGTGAACTGATCGGCGAGAGCGCATTCTTCGAGTTTCTGGACTCGCGCCTGAAGGTGCTCGACGGCGTGGTAGTTTCCGGCGGCGAGCCGGCGCTTCAGCCCGACCTTCGGGAATTTATCCTCAAAGTCCGCGAAAGAGGGCTGGCGGTCAAGCTCGACAGCAACGGGACCTTTCCCGAAGCGCTTCAGGATCTGCTGGACGCCGGCCTGCTGGACTACGTGGCCATGGACGTGAAGGCCGCACCCCAGCATTACATCGAAGCCGCGGGCGTCGCCGTCCCGCGCGTGACGCTTCTGCGGAGCATCGAACTGATCCGCGCCCAGGCTCCCCGGTACGAATTTCGCGTCACGCTGGTGCCGGGCATTCACGACGAGCGAAGTGCGGCGGAACTGGGGGAGTTTTTGCGCGAAGGGCCTCTCTACCTGCAAAATTTCAGGGCGGCTCCGACGGCGCCCGACGGGCGTTTCAGAGAGGGGCGGGGCTTCACCGAGAAGGAGATGGAATGCTTTGCCGAGATCCTGCGCTCTCGGATGACGGGAGAAATAAGAGTCAGAAGCATTTGATCTATGCTGACTAAAAAACAAAAAATCCAAGGAGGAAAAAACATGATCGATCAGAGCAAAAGAACGCGGTGCGAAGTCTATTCGCGGGTTGTGGGCTTTTTAACGCCCGTTTCGCAGTGGAACAAGGGAAAGAAAGAAGAATTTCGCGACCGGAAGACCTTCAAGATCGGAGACGCCCTGAAAACAGGATCGCGCTGATGGATAGGCCTCTAAAAGATTGAATCTCGAAGGGCGCAGCGGGCGCAAAGGGAAAACGTAAGGGCTGTTTATGTCCAATAGAATCTATGAGCTATCGTAATACTTTGTAAGTTTAGTTTGTGTTTTTCCTTCGAGTCCTTGGCGCCACTCCGCGCTGAAATTTTTTGACCTGTCTTTTGATACGGATTGATGAACCACAGAAACGACCACAACTGAATAACCTGGATGGTTCGAAGCTGACGCTTCGATGAAAAAGGAATCGGGTGCGATCCCCGAACGGTCCCGCCGCTGTAAAAGCCGCTCCATTTTCCCGACGCCACTGGAGGCGCTGCAAGCCTCCGGGAAGGCCAAGGCGCTGCTGGCTTGAGTCAGAAGACTTGCCTTCCAGGGCACAAAAAAACTCTGCGAGCGATGGAGCCGGTGTGCAGTCTGTCCCCCTTTTTTTTACGGCGGGGCGTGACCGCATGCGGTTTCTTCAGGCCCTGGGCCCGAAGAAGCCGCGCTTTTCGCGCGCCTCGCCCGCACAAAAACATGGAGGAAAACAAGAGTGTACAATCGCATCAGCAATCAGGAGGCGGCGGCGAAAACCACCTCGGCCACGCTGGCGGCGGAATTGATTAAAGACGGCATGACCGTGGGAACCAGCGGTTTCACCATGGCCGGCTATCCCAAGGCGGTTCCCATGGCGCTGGCCCGGCGGGCCGAACGCGGCGAGAAAATCCGCATTAAGCTCATCACGGGCGCGTCGGTGGGCGACGAGCTGGACGGCCAGCTCGCCCGGGCAGGCGTCATAGAGCGGCGCTATCCCTATCAGACCAACGACAGCGTCCGCGGTCTGGCGAACGACGACCGCCTGTCCTATGTGGACATGCACCTGAGCCAGGTTCCCTTTTGGATCAAGAACGGCTATTTTGGCAGGATCGATATTGCCATTATAGAAGCCATCGGCATCGACGAGGAAGGCAACATCATCCCCAGCACGTCCGTAGGATGCTCCAACGTGCTTGTGGAGTACGCCGAAAAGGTGATCGTGGAGATCAACACCTCCCAGCCCGTGAAACTCGAAGGCATGCACGACATCTACAGCCCCAGGAAGCTCAAGGAGACCGAGGCCATCCCCATCGTCCGCGCCAACAACCGCGTGGGCATGCCCTACATCCGCTGCCGTCCCGACAAGATCGCGGCGGTGGTGATCACCGACATTCCCGATTCGACGCGGAGCATCGCGCGGACCGACGAAAAATCCCAAAAGATGGCCGACTTCCTCGTGGAATTTTTGGAGAACGAGGTGGCCCAGGGGCGTTTACCCAAAAAATTGCCGCCGATCCAGTCCGGCGTCGGAAACATGGCCAATGCCGTGCTGGGCGGCCTGCAGAAGTCCAATTTCCGTAATCTGGTGATCTATTCCGAGGTCCTCCAGGATGCCGTGCTGGACCTGATTGAAACCGAACGGGTGTCCTTCGCTTCGGGGACGGCGCTGACCATCTCGCCAGAGCGTATCGACGCCTTCTACAAAAGCCTCGAGATGTACAAGTACAAGATCATCCTGCGCCCTGTGGAGATCAGCAATTCACCCGAGGTCATCCGCCGCCTGGGCGTGATCGCCGTGAACACGGCTCTGGAGGTCGATCTGGAGGGCAACGTGAATTCCACGCACATCGGCGGCTGCCGGATCGTCAACGGTATCGGCGGATCGGGTGACTACGCCCGCAACGCTGCGCTGTCGGTGTTCACCACGCCGTCCACGGCAAAGAACGGAACTATTTCCTGCATTGTGCCCCGCGTGGCCCACGTGGACCACACGGAACACGATATTCAGGTGATCATCACCGAGCAGGGCTGCGCCGACCTCCGCGGCCTGACCGCCTACGAGCGGGCAGGGGCGCTCATCGAGAACTGCGCCCATCCGAAGTTCCGTCCCGCCCTCAGGGAATTTGTGGAACGCAGCCGCAGCCGCCAAGGCTTCCGCCACGGCTTCGCGCCGGAGGATCCCGCCCTGTGGCTGAAAGGCTTCTTCCCCGAGCCGCCGCAGGCGGAGAGAAAAGAAGACGGCGGAGAGAACAATAAAAACAACGAAAAGAGATGCCAATAATCATGTCGCTGAAATCCTTGTGTGAAATCCTCATGTTAGTCTGCTTTGGCGCCGCGTGGCCCATCTCCATCTATAAATCTTGGACGTCGCGGAGCAGCGGGGGCAAGAGCCTGCTCTTCCTGCTGGTCATTATCCTCGGCTATCTGGCGGGCATTGGCAAATGCCTACTGGATTGGGAAAACGTCCATTGGAGCGTGCTTGTGATGTACGGCCTCAACGTATTGATGGTATCCGTCGACGCGCTGCTCTATTTCAGAAACAAAGCGCTCGAACGGAAGGCCGCCGCGGCATAAATCTTCTGAATCGGCGGTCATTTGTAAATTTGATGCTTATACTCTTTCGCATTCAACATGCTTAATATCGAACTGAAGGTCAAAGCCAAAGGATTTCAACGCAAGGGCTGAAGAGAAAGAGCGCAAAGGACGCAAAGGAAAGACAAAACATAAATTATTAATTAAAAAACGAATTAGTGTGATGGTAGTTTATGTATTTCGCTTGATTTTTTCGATTCTAAAAGTCTTTCAAGGTTTTCCTTTGCGAACTTTGCGCCCTTTGCGTTGAAATCTTTTGACGCAGCTCTTCAGTTTGATATTAAGCGCGTCAATGGGAATTTAGTATTAAAAGGGAACTCCCGGAGCATGGAAAGCGCACATGTGCGCTTTCCATGCTCCGGGGGCTCCCTTTTTCGAGAACGGCCCTTTTATTCGGCTTTTTCGCGGAGGCTTTGCAGGTAGCGGTCCATGGCGTAGGCCACTTCCTTGGAGAAGTGGACGGCTTCCACCACGGTCTTGGCTCCCAGGACCACGTCGCCGCCGGCGAAGACTCCCGGGCGGGTGGTGCTGCCCTTGTCGTCCGCCGTCAGAAGCCCCTTGTCGGTGGTGTTCAGCCCCTTGGTAGTGCTGACGATGCGGTTCAGAGCGCCCTGGCTGACCGCCACGATGACGCTGTCGCAGCGGAGCAGCTGAGGTTCGCCCAGCGACAGCACCTGGTCCTGGTCGTCCAGCTCCGCCTTCTGGTAGACGACCCCTTCGTCGGTGATCTCCACAGGGCGGCAGCCGTACATCATCTCCACGCCGTCGGCGATGGCGTATTCCAGCTCGCGCACGTTGGCCGCGGCGTGGCTGCGGCGGCAGAGCATGGACACCTGTCTCACGCCCTTGCGCAGCGCCGTGCGCGCAGCGTCCATAGCCGAGTTGCCTGCGCCGATGACCGCGATGCTCTTGCCCAGGTCGTAGACGTCGGGGTTGGTCAGGTAATCGATGGCGAAATGCACGTGTCCCAGGCTCTCGCCCTTGATGCCCAGCTGCTTGGGACGCCATACGCCCGTGCCGATGAAGATGGCCTGATAACCGTCTCTGAACAGGTCGTCGATGGTCAGCGACGTTCCCACGGCCGTGTTGGGGCGGATCTTGATGCCCAGGCGCACCAGCTGTTCCTTGTAGCGGTCCAGGATCTCCTTGGGCAGGCGGAAGGCGGGGATGCCGTAACGCAGGACGCCGCCGATCTTCTCGCGCGTCTCGAAGAGCGTTACGTCGTAGCCTTTTTGCGCCAGGATGATGGAGATGGTGATGCCCGCGGGGCCGCTGCCCACGATGGCTGCCCTCATGCCCTTGGAAGGCTCGCGCTGCAATGTCGGATGGTCCAGATAGGCGTCGGAAATGTAGTTCTCGATGCTCGAAATCTGCACGGGCTCGCCCTTGCGCCCCAGGATGCAGTGGCCTTCGCACTGTTTTTCGTGGTTGCACACCAGCGAGCAGACCACGCTCAGGGGGTTGTTTCGAAAGAGCATTTCGCCCGCTTCATCCTTCTGGTTGTGCAGGAACATCTGTATCATGGTGGGAATGTTGGTCGCGATGGGGCAGCCCTGGCGGCACATAGGGTTTTTACAGTTCAGACAGCGCTTTGCTTCGGTGACGACGTTGATAGACATGGTTCCTCCTGATCTGCGGAAGGCGCCGCATGGAAGCCGGCCGCCCGGTAGGAGCGGCGCGGCTGCTTTCTGCGCCTTCGTAAGCAATTTCTTTTGAAATTTATTAAAACTGATGCATTTTTTCTCAAACTCGTTGTTGGGTCTTGTACGTGAAAATCAAGGTGGCATCGGTTTTATAGGAGATAATTCTATCACGTTATTAGGAGTTTTACAAATCGATAATACTATAAAAAGATGTAAAACAAAGAGCCCGCGCCGGCAGTGGGGCAGATCTTTCCGGTACGTTTATTCTCCTGTCACCCTCTATGTTTCAAGCTTCTGCGCGCCCCGTTCATATCAGATTTCCCGTTCCAAAGCCCAGACTTCGGCCGGGGTCGAACAGACGGTCACTTTCGCGGCGTACTGGCGGCGGATGCGGTCGTAGCGCTGGCGGAAGGCTTTCGCGCGTCCGCCTCGGATGAGCCAGAGAAAGAATTCCAGGTCGAACTTTTCTTCACATCCCTCGGCAGCGCTGTCCCGTACCTGGTGGCGGAAGGCCAGATAGCGCGTCAGGGCGCGTATCAGGCAGATCCGCCTCGGAAAAAGCAGCAGGATGACCCTGTCGGCCTCCTCAAGGCGGCGCTCCATCTCAAAATTGCCGTAGTTCCCGTCGATCACCCAGCTGGGGTTCTCAAGAAAGCGGCGCACTTCGGCCTGACATTGGACCCTGTCCCGTTCTTTCCAGCCCGGCGCGAAGTTCACCTTGTCCAGGTGGAGCAGCGGACAGCCGAGCTTTTGGCTCAGCTTTTTCGCCAGCGTGGACTTGCCCGCCCCGCTGTATCCCATGACGGCAATTTTCATCGCCGCGGCCTAACCCTGCTCTGACATATTTCTGAGCAGCCTGATCTCCCCCGCGTAGCCCGCCAGGTTTTCCCAGGGCGTTTCAAGGCAGAAAGGCAGCCCTCTGAGAGCCGGGTGGTTCACGATGCGCCTGAAGGCCTCGAGGCCGATCGATCCCTGGCCGATGCGCTCGTGGCGGTCTTTGCGGCTGCCGAAGGGCGTCATGCTGTCGTTCAGGTGCAGCGCCTTCAGCCGTTCCAGCCCCAAGACTCTGTCAAAGCGCTCGAGCACGCCGTCCAGGTCGTTCACGATGTCGTATCCTGCGGAGTAGACGTGGCAGGTATCGAGGCAGATCCCCATTTTTTCGGGAAGTTCGGCGCGGCCGATGATTTCCGCCAGTTCCTCGAAGCGGCCTCCCACCTCGCTGCCCTTGCCGGACATGGTTTCCAGAAGCACCGTGGTGCGCTCTGCGCCGGGGAGAACCTGGTTCAGCGTCTCGGCGATCAGCTCGACGCCGTGCTGCACACCCTGGCCGACATGGCTTCCGGGGTGGATGTTGTAGAAGCAGCCCGGAAGAATGGCGTCCAGCTTTTGAATGTCCTCCTTCATGGCGCGCAGCGCAAAATCCCGTATCGAGGGATTGGCGGAGCATGGGTTGAGCGTGTAAGGCCCGTGCCCGATCAGCGGCGCGAAGCAGTTCTTCTCGAGGATCGCGGCGAGCCCCGCCGTGTCTTCGGGGTCGGGGACTTTGACGGAACCGCCGCGGGGATTGCGCGTGAAGAACTGAAAGGTATCGGCACCGATGGACAGGGCCGCTTCGCCCATCTTCTTGAATCCCCCGGCGACGGAAAGGTGACAGCCAATATGAAGCATGGATAAACCTCCTGAAAAGAGATGACGGATTCTGCGGATCATTATAGCCTGTTCGGAACCCTCTGCGGCTAACGCTGTCAAAAATCCTGCGCTTCCGTTTCAGCGCCCTTTCGGTTTGTCAGCACGGGGTTTTTGTTAACTGATTGATGAAACCCTATCGGCATGCTAAAATTATTTGTCAGCGTATATAGCGTGATCCTTGAGGAAACTGCGGCCAGCCTCCCTTGAAATAGGAGTCAGCCTGGCGGGGAGCGGCGCGGGAGGATTTGAGGCTCGCTGGAAAAAAACACTGGATTTTTTGAAGAGAGGGCGGCAGCGTGCAGAGCAAACGACAGATCTTGTTTCAGGAGATTATGCAGAAAATACAGGACGGCAGCTTTGTGGCGGGCGGCCGTATCCTGACGGAGCGCGAAATCGCGGCGCGGCTGAACGTGAGCCGTTTTGCCGTCCGCGAGGCTCTGGGGGCCCTTGAGGCGATCGGCGTGGTGGAGGTGCGGGATCGGCAGGGGACGTTTCTGCGCGAGACCGAGCGCGCCGACGGCGTGGCGCTGGACCTGATGCGCTACATGCCTGCCAGCGGCCTGTCGCAGGTGATGGAGGCCCGCTTTTTGATCGAGGTGCCCGCGGCGGGATTGGCGGCGCTCCGCCATACCGAGCGCGACGCGGCGGTGATCCGCGACTGCCTGTGCCATCTGGAGGAGCTTCACGAGCGTCCCTACAGCGTGGAGACGGGGCGGCACGGCGCTCAATGGAACACGGCGCTGCATACGGCGATCGTCCACGCGTCGCAGAACGAGGCGCTGGCCAGGCTCTTCGAGAGCCTCATGATTCATATGGAGCGCGACATCGCGCTGCTGCGCATCCGCTACATGGACACGCCCAAAATTGACTACAGCGAAAGGATTCTGAACGACCACCGGCGTCTTGTGGGCGCTATTCTGGAAGGCCAGTCCGAGGAGGCACAGCGGATTGCAGAGGAACACCTGCGCCGTACCGTGGGCAACTTCGCCGACCAGGGGCGACCTGGCTTCCAGTCCGACAACAGCACGCTGCGCCTTCAGCTGCGGCTGCGGCTGACGCCGCCGGCAGAGGTGAAGTGACCTCTTTTGGGGACTGTCGGCCCTTGGCGTGAAAACAATATGAACGTTGGAATGCCGCTTTAGAGCGGCATTTTTTTAATTCTGACTTTCGTGGGAAAGGCCACGCGAAGGTATGTGGTTGCAACATTTCCCAAAAAACGGCAGGCACTACAAGCGCCCCTTTTGTACCAATGAGGTCAAAAGGGGCGCTGCTCTTTCTGGCGATGAAGTTCTCCGCTTATGGGGCGATGTTTTGCCGTCGCGGGCAGGGCTTTGCTCCCCTAGGGGCAAAAAAGCTTCGGCAGTTCCTGTTCTCCTCCGCCCAGAAGCATGTCGGCGTGCCCCATAAAAGGGCGACTTTGAAAAGGGTCTTCTTTATCCTTTATGGAAACTTCCTTCCTCTGCCGGGAAAATTTTCGCGAAGGTCCTCTGGCTTTCCTTGCGGCACACCAGGTAATAGGTGACATGAACCTCGGGGTCGTCGATAGGAACCGCAACGCGGTCTTGGGTCAACGTTTTTCCCTTGGTGGCAAGTTCCGTGGTAAAGCAGGGCAGCACGGAGTTAATGATCAGCTCCTCGAAAGAATAGCGCTCGTTTTGCACTAGAAAACGGGAATCGGGCATCTTGCTTTTCACTAGGTCCGCCCAGAAGCCGATCTCTGAAAAGAGCAGCATGTTGTCCCCGTTCATCTCCTGGAGCGTCAGCGACTTCCGGCTGGCGAAGCGGTGTTTTTTCGGCAGCAGAAACATCAGATGCTCCTCGCCGATCCTGGTGCTGCAATAATTCGGGCCTTGGGGCTCGAAGGGCAGAATAATCAGTTGATACAGGTTTTTCTCAAGGCCGTCCAGCAGCTGGGGCGGCTTTTTTAATTCTGAAGAGATGGACTTTTCCGGGTAGGCCTCGGTTAATCTCCGCACAAGTTCCGGAAGCTGGACGGCAGCGCCCGAACCAATGGAGATGGTCCTGTTTGCCCGGTCGCAGGCGCGCACCTTCCGCAGCATCTCGTCGGTTTGCTTCAGAATGAGGGCCATCTCCCCGGCGGCAAGGCTGCCGTTGTCGTTCAGTTTGATGCTGTTTTTGGTCCTGTTGAAAAGCGCCAGGCCAAATTCAGCTTCCGCCTTTTTCATGATGCGGGTAATGGTGGGCTGCGAAATGTTATAGCGCTCCGCCACCTGGGACAACGTCCCCATCTCCGCAAAAGCAACGAAGTACTGCATTTCCTCATAGTTTAACATAGCCTTCGCCTCCGCCGCGGCTCAAATTCTTTCGTCGATTATAACAGGCTTCCCAGGGTGTGGAAAGGTTCACTATCCATTAAATGAAATGCTGATTCCGTGATCGATATTGTACTTTTAATTTCGTCTTAACTATAATGCGGACACATGAAGGAGGCGTATCAATGGTCTTCTATTTTACTGGTACGGGAAACAGCCTGTATGCAGCAAAGATGTTGAATAGCAGCCCCATCAGCATCCCCCAGGTTCTCAAGGGCGGCTCGCTTGATTTTGAGGCCGAGAGGATCGGCGTTGTCTGCCCGGTCTATGGCCATGAGATGCCGGCCATGGTCAAGGAATTCTTGCGCAAAGCGGCCTTTCATACCGATTATCTCTATGTGGTGCTCACCTACGGCAGGCGCCATGCCAACGCGGTGGAGCTTGCGGAAAAAGCGCTGGAAAGCGCGGGGAAGAAAGCGGACTACATTACAACTCTTCTGATGGCAGACAACTTCCTGCCTGTTTTCGACATGGCGGAAGAGGTAAAACTGGATAAGGGCGTGGAATGGCAGCTCAGGAAAATTAGAGAGGACATCGGCGCGAAAAAACGCGAACATCAGAAAGTAACCTGCCAGGATCGGGAAGCCCACAAAAGCTATCTTGCGATGGTTCACCAGCAGCCTGAGACAGTCTGGGCGGACTTTGATTTTACGGATCGGTGCGTGGGCTGCGGCATCTGTGCGAAGGTCTGCCCCGCGGGGTGCGTTCGCGTTGAAAACCAGAGGGCCCTTCGCACTGGTGATCATTGCCAGGCCTGTTACGCCTGCGTGCAAGCCTGCCCTAAAGGGGCCATACAGGTCAAGGAAATCATGGGTTTGCGGGAAAAGAATCCCACGGCGCGGTATCGAAACGAGCATATATCACTCTCGGAAATCATCGCCGCGAACGATCAAGGGAAAAACTAACAGTATCCGGCCAGCCGGAAGAAAGGGGCATCACCATGGAATACGTTACACTTTACAATGGAGTCGAAATGCCGATCTTGGGCTACGGCGTCTATCAGGTCGCCAAGGATGAATGCGGGCGCTGCGTGCTGGACGCGCTGAAGGCCGGTTACCGCTCGCTCGACACGGCACAGAGCTATTTTAACGAGGAAGAAGTGGGCGCCGCCGTCGAAAAGAGCGGCATCGCCCGGAGAGATATCTTTTTGACCACCAAGGTGTGGATTGAGCATTACGGCTATGAGGCCGCCAAAGCCTCGGTTATCGAATCCATGGCAAAGCTGAAGACCGATTATCTTGACCTCTGCCTGCTGCACCAGCCCTTTGCCGACTATTACGGAGCCTGGCGCGCTCTGGAAGAATTCTACGAAGCTGGAACGATCCGCGCCATCGGCGTCTCCAATTTCTACCCCGACAGGCTGGTGGACCTCGCGTCCTTCGCGCGTATTAAGCCCATGGTCAATCAGGTGGAGACCCATCCCTACAATCAACAGCTTCAGGCCCACGGGATCATGAAAAAATACGGAGTCCAGCATGAGGCCTGGGCCCCCTTTGGCGAAGGACGGGGAGGGCTCTTTGAAGACGAAACGCTGAAAGCCCTGGGAGCGAAGTACGGCAAATCGCCGGCGCAGATCATCCTCCGCTGGCATATCCAGCGCGGCATTGTGGTTATTCCTAAATCCACTCATTACGAGAGAATGGTGCAGAACCTTGATGTCTTCAACTTTGCTTTAACCGATGAAGACATGGCAGGAATCAAAGCTCTGGACAAAGCCCAAAGCTCTTTCTTTTCCCACAGCGACCCCGCGATAGTGGAGTGGTTTGCCCAGATGGTCAAAGAGAGAAAGCAGAGCCGCGACAGCTCAAAGGAAAAGAAAAACTGGTAGCCCCGCGGGACTCAAGGCCATGATGAAAAAGAGGTTCTTCAGCGCGCTGCTGGTCTTTGCGGTGTGTTTCGGCCTTTCCGGCAGCGCCGCTCACAGTGCGGAAACCATGAAAATTACCCAAAACACCACCGTCAATGAAGTTATCAACGACAAAGCCTTTGGCAGCTTCGGCAGGCTGCTGTTTCCCCTGGACCGGCCCGTCGCCGGGGATATGACCCTTGCCGAAGTCAGCACAAGCCGGGTCTATGTCTGGTATTCGCACATCCAGCCCAGCAAGACCGTCGAAGTCATCGCCAATCTCAAAAGACGGTCCGAACAGGGCGAGCAAGTCTTTTACCCGATCTACACTACAGGAGAAATCGCGGCAGACCCGTCAAAGGCAGACACAGGACTGTTTTTCTTCAGGGGGGAAGCGAGGAAACCCTTTGCCATCATGAACGCCGGCGGAGGCTTTATGTACGTGGGAGCCCTGCACGACAGCTTCCCCCACGCGCTGGAAGTAAGCAAAAGGGGTTACAACGCCTTTGTGCTGATCTACAGGCCCGGGAGCGCTTACCATGACTTGGCGCGGGCCATAGCTTACGTCCACGACCATGCCGGAGAGCTGCGGGTATCGCCGGAGAATTATTCTCTCTGGGGCGGTTCCGCCGGTGCGAGAATGGCGGCGGCTCTGGGAAACTCTTCGGTTCTGGCGTCCTACGGGTTGTCGCGTATTCCTCAGGCTGCCGCGGTCATTATGCAGTACACCGGTTACAGCGCCGTATCGGGCAGCGACGCTCCCAGCTATGGCTGCGTTGGAACCGACGACGGGGTCGCCAGCTGGAGAACGATGCAGGATCGATCGGCGGCCCTGAAGGCGCTGGGGATCGACAGCGAATTTCACAGCTACAGAGGCCTGAGCCACGGTTTTGGCCTGGGCGAGGGAACCGCCGCGGAAGGCTGGATCAACGACGCTCTTGCCTTTTGGCAAAGACAGATTGACAGGAGGAATTCAAAATGAAAAAGAAAACATGGGCAGCATTCGCCCTCAGTGCCATCATCGCCCTTTCAACGCTGACCCACGGCGCGGCGGCAGCTTTGGATTCATCGAAATTGCCGCGGGATGAGTCCCGAGTTCTCCACATCGCCGAACAAGGAATGTTCTCGGCGGGCGGGATCACTCTGACCTCCGAAGGAACCTTCAACCCTGAAGACCAGTGGGAGAAAACCGGAGCCGGGCAGACCGCCCACGTAGATCACGCCAACGTGCTCTATCAGGTTCCTGCGGAGAACGTCAGGCTTCCTATGGTGTTCCTTCACGGCTATGGCCAGTCCCGTATGGGCTGGATGACCACGCCGGATGGGCGGGAAGGCTGGTCCAACCTGTTTCTGAGAATGGGACACAGCGTTTATTTGGTGGACGAGCCGAGACGCGGCGAGGCGGGCGCCACATCGGTCAGCGGCGCCATCAGCACTAAGACGCTTGATCAGCGTTGGTACACCCAGTTCCGAATCGGCCGCTGGGTCAATGGGCAGTCCGCCGCCAATAAAGGCTCCCAGTTTCCCAACGACGCCTACTCGGTGGATCAATTTTTCCGTCAGATGACGCCTGACACCGGCATGACTTCCGACATGGGCGCCGATTTCGACAAAAAAACCGTGGCTTTAGCGCTGGCGGCCACCGTTGATGAAGTCTACAAGAGAACCGGCAAAAACTCTATTCTGGTTACCCACTCTCAGGGAGGCAGGGCCGGCTGGACTGTGGCTCAGTATACGGACCATATCGCGGCCATCGTGGCTATCGAACCGGGCGGCGCGCCTTCGCCGGACTCTGAAGAGTACAAAGCTGTGACCGGAAAGAAGATTCCTGTGGCCTTCTACTTTGGAGACTACATTGACAACGGCGACCCCGCGATTCAAGCCACAGCGATGTGGAAGAATATGCGCCAGACCTGCTATGACTTTGTGGAGGCCTATGGCAAGCTGGGAGGTTCCAGCGTCGTTGTGGACCTGCCCCGAGAGGGCATCACCGGGAACGACCACTTTATTTTTCAGGACTTGAACAACGACGTCATCGCCGCTCACGTCGAAAAGTGGATTCAGAAAAACACGAAGTAGAAAGTCCGCGCCTCTAATGAAGATCCCAGGGGGCATCCAGTCGCTCAGACATACTCGGCCTGTTACACTCGCTTTGTGGATACCCCTTGGATTGTCCCCCCTCATCAACGGTTCATTGTTAAGTTGATAATTTATGTAAATCTGCTTTCGGGTTTGACTCTTTTTGCTCAATATCTTCTGTTTTCAGACAAGTCTTAGGCGCTATTTAATAAGATTGCTTTTATAGAATATTTTGCCGCTTTGGACATTATTATAGAATTTTTGCTTCCAGTCGATGTAAGCGACGCTGTCGTTGAGACGCTCTATTTCCTCCAGCAAAAGTTTTCGCTTTTGTTCAAGAAATTTTTGCCGTGCTGGAATGCTTGAGGGCCCTTTTAAACAATCTTCCAGATAGGCTTTCATCTCCGCAATGCTTAAATTGCAGCGCTTTAGACAGGATAGATCTTTAATCCAAGCTACATCCTTCTCGTCAAAGACACGACGGTTGTTTTTGTCTCTTTTCACGTTAGGGACTAAACCTTCATTACAATAGTACTTCAAGGTTTCGTAGTTCATGCCGGTTTTATCGCAGGTTTTTTTCATGGTAAAAAGCATGAGATCATCTCCTAAAAAAATACTTAAAAAACGCTTGACAGGGAGTAACTACCGGATATTACACTTTCGGCGTAAGACATGGAAAAACATATTTTACATTATGAAAAATTGGATAGCTTCTTTATGGTTTTCGTACTCCTCGCCTCTATTCTCCTTGGGTAAAATGAACAACTTTTTACCTTTTTCGGACAAGTTTTGGGCAAGCCCCGATATTGAAGATGCAGCGCTGCAAGTTTGGTGCCGGCTTCAAGCAGCCTATATTTGCTAGGGATTTTTCAACCCCGTGCAGCCGCAGCCTTCACTCTTTTGCTTTGCTGCACGAAAGAATCGGAATCGCAAGGGTTTACCGATTTACTGCGGAATGTGAGATGCAATGATATCTAACATTAAGTTATAGTGGAACTCTAACTGAGAAGGAGCATTTTTGCAATGAAAAAACAAATAGCGTCTATTTTTTCTCTGGCTGCGCTTCTCTGCTGTGCCGCGGCGGGCTGCGCTGCCGTTCCAGCCCTTGAAGGGAAGAAGGTTTTAGTGGTCTATTTCTCTATGCCTGAGACGGCGAAGACCAGAAATCTCAGCCGGGAGGAAGAGAACAGCCTGATCGTCGTGAACGGCCAGGCTCTTGGAAATACTCAGTACGCAGCGCAGCTGATCCAGAAAGAAACCGGCGGGGATATTTTCCGCCTGACGCCTCAAAGAGCCTATCCGACAGAGCACCGAACGCTGGTCGCTCTGGCGCGGCGCGAGAAGGATCAAAACGCGCGGCCCCCTCTGGCTTCTTTGCCGGAAAAACTGGACAGTTACGACGTGGTCTTCATCGGCTATCCCAACTGGTGGGCTGATATGCCCATGGTGCTTTACACCTTCCTTGAAAGCGTGAACCTGCAGGGAAAAACCATCGTTCCATTCGTCACCCACGGTGGCAGCGGTTTTTCCGGCTCTATCGGCGCGATTGCGAGGCTTCAGCCCAAGGCGAGAGTCCTTTCCGGCGGCTATTCGGTCTATCGCGACGACATGGAAGACTGCGCGGAGGACGTGCCAGCCTGGCTGAAGAAGCTTAATTTCAACGCCCTGTATTGATCAGGGGGCCCTTGAAAAAGAATGAAAATTAAGATGAAAGTCAAAATGAAAATCATCCCGCTGGCTTTAGCCCTGCTGGCCGGTTTGGAGATCTTTGGAGGCGCTGCCTTTGCGGCGGAAAAAAACTGGCCCGTGAAAATTACCGCGGGAGAAAAAGTCCTGACGGCTGCGGTCTTTGACAGCCGCGCGGGCAGGGATTTTCTCAGTTTGCTGCCGCTGCGCGCTGCGCTGTGGGAACCTGCCGATTTTGCGAAGGCCTTTGATCTTGAGCGGCGGCTTTCAAATAACGAAGAGGTGACGCGCAGTTATGAGGTGGGAGGACTGGCCTATTGGCCAGAAGGTCCGGCTATGGCGATTTTCTTTAGCGGCCATAGAGCTCAGACCGTGGTGCCTGTTATTACGATCGGTAAAATAACTGAAGGCGCGGAAATGTTCAAGGATTATTCCGGCGAGATCCTTATCGAGCGGAATTTTGAATAAAATAGTTTCAATATAATGGGTGTCTAAAAACGAGTGAGAGGGCCGCGGAGATCTGAGCGGCCCTCTCACTTTCGCAATGTATGGAATTGAAGCTTCAGCGATTTGTAGACCTCCTGTGCAGCCGTGGCCGCTTTCTTCGGAGAACGGCCCATTTTGCCGGGATCCTTGTCTCGAAGTATGGATCGCGCGCCTGCGCGATCAGGGGAGTCCCCTTCAAACTCATGGCGCAGCAGCTTTTTATCTCATGCCAATTATCTATAGGAACAGCCTGACGTCCAGAGTCAATCCGAGGGGGCAGCCAGCCGCTTCGGACATGCTCGGCCTTCAGCCTGACCATGCTCGTTTGCTGGCGGCCCTTCGAGCCGTCCTGGGGCGCCAAGATTGAGGAGTTCGATGGAAAAGCGGCGTCACCGACCGACGGCAGTTTTGACAGGCTGCGCCGGGCGCTGGCGGATCGGGCGAGCGGAATTCTTTTTGTATGAATAGATGCAAAATGGAGCGGATTCCCGTTTTTCGCGGCGTGTTTCGTAAAACTCGCGGCGGCGAACTATTTCCATAATAAAGGATTCAGTGTATTATTGTCTTTACAGCAAGAACGGAGGAATGTACGTGTCAGAACTTTGTGAACTGCATCGCAGAATAGACGGCTGTTTTCAATGCCCCTTGGGAGTTGGGGGCGGCGTCCGCGAAGACGGCTCGATTTCCCGCCGCGTCGTCGGCGAGGGGCCCGAGGACGCGAGGGTGATGATCGTCGGCGAAGCGCCCGGCGCGGAAGAGGAGAAGACGGGCCGCCCCTTTATAGGACGTTCCGGCAGGCTTTTGACGGAGATCCTTTCCGCCGCGGGATTGAACCGCGACGAAATTTTTGTGACCAGCGTGATCAAATGCCGGCCTCCTCAAAACCGCACGCCTCTGAAATCCGAGATCAGGGCCTGTATACCCTGGCTGACGGCGCAGATCGAGCTGATCCGTCCCGAGGTGCTCTTGACCGTGGGCAACGTGTCCACACAAACGCTCCTTGGCACGAAGGCGGGGATCAACGGGCTGCGCGGATCTTTTCACGAGGTTGAAATAGCGGGGCGGAAGATGGCGCTGCGTCCCCTGTTCCATCCCGCCTACCTGCTCAGAAACCCGCGTCGCGTCCCCGGCTCGCCCTGGGATAAAATGCTGAACGATCTGATCGAAGTGCGCCGCTACCTCGAGAAGCACTGATCATACTTAAAGAGATCTATAATTTTGTTGTCGGGGGATGATGATATCGATGCAGCTGCAGATGGTACTGAAATGCGTCAAAGGAAGACTTCTCACGCAGTGCGGCGCCGACACGGAAGTAACCAGCGCCTTTTCGGCAGACCTGATGAGCGACGTGCTCGCCATGGCCCAGCCGGGAGCGCTGCTTCTGACGGGGCTGAACAACGCGCAGATCCTGAGGACCGCTCAGGTGCTGAACCTTGGCGCGGTATTGATCGCGCGCGGCAAGACGCCGGCGCAGATCCTGATCAACGAGTCGAACGAGGCCGAAGTGCCTCTCATGTCCACCGATATGACGCTGTACGAGGCGAGCGCCCATCTGTACGCCGCCGGTTTATTGCCCTGCAATATCAATGGGAGGTAGCTCTGTGGTTTATTCAAATAAATACGACCTGAAAGAAGGCGGCTTTCTCGAAATAGGAGTGGCCTCCACAAAGATCAAAAGGGACCTGAAAACGCTGGGCATCTCGTCGGCCCTGGCCCGGCGGGTGGCCGTGGTGGCCTATGAGGCCGAAATGAACGTGGTGATCCACGCCGGCGGAGGTGAGCTGCGCATTTTCGTCGAGCCCGAGAGAATCGTGGTGGAAGCCGAGGACCACGGCCCCGGCATCGCCAATCTGGAACTGGCCATGCAGGAAGGGTACTCGACGGCCTCCGACGCCGTCAGAGAGCTTGGGTTTGGCGCCGGCATGGGGCTGCCCAATATAAAGCGCAACGCGGACAAACTGGAGATCGACACTGAGGTAGGGCGCGGCACGCTTCTCAGGGCGGTGTTCTTCATGGAGGGGTGAGAATGAATGACCGTAGGGTTAAAACTTAAGGAAGACCGGTGCAGCGCCTGCGGACGCTGCGTGCGCAACTGTCCCGTGGGGGCTTTGAGCCTTGTCGGCGGGAAACTGGCCATGAATCCCGATCTGTGCATCGACTGCGGCGAATGCATAAGAAGCTGCGAGGAGCAGGTTCTGCGGCTGAGCGAGCACGATTGGAGCGCTCTCGCGGCACGGGGGGACATCAGCGTGATTCCCGATCCCGCGCTTTACTCCCAGATCGGCTTTCACGTCTCGCCCTCGCTGGTCGGAGCGGGACTGGAAAAACTTGGGGCGGCGGATCTGACGTCCTGGGTCGGCAAGGGGTACGACCTGGCGGCCTACACGATCGTCAAGGAATTGAAGCGGCGCGACGACACCTCGGCCCCCTTGATTTCAGGCTACTGTCCCGCTGTGGTGCGGCTGATCCAGGTTTCCTTCCCCGAGCTGGTCGACCTGATCACGCCCATGGAGAACCCTTTGGAAATCTCCGCGGAGCTCTGGAAGAGGGAGACGGGCGGCGGCACCAACCTATGCCTTGTGGCCCCCTGTTCCGCGAAGATCGCCCTGGTCAAGCGCCCTCAGGGGCGCTGCGCCAGCAACTTTCAGCACGTCGTTTCCGTCCGGACGGTGGCTCGTTCCCTGATGAGGTCGGGGGGCGGCGAGATGCCCGATCTTGACGCGCGCTACCTGAAATGGGCGCTGTCGGGCGGCGAGATCGAACACGTCCGGCGCTTCCATCGCCGCATGAACCCTAGCGAGGACGAGTTCAAGATGGTCTGGACGTCGGGCATGAGGAACGTGGTGGAGCTTCTGAAAGAGGTGGAACTGGGGCACCTTCAGGGCTTGGACTACCTCGAATGCCGCGCCTGCGACCAAGGCTGCATCGGCGGCGTGGGGACGCTGAATCCCCGGTATCTGACACAGATACGCCTGTCCAATCTGGAGATGAACTGGGCCGTGCTGCCCGAATACGCGGGGCAGCTGCGCGAATGGTACCGGGCCGACGTGTGGCGGATCTGCGAGCCCCTGACGCCCCGCGAGAGGCCGCCTCTGTCCCACGATATCGAGAAAGCGCTGTCCATGATGAATCAGCTGAACGACGTCTACGACCAGCTGCCCAAATTGGACTGCTGCACCTGCGGCCGTCCCGGGTGCCGCTCTCTGGCGGAGGATATCGTGAAGGGAAGGGCGGAGCTGACCGATTGCGTTTTCAAGATGAAAGAGCAGCTTCTTCTGAAGCTTTCAAAATTCCAGAAGCAGGAACGGAATCACTCAGATGAAAAATAAGTGGAGGAGGAGTCATCATGCATAGTCTCACATTGACGCACGCTTTTGAAGTCCTGAAGGCCGAGGTGATTGCCGGCGACGTACAGGCCGCGGCGGGGGTCCCGATCCATGGAGGCTGTGCCTGTGACCTGCTCAGCTGGGTCATGGCCAAAGGCGAGGCCGATTCGCTGTGGCTGACCGTGCAGGGCCACGTGAACGCCGCGGCGGTATGCCTGCTGCGCGACATGCCCGCCATCGTCCTCACCTGTGGCCGCGACGCCGACAAGGAGCTTGTGGACCGCTGCCGTCAGGAAAAAATCTATCTGGCACGCACCGCCTTGAGCACCTTCGAGGCCGTGGGCCTGCTCTACGAAGCCCTTCAGAACTCCGAACTCTAAAAGGGCGCCGGCAGTTCAATTTCATCGAGGGGGAGGCGAGAGGCAATGGCGCTGAAAATTCACTGGGCTGACCTGCACATCCATACGGTCCTGTCACCCTGCGCCGAGATGGACATGGGCGCTCCCGACCTGATCGACCGCGCGCGGCAGCTCGATATCGACATGGTCGCGATCACCGACCACAACAGCGCGGACAACGTCCCCGCCTTCCAGCAGGCTTCGCTGGCCTGGCCGCGGGTGATCGCTGGGCTGGAAGTGCAGACCATGGAAGACGTGCATATCGTCACGCTCTTCGAGAGCGCGGCCGTGGCCTCGCAGTTTCAGCAATGGCTCTGGCTGCGCATGGGGACGATCCCTAACGACCCTGACAAGTTCGGCATGCAGCTGGTCATCGACAAGGACAACAACATCATCGGCGAAGAGACGGTGCTGCTGATCCAGGGCGCCGACTACACCACTGACCAGGTGGTGCGCAGGGTCAAGGAGATGGGGGGATTGGCGATCCTCGCCCACGTGGACCGCCATGCCTATTCCTACGCCGAGTCGCTGGGGCCCATCCCCGACGATCTGCCCATCGACGCCGTCGAGCTGTCGCCCAGGGCTTCCCAGTCCGACTGGGCGCTCTGGCGCCAGCTCTACCCGAACCGTGTCTTCGTCCGCAGTTCCGATTCTCACAGCCTGGACACGCTGGGCAAGGAGCGCTGCACCCCCCTTCTGATCGACCAGACCAGCTACGCCGAGCTGGCCATGGCGCTCCGCGGGGAGCAGGGACGGCGCGTGCTCGACCCCTGGACCTGCCAATAGCTGAAAGGAAGGGATTTCCTGTGTTTGATTCGCTTGCTCAGCACATCATGGATATCGGCGAGAACAGCGCCGCTGCGAAAGCCAGCCGCATCGACATCTCTCTGACGCAGGACGGCGCGGCCGACCTGACGACCTTCCGTATCGTGGACGACGGCGTCGGCATGGATCCCGACCGCGCCAAAGCCGTCCTCGACCCCTTCGTGACCAGCCGCACTACGCGCCGCGTCGGATTGGGCCTGCCCTTTTTAAAGCAGCTGGCCGAGCTCTGCGGCGGCCGCCTGACGCTGGAGAGCGAAAAGGGGAAGGGCACCGCGGTGACGGCCACCTTCCGCCAGAGCTCCATCGACCTGCCGCCGCTGGGCGACCTGGCGGGCGCCATGCAGACGCTGATCCTGCGCGCCTGCTGGATTCGCTGGACCTTCACTCACAGCGTGGACGGCAGAAGCTATACCTTCGACACCGCCGACGTGCTCAAAGAACTGGACGGCGACCCCCAGATGCTCTTGAACCCCGAGGTGGCCCAGTGGATCGCCGGGTATATCCAGCAGGAGGAAGAGGGATTGAAAGGCGGCGCGGCGTGACCGCGGAAGACCTCCCTTTTTCTTCAGTTGTCCTGACGGCGGAGGGGCGTTGAAACCGCCTAAAATGAATAAGACGTGGAAAGGGGACGAACCCGCAGGAATAAGCGAGTTCTCCCCCCTTTTTGTGACTTATTTCGGGGAGAAGGCCTATGTTCCACGTGGAACATTTTAGGCGGTCAGAGATCTGCCGATAGGACGGAAGCGCTACGACGCCGTTTTCTTAGGAAGCTTCTGCGGAAACGGCGGAAGCCTGCGTGAAAATCGGATGAAAATCGCCGCGCCGGATCCCCTTCAACAGTTCTCGAAAGAGGCCGAAATCAAAGGCCCCGCCTTTGCACAGCACTTTGTAGGTGACGCCGAGGTAGCTTAGGGAATAACCATGGTGCTATCTATTATATAGTATGGACTCATGCTAATTTGCATTTAACGTGCTTAATATCAGACTGAAGATCAAAGTCAAAGGATTTCAATGCAAAGGTTAAAGAGAAAGGGCGTAAAGGAAAAACAAAACCTAATTTATTAATTAAAAACGAATTAGTGTGATGGTAATTTATGTATTTTGATTGATTTTGCGGCTCTAAAAGTCTTTTAAGGTTTTCCTTTGCGAACCTTTGCGCCCTCATATATTAGGAGATAAAGGAATGCTCTCAAAGTTCCTCAAGAAAAGCCTGACATTATTCCCTACATTGAATA
>SFDM01000061.1 GCA_004558205.1 Pyramidobacter piscolens
CCCACCATGATGGACATGCCCGGCTTCACTGCCGACAGGGCTTCCTGCGGGGACATGACCGGTTTGATTATCTTTCGTGCCATGCTCTGTTCCTCCTTATGCTCACATTTCCCATAGAACGGCGAAACTCCCGACCTTCGGGGCCACGCGCGGAGGCGTCGGGGCGCTTCAGGCAGACTCGGCCTTTTCGGCCTGCCTGCCCGCGCCTGACCGATTCCCCCGGGCCAGTCCCCTGCAAGATCATGCGCATTAATCTGTCTTAGGTCGGATGCCCAGATTTTCTACTGTCGGATTGGTATGCTGGCGGTACTTCTGCCAGGCGTAGATAGCTCCGATAATAGCGCAGCCGGCCATGTTGCTGGTCAAAGTCGGATAGATGATGAAGAAGGGGACGCTGACCAGGGCCAGACGCTCAAGGACATTGAGGTCGTAGGCCAAAAATCCCTGCACGCCCGCCGCAAGGCCGATGATGCCGATCAGCGCTGTGACGCAGCCGATCAGGATGTGCAGCGCGTCGCCCTGCAGCAGCAGATAGGGGTTGTACACGAACATGTAGGGCACCAGGAACCCGGCGACGGCGACCACAAGGGCCGTATAGCCCGTCTTCATGGGGTTGGACTTGGCGATGCCCGCCGCCGCATAGGTGGCCAGGGCCACGGGCGGCGACACGTCGGCCAGGACGCCGAAGTAGAGGCAGAACAGGTGGGCCGACATCATGGGGACGCCCATTTCGTACAGCGCGGGCGCGGCCAGTGTGGATGTGATGATGTACTGCGCCGTGGTCGGGATGCCCATGCCGAGGATGATAGACCCCACCATGGTGAGGAACAGCGCCAGAGGCAGGATGCCGCCCGAAAGGCTGAGCACGTAGGACGAGAACGCCAGCCCCACGCCGGTGATGGAAATCACGCCGATCACAATGCCTGAGCAGGCGCAGGCCGCCGCCACTTCAATAGCGCCCAGCGCGCCGGAGATCAGGGCCTGCAGGACCCGCGAAGGCGTCAGGCGGTTTTCGGGCTTGCCGAACCATGACACCAGGATGAGGACCACGATGGACCAGAACACGGCCTTGACGGGCGAGAATCCACGGCCGAGGAACACCACCAGGGTGATCAGCGGCGCCAGAAGGAACCAGCCCTCTTTGAGCGTCTTCAGGACGCTGGGCACCTGATCGGCGCGGAGGCGGACCATGCGCCTCTTGCCGGCGCGGAAATGCACCATGGCTATGATAGAGATGAAGTACAGCGTCGCGGGGATCGCCGCGGCCACCACGATATCCCAATAGGCGATACCCAAAAACTGGGCCATGATGAAGGCGGCCGCGCCCATAACCGGCGGCATGACCTGTCCGCCCGTAGACGCCGCGGCCACGATGGCTCCGGCGAAGTTGGGCTTATAGCCCGACTGCTTCATCAGGGGAATGGTGAAAGCGCCGGTGGTGACGGTGTTGGCGCAGGAGCTTCCCGACACCATACCCATCAGCCCCGAAGCCACGACCGCCGCCTTTCCGGGGCCGCCGGTGCTGCGGCCAGCCACGGCTACGGCAAGGTCGATAAAGAATTGCCCCGCTCCGGAGAGGTTCAGGAACGCGCCGAAGAGCACAAACAAAAAGATAAAGGACGCCGACACGCCCAGAGGGGTGCCAAAGATGCCGTCAGTCCTCAGATAAAGGAAGGGCGCCATCTCCTCCAAAGGAAAACCGCCGTGAGCCAGCATTCCCGGAAAATAGGGGCCGAAGAACGCGTAGACCAGGGCGACGATCGCCATGATCGGAAGAGGCCAGCCCATGGAACGCCGCGCGCCGTCCAAAACGAGCAGCGTCATGACAGTTCCCATCCAGATATCCGAAGGAATGGCCATGCCCTCGCGGGTCGCGATGGCCTCGAAGTTGAGCAGGATGTTCAGGCAGCCGCCCACGGTGAGGGCGATCAGCGCCCAATCCCAGAGGTCGACCCTGCCCTTGGGGCGTTTTTTCGTCGCGGGATAGCGCATGAAAAGCATGGCGCTGATAAACAGCCAGTGCCAGCCGCGCTGATACATGGCCGAGAGCTGGCCGAAATAGGCCGTGTAAAGGTGAAAGCAGGACGCGCAGAGAGCGAGGCCGCACAGCAGATAGTTCTGCCATCCTGTGAGGATCCTGAATTTGGACTCTTCCGGATTGTCCACTTTAACCGCTTTTACGTTCAGCGGCGAATCCATCTGCTGAACCTTCTGCTCCTGTGTGTTGAGGGGCTCTGTCATAAACTGCCTCCTTCGTTCGTAAACGTAAAGAAAGGGGACTGAAAGAGATCTTTCGGTCCCCCGCAACATCACGCAGGCATGGCGCGCGCCCTTCGCGCGCCGCCGGCGCTGGAGTTCTGCCGCGCCATATTACTTGAGGACGTCGAATCCCTGCTCCTTAAAGTACTTCACCGCGCCGGGAGCAAAGCGGATGATGCCCACGCTGGCTTCCTTGGGATTGAAGTGGACGGCCTGAGTGGTGACCTTCATGAAAGCTTCGCGGCTCTCCACGATGGTCTTGACCAGGCGGTAGGACAGGTCTTCCCCCATCTTGCCGTTGACCACCAGGAAATTGCCGTCGGCCACGGTCAGGCAGTCGGCGGGCTGACCGTACACGTCCTTGGCGATCGTGTAGGGGAACAGGAAGGGGTTCATCTCGCAGACCTTCTTGACCACGTCCTCGGGAATGGGGATCAGCACCACGTCGCGGACCGCGGCCACTTCAAGCACAGCCGAACCGGGAGCGGCGAAGTTCCAGAACACGGCGTCGATATTGCCGTCCACCAGGGCCGTCGCGCCTTCAGGCTGCGTCAGCTGCTCGCGCTTGATGTCCTTTTCGGGATCCCATCCGGCCGCCGCCAGGATCATGTTGGTCAGGACCTGGTCGCCGCCGCCGGGCGCGCCCACGGAAACTCGTTTGCCCTTGAGGTCCTCAAAGGTCTTGATGCCCGTCTTGCTGGTGGTGACGATGTGCTGGGGCGCGGCATACATGTTCATGAGCGTATACAGGTCCAGCTTCCCGTCCTTCTCGAAAGCCACGGTGCCCGTATAGGCCTGCCACAGCGTGGAGCCCATGACCATGCCGATCTGCACGGCGTTTCTGGCAAGCAGGCGGCAGTTTTCGCGCGAAGCCGACGTGGCGCGCGAGGTGGCCTTCACGTCGATCTTGGCGTTGTTCAGGATCTCGGCCATGGAACCGCCCAGAGGATAATAGGTTCCGCCCACGCCGCCCGAACCGATGGTGACGAAGTCAAGGGCGAAAGCCGCTCCGGCGATCGAAAGTAAAAGAGCGAAGCTGACGGCGATAGTTCTCATTTTTTTCATGGTGATGTTACGCCTCCCTTAAAAAGAAAATAAATAATGAAGCTTCCCGAATTCCAATACGCGCGCGCGTAACGCCGCAAATGAGCGGCGACTATGCCGATAAAACCGGCGGGGAGACAGGGCCCGAGAGCAAGAAGGCTCCCCGCCGCCATTCATGAATAACCGCGAAAAAACTACAGCAGCTTGGCCGCCGCGGCCGCCAGCCCCGCTTCGAGCTTTTCAAGCAGCTCGTCGATCTGCTCCGCCGTGGTGACCAGAGGCGGCGCGACCAAAAAGTTGTCGCCGTCGATATAGTCCACCATACCGCCGCCGGGATAGATCACCAAACCGCGGGCCATGCACTCCTTCGTCGCCAGGTTCGCCGCGCCCACTTTCTTCGCGAAGGGGGTTTTGGCCGCCTTGTCCTGAACCAATTCGAAGCCCCACATAAACCCCTTGCCGCGCACGTCCCCGACCATGGGGTTGGCCTCGCCGATCTTCTTCAGGCCCTCGCCGAGCTTGACGCCCAGCTTCGCCACATGCTCCACGAGGTTGTGCTTCTTCATGTACTTGATCACGGCGGCCGTAGCGGCTCCGCTCAGCGGGTTGCCCGTGTAGGTGTGGCCGTGGGTGAAGGCGCCCGAACCGTTCTTGATCGCCTCGGCGATGTAGTTGGAAGCGATCACGCCGCCCGTGGGAATGTAGCCCGCCGCCATACCCTTGGCCGTGGCGATGATATCGGGCTTCACGTCCCAGTGGTTGACGCAGAAGTTCCGGCCCGTTCGACCCATGCCCGTCATGACCTCGTCGGCGATCAGCAGGATGTCGTACTTCGTGCAGATCTCGCGAACCATGGGCCAGTACTCGTCGGGCGGGACCAGCGCCCCCACGGTGGAGCCCACGATGGGCTCGGCGATGAAGGCCATCACGTTGCCCGCGCCGACAGTCTTGATCGCTTCCTCAAGCTGGCGGGCACAGCGCATCTGGCAGGCCGGATGGGTCAACCCAAAGGGACAGCGGTAGCAATAGTGCGGCGCGATATGGGGATTTTCCTTAAAGAGGGGCGCGTAAATGCGGCGGCGCGGCACAGAACCGCCGATGCCCATGGTCCCCATGGTGCTGCCGTGATAGGCGTTCCAGCGGGAGATCACCGTCGCCTTGCTGGTGTAAAGCCCGTCGCGCTCGGTGTAATACTGGCGGGAAAGCTTAACCGCCGTCTCGATGGCTTCGGACCCCCCACAGGCGAACCAGACGTACTCCATGCCCTCGGGCGCCAGCGAGGCCATCTGCTCCGCCGCGTCGGCAATGCTGTCCAGGCGCCAGCGCGAAGTGTGGGCGAACTCGATCTTATGAAGTTGCGCCGTGACCGCCTCGATAATCTCCTCATTGCAGTGCCCCAGGTTGCAGATCAGAGCGCCGCTGCATCCGTCCAGATACTTTTTTCCGTCCTGGTCATAGATGTAGACGCCCTCTCCCCTAACCGCCGTGACGTACTCCGTCTTAAAACTCCGTGGCAGCAACTTGCCAGTCATCCCACGCCAGCTCCTTTCAAGAATTCGCATTCTTCTCTCATTATGAAGCATTTACTTCATAATGGACATAAAAAAATAATTTCATCCCCATTTTCAGCTTAAATAACAGACATTTCACCGCAATTTAAAAAAGAGATATCCTTTTTTCGCTCGAGGTGAAGGAATTACTTCATACATTCTATGAACATGAGGCCGTCATGTCAAGCCTTTTTCTTTTAGCTCGATAAAATATACCAAATATACAGAATTTAAGTTGCATCTATGCTAAATTAAACTTAGCAACGTAATTTGCAACGCGTTTCCATGAGAACAAAAAAAGGCGGCTGAAGAAGCGCCTCGTTCCGAAGCGTTTCTTCAGCCGCCTTTCGGCAGCCGTCTTTCAGCAGTAAGTCCGCGCGGCCGCCCAGTCCTTTTCAAGGTTAACCAGTTTTTGCTGCGCCGATGCCCCCAGATCCTCCGCCACTTGAAGGATCAGCGCGTTCAGCAGGCTCATGGGCAGGACCAGAGAATCAATGAAGGCCATGTGAGAACAGGGCGCGGTAAGCGTGATATCCGCGTATTCGGCAAGGGGACTTTCAGCCGAATCGGTAATCGCCAGCGTCCTGAAGCCCAGTTTATGCGCCAGCCGCAGGTGCTCCACCGTCTCCCTGGTGTACCGGGGAAAGCTGATGCCCACGATCAGGCTGTCCTGGGGCGCCAGCGC
Organism: Pyramidobacter piscolens; assembly: GCA_004558205.1. Taxonomy (GTDB): domain Bacteria; phylum Synergistota; class Synergistia; order Synergistales; family Dethiosulfovibrionaceae; genus Pyramidobacter; species Pyramidobacter piscolens_A. The sequence continues at coordinate 5,539 of SFDM01000061.1, forward strand.
CAGCGGCTCGATAAAGGAGTCCACCGACAGCTCCTGCACCAGGGGACGAAACCACGACAGATAGGCACGCAGGTAAATCGAAAGCGCGCGGGCGCTCCGCATGGCCATGACGTATACCGCCGGCGCCTCGCACAGGGCCCGCGCCGCCTTCCGCATTGACAGATCGTCGAGCGACGTCAGGGCTTCCATGCCCTTATCCAGGTCCTGACGCAGCACGTTCTCTACCAAGTTCCCCGTGCTCGGCCCCTCGAGGTGGGACTTCAAGCGTTCTGCCGCGGAAAGGCGGTCCTGCATCACCTCGCCCAGAGCCGCTTTCAGCTCGGGATAGCCCTGATAGCCCAGCGCGTTTGCCAGCCGGATCACCGTCGCCTCGCTGGCCCCCGCATTCTCCCCCAGCTGCAGCGCCGTCATTAGGACAACCTCGGCGCAATGCTCCAGAATATACTGGGCGATACGGCGCTGCGCAGAAGACAAATTGTCTAGTTCGTGCTGTATTTTTTCCAGGATCATGTCACAACCTCCTCAGCAAATAAAAAAACACATTCGCAAAGAGATAAATAACATAAAACTGAGAATAAAACAACTCCGCCAAGCTCTTCTTACCGATCCTATGCGACTATTCTTCAAGAAGCTCTAATTAATACGGCCGATCCATTAAACGACTTATATTAATTCGCATTCATCGTGCTTAATGTCAGACTGAAGATCAAAGTCAAAAGATTTCAATGCAAAGGCTAAACAGAAAGGGCGCAGAGGACGCAAAGGAAAAACAAGACCTAAATTATTAACTAAAAAAACGAATTAGTATAACGATAATTTATATATTTCGATTGATTTTTCAATTCTAAAAGCCTTTCAGGGTTTTCCTTTGCGAACCTTTGCGTTGAAATCTTTTGACGTGGCTCTTCGATTTGATATTAAGTATTTCGATAGAGAATTAGTATGAAAGAAACTCTTCAAAAATGTTCCGCGCGGAACATTTTCAAGAAGGGCGGGGCCGCGGCGAAAACGCCCTCCGCCGTGGCCCCGCCCTTCTTTTTCCGGTTCAGCTCTTCGGCTTTCTCGAAAAGCTTCTACTCAATGATCCCAATTCTGTGGAAATAAGCGTTGATGTAACTGATAGCCTGATTGAAGGGTTCGCCCTGAAAGCCGTGAAGCCCCTCTTTGACAACGTGATATTCCGCATCGTTATAGGCCTTCGCGGCACGCTCGGAATAGGACATGGGCACGACGTTATCCTTGTCGCCGTGAAGAATCAGCACGGGTTTGCCGTACTTCGGCATGTCCAGATAGGCGTCGTAGTCCCACATATCATTTACGTACAAAGGGCTCACATTAAGCCAGCCGTTATAGCTGTAAACCGGCGGACAATCTTCCCTGTTTCCGAACTTGGCGTGAAGGTCGTCCCGTATCAACAGCGCGGGATACAAAAGCACCAGACCGTTGATCTCGCCGGCATGGCGTGCCGCCGTGACGACCGAGACGAGGCCGCCCTGGCTTCCGCCGATCAGGGCTATCTTCTGTGTATTCACAAAGTCCCAGCTCTGGGCGGCTTTCAGCACTGCTTCAAGGTCTCTGACCTCGGTCATGACAGACATCTCGGTAGTCTCGCCGTCACTTCTGCTGCCAGGCGCTCCGTCGGTGCGCGCTTTGGGGCCGCCGCCGGCAAAATCGAAGCTATAGACCGCCGTCCCATGTGAGGCAAGGCTTTCGCCGTAGGCGGGCCATCTCCTCCGGGAGTTGCTGCCCAGTTCGTGAGCTGTGATGACAAGGGGCATCCTGCCAGTTCGTTCAGGCAGATAGAGCAGCCCGCGCAGGGTTTTCTCCGTCGCGGGGTTAACCACGTTCATCTCGGCGATCCTGTAGGCGTAAAGCTTCATTTCACCGCCGCCGCCAGTCATCCCATCAGCCCAGACAGGGGCAGCAAAAATCACAAAAGCTCCAAACAGCGCAAATAGAGCTGCCGCTAATTTTTTTCTCATCCTTTTTCCTCCTGACCGTCAGGCCGCTGTTTTTATTCAAACACACTATACTCTCCGGTAGTTACTACCGGTCAAGAGCCTGCGGCGGCGCTTTTTTTCCGACAAAAAACGGTTACCAGCACTCCTGAAGGATGTCGAATATCTCGCCCTCCGTGAGCTGGCGGCAGCAGCCCTGTTTGATGTTCGTCGAATGAGCCGCGGCCTTGAAAAAGGACTTGTCGGTCAGCCCCATCTTGCGGAAACTCACGGGAAGCCCCAATTCCGAGATGAAATCCTGAAGAGCCTGAAGCCCCTCCAGCGCGAGGGCGCCTTCGTCTTTTTCCCCGGCAACGTCCCAGACGTTCCGGGCAAAACGGGCGAAACGGGGCAGCGCCGCTTTGTAGATATGGCGGTACAAGATGGGCTGAATCACCGCGAGCCCCATGCCGTGGTTGCAGTTGGTGTAAGCGCCGACCTGATGCTCGATCTGGTGGGCCTGAAAGTCTGTGACCTTGCCGATCTTCAGCAGCCCGTTTTCGGCCATGGCCGCCGCCCACATCAGCTCGCCCCGCAGGTTCAGGTCCCCGGGATTTTTCAGGAGCGCCCTGGCGTTGTGAATGACGCCACGCATCACGGCCTCGGCGATGGAGTCGGACAGGTTGTCGTCCAGCGGCGCGCCGAAATAGGTCTCCATGCAGTGGCTCAGCGTGTCAAAAACGCCCGACACCACCTGCGGCCAAGGCACGGAAAGCGTGAAGGCCGGGTCGAGGGCCGCAAAATCGGGGCAGGCGCCGCGCAGGCCGCATTTGATCTTTTTTTCCTCGTGGGTGATCACGGCGATGTCGTTCTGCTCCGACCCTGTCCCAGCCGCGGTCACGACCACGCCCAGAGGGATGAACGCCGACGGCGGCTGATGGAGGACTCGCTCCCGCTCCCACAGGTCGCCGGAGCACCGTGCCTGAGCCGACACCGCCTTGCAGCAGTCGCTGACCGAACCTCCCCCCACAGCCAGGATAAGATCAGCGCCGCGTTCGCGGGCCAGACGCGCGCCTTCCTGCACCTTGGCATAGGTGGGGTTTGGGCCGATGCCCGAAAACTCCGCGACTTCCTTGTTCGCCGCGCGCAGCAGCGCCAGCGTCTCATCGTAGATTCCGTTCTTTTTGACCGAGCCGCCGCCGTAGGCCAGCATGACCACGGGGCCGTATTTCTGCAGCTCCGCCCCCAAAGCTCTTGACAGGACCCCCGCGCCAAAATAGGTTTTCGTCGGATATGAAAAGACAAAATCCCTCATGGTATTCTCCTCCTTCTTTCACACAGACCATCTCCGCCGTTCCTGCCCTCAACGTCAAACAGAAACAGTTCCTGCGAATCATTATAATACTAATTCCCAATTGGCGTGCTTAATATCAAATCGAAGAGCCGCGTCAAAGGATTTCAACGCAAAGGACGCGAAGGTTCGCAAAGGAAAACCTTATACTAATTATCAATGCGCGCCCGTGAAGCGCTTTGCAGAGAGTCTCCTAGGAGACCTCAGTTGAAGAGGGATTGTGATGCCAATCAACTAACCGGGAGCGGAAACGCCTAAGACATAGCATGTTGGCAAAGGGAAAGATATTGGATAGTCAGTAGTACAATAGGTTTTCCCAAGGCATAGGAACGGCATGGATAAAGGAACACTCCTTGAAA